>NZ_FONE01000033.1 GCF_900112825.1 Nitrosomonas sp. Nm166 | reverse complement strand
CTACCTCAAGTTGCTCCGTTCCACTTGCCTTCCGTGCCATGATGACCTCTACCAAAGGTAAAGGCTTATATTATTACTGTTTCTATCTGTAATTGCAATAAGACATCCTTCTCAGAAATAAACGAAATAAAAACGAAACAACTCTGGATAAAAATATCCTGTTCATGACTATTAGTTTCCTTTTAGCACTACTGGCTTTAACTTTCTCTCCTCCATATGTCTCCAGAGCTGAGCAGCTTACAGCTGATTACAACTATTAAGTGGTCTAAATTCGCATCGACAAGGTTCCACCACATCGTTGTTGCCCGGACGCAAAATTGCCAGCGGTGCATAATAATGTTGAATGCCAAGAGGCTCTTGCGGAAGAGGGATTTTATTGTCTGTTTCTAGCTCTAGCTCTGGCTTTCCCTGCTCATCTATTTTTACAGGCCATTCGATGTCACCCGTAGCAACTCGTGCGGGAATGAGCCAGTAATCTCCGCTTCGATAGAAATGTTCGTCTTCCGTATCTTTCGTATCTTTCATAAATTGAATCTCGATCCCATTTTCGATCTCTATCCATCCTTTATCATCTTGGCCTTCCGTCACAGGTATCTCACCATCAAGTTTATCGATTTCGTTTCGATGTTTGGGATTCTTGATTTCGTGCTGATCCCACCGCCGTGCCTTGGTTGGCCATTTCTCAGTAGCCGAAATATTATCAGGTCTGTTAACTGCTAATTCGAGCGTGAAGCGGTCACCTTCCACTTTGGTCAGCTTAACCAAGGTGCCAGGTTCTCCTCGCAGCTCCTGTTCATCATTGCTAAGCTCTATCCAGATTCCGGATTCGAAACCTATCACTTTCTCTACCATCCATTCAGTGGCGGATAATTGCTTCAGCACTTTGCAGGCTACCGAGCCATTGTCTCTAGACCATTTGAATGTTGGGCCTTTACCTACAGTACCACCTTTATGAATTTCAATTCGATAAAGCTGATTCTCCTGGCCTCGATATTTCGCATCCGGAGCAGTCAGGCAGGGATCAGTTGAGCCTTCTGGACGCTTAATGCGCGCCTTCAATAATCCTCGCTTCGTAGGCTGCCAACGGTTTACCCACTTATCCCATGCCTCATGCTTCATTAGCTCCGAGCATCGGTCTGGAATATTGACCTCATTTGATGAGGTCTCGTTTTCTTTTCCATCATCTATCTTAACCTGCCAAATTACCTTTGTACGGCTTGCAGTGTCCGGTCCACCAAGCGCCTTTTCACGAATATAATCATCTTCCAATGCGGTAATATGGCGCTCCCAGACGTCAAGATAAATTAGATAAGTTCTCTCCGGATCTAGATCGGGAGGATTTGGATAATCTTCTTGGTTTTGGTAAGTGATATCTGCATCGTTTTCGCACAAGATTCCCTTTACATAGTAACGACCTTTACCGATGCTGAAATTCTTATTATCAGAGTCAGAGCCTTGTGAAATTCCAAATCCAAGATCATCACCTTCTGGCCCGGCATATGGCCCAATCAGATCGGTAACAAGTGTACGCAGATAGTGCAGCAAAATAGCAGTTTGCTCATTTGTATCGGCATCCAGTAACACACGACCTTGCTGTTGTAATACACGACTAAAATGCTTAGACGGATCAAATGTATCCCTTGAAAAATCACCTTTCATCGTTATTCTCCTAGCTCTGATTTAACTGGCAAAAATAATGCTTGCATCGGATCCTGCCGGAATATACTCATCGAGACGGGTGCGCAAATTCGCCTCACGTTGCGCATGAAACAGATCATGGAAAACACCCATTTCTGATTCATCATCCGCGCCTCGTTTAATCTCATGCGCGCATTTCAGCGCTAACTGACAGTAGGCCGGTGTACCGTAACGTATGCTATTGAATTGCGGCTTAACGCGAATTCGCTCACAAGATTTTGCTGCCTCGATTTCGCTGGTAGGGGGTGGCTGAGAACCATTTCTCTCTGCTTGCTTACGGAGACTCTGCTCAATCGCGCTCTCCGCCAGATCGGGCTGGCACATGTAACGCGATGGTGTACGTGAACCCGCCGTAATATAACTAAACCGCATGCAACCATATTGCCGTCGTGCGACCGTGATGCGCCCCTCAAAAATGCTGTTTTCACCTAACTCAATGGTATGCACCTGTACCCGACCAAACACTGTACTGCGCACCATAGTCAAAATCGCATAGCCAACAGGGCAACCCGAGCCGCCGATTGCTTCTTGCTCAGGATCAGTAGCATCGACAATACTGTCGCTGATACATAAACGAATTGGATCAAGCCGGATTTCTCTTTCCGCATCTTCACCTTCACACTCTGCTCGCTGAACTTCGCTCTCCACAGCGTGGATTTGCTCCTCCCCACCTTCTGACAGGTCGGTGTATGACGCCAGTTCTTCATTCGATTCTGGCAAAGTCGGACTGATCTGAATCGAACCGAGAATACTATGCTCAATGACAACACAAACGCGCCGACTGAAAATTTCAAGAGAGGACTCAACAGGGCACTGTGGTTGGCAATCACAATCCAGACTCCAACCTGGCACCAATGTTGAATGCCGGATTGTCACTTGTTTCAACTCACCGTTCAGCTGAATACCCCGACCTGTCACCATTACGCCATCCAGCGTAAAACATTCGCCTGCATTGCCTGCAATGACCAAAGCATCTGGCTGGTTGTGCTGCCAATCCAGCAATCGAATCACTGGGCGTTTTCCATTTGCCGCACGGAGCTGGAGGCTTTTATGACCGTCAGCAAACTCAATTTGAATTGGCTCGACATACACTCGACTGTCATCGATCTCGATAATCGCATGCGCAGGTTTCATTGCTTCCCATTGCTTGATGGCGTCAGAGATGGTTTTAATCGGACCATTCTGTTGATTAACATGAAAAACTTTAGCACTAGCAGATTGGGGCAGCTGACGATCATATTCACCACCTCCCATATCCGCGCTAAAACCATGACGGTAACTCACCCACACGCCATTCTTTGGTGCCTGTTGAGGTGAGAAAGCAATCCGCCCTAATACAGGATCTATTGCTACCGTGTCGCGGTGCGGAAGATACTGCCATCCGCTTAAATCTGCGGGAATAACTTTGTAAGGCAGGGGTTTAAGTTCTGCATCATCCGATCTGCCACGCTTAACCCCGATCCAGATATAAAAGCTATTATTTTCTCCATAGAGATGACCTGTATGCTCCGCCAGCACACTTCGGCGCATCGGCACCGGTAGATTGAATTCATCGGCAATGTGAGTTGGATCTATTTCAGGCTCCGGTTTTACAAAAAGCGGTGCATCATTGCCTAATGCACTAAAGGTATAGCAATGGTGGCCTTCATCCTCCACACAATAAGCCTGTGCTTGCGTAACCGGATAAGATTTAAGCCGCCAGACAAATACCCCGATGCTCGGAATGTTGTGACGACCTACCCTCTGCTGTGAATTAATTCGCCGCACATCCACGGTGTGCGCCAATTGATCAAAAGGACTATCCAGCAACTCCAATTGATGATTATTGCGTAAATCAACCGTACGCCCGCGCTCCAAATGTAAATGATTGAGCGCCTGAGTCCAGCCAAGCAATTTGTAATACTCCACTGCGCGCGCGGGCCATCCGGCGATATCGTTTGCCAGCAGTTCCAGCAAAGCTAGCGTGCCCTTACGCCTGCGATAACGAATAGTGTTGGCAACTTCTCGGCGTGGAATCAATATCTTGTTGCGCGCTCTTCCCTGCTCTGTTCGTATATCACCCGGTTCCCCCGCTTCGTGAACGGGCTGATAACCTATTAGCTCACCGATATACGGCACAACCCAATCCTCACAAGTCTCAATGAACCAATTCTCATAAAGCTGGGCAATATCTTTCTCAACCAGATTAACCTGCTCACTGATTACCTGCAGCACCGCCCTGAGCGGCTCACCTTGCTCAGCATCACGTATGCGATAAATCGTCGGTAAAAGCTCATACAGCCGATCGTTGTTCATCGTGGCACCTCATTCAGGATAAGCGTTGCGGGGACAAGGGGGGTGAAGTAGGCCAATTGCGCAGGATGTAGCACCTGTTTTTCGTAGCCAGCCAGGTTTACACTAATCCGATGCTGCGGTCCTTGCTTCACAATTTCTTTCACTTCATTAGCAATCTCAGCAGGCGTAAGCAATTGTCGCACGCCGCTTTCCACTTTCTTTTCCGGAATACCACCGAAGCTGTCAACATCCACGTACATCACCCCTCGAACACTTTGCATGGCAGCAATAGCCTCGCTGAGCAAGGCATCCTGGCCCAGTTCTCGTCGTTCGAAGCTGAAAACATCCAGCAAGGTGGCACGTATCTTCGGTTCCACCTTTTCCCATAGATAATCAGATTGGATACGGACTTTGGCGCTGAGAACAAGAAGCATCAATTCTCGCAGCTCAATGCGAAATGGTTGATAAGGATCACCGAAACGCCGTAGAGCCTCAGTGAGATTGCGGTAAAGATCCGAGTGGGTTTCAATAGGAATATCGTCAATCCCAGCAATCGTTAGATGTACGATCTGTCGGCGACCATCGGAAATTTCCACTGCCCGGGCTTTGCTAATACCAGCAAAGACGCGCGTAAAATCTTCATAATCTCGTACAGAAACCAACCGATCCAGCGCCATTACAGCTAGCGGCGCATTCTTACGTGCCTGATCCCGTGTTTCTTTATCGGCACCACCCGATGCAGGCAGCGGATTGATCACCTCCTTAACACCGAGCGGCCGAGTGGTAAGCAGGCTAATTTGCTCTGCCTTGACGTTACCGCCCTTACCGATCCCATTGCGATAGACAGCCCTGACATTCTCAATTCCGGTGGGAAGCCGCGCACCTTCTTTGCCATTACCGAAGATGACAGCAGTTTTACCTTCATCGTCAGTCCGCGTCACAAAACGCCGATCCCCCTTAATGAGTCCTACTAACATCTCCGACTCGTACCATTGCACATCGTTGACATAGACTTTCAACGTGCTATCCACACCTGATGGATTGGGTGCAGGCACGAAAGTCAAAGGCGGTTGTTTCAAGTTGAACTGCTGCAAAGACTTGCCGCCATCTCCGCTGCCAAGTGTTTCAGTGCGGGTTTCGCCGTGCGTGGCTTTTACCACATTGCCATAGATTCTTACAGTGTCACGTTTGAAGCAGTAGGCAAGTTTATTGGCAAGCTTGATAAAAGTATGGATCTTATCACCGGGAAGAACCTCTTTCCCAACTTGAATCAGATCGTGGGAAACACTAGATAGCATTGATAGTTCATTAAACCGAACAGCACTCGTTCCCTCGATTTCACGTTCGCCCGAGACAATCACCCAACGACCGGATTCCAGACCATCATATAAACCATCTAATTCAATAAGTTGATCGTTACCTCCGCATACTGGAGTTTCGATCGGTTCTTCAGCAAGTTCGAGCTCCTCACTTTGGGCATAAACGGCTGTTCTGCGCAATGCCTCAAAATCATTGTGTGCTGGTTGGCTAGGATCTTGATTTTTTAAATTTATCCATTTCTCATTAAGCTGGATCCAAGTGGTTGGGCCAGCCAAGTTATATTTCGCCCGCGATTGTGCCGAGTTAATATCATTCACCTGAATGATTAGCGGTTCCGAGTTAGTCAGGCGCGTGTCCGGTTTTTCCACAACAATCCAACTATCGGGAAGAATCGAGTCATAACGTGCATCAAGGTAAATTGCATTTTCTTCTTCATGCTCAATACGCTTACCAGCCGAGGCCACCCTTTCATTGTTGATGATTGGTGGCTCTTCAACTTCAATGATGGGCCAATCTCCAATAACAGTGATTTCACCATCATCCACTTGCATCCGTTTCGGCGCATTATGTCCAAATAATGACGCTTTCAATCTCAGTGCATAAACCTTAATGGAATTCTTCTCGGTAACTTCCGCATTTTCCGTCGCAGTTGTCAGCGTATCACGCAATACTGGCACAAAAGCTTTCAATGCCATGTGACTGGCTTCACCAACTGACAATGACTTACGAAGCATAGCTGAAGCATGAACATTTGGCGTGGTACTTGCCAAAGATTTGGACATATCTTGCTCTAGCGTATTCCCTAAAAACTGCCTATTGAGATCACGCTCAAGTTTCAGAGAATCTGCAGGCTGAACTGAAGGGGGGAGAGTTAGCGCGCCAATGAAGCCAATTTCCGGCCTGCCTGTTGAGAGTAAAACCTCGTTCACCTCTTCTTTTTTTGTTGCTTCTTGAAAGATTATCAATGTGCGATCCGCAGCCACATCCGGCTCTACTTCTTTTACATGGAATACATTGAGCGATTTCGCTTGGTTGTTACCTGAGAAGTCGATCAGCAGCAGATCATTTGGTTTGAGATTTGTCGAAATACCTTTTAAATAAATATGTGCATGAGTGCCATTGCCATTACGGATACTCTCCTCCGTTTGGGGTTGCTTCATACGCGGACGCAGATCATTCCATATCGCCCGCGCCTTCAAATCCTCGCTGGTTTCAAACGACTGCGGCAATTCGCCCGGTCCCGGTATGCTTTGCGAGCGGCTTCCTGCTGGAATGATGGTTTCCTCTTTATGGTTGGGATCGATGGTATAAGCTAAATACACGCTGGACGCGACACCGGGTCTGGGTTTGTAGCCCACCAGTCGCGCCATTTCCAATACCGATCGGCGCTCAATTGCTGTGCGCAGATACCCTTCATTGGCAATGCGTTCCTGATAAAAAGTCAGGACGTCACCGACTGTAGCCCAGGCGTCGAGCATGGCAATGGTGAAATCATCAGCCTCACGGGAAGTCAGTTTCCTTAGCGGATAATTTCCCTTGCTTTCTTTACAATCGACCTCACTGCCCAGACACAGATTGGATAACCGCGCCTTCATGCTTTCCAGGAAAGTTGCATGCGTACCCATACGATAAGACAACGCAAGCAAGCCTGGCCGGTTGAGTATCGCTAGCGGAGTCAGCAGTTCTGTGCCTTCGCAGCAGCCGCAGGCGGTTGAGTTGTGCAACGGTTTACAACAGCAATCAGTATTCATCGTCCACCCCTCATATCAAACCGGATCCGGCCGTTCTCCGGGAAACTGGGATCATTGTCCAGCCGCGCAATTTCCAGCGGGCCGAGCGGCAACACACCATTTTCAATCTCACTGTTAGCGGGTTCATATAGGCGTTGCATTTTGACAATCTTGATGCTTTCCACCCCTTGGATTCTCTGTGCTTCAGCCACTAAGGTACTCAAGTAAATATCATCGCCGAAGGTTAACCGGTCGACGTGAAACAAACCCAGTCTGTCATCGCTCGACTGGCGGTTGCTGAAGACTTCCAGCAACTCTGCCTTGACGTGACCACGCAGGTAATTAGGCAAGACACATACAATCAGCTCAATGTCCAGCGGCACACGGTGGGCAGCTTCCACTGATAAACCATGACTAATCCGGCGGTAACGATGCAGCCTCGCTTCGATCTCATCGAGTAGTTCTGGTTCAGCTTGCTCCGCACCGAAGGGATCTACCGCCACCAGCACTTCAAACCAACTGCCATTCCAATGCAGCGTGGTCGCAGCACGTTGCACCCGGCTGCCAAACTCGCGCATAACAATCGCCGTATAATCTTCTGCTGTAATCGCACGCTCTTGCCGCTGCTTGAATGCATAGGGCGCAAAAAGCTTGGCTTCAGCCAGTGATTCGGGTGCTGTTCCCCCGATGGCAGCTAAAGGATTGCGTACCGAGCGAATGCCGCCACTCAACATCAGCTTTCGTGTCACCAAATGAGTGATCGAATCTGCGCCAACATTGCCAGCCTGCCCATTGCCAACACGATAAGATGTATGAAAAACTGTACCTGCTTCCGGCTGTTGCCCTAACTCATCATCGCCAAAGCGCAAGCGCGCACGCTGGTCATTTTCCATTTCTACCACAAAATGTGGATCTGAGCCATTACTGCTCAGCAAATCTTGCTGAGCAAACCATTCATTGGTTTGAGTGTTCAGCTTCACCTGTGGCAAAGCATGGCGCACATTTTGAGTAAGCATCCGTGATGCAGGAATATTGGTCGCCAGCGGCTCGCTTAAAGTCAACGGTGATTTTTTTAGATAAGGGCGATAGCGTTGCGGTATCGTTACCGTATCGATGAAGTGACCAGCGCAGTCACAAGCTTCAATCGTTTCCTTGGGAAGGACGGGATCTAAATCTTCTTCTTCGCGCCGACCATGATCCACCAGGATGAGATTGCCACGCGCCACACTAATATTTTCGATAAGCTTGCACTCCGGCGGCGGTCCCATCGCTGAGAGACACAGTGGAAATGGCAAAGCATCTTCTTCGGCCCAGGTAATCTCGGTTAGTTTGCGTTCAGGATAAAGTGGATCATTGACATGCCTGATCTTGACTATCTGTACAGGATGACGATGTTGAGGATTAGCATCGGCCGGATTACCTGTCTTCGGACCCATCATTTCTTCAAAAATCAACACATCGCCGGGTTTGAGGTGAAGTTCTTTTGCAATCGAGCTTGTTTGCGAGGAAGGAGACAGCTTAGAATGTATTTCGTGAATTGGATCGCACGGGATTGGCTCCCTCGATTGCTCTGGTTCAATCCACTTACCAATCAGCGTCGCCGTTGTTGTACCACGCAGTAAGCAACATTCCTCATCGCCCCAAGTGTAGAAATGAATCTCATGCTGATCCTTGTAGAGCTTTATTGCCCCTTTCATCATCGGCTCAAAGACTTCGTAGCTACCAGCAGGCTGGCGCGCCAACTCATCTTCTTTTACCACGGTAGCGATATTTTCCTGGGTTGTGATGAAATAAACGTCATCCGGATTGTTCGGATCATCATTGAGCGCAAGGTTACTGTCCGTTTCCACACATACCCAGGTCCGAGCATTACAGCCCTCATGCAACACATAATCCACCAACCATGCATGGCGGCGCACTGAAATGCGCTGCCGAGCGGTATCAAGATAGGCCTCCGTCGCTACCGCATCCTGATAATAGCTCAGGTGATCGCCCACGTAAGCAAATAGTTCAACCAGTGCAATTCCCAGATCCGGCACATGGCGTTCACGCCAATCTGGTATCACCAACGCCAGTCGATCTAGAATTAGCTGGCGGAAACTGGCGTAATCCTTGGCAAGGTAATTAATAACCGGTTCTTCTCGTTGCTCGGGGGGACACACTACTTCCTGCTTGCAATCAAGATCACTGGGGCAATCCGCCCTGAAGCTGAATTCGACACGATCGTAGCGAGGATCAAATAATGACCGGCCGTCCTCATCCTGAGCAACCACACGCAATGCATAAGTTGAAAAATCGCCTTCCCTATCTGTCACGACTTCCATGGTATCGTCCAACCCTATCATTTCACTATGATTGACCGTGACCTCGATTACTCGAATATCTTGAATTCGTCGACCGCCTTCGATGATGACGTTGGATTCATCCAACGAAGCAGGCGCTTTGCCTAAAAAGTAAACCGTCAAGGTACGCCGGCCTGGCCCAACTTCCACATAATCCAGACCATAGAGCTCTGTTTGCTGGCGAACAGCCTCCCTTCGTTGTTCCTTTCTACAAATCAAAGTATTCATGATGCGCTCCGGCTAAAAGTGGCAACACGAGCCTCCTGTGATCGGAGTACCTGATACTTGACAGTCACATGCAAAGTCGCCTCTTCGCTGGTGACTTCGACTGCCTCCACTGTAATCACATCACCAAGCCAGCGTTGTAAGCCTGCCTGTACTGTGAACTGCACTGCTGCTGCCAGCTCCGGGCTGTTGGGCGCAAAAACCAGTTGCAGCAACCCACTACCAAAATCCGGACGGTTTACACGCTCGCCGGCGTTGGTGAAAAGAAACTGTTCGATCATGTCACGGATATGGTCGTCGTCACTGGTGTTAGCCGTATGACCATAATTGTCAAAATGAAAGGGAAAATCAATGTTGATCGCCATGATGTTTGCTCCTTAAGTCGCAATCACTCGTTTCTGGTTTGAAGCAGAATTCGGTATTCCCTGAGGTGCTTGATCGGCGGCTAAACAAAGCGCTGCAGGCGTTAAAATAGCTGCAGGTTGTCCATTAATTTTAACGCGGGTCGCCGCATCAACACGCACTTTAACGCAAGGATGAGGGCCGCCCGACACATTGAATAAACATCCTGCCACTACCAGCAATTCTGCTGTTGTCAGTACTTGCTGGGAACCGTTCACTTTTACCCTCGGAGGGTTTACTAAGGTGGGCGTCACAATCCCAGTTTGGTGAAAGCAATTTATAATCCCCCCAACATGTATCAAATAGCCTGGCATCACATGACCTCCAGCGCTGTACCATTAATGGATACAGTATTTTTAGACAATTTAATGGTAGCGCCTAAGCCATTAGTAATCTCAATACCTAGTTGCTTGATCTCTATTTTCAAGTTCCCATACTCAATGATGACACCGCCATTTCCTAATGTATCGTCCAAAGTTAGTGTGCAATTATCGGTTTTTATGACTTTTTTCTTATCGGCTAGCGGAGAAACTGAAACAGGAGCGGAATTATCATTTTTCCAGTAACATCCCGACCAAATAGGATGGTTTGGATCACCTGCTTCAAACTCAACCCAAATATCGGCACCTTTTGGTGGCATCGCAAAAAAGCCGACATTTGGCCCCGCATAAGGAACGCAAGGAGTTGCCCAAACTGTATTGTCACCAAATACGTTTGGGACTTTAACCAGAAGTCGACCTTTCCCATAAGGGTCTATATTTTGATCGACAATACCTGCATATTTTCCAAAAAATTGAGCCATAAGTTAACAAACCGGAATTAAAGGTGAAATGGTTCCCGTCCCTTCACGGGTCAGCGTAAAACTTTGGCCGTAGTGACCTTTACTGATCCGATGACTGACGTTTTTTACGTAATAAATCCCATCATAAGTATCTCCTGCACCACGAAGCCCTACTAATCCACGTGGACTAAGTATGCCGTTATAACGAATTGCGTTAAGTTCTCCTGTTGCCGTCAGAACATTGTCAAATGACTTATCTACCGCTCCCTGGGCTCGCGCTGCTGAACGCGAACTAAATCCGGTAAGCGTGGTAGAACGCCTTGCACCAGCTACATTTCGGGCAAGAGGAATTCGACTATCAAGACTGGTAGAACTGATCTTACTGGATCTTCCATTCTCGGTATATTGCGTACTTTGAGCACTAAGTGCATTGAACTGAAAATTAATTGAATCAACATTCGTAAATGGCCCCATTTTCACAGATAAGGCGCATTGTGGTACGGTCAAGCGCTGCGGTGGCCCCCAATGCACTTTATTGACTCCTGGAACAGGCCCTGGAGTGAGATAAAAGACAAATCCGTACAATTCCGCAAGACTGTTTAGATAAGCCCGGTCAGTCACATTCACAGGCTGCTGACGTATTTGCTCTAACGGATTGACGGGAGATAAAGCCTCTTGATTAATCGGAGGGACGGGAGGAACCAAGCCATATTCCATGTAGTTGCTGATAATCTGCCCAACTGCGACATAGTCCGGCATAGCGGGGTATGGGCGGCTTTGTTCTTCAAGATCCATCATTATGCTGATATCCTCGCCAGTAATGGTAAGAATATCCTCCCCTGGTTGTTCATTTGGAGTTAATTGAATGTTGGTAATGATGCCATCCATCAATACTTGAGGAGCAACCGAGAAACGCACAACAATAATGACGCGGTTAAACGGTTTTAACAATGGATTGGAAAGAAGCCCGTAATCACGTAGATCGAAAAGACCTGCCCGGCCTACCCGATAGCGCAATTGAAAACCGGAGGGTCCATCATCCCGGTGGTTAACTTCCACATCCTTTAATGCCTCGCTAAGCTGGCTAGGCGCAGGACTCGGCACCGTCTCACCGATCAATATTGTTAAATGCACACCTAACAAATTCATTCAGTTCTTCCAATAAGATATTCATTAGCCTTCAAACTGTGGTAATGGGATAGTCAATTTGCGGCCAATTTCCTTGGTTAAATCTAATGGATTCATCGCGTAATTCATATCGCAGATGCGCCAAAACTGTTCTGGATCACCTAAAGTTTTTGCTGTGATCATATCCAGCCTGTCCCCCTGGGTGACGGTGACTTCCGCCAGGACTTGCATATCAGCAGGATTGGGCAGAAACCGCCGACGTTTATAACGATGCTCTCGCTCATCAGCAGAAGAAAAAGTTACGGTTTCCACGGAATAATAGCGGCTGGTATGCATAAACATAATTTATCCTCCTAGAACAATTTAACATCACCACCCCCGACTGCACCCAAATTACCGACACTTCCTATGGTGGCGAAGACTTCTTTGGCTATCTGGTGGGCAAGAAAAATGTAGTACCCCGGATTGGTAATCGTTAAGTCGTTGTAACTCAATACCCGCAATCCCAAGGAGACCTTCGCTCGAATTGGGTTGAGTGCCTGATCAAAAGCTTCTTCAGTAATGCTGAATTCAGTCAAACGCACTGGAACCACCCGCTTAACTCCCCAAACCAGCAGCGTAAACGGTCCAATAGGCGGCAAAACTTCTACCGTGCCGAGCCCCAATAAAACTGTATTAGCAATGACCAAGGTACTTTTCGGATAAACCAGCATTTCAAGTGCTGACAATTGCGGATAGATACCCAACTCTTTAGTAATACCGTCAGCTTTCTCCATTTGATCGGTGGCATCAATTTCCACATCCATCTTGATCGTTTCAATCGGCGGCCCTTTCAATCGCATCGCCTCAGATCGGTCTCCACTGTCGCCCGATCCCTGGACCTGTAAGCTGCGCGTAACCGTATCCGGGTTGTACTGAAAAACGGCAATACTGGCCAACGGATTCATGGGGTCGATGCCGACTATTGCGCCTTTGAGAACTTTGGGAGAGCCGGGAAAAGTAGTCATCGATAATCCCCTATCACATAGGTGTCAGTTTTAAAGCCCAACGATTAAGTTTTCCCTGATCTGCACCCGCACGATCAGATACTTTAAGTTTCCAGTTGCCCTGGATCCCATGCCCTCGCAATGCTTGCAAGCCTGCAGTATTTTGCAGTGTATAAGTCTTGATGAGATTATCTGCCGAATCGCCAGTGCGGTTATGTAACAACACAGCTGTATTGTCCGGTGCAATCAGCTCAACAATCAAATCGCTAATATAGGTATGAGTAATATCTATCTCCATATTGATACTATCGAGCTGGCCTGGCTTGGAAACGGCTAAAGTGCGTTCAACGCCAGCAGGAAAATTATCCGGAATAGTAATGCCAGGGCTTTCTGCAACCGTAACTGAGTTATCCTCCTGCCCGGTTATTTCCAAAGACCAACTCATCAACTGTCCTCCATTATCTGCTAAAGCAAAGTCCTGAACATGAAGAACCCAATCGCCCTTGATAGTCTGCCCAGACAAGGCAAGTAATCCTGGCGTTGTGATAGCGGTAAATTCACGATGCAAATCGTGAGTACCTCCCCCCGCGCGATCATGCAAAATAATGCTAGTACCAGCTGGCGATATTAGGCTAACCCGTAAGTCACCAATATAAGTATGGCTAATATCCACCTGCACTTTAATGGATCGAACAGCGAAAGTATCTGAACAGACTATTTTGTCCAGGATACCGGCCATATTATTGTCAGGAATACTCTTGTTCGGAGCAGAATTGCCCTTAAAACTCTTTTCCCCTATCGGCATTACTTGTTTCAAAGCTTCCGCAACCGCCGCTTCAGCATCAACTCTGCCATGGCCAAACCAAGGACTCCATGTGCCTTCGGCATCACCGTTATTGATAAAATCACCCTTATTAAACGGTGCAATGGGGGAAACATCCCAACTGGTATCGGGATCAAAAGTAGCCGGCGGTGTTTTTGGATAGCCTTCAAAGTTTAAATTTTTGGATGCCGTTTGTTTAAGTATCTTAACCACCTCAAGCGCGCTCAACCCTGGATTGGCGGAAATTGTCAACGCTGCAATCCCTGCGACTAAAGGTGTGGCACTGGATGTTCCGCCAAAGGCATTGGTCACTCCTCCTGTAGCTCCGGTTGTTGTGGTCACACCCAATCCTTTAACAGTCATCCGCCGATATTCATGTACATTACTGGTGGGGGCACAAAGCGATATCCCGGGTCCGTAGTTGGAATAATGGCTGCGCTTACCGGGACTAGCTAAGGCAGCAATGTGCATCAACCCCTGAATCCCTACCAGGTTATTGCGAAACACTCGCGTTGTGCTAACACCTACCCAAACCCAAGAACCACCTTGGAATGCGAGGCCATCGTCATAAGGCACATCCTGATTAGCGGTATGATTAATCAGGCAATTCTCATTACCTGCCGCCCATAAAAACACAATACCTTTGCCTCTGCGCCCACCGGTCTGTGCCAACTCTTTAATGCGGTTGATTACCTGCAGTGCCCATAAACTGATCGGTACGCTGCCCCAGGAATTGGACATGACATCCGCTTTATCAGCAATGTAATTAAGGACGGTTAACAGTTTTGAATCGCTAATAAATAGCGAAGGGCCAGAAGATTCCCATTGGATAGGCAACAGCCTGCAGCCGGGTGCAGCGCCTACTGTCAAATCAGCATCCACTTCCCCAGCAATGACGCCACAGCATGAAGTGCCGTGATTGGAACCTTGCTTATACATCTCGGCCGGCTTGGCATCGATATCGTTCGATCTGACCAAACGCTCGCCGCGCATATAACCCCACGCGGCGAATTTATTGCCAGAATTAAAATCGCCATGATCCAGTTTGCAACCATCGTCTGATACGGCAATGACAACTTCCCGGTTACCATAATGGCCTAGAAGATTCCAGGCATTCTCACACAGGGTACTGGAACGAGTATCAAAATCCGGATCATTCAATTTAGTGTGCAAATGCCACTGCTTGCTATATGACGGATCAAGAGGCACTGCCACAGCATAAGCCTTCATACGCTGGTTTAAATCATGTTCGGCCATCTCAACCAGCGGATCTTGCTCCACCAGCTGCACCACCAGCTTGACTGGATTCATACCGGTATGGTTGGTCAGTTGGAATAGATAATCTTTATCGCTGTATGTTTCTTTTTTGATCAACCCGTAACGGCCGGCAAATGCATCTACCTCTGCATCAGGAAGTGCTTCTTTAAAGGTTACAAAAATCCGATCGGTAATCAAAAACTCAGCGCCTGTTTCTGAATCGAAATAGGCATGATGTGTCGGTGCGATCTCTCTGCCCTGCTCCATGACTGACTCTAAATCAGCAGCATGGGTAGTGATGCGCGTTGAAGCGGGTGAAACTTGCTCTGCATTAATAACTTGCTCTGTATTAATCATTGCGGAATCAGTCAGCTCATCAGGTCGTGCCCGAACAATGATTTGATCAGGGCTTACATCCAGTTCTACTTTCTGGCCGCTACGATAGGTGTATGTTTTTGTATTTCCGTTCATTTCACTAACCTCCATGCTTAATATCTTTTCCAATCAATTAAAGCTACCTTTTTGATTTCTATTCGATTCTTAATGCTTTGGTGATTCTCATGCAACGGATGTTTCTATTAACTTGCCCCTTTGGGCTGCGTTAGCTGGAACTGACTATAAAAAACTAAACAATCGCCTGCCCCACTTCAAACCTATCGCGTACGCTGGCTATGACAAGGCCAGTTGCCAATTGATAATGGGGTTTATCCTTAAAACTTTCCCAGTGTCCGCCCCATTCCAATTCAGGTGCTAAACCAACTTCAGCAGCTTTATCATACAACGGCGATTCTTCAAGATATGCTCCGCCATTGAATATGCCGATATCCCAGGCAATGCCAAAATTATGGTTGCTTCGCCCACCTTTTGCCTTAGTGACAATGGGTGGTGGATTACCGAATCGTCCTTTTCTGAATAACGCATCTTGTTCGACATAAGTGCGAGTACCCGAAATAATTCGGGCATCAATACCCGCATCCCGGACCTTCTTTAGAAATTTCCGTGCAACCTCTTGTGCTTTTGGGTTAAGACTCGCTATGTTTCTTTCGCTACGCGCATCGAATTGACCGAAGGTATCGGAGATTTCCTGAGTTCGCTCCTCGAAAGCGTTTAACGCGGCATCGGTCTTTTCGCCATAAATACCGTCAAGCTTCGAAGTATAAAATCCAGCGCCTTGCAGAAAACGTTGCAGAAAGAGTATGTCTTCTCCAAAAAACTGTACGCTCATCGCTATCTCCTTTCAATTGTTGTATGCCGATAAACCAACAATGCAACGCTTACTTTATCCTTACCTATAACACTTTCTTCGGTTTAGAGCCTGCAAATTGTTCAGTCCTTTGATAGGTTTTGCTACGCTTTACCATCCTATGCAGCCTTTGTAATTTCATTCGGCGGATTACGCTACGTTAATCCGCCCTACACGAGCTGAAAGGCTTTAGATCGATTGCTCATATCGTCCCTTGTAGAAAGCTCCTCAAGCTGGCACCTCATAGTGTCCAGGTTATGCTGGAACACAATCAAACTTAATATACCCGACAACAACCAATTAATCTGACTCAAAATGTTCCCCTCATTGTCACTGGAAGATCCAGTTGATTGATAAATGGGACATACCGAGTTGCACTACGCTCATGTTGAAGGACCCAGAAAGCAAAGAGGCCAGCAAAATATAGATCGGATTCGTCAACACCAAAGTCATCGCAAATTATGAAGCGTAGATCAATTGAATAACTACGCTCAGGAATGCTACCTGTGAAGCCGGTCACAAATAGTTCTTCGCCCTGAGTGCCGCCTATAACCGCTTTGAGAGCCCTTCCGTCAGAAAACTCGAAGTGTGTCTCTGGCGGTGTTACTGACAAAGCGCACGGATTTAGTACACCACTCGCTGACTGGGCGGCTAGCTGTGCCTCGATTTCGGCTTTGACTCGAATGATAGTAGCCAGAAATGAACCACAACCTAGAGCCATCGACCCTAGCGCACTCGCTGGACCGTGGGTCTCGGTACCTCCTGTACCGGCTGCGAACCGAGAATATGCAGCGTAGCCAGCACCTCCGGCGAGACTGGTCAGCACGCCAACCATCTCTAGCATGCAATCACCGTCTGAGACAAGGGAACGGAACGGAAGATGTGAGGAATTATGGACAGCAGCCCAGGTGGCTAGTTTAGCTTCCGATGCCGCTGAAATGCTGGGAAAGTCAAAGTGCGCGAAATCATTGCCAGATCCACACCCACGGGCACTACCTAAGCTTTGTGGTAAAGTGCAAGGAGCAGGAGTCGGTGGCGCTGGGGGTGTTGGAGGCAGTGTAATGGGCGAAGAAATTGTGGCTCTCCGATTATTGGCCTCCGCACCGAACTCGGTAGTCTCACCCTGAGCGACCGTGCGAATGACATCAACCGGAATTCCAGGGATCACAGAGGAAGGAGTAGTGAGCTCATTGACTACTTCTTCGGCGCGATTACACGACAACCGCCAATTCAACTCGTCCGTTCCGGGAGTGCTGGCATATCCGTCCACTCGCACGGGCGCGTTGCCACCAGCGGCTTGCCAGTTCAACACGAAATTATCTATTTGTGCCTGCTGCAAAGTGGAGAGAGTAGAACTATTATTGCCGAACAGCAGTTGTTCAGCCGGCGCAAGCGGTGAGTCACTGGCTATTTCACACTCCAGTTCCACCCCCGGCGGAACTTTAGTCGGGTCGCCAATTCGCTGGATTGCTGAAGTAGCAGAATGGATATTGGGTACGCTTATTTCATTGCTACCGGCTGCAACCACTTTTTCTGTCACAGTTTCGGCTTCACGTTCATTAGCGTTGCCCGGTCTGCTCACACGCATCGAACCAGACAGAGTTGAAACACCGCCGCGCGACTGCTGCACTGTATGGGTCAACTCGTGCGCCATCAATCGTCGTCCGCTGTTGGTTTGTGGTGAATACTGCCCTTGTCCGAAGACAATATTCTGTCCGATAGTATAAGCGAGCGCATTCACCGCCCGCGCCGATTCGGCCGCCTTTCCATCGGTATGCACTCGCACTTGGCTAAAGTCGTGACCAAAGTGCAGTTCCATGTAAGCGCGGGTTTCTGGGTCAAGCAGTTGGCCGGGCGAACGCAGCACTTCGTGCACGATGAGTGGGACTTCAGAAACTTCGCTTTGGTCATTAGCCTTGCGTTGCAAAGCTTGTTTTTTCTTGCATTCCTCGCACTCCCCGCCTGCTGGCGTATGAGTGCCACAGGAGCACTTCCGTTGAAGTAAATCAGTAAAGACAGGCATAAACGACCGTTCTGAGAGAACTTTATTTTCGGTTTGTAGTTGGGCAATCATCACTATTTCTCCTAAATATCTCATTCGATTTGCAACGACTAACAGGTGAGTTTACCGATGTCTTTGGCTTCAAGGTCAATGGTCTGCAAGCACCAAGCACCCTCACTGGCTGTCCTAAGAGCAAGGAAAGTCCCGGCGTGATGGCGGATATGTATTATTAACTTGATGATATTTTCCTCGATGCCGTCGCTAAGATTATAGGGCACAACACTAAAATCAATGGGCGGCGTCATTGTGACGCTTAAGTCAGTCGGTACGGCCAATAACTCGTAATATTTAGCAATCGTCTCACCAATCATTTTATCCATACCTTTTCCAGTAACATCGTTTTATTCGTATAAAACCATCACATTTCCATCGTTTCACCACCTGCTACACTTTATAATTTCATTCTACGCTGGCTATTATTCATGATTGTTTTTGTTTTGCAGTTGATCGGAAAGTAAAGCGAAGCTGCGATAGCGCGACCAGTACCTGTCAATTGCTGTGTCCAGTTCCCCTAACGGAAAGTCAGCGCCGTGAGCTTGCTTGAATGCGACAAAGAAAGCGAGAATTGCGGCACCTTCGGCGTGGGTTAGGTTGTCGAAGCGCTCGTGGAAAATGGCCGCTGGAGCACCGGAATCGAACCATTCCAGTTGCTGCTTACGGAGAAGCTCGATCATGTCGTCCGGCAAACCGAGACCGGTCGGGATCTGTGCAGCCCGATCGAGCGCCTCTATGACGTCCGTGCGGGAGGGTTTGGTAAGTTCACCTATAAGCTCAGAGGCAAAAACACTGAGAGAGGCATATGACTCCAGGGAGGCGCGCAGGAATGCCGGCAGGAAGTAGAGGAAGGCTTCCGGCGTGAGCATCCAGAGGTTGCTTTCGACAATGGTTCGCAGCTCATAATCCGTGAGCTCCGTTGAGGTCTTTGTCGCAAGGAGTTCGCGCAAGTGATCACTCTCATAATGACTCACTCCCGACCGTATGATCTGATTAGCTGGGGGCCGGGGGCGCAATGCGAATGCATTAAAGAATAGTGCCCTGAGATTCATGTCATACCTAACTTGCATGATTATTACGCACCTGTCGAGCCTTCAGGTGAGAGCTCTTCCTTGATCAGAACGAGCAGCGCTATTACTGCAGCAGCCGCTGCAGCTTCTGCGGCTGCAGCGGCCAGCGCAGCGATAACTTTCGCGAGTGCTATAATCGCTGCGATAAGCGCGACAACCAACGCTATAGCCACTCCAACAGCTGCTGCCGCAATGATCGCACGCGCACTCTCGACGACAGCTGCCATCGCTTCGATCAGTTCGGGCGGACAGTTAGAGTTCGAGAAGAAATGGTAGCAACGATTCATCATGTTGATCTTGTTTTTCAGTTGCGTGCAATGACCGTCGTCTCCGCCCCTGAAGCACGTCTCCATGATTGCTACGCGTGCGGCAATCTCTGCGGTGACGGCAGCGATCTTGGTCGCGAGAAAAAGGCAGCTGTCGCCCGCGGAGCAGGCACCGAGCGTATTCACGACTGCTTTTGCTGTCTCGACCGAGCCCCGCAGAACGATGTACTTTGCCCAGCTGCAGTCACCCGGGAGCGGAATTTTCGGTTGGGGAGGCTCGCACATAACTCGTTGCACCAAGTGATTGTCCATCCCCATGTGTAATTCGCTGCTCTGAACGCGGGGCTCGCCGTTTCTATTCATAGAGAAGTGATGAATGTCGGATGTAGCCCTCTGCTGCACCACGTGTGTCAATTCATGCGCTATCAACCTTTTCCCAGCGCTAGAATTAGGCGCAAATTGCCCTGCACCAAATACAACATGATTTCCCACTGTATAAGCATGAGAATTCACATCCCGCGCCGATAGTTCCGCAGCACTGCCTGTATGCACTCTCACTTGAGAAAAATCATGGCCGAAGCGTTGCTCCATATCTTGCCGCAGTGCCGGTTCCAATGGTCTGCCAGAACTAGCAAGTACGCGGTCTACGCTAGGAGGAGCAATGCCAGTATCTCCTGGCCCTTGTCCCATGTAGCGCTGGATACGCAGTGGTGTATTGCTAACAGCCGCATTGGCTGGGGCCGCCATCACCTGATCAGCAACCCGATCGGCTTCCTGTTCCAACGGGTCGTTACTCGCGCTAATAGCGAGCTTTCGTTGTATCCCCATCTTTTTCTTCGAACATTCCGGACACTCTCCACCTGCCGTTGTATGGTTGCCACAAGCACACTTGCGCTGCAATGCGCTGCTTGAAACCGGCGTGAAGAATGTAGGGCTACTCTGCTTTAACTGATTTTGCGCTCTCTCGTTCATAGGCTGCCTCGTTGCATTTAGACTACTTTTTCGATAAACACCAAATCCTCGGCTTCGACGGTAAACTTGACCTCATTGCCCGTGACCTCAACAAAGGTGTCAAGGTTGGTGAAATGACCGGTCTTCAATTCCACCACCGGGTCCGGGTTAACAGCAAGATAGTCTTTGAAGCCATCGATGCTGCCGCCATCGCCCATGAAGTTGATGATGCGGCGGAACAGTTTGAGCAGACTTCGTCATCGGTGACCGATGCGAGGCTTGAAACCGTGAAGCCTTGGGTCGTTTTATCCTTGGGCCAGATGCCCTTTCCGCCCTTCCGGGCCTTATCCACCGCTGAAGTAACCTTTTTTCTCAGATCGGAAAAGAGTCCGGTGTAGTAGGTCGGGTAGGCCAAACCCGCCAGCGTTGACTTATAGTTCACACTGTCCTCCAGACGATTCGAGCGAAGAAAAACCTGTGCACCATCTTCCTCTTGGGCGTCACCGGCAAACACAAAAGCAACCGGCCGGTGGTTCTTTTCGGTGGTGCGCGACAGGATATAGCCTGGCACGCCGTCCTGGGCAGCAATTGTCTTATTCATGACTGATTCCTTCGTACACCGATTGTGCGATTTGCTGGCCAAGTTGAACCGGATCATTACCTGCCACCTGAATGCTATCGGCGGAAATACGCGGCATGGCAACCCCTTTTGCTAAATTAGGCGAAATATCACCCTCCGTAAGTAGCCGGGTAAGCTCAGTTGTGACAATGCTGTGCAGCAAATGCTTTTGATCGGGGCCAATATTGATGCCATCCAAAACCAGCCGCTCGATATGCAGATTAATATTCATTTGGCCTCCGTCTTATCCAGCCAGCGAAAATCGGACTCTTTCGCAGGACGTTCCAGTTTTTTAAATTCGGTACGCGCTGCGTTCAGAATCAACGGCATGGTCACCTTGCCGTCAGGTTGCTGCGCCGCGAGAAAGGCTGCATTCAGCGCTACGTTGTGGATGTTGCCACCAGTCAGATTCATTTTTGCCAGACGTTGAAGATCCAGATTCTCATCAATTGGGGTATTGGATGGAAATATTTTCCGCCAGATTTCCTTGCGTTCCTCGCTGCCGGGAAATGGAAACTCGACGATAAAGCGCAGGCGCCGCATGAAGGCTTTATCCAGCGCGCTTTTCATATTGGTCGCCAGGATTGCCAGTCCCCGGTAAGATTCCATGCGTTGCAGCAGATAATTGATTTCGATATTGGCATAGCGGTCGTGACTGTCCTTGACTTCGCTGCGTTTGCCAAACAGGGCATCGGCTTCGTCGAAGAACAGGATGGCCCCGCTGTCTTCTGCAGCATCGAACAACTTGCGCAGATTTTTTTCCGTCTCGCCGATATATTTATTTACCACTTGCGACAGATCGATGCGGAACAGATCGAGCTGAAGTTCATTGGCGATCACTTCCGCGGCCATGGTCTTGCCAGTGCCGCTTTCGCCAGCGAAGAGAGCATTGATGCCTAGTCCACGATTCATCTTTTCGCGAAAGCCCCAGGTATCGTAAACACGGTTGCGTTGAGCAATTTGATCGGTGATTTGCTGAAGTAGCGCTTTTTGTTCTGGAGGAAGCACCAATTGCTCCCAATCAGCTTTGGCATCGATACGCTGGGCCAATTGTTCCATGCCCTCGCGTGCTGCGACACGGCAGATCTGCCACAGATTTTTGTTAAGCTCAGATTCGTTCCCGGCTGCTTGACTCAGAGCTATTTTTGTCAGATGCAGAATTTCATTTTGATCAAATGAAAATTGTTCCGCTATCCGTTGCGCCAAGTCCAGCGCTTGACCATTCAGAGCCTTAATCCAAATTTGCTCTTGTTCTGCAGACGTTGGCTTGTTCACTTCAACCGATAGACGGTCACGAGTTACTTCGTTTTTGGCGTCCTGAATATCGAGGAAAATTACACCGCTACTGCGCCCAAGAAAACGTTTGAGCTTTGTTTTCTCAGCATCTACCATGCCATCCACTTCAATATACAGCGCCAAGGGCATCAATAACGATTCGCGGTGCCACAGCCGGGTAAAGGTTTCAAAGTCTCCGATTTGATCTGGCAAAACTCTAAAGCTGATGGTTTTAAGATTTAAACCTAGTGCCGTAGCGACTATCCCAGCCACCTGGTGCTTACTGGCTAAATCATGTCCAAGCAACTCAATCACCGGTATCTGTCCCAAACTATTTGAGAACTTTATGTTTACAATGATATTGTCGACAATTTGTTGCTGAGAAGGCGGCAATCTACCTTCAGGAATCTGAATGTTCATCGGATCAATCAAGGGTGCTAAGCGATCATCCAGATAATTTAATCCCTTGAGATAATTGACAATGCGCTCATCGATAGCCAATGTGGCGCTTGTCAGTGGTTGCGCGCCTGGCTGATTAATCTCCAATAAACGCCAATGACGCAACGGACCATATGGCGACAAGGTACCCCAATCTGGATTATCGAACAGAGTAAAAGTCAGTGCAAACGTTGGATAAGGCTTGTTTAAATTTTCTGGCACTTTGGCACAAAGACTGATAATTCTCGTGTCCAGCGCTGCTGCAGCACACAAAGCCAATACATTACGGTCAAATTCTGATAATCCCAGATTACTGGCCAGTAGACTGAGTGCCGGTGGCGGATTATTTTTTTCCAGTTCAAGCATTTTTTGCCGCGCACGCGCTATGGCTTCGTCAATTGAAGCAGCCACTGGTGGGGTAAGCATTTTCTTTTCTTCTTTTTTACCAGATCGATTAGACCGGAAACAGTTGCTCAGCATTTTCGGCTCTTCTTGCTTTACTGATGGCGGTTTGGCAACTGGAATAAGTCGCTGCAACTGCAGGCGAATCCAGACAATCATTGTTGCCAGATGCTTGCGGTTGATTTCATTCCAGTTCTCTTGGTCGCTCATGTGATGTTCACCTGTTGGTTATCGGCGAATTGCGGTGTATCACCGGAAAAATCTACCGGAATGCTATCAACACCGTCTATGCGCAAACGCACTACATAGGGAATAGCTCTGGCTTTTGCCTTTTCGACTGTAAAAGTTAGTGTGCTGGCTGCAGAGGGATTGGCGGGTGTGCTGACAGCATCTGGTTTGATGGTCCGGTCACCAAACAACAACAAAACGCGTTGATCGGGCAGAATCTGTGGCAAGCATTCGATGGTTAATTCGACATTACCCGCAGGTGCGGAAGGAGGATCAGGATCGACCAATTTTATTTTTGGGGACAAAGGCATGGATAACGCATTGCTTGTCCAGGCAGGCATATTAGGACGCTTTATCAGTAGCGAAACCGAATAAAATCCTGCCGGCCATTTCGATCCTACAGGCGCATCATCTGCTTGATCCGGCAGCTTGACAGTTATCTCAGTATCGGTTCTGCCCGATTCTGGAAGAAGATCAATCGGTTTTGGAATTGATGGATCCATCGAATGGACCAGAAGCAGGTGCTGAAAACGGATGACGATGTTATCGCCAGCCAGATTTTCTCCCAGGATAGTAATCAAATCGCCAAATTCAGCGGCTGGTTTTTGGTTTGGAAAGCGTAAGCCTGAAATGGAGGGTGACGGTGCAGCAGTCACATCGGTACCCTGGTCTTGCTCGCCGCGTTTTAATACTGGTAATGGCGCGCTTTTTATTCGCGTGCTCTCAATGAGCACCACAGAGACTTGGTAGCCAGTGGAGAGCCGGTATTCCGCCGATTGAAAACTGCTCCAGAGCTTGGACATATCATCCAGACTCAAAGTATCAGGTGTGATACGAACTCGCTCAATTTGTCGATGCAGACCAGAATCCGGAGTGATGCCTTCAATATCCACTCTGCCTAGCAAGGGGCGATCGTGCAGTATACTCATCGCCCGTCCCATAAGCTGCTGGCCTGAAATATCATCATCATTTGCGCCATAGGCCGTAATCAAATATTTCAGCACCAAGGGCAAAGGAGGATAAGCATTTTCTCCGCTTCTTGCCTCACCGGGCATCGGAAAATTGCTAAACGCTGAATTGTAATGTGTGCTGTAGAGAAAGATGTTGATTTGCTCGCCGTTTTCTCCCTGGCGAGCGATGCTGGGCGGTTTAGTGCTCACTGTTGCTGCCGCACCAGACAGTAAATGGCGCAAGGTTGCAGTAACGGTCGCCAGTGCATCCGGGCTGCTCATGATCGCACCCCACTTTGACGTTGCTTTAAGTAGTCATCCAGACTCATTGCCGATGATTTAGCGGGAGTCTTTCGTGCTGGTGTTGCTGCTACAGTGGCACGCACTTCGATGCGCCCAATAGTGACCTGAATAGTAGGCAGTGTTTCATCGGCCGATTGCTCCGTTGCATGCTGTAGAGCAGTAGATTCAGCAAATAATTTAAAAATTTCTCTCCTTTGCGCGGAAGAGAAATTAGATTTCGGCATTAAGTCCGATCTTCGTTCAAACAATGGCTGCACTTCGGAAGACTCAGCACCTCCCAGCATTTCTCCACGAGACGAGACAGTATGCGCTGAATTTGAGGCTTTCTTTTGCTCTGGATTTTCTATGTTTAGAAGAGGTCGTATGTGTTCTTTTTCAATTTGGACGCAAGATGCTTTCTTTTCCGCAAATTGCTGGCGCGCTGATAAGTCGGCCGTAACCACGCTTGATGTATCGAGCGGTTTTTTGATTTCTGCACTTGGCGTCATCTGTTCTCGTTCTCCCTGTATAGCACGCTCGGTTGGCTCAGAGAGTTCTCTTCGTTCTGATGAGGGTTTATATAGGGAAGAGGTTTTTATTTCTTCAGGCTTTTCTACTTGCACAACAGGTTTAATTGGCTCTTCTGCAGCTCGTGGGGTTCGACCATTTTGTGCCATTGGTTGCTCACCGATAGTTATTTGGTCGACTTCTTTCCATGAATATGGCTGGTGTGATTCCGTTGCAGACGAAGTCTCGGTCATGGAATCTACAGTTTGGGATTTATTAAGGCCCCTACTCTCAGTCAGCTGTGGGGACTTGTCTGCGCTGACTCTGGCAGAAATAAACTGATCAGATAGCGATTCTGGCTCACCAGATGCTTCCGCTGTCATTGGCACGAAAGACTCGGAGGGTTCGGAAGATTCAAAGATTGAATAGTGCGGCGACTCGAATCGGGATAACGGACGCGGTTGTACGCCGAGCTCCGGTTGCTGAATTCTTAATGCGAGCTGGTTGAGATAATTTTGCACTGTCCATTCTCCTTCAATTAGCCCAATCCCAGTAATTCAAGGTAAGCCCGGCGTCGTATAGAAGTCATTTCCAGGATGTCAGCCTCGCGCCACCCATAAGCACGAGCCAAATTGTGAATTTCTTGCAGTATATGCTTGGCCAAGCGATGGATTTCATCCATCAAATAGGTCACGATGTCAAACGTAGCATTCCATACATGACTGCAATCCGGGCAGGTTAATGCTAGCTGCGTATTCGCCTGTGGATCTGCCTCAGCCATGCGCTCGGCTATGGCATCAATCAGCGAGGCGGGCAACTGGCGGACATCATTTGAGGTTTCCTCCTGGTCATTATCCTCTGTTAGCCGGGTGACGGATTGAATGCACTGGTGCAGCAATTGCTCATGTGCATGATCAGCAGGAGTGCAAGTTTCTATCGATACTAAATCAATGCTATTCGGCAGGCGGAAATTAACCTTGTAACCTTCCAGCGTCAGCGACATCGCGGTAGCCGCCGAATCATTAACACCAGACGGAGTTGGCTCAACCCGTATATCAGAAGTGCTGAAAGCCAATTCAATCTGCTGCTGGCATTGTGGACAAGCTATCGTGCTGTCTAGCCGCGAACCAAACAAGCGCTCGCGTAGATTCAGCAGAAGCGTGTCCCGCTGACCAATACTCAGGCGAGCCAATTGCTCAGGCGTGTACTCTGGGAAAGCAACTGTGAGCAATCCCAATGCCCTATGGACAGGGGATTGATTCAGTGTATGCTCCCAAATTGTCAAGAGTTCGGTGGCCGATAGGTTATGCATGATGATTCACTTTACTTTAGCCGCAGATTACTGCGGTTCAGTAAAGCTCTCCTCTGCGGGTTCAGCAACCTCATAATCGCGCTCCCAACCTTCGTTCTCAAGCTTGATGGTCTGAATAGCGACTGCATTCGCATTCGCATCGAGATCTGGCTGTGCCTGATACTCAGATACCCAACAGCGATACACTTTATAAGCGATCGCTAGTTGCCCAGCTTCATTGTACATTTCAATGATGAGATCCTTACGAAAATCCTTGAGTGAAACCTCTGCACCCAAGCCTGAACCATAATTCCAGACTTTATTGGCCCACTTCTCAAATTCGGTGTCATGCGTGACGCCACGCTCCAAGGTAATCGCCTCATATTTGGTTCGCCCTGGCGATTTTCTGCTACTCGATGGATCACCGCCTTCCCGGTGCTCCACAACCTCTGTTGATCGTTTGAGCGCACCAACCTTGCTTATACCAGCAACATACTTACCATCCCATTTCACACGGAATTTGAAATTCTTATAGGGATCGAATCGTTGTGCATTAACGCTAAACTGTGCCATTTTCGTGACTCCTTAAGTTGGGATTTCGCCAGCTATCTGTTGAATCTGGATAATGACAAACTCGGCAGGTTTGAGCGGGGCAAAGCCCACTAGAATGTTGACAATGCCTTTGTTAATGTCGTCCTGTGTCGTTGTTTCCTTGTCACACTTGACAAAATAGGCCTCACGCGGTGATCGACCCTGGAATGCCCCTTGCCGAAATAAACTATTCATAAAGGCACCTATATTGAGGCGGATCTGCGCCCACAACGGTTCATCGTTGGGTTCAAAAACAACCCATTGAGTGCCTCTATAAAGACTCTCTTCGATGAAAAGCGTCACGCGCCGTATTGGTACGTATTTCGATTCTGAACCACGATCATTCTGGCCATGCAGCGTACGTGAGCCCCAAACTACATTGCCATACACTGGCAGTACACGCAGGCAATTAATACCCAACGGATTGAGTTGACCATTTTCTTTATCGCTCATTGCTAATTCAAGACCAATTGCGCCATTGAGACTGGCCTCACTACCCGCAGGAGCCTTCCAGACACCACGCGTAGCATCGGTTCGCGCGTAAACACCTGCTATGAAGCCACATGGCGGGAATGCTCGTACAGCTCCGGCCTGCATTGGATCAGCCCAACGTACCCATGGATAATAAATTGCAGCATTGGTAGCATTGTCGCCGGTAATGTTGGCGGTACCATTAGCTTGCATGTTTGCTACTGTCTCACCCTCAGGACTGTCCACAATCAGGAAGGCACGCTGCTCACGGCAGTAGCCTTGCAGGCTCGACAATGTAGAAGCATCGGTTAAACCAGGCACGCAGACAATGTTAAAGATATCAATGCGATCAGTCAGTGAGCCGATATCAAAACATTTAAGTACAGCAGTATTGAAGGCTGCTGCGTTGGGGCCTGTAGGCGCAAGCACTGTACCATCCGCACCAGCAGTCGTGCCTTTGAGGTCGACTATGCCGTCCCCAGGCGCCGTTGCTGCATTGGTAGCAGTGACACTGATCAATCGTGAGCGTCCGTTTATGACATTAGGAGGAAAACGTGCCTCTTTTTCATCCATCGATAAATTCGCAAACGACTCAAGTACCGCATTATTCTCATTAATGATATCAATCCGGAAACGTAATGGATCGTCGGCGCGCTGTGTCGTGCGGATACGCAGTTTATTAGCCCACTCGCCTGGCGAGGAGGCAGATACTGTAAGATTACCGTTGATTGCGACCGATGCGATCTGATTACCTGCACCAACTAGTCGGATAATGTAGGTATCCGAACCACCATTCTCAAAGAAATGACGTACCGAGTAGCCAAGCAACGAACGCGTATCGAGTCCGCCAAATTCACGCTCGTAGTCAGGGAAGTTAGTTATACGTACTGCGCGATCGGTCGCTCCCTTGGGCGCCCAGCCAATGAAAAGTCCAATTGACGTAGCAACGCCAGTAATTGTCCGCACTCCACTGGAAATCTCTTCAATATAAACACCTGGATAACTCACTGCGACTGGCATTTTGCATCTCCTTTTTCTTTGCCGAGTTGCAGTCTCGGCGATTTTCATCAACTTGATCAGATTTGATAAACCAGTGGATAGGCGAATTTGCATCTATTTACTTTATTCGCCTACTTAATCTTTAACTTTTCCTACTTTTTGCCTCCTCTCCTATAGAACTGTTCCATCAATACAGCTTTCGTATACATACACGACAATTTACTTGTACTGTTCCACTAATTTACTCAAACTGGTCTGCCATACTACATCAGCCTGTTTAATTGCTTGCGCTTCAGTGAATTTTATTTCACAATCAGCTGATTCATAATCAATCCTTGCTTTTGCCCATAAATTTTCTGCCTCTGCTAACTTAACTTTAATTTCTTTTAATTTTTTTGTGTAATCTAGATCTTCGTCTGCTAGCGATTTCTTTAGCTCTGCAATATGAAGCGCTAATTTATCTGGCGGGACTCTTTCTGCTAGGGGAAGGTTATCTTTGCCTGTTATAGCGCAGCCTTTTGGTAATAATTTAACCAAGTTTTCTTTGTATACGCGCAGCAACTCTGTCTTCTTGTTTTTACTTTTTGTTTCTAAACCTTTTATAGCGCTATCTTTTTCTCTTACTGCTTTTTCATAGGCATCTTGGGCTGTTTGATAAGCATTTTTCGCCGTTTCAGTCTCATCCTCTCGCTTCTCACTTGCAGCATTTAAATCTTTCGTTCTTATCCCGCCTATCAGATCTAATTGCTCTTGTGGTATTTTTTTATAGTAATCATCGGCAGGCTTGGAAGGTAACTCAAAGTCATCTGGTACAGGAGAACTTGGACATTCGATACTCTTTGAAGCATTCTTGTGCGTATTTTGTGATTCCATTTCTAGTTCCATGACGTTTACCTCATCGATATTATTGTTCAAATAACTAATAATGGTTGGTTATATGAAATATGCCAATCCATCATCTCATCTGATTCATAATTCCTAGACGGCATACTAATATTCAACTCCTTGACCCCCTGCTCATATAGGATCGTCTGGCATCAATTAATAATACCTGGCGAATTCAAGAATTAACTGCAACAGTTGGTGTTCAGTAGCGATTTTGGAAAGCTCTAAGTTCTACTGATTTGCTGGTTTATCCAAAAATCCCCTCAGATCGTTACCTTGTTCTCACAATAAGTCTGACAATTTGATAAGTAAATAAGCAATTTACTTATTTTTATTTAAGTAATCGCTTAGAAACGTATAGACAATAAATACAGGGAAGTCAAAAGCAGGGGTGGATTTCCGGATTCAACTAACGGGAACAGTTAATGCTTAGTAGGAAATTTAGCGGATTCGGAACCGAAGCAACTTTCTCGGGCGCGTATTCAAGCTCAATGCAATAGTATCAAGTTGTTCTTGCATATAGCAGACAAGCCTGTCCCCTTGGGCAAATACTAGCGCAACAATCTCCGGTGTTCTCAATCAATCCCTGCTGCCATGGGTTATGTGGATCACAGAAATAAACAGCCATGACAGGTTCGCTCAGTGAATTGTGCATATTTGCTCATCTCACGTCCTTAGTCGTAGGTGGAACGAAGGCGCGGCATAGGTACGCGCTATGTAAAACCTCAGCACTCTTCATCGCAGCTATTCAAATCAGTTGCATCGCTCTCTGGGCTAATATCTTGTAATGACACTGCCTAAGAAGTTTTTTACATTTTCTAAATGTGGGATATCTAACTGACTACACTGCCAAGATTAAGCATCATCTCACTCATTCAAAATCAAATGTACACATACATTTACTACCCCTATGTAATTTAGGAAAAGCAAGAATGAAAATTTCTCATTGAAATAACAACTTGTTTCCTTGATCTGATTACATTTATTTAGCAAAAAAAGAATTTCTACCAAGCTTGTGAGTTTCTGAATAATCAAAGAAATTCTTGTTAAGGAGAAATCATAATGCTCGCGCTTACCTACCATGGAAGTCATGATGTCCGTGTGGAAAGAGTACCTGATCCGATACTCCAGGAGCCGGATGATGTCATCTTAAAAATTACGGCCACTGCCATTTGCGGCTCTGATTTGCATTTATACCGGGGCAAAATTCCCGAAGTCAAAGACGGGGATATTTTTGGTCATGAATTTATGGGAAGGGTGATTGAGGCAGGACCTGAAGTTACCCATTTGAAAAAAGGAGATCGGGTAGTCGTTCCCTTCGTCATTGCTTGTGGCCAGTGTTTTTTTTGTGAAAAGCAACTATTTTCGGCATGCGAGACCACAAATCCCGATCGGGGAGCAATTTTAAATAAAAAAAGCATACACTCAATGGCTGCTCTTTTTGGGTTTAGTCATCTTTATGGAGGGATCCCAGGTGGGCAAGCAGAATATGTTCGCGTACCCAAAGCCAACGTGGGGCCCATTAAAATTCCGGACACACTCGCCGACGAACAAGTGCTGTTCTTAAGCGATATTTTACCGACGGGATATCAAGCCATTGTAAACGCAGACGTTGGGCCGGGATCAAGCATTGCCATTTTCGGCGCTGGTCCCGTTGGCTTGATGACAGCCGCTTGCGCCCGTTTACGCGGAGCTGAAAAAATTTTCATGGTTGATCACCATCCTTATCGACTCGAGTTTGCGCGCAATACCTATGAAGTCTATCCCATCAATTTTGATGAGGTAGATCCTGCCGAGGTCATTATTGAAAACACCAGCTTTAGAGGTGTTGATGCGGTAATTGATGCGGTGGGGTTTGAAGCCAAGGGAAGCACGTTGGAAACCGTCATGACCAATTTAAAAATTGAAGGAAGCAGCGGCCAAGCGTTACGCCAATGTATTGCGGCCGTACGCCGGGGAGGCACCGTGAGCGTACCAGGCGTTTATGCGGGTTTTATACACGGATTCTTGTTTGGTGATGCCTTTGAAAAGGGATTGACATTCAAAATGGGCCAAACTCATGTGCAGCGCTTCTTACCCGAACTGCTGGGATACATAGAAGCCGGAAAATTACACCCCAACGAGATCATCAGCCACCATCTTCCTCTTTCAGAAGCCGCAACGGGTTACAAAATTTTTGATAAAAAAGAAGAAGATTGCCGCAAGGTAGTCCTTCTTCCATAGGAATCGTTCATGTATGGCTAGTCGCTCAGAGAAAATATTTCAATCTTATTGGCAAGGGGGATTTGAGGGAGCAGATCACGTCAATAACGACAATTATTCACTATCCATGAATGAATTGACCCGACACAGCCTTTATGCGCGCGATGATTATTCATTATTAAGAGAATTTGGAATTAAAACCGTACGAGAAAGCGTTGGATGGCGTTTAGTTGAGAAAAATGATCTTTTTGATTTCTCCATAATAGAATCAAGGGCACGAGCTGCCAATGAGTTAGGTCTACAGGTTATCTGGACACTTTGTCATTATGGTTGGCCCAATGATATTGATGTGTTTTCCTCAGCATTCGTTGATCGCTTTGCGCGTTATTGTGAACGTACCACCCAATATCTTAAATCCTTTTCGGATATCCCTGCTGTTTATTCACCCATCAATGAAATTTCCTTTTTAAGCTGGGCAATTAGTCATAATTGTTTCCCATGCCTCGGCATGGGAAACCGCACGGGTGACGAATTAAAGCATCAATTCGTTCGCGCTGCGTTAAAAGGCTGTGAAGCAATCTGGCAGGTTGACCCCACTGCTCGAGTCTTACATTGTGATCCAATCATACATATTGTTGCTCCAGTTGACCGGCCTTTTCTAACCGACCACGCGTTAGGTAAACGGCAATCGCAATTTGATGCTTGGGACATGTTGTGCGGCATTAAGGAGCCTCAATTGGGTGGTGCCCCTCATTTTCTAGACTTAATCGGTGTTAATTATTACCACAGCAATCAATGGGAAATAGATGGGGATCAACTGTGGTGGCATTTAGGACACCCCTTACGTCTTCCATTGCATAAACTTTTGAAAGAGGTTTATCAGCGTTACCAACGTCCTTTACTGTTGGCAGAAACCAGTCACGTAGGAAGCGGTAGAGGCGCATGGATAAAAGAAATAGCGCAACAAGCTGTGATGGCACAGCAGCAAGATGTTCATTTACTTGGGGTTTGCCTATATCCCATCATTGATCGACCGGACTGGGATGATCTCTCAAAATGGCATAAAAGCGGATTATGGGAAATAAATATCGAGGAAGAGGAGAAAGAAAAACCCTATAAACGCATCCTTTCACAAACTTATGCTACCGGTTTACTAGACGCCCAACGCTTAACCAGAAATTTTTTTCTACATCAATATCCTAACCGCTCCACTCACTTCAAAGGCCCTCCTATGACTACTCTAATTGTCTTTTCTCATCTCCGCTGGGAATTTGTTTATCAACGGCCACAACATCTTTTGACTCGATTGGCAGAGCACTACAACATCATTTTTATAGAAGAACCGGTTTTCTCCGATCGCGGAAATTTCTGGGAAAGCTCACATCCTGCCCCAGGTGTCACTGTGCAGAAACCTTATACATCAAATCCAGCACCCGGTTTTGACGATGAGCAATTACCCGCTTTAAGAGCGCTATTAAAAGAATTGATAACTCAGCCAGCAATGGATGAGCCGCCTATCGCATGGTTTTATACGCCTATGGCATTACCGTTATTGGCAGAATTAGATCCAGCGTTGGTGATATATGACTGTATGGATGAGTTATCTGCTTTCAAGAATTCACCTAAGCAGATGATTCAGAGAGAAAGCGCTTTACTGAATACTGCCGATCTGGTTTTCACGGGAGGACCAAGCCTTTTTCGAGCTAAACAGGAGCGTCATCCAAAAGTATATTGTTTTCCTAGCAGTGTAGATACTGTACATTTCGAGCAAGCCCGTGATCGTAATAATATGCATCCGGCGCATAAGCTCATACCTACTCCACGGCTTGGCTATTATGGCGTAATTGATGAACGCATAGATGTAGAGCTCATTGCTTGGGTGGCTGAAACACATCCTGAATGGCAGATTATCGTGGTGGGCCCGATAGTCAAAATCGACCCAGCTATTCTACCGCGTCGGCCAAATATTCATTACTTAGGACAACAACCTTATCAAGCTTTACCTCATCTTTTAGCAGGCTGGGATGTCTGTTTATTACCCTTTGCACTTAATGAATCTACCCGATTTATTAGCCCTACCAAGACGTTGGAATATATGGCAGCGGAATTGCCCATTGTTAGTACGGCAATTAGTGATATCTCAGAACTCTATGGCGACGTAGTTTCCATTGCAACTTCTATTTCCGCCTTTATTACTGCATGTGAAACTGCATTAACTCAACCACGCGGCGAATTCAGGGAAAAAGTTGCCAAAATGAAAGAAATTTTATTAACAACTTCGTGGAATAAAACAGCGGAAAAAATGTTCGGATTAATCCAGTCTGAAGTAGCCGCAAAAAATGAATCACATTATTCCAAACCTTCAACTGCTCAAAATGATAAGCAGCCCAAGAATGTGACTAAGCTATTTGAAATTGAGCCGTGGAAAAATGTTGTCATTGGTGCCGGTCCCACGGGTCTTAGCGCCGCATATCATCTGGATAAAGAAACCTTGCTGCTGGATAAGAACCCAACCGTTGGAGGATGGTGCCGCTCTATCCATGATAAGGGTTTTGTTTTTGACTATGCCGGACATATCATGTTTTCAAATGATCCTTATGTGCAGGAGCTTTATAAAATTTTGTTAGGTGATAATGTACATTGGCAAAACCGAGAAGCCTGGATATTCAGTAAAGGTGTCCATACTCGTTATCCTTTTCAGGGTGCATTGTACGGCTTACCGGCTGATGTAATTAAAGAATGCATTATTGGCGCATTCGAATCACATTATGGCATTTCGAAAAGAAATTGCTCTTCCAGTGAGGGAACTAATGAGTCCGAGGACTGCTGTGCTGACGGCATTGTATCTTTCTCAAATAAATCATCCTTGCAAAAAGATAAATCCGGAAAAAACAATTCAGAAAACTTCGAAGATTTTATTTACAGAATATGGGGTGCAGGTATCGCCAAGCACTTTGCTATTCCCTACAACACTAAGCTCTGGAAAATCCCATTAACGGAAATGGAAACTTCATGGTTGGGTGGCCGTGTGCCTCTACCGGATTTAGAAGAAATCATCGAAGGAGCACTTGCGCCGGTCGCTAAGCCCATGGGGCCTAATGCTCGTTTCGGTTATCCTTTGCGGGGGGGATTTCAAGCGCTCGTTTCAGGTTTTCTTCCTCATATCAAGGGCACCGTTGCAGTGGATGCTGCTGTCGAATCCATCTCACCCGATGATTACCGGATAACGCTTAGTGATGGACGACGTATCGAATATAAAAATATGATCAGCACCATGCCATTGCCGGAATTAATCCGTTGTATGGGTAATAAAGCACCGCCTCAGATCAGAAAAGCCGCCGCCGCTTTGCGCTATGTTTCAATACGCTGTGTCAATCTAGGGGTAGGACGTGAGAATATTACGGAAAAACATTGGATATATTATCCCGAGGATACGATATTTCATCGTATTTTTGTGCAAGGAAACGCGAGCCCTCACTGTAATCCGCCAGGAGGATTGGGGTTGACGTGTGAGATATCCTACTCACAATCCCATCCCCTTCCATGCGATAAACAGGAACTGATTGATCGATGTATGAGCGACTGTATTAAAGTAGGCTTGCTCAAACCAGAAGATACTTTGATAACAGCGAATCTGGTAGATATGCCTTACGCATATGTGATCTATGACCACGAGAGAGCTAATAACATAAAACTCATCAGAGATTGGCTTTCTAACCGGGGTATTATCCTAGCTGGCCGCTACAGTGAGTGGGAATACTATAACTCCGACCATGCTTTTATAGCTGGAAAAAAAGCTGCAGATGCCATCAAAATGCAAGAAGGGAAAAGCCTATCAGTTAAAACTAAAGCTAAATAATACAAACGATGATTATTGACGCGCATATTCATTGTACAGGCAATGAAAAGGCAAATGATATTTTAACTGCATTAGATGGCGCTGATGTCGATAAAGCTATTTTATTAGCGCCCTTTTTGACGGGTAATTATTCATTACAAAAAGCTGATTCCTTACGAGCAGCCAATCAGTATTTAGCGAATCTGATTGCCAATCACACTGATCGATTAATTGGCTTTGCAGTGATTAATCCCTCTCTGCCTCAAGCATCCGAAGACTTACATTTTGCTCATGAGCTGGGTTTGCGAGGACTTAAGATGGTTCCAACCGGATGGTATCCATATGACGATTGCGCACACAGGGTGTATGAAGCTGCATCGATTTTAAAAATACCCATTTTATTTCACAGCGGTATTTTTATTGATGGAAAATCAGGCCGTTTTTGTCGCCCTGCATTTTATGAGGCAATCCGTGACTATCCCGACTTACGTGTTACCTTAGCTCATCTAGGATGGCCCTGGACGGATGAGGCAAATGCTGTGGGACTGATTGATCTTATCAATGGAGTTTCACCTGATAAATGTCAGTTTCGTTTCGACATTTCTTTTGGAGCTCCTCCAATTTATCGACTTGAAGTTCTCAAAAAAGCAATTTCTGTACTTACACCTGAATTACTGCAATTCGGTAGCGATGTTTTTTTGCCATGTGATGAATATTTAATTAAAAATCGAATTAGGGAGGTTTTGGATTTATTGGAACAATTAAAGATTGATAAGCATGATCAGGAAAAAATCATGGGTGGAACTGCAGCCAACTGGTTAAACATTCATTAAATGAATAAAAAACGAAAGTCTTCTATTAATTTACTTGAGATTATTGGCGCTTCCATAGTAGGCGGTATGGAAACATATGTGCTGAGATTACTGGAGCGTCTGCCACGTGAAAAGTTTAATATCACGTGCTTATGTGTATCCGAAAGTAGTTTGACATCGCAATTGCGCAATATAGGCTGCTCTGTGCACATCACTCCTATTACTGAAGATCCAGATTGGCAATCTATACAGTTAGGCATGGGTATTATTCATATTGCAAATATCGATGTCATCCATGCACATCTTCCGAATGCCCATACACTTGCAGGCATTCTGAGTCAATTAACCCATATCCCTGCATTAGCCAGCATACACAGCCGTTATATTGGTATACGTGATTTAGAAGTCCAAAAATTGATGAATACTCATCTTCATGTAGTAGCAAAAACAGCTTATTTTTATGCGCTGAATTTGGGAATTGCTCCTGCCAAGTTGAGTTTTATTGCAAATGGAGTGGATACAGAAATATTTCATCCCACTGGCAAAACCGATTATGTCCACTCCAAGCTTAACGTTCCTTCCCATCATCCACTTATTGGCTATATTGGAAGGCTATCGCCGGAAAAAGGCCCAGAGGTATTTATAAATGTGGCTAATTATGTTCTGAAAAGAATTCCCGATTGCCATTTTGTAATGGTAGGTGAAGGACCGATGCGTAAAAAACTGGAAAATGAAATAACTAATCTAGAATTAAATGCGAATATTCATCTATTAGGTTTACAAAGCGATGTGCCGGCCATTCACTCCTCGCTTGATCTGGTAGTGTCAACCTCTTATACAGAAGGAATGCCATTGGCAATCATAGAAGCGATGTCGTCCGGTTTACCCATCGTAGCAACCAATGTGGGAGGAGTCATTGATATTGTCGAAGTCGGATGTACAGGGTTTCTTAATCATGTTGGCGATCTTGATAAAATGGCCGATAACATCATTACTTTGATCTTGAACGAACCGATGCGTATCTCTATGGGAAATGCCGCCCGAAATCGGGTCATAAAGAAATTTAATCTTAATGACAGCATTAATGAAACTTCTCAATTATTACAATCGCTTCTACAAGCACAGTCTAATGAGAAGATCTCTAATCTGAGCGATTATTCTGTTAAGACATAAAATTAATTGTCATGGAATATTAAGGAAACACTGATTCATTCGGATATACTCACTGCACTTCCAATTTCGGCACTCAAGCGCAATCGATAATCTGAAAATTATCGGTCAACAAGAAACGTAGTGCTTCCTTATAACGCTCTGAAGCAGCAAAAAAATCATCGCAGGCTCGCTTGAACAAGGCAAAGGCTTCATAGTACTTGCCATACAGAATTTCTTTTTTGAAGAATCGCCAGTAGCGCTCAATCAGATTCAGATTGGGCGCATAGGGCGACAGGAAGATCAATTTCGATTTTTGAATTTGACAAGTATTCAGTGACGACCTGTGAGCGATAATAACGGGCATTATCGCAGATGACGTAAATACGGGCAGTGGCGGGATGTTGTTGCTCGATCTGTTGTAACAACTCTACCGTAGATTATCGCTCCGCAAAAAGAAATTGTGATTATTTAAACGAAACAATCGCCTTAGCCGATTACAATTTGAAAGCACCGAATAAAGTAATAAAAGCATAAGTTCGAGCCCCGTAGCTGCTTCAATCTGATATAATCTCTCGGTTGACTAAACAAGCTGGAAGTAAATAGGCTGTAATTAGCGCCCGTAGCTCAGTTGGATAGAGTACTTGGCTACGAACCAAGGGGTCGTGGGTTCGAATCCTGCCGGGCGCGCCATTTCATTAAATAATCTTATTACTTTCAATAAGTGAATTTTATTGTCTAGCAATGGCCAAGTAGCTCAGTCGGTAGAGCAGAGGACTGAAAATCCTTGTGTCGGTGGTTCGATTCCGCCCTTGGCCACCAAATAAATCAAGCGCCTAGAGACAAAAATCTCTAGGCGCTTTTTAATTTTTGGCTTCATGTCACCAATTTGTCACCATTAATGGTTTACTTTGGATATGTTCTTGGCTGATACGCCAGACATTGCGGATAGTTCGTCACGGGTATCTATGGGTGTATTTGCTTCTGGCAAATTTGCCGAAAGCAAAACGCCACCTTGGCCGCAGCTTTGCCTTTCCTTAGCCTTAGTCGCAATCAATGGCTCAGCCTGTAACGCTAACTCAGCACGCATAAAAAAAGCCTAAGGGGTTACTAGGCTAACGTCTAACGTGAGTTCGACATAAGGATCACATCAGTACGACTGGAAGAGCTTGTAAGGATCTGATATTAAGGGAGGGTTTCTTCTCGCGGAATGTGTAAGCTACCAGCCCGGCTACCAGATTAACAAAGAAGTTAAATGGGCTACGATGACGAGAATGCTCAATTTGCGAGATGTTTTTCAGTTGATCGTTGACAGCCTCAATGATCGAGCGTTTACGCAACAAGAGTTTGTCAAATAGCGGCAACAACCTGTTTTTCATGTTCCTGCGCACCCTGGTGACGAGCTGCACGCCCTGTTCCCACAATTGCTCAAGGAGCGTTTGAGAGATGTATCCCCGATCACCAAGGAGTTTCCCAAATAAGGAACGTGCCAGCTCTGGCACCGGGTCACGATCATCGACATTACCTGCCGTTATTTTCACGCTCAGTAACTCCCCCTGGTCATTGATGACCAGGTGCAACTTGAACCCATAAAACCAATCCACGCTCGTCTTTCCCCAGGCAGCAAATGCTGCCGTCACTTGATGTGACCAGATGCGGCGATTGTGACATACACTGATCCTGGTCGAATCAATGAAGCTGATCCCACTGCAGCGCCCAAAGCGGCTAGAGCATTCTGCACTTAAATAGAGTCGATAAGGATTCTCAAAGGATGAGATATAGTTGATGATCTTGCTATGAGGAGGTGACATATGCCAAAACCCTTATCGAATGATCTCAGGAAGCGTCTGATCAAGGCGGT
>NZ_FONE01000011.1 GCF_900112825.1 Nitrosomonas sp. Nm166 | reverse complement strand
TTTTTGCGAAAAGCTTACAAAAAGTACTTCATTGCTCACAAAAAAATCTGAACTGAATACGCTTCAGGTAAAGTTATGTTTTTGCAAAGGTCTCAGCAATTCTTTAGTGTTTGAATTCTAACTCAAAGAGGTAGGCTCCTGGTATAGTCTAAAACTTACCCTTTTGAATTATATTAGAATAAAAGCAACGTTAATTCCATAGGGCAATCATTGTGCAAGAAGATTTAATGGCGTTCTGGGGCGTGGCAGTCGCGATCTTTTCGTTCCTACTCGGCATAAACATAAAAGAAGCATTTGAAAAAAACATAAGTAATCCAAATAGAATAACGGGAATTACCGATGTTATTCTTTTGCTTTCATTATTTGCATGGCTGCTAGCTTACTTATATACCACATGGTTTGAAACAAAAGGGATGAGCATTGTTTTTACCAATGAAAAGCTTAGCAGTCTCGGCGTAAATATCTCTTTTTTGTTAATGGCCTTTTCTCTTGCAGTTTTTTTCGCAGTCATTATTGCATATCACAACAAAATACTTGTTGTGTGCGTGATGGCAATACTTCTGGGTGTAGTAGATACGTATGGAAATTATAATTTAATGGGAGGAATGTTGGCTTTGGCTACACAAGCGTCTTCTGGACAGAACACACCTTTTTGTGCAGAAAAAATATGGTACTACTATTATTTGAAGAATCCACAATTACAGCGAATATTAATATATATGGCAATTGCATTTATCGCACTTATGTTAAGTATTTATCGAGAAAGAATAAAAGACTATATAAATCATAATATCGCCGATAATCTACCCAAGTACCTAATAATTATTGCCATAATACTAAATGAGTCTACTATGCTGTCTTGGCGTATTGAACGTGAAGATGCACTTACCGAGGTCAATAAATCATACTACTTCCAATGGTCACCATATAATGTGATTCAAAAAACAGATGTAGATGATAAAACAGAAAAAGAATGCCCAGTATCTTTTTAACACTCGTCTGAATTTATATCATTAATTCGAAGTGAAATGAATAAGTTACCAATTAAAAATTCTTCAAGCTAATTATTCAAGAGCAATTTCCAGAAATTTCTTCCATTAAAGATGCTTGCAAAAATGTGCTGCAGAGGAGTCTGCTCATGAAGCAGCCATGTTAAGGGTAAGAAATGAGCACACATAGCCTCCTTGTTGTCGTAATCATGTTATCTTTTTGCGAGCAACATTAATTTGTGTAAAAAAAGAGAAAGGAAAATCGATCTCTTTTATGTGAACTATATAGGAATCAAACAAATTGACCTTATTGCAAACTTCTCACCCAAACTCAACCCACACCGGCTGATGGTCTGAAGCATCCGTTTCACTATCAATGCCGTGCGCTTTGAGATGATTCACCAATCCATTGGTAATAAAAACAAAATCGAAGCATTCGGGTCGGTCGACAAAATCTACCGGGTGAATACCTACGGTCGGGGCATGGGTTGTGCCGGGATGCAGTACCGACCAGGCATCGTGAAAGTTCGGTATGCCATCGCTAAATGGAGCAAGAATTTGTGTGCGCTCAGGTGCCGTGGCAGGAAAGTTGAGGTCGCCACAGAGTAATGCCTGTTGCGGCCGAGGAAAAACCTCAAAAGTTCCACCTTGTTCTTCTTGTAAGAATTCGCGTTGCGACATGGCGCAAGCCTCACTATGTAAACGGCGGATAGCGTCGATCTGAACTTCACGCTGGCGCTGCGAATAGTACTCGAGATGCGTGGTCAATACGCGCAGTGGACCGAACTCTGCTGTTACGACAGCTTCCACTAATAAACGCTGCATGCTAGGTGTTGCTGATTCGGCTGGCCAAGGCAACAGATGTCGCCAAACCTGACCAACAGGAAGCCGCGAAAAGATGACATTGCCAAAAAGGCTGCGGCCGCCGCGGCCATCCGGTACATCCGTCGCTATGCCATAGATCGCGGTGTAGCCAGATAATCCGGCCGATAATTCAGCCACCTGATCTTCGCCTTTGCTGCCCGGTAAACCGGGGAAATTAACCGCGACTTCCTGCAGGCAGATAACATCGAAATCGCCCAGCTCATGGATAGTCCGAAGGATACGCGACAAATCCACCCGGCCATCCATACCTCTTCCCCATTGAATATTCCAACTTAACAGTTTCATAATTTTCTCCCTTTTTGATGCCTTCTTGATACGATAAATAACTAACAGCTACTTCATTGGATTGCAATGAATTCATTATGCAAAAATTCAAGCCTTGAGCAAAGAAATGGGTTGATGCGGTTAAAGCAATTATTGCTGACATTAGTGTTATGCATCATCACATCCTTTGCTTCGGCAACCCGATTTGATCATACTATTTGGGATGGATTATTACGGGAACATGTTTATATGATGGATCAAGGACAAACCAGTCGGGTGAATTATTTTGGATTTGCTTCGAACCATGGTCAGTTACACAAATATTTATCCCAACTCTCAGCGGTCAAGGAAAAGGATTTCTCCAGTTTGGATAAATCTGAGCAATTAGCTTTCTTAATCAATACATACAATGCGTTTACCGTGGAAATGATTCTAAGGAGTTACTCTTCAATTGCTACCTTGAGGGCTTATGCACCGGTCAATATCCACTGGAAATCCCGGTTAATTTCCATGTTGAGAAATCAGCGAGAGTTAAAATTTATACCATTATTTGGAAAATTTCTTTCATTGGATGACATTGAAGAAGGAATGATCCGTAGACCGGGCAGTTATGATGAGCCACGCATTCACTTTGCACTCAATCGCGCATCCATCGGCTGCCCGGCATTACTCAACCGGGCGTATAGCGGCATAGAATTGGAACATCAATTGGAAGCAGCGACACGCGCTTTCTTATCGGATCGATCACGTAACCGGTTTAACGAGGAAGCAGAAAGGCTTGAAGTTTCAGAAATCTTTGATTGGTACAGTGAAGATTTTGAACGCAACTGGCAAGGATGGACTGGCCTTGCACAGTTTTTTGCACATTATCGCGATAGCCTCGCTGATACCCCTCACGCTCGCGAATTATTGACGGCTGGAAACCTGGAGATACAATTTCTTGAGTTTAACTGGATGCTCAACGAGAAGCAGTGGTCAGGCTACTAGGCGCGAAGAAACTACTTCCAGAATTTGTAACATAAATGATTTAAAGAATCTCACATACATTTTTGTAATTTAATCAAGGGAGATTAAGCAATGGCTTATAAGGAATATAAAGTTCTGCATGTCGTTGAAGGAGGATTAGGAACAATTTTTCTGGGCGCATCCGGTATCCCGATCAAGCAATTGGAAGTCACTCTCAACAAAGAAGCTGCAGATGGATGGACATTGTTGTTCCAATTTGTTGAGCAAAAGCGTTTTTTGCTATTCTGGAAACGTGAAGCCGTTATTATCACCTTGGCCCGCTAACCGGAATTGCGTGTGCAATTTTCAAATAGAAATGGAAAAAGCGAGTGAAATCGATTGAAGCTGTTCAGGAAGATGAAGAGTGTATCAGGAAATTAGTTCGTGAGTTACCCGATGACAAAAGGTTAATATTTTTCAAACAAACAGAAAAAAATCTGAAAGACCCGGATACTTACGCAACACTGAATTTTTTATTTATTGCCGGCCTCCATCATTTTTATCTCGGCAAATGGATCCGGGGTTTGATCAATATTAGTATATTTTTGACTGGGGTGTTTTTTGTATTTGCGGGCTTTGTAGGTATTGGAATATTGATACTGATAGCCATCAGTGCCGTTGAACTTAAAGCGCTTTTCAAAGCACAGCTCATCGTTCAAGATTACAATAATGGCGTCATGAAAACGATTTACCGTGAAGTAAGCAAGTAATAAATCAGAAAAACTTTAGTTTTCAAAACCTACAGTTCTCAGCTTAAGAGCGCTTACACAAAAAATATTTAATTGGGTCCCACAAACCGTGCTGCATCGATAATCGACCACAAATGAAAAATCCCGCCAATTATTGCAGGAATAATCAATACTGCGAAAAAATAGCCGGTACCTGCAATTGAAAAAAATAAAATTGCCGGTAATATCCGCCCTTGCACCAGTTGTCCTAAACCAGGAATAAAAAAACTACAAACTGCTGCGATTACATTCCCACCAGATCCCTGTCCTGACATCGCTCTCTCTCAATATTTATTAAACTGGCATATTTTACTGAATGTATCGCCATCCGTCTCAGAATGTTGTCGATGATATTTCCGTCCTTTTTCAAGAATTAAAATAAGCAAAAGTTTTTGATTTTTTATTGAATGTTTATTTTTTTGATTCAAGCATCAATTTCTCAGCTTCTTTCAATAAAAATTCCCTGAAAGCATTAGCAACGCTAGAAAGACGCTTATTCTTCCTGTTCACCACATGCCAGTGACGAATGATGGGAAAACCTTGCACATCCAAGATCTTCAGACGATTCGTTTCTAACTCTAATTCCGCACTATGTTGCGACATGATACCCAATCCCATTCCCGCTTGTACTGCCTGTTTAATGGCTTCAGTCGTATCTGTTTCCATGCCTTTATTGATTTTGATTTTATGCTCGGCAAAAAAACGCTCCATCGCACTACGTGTTCCGGAACCGGATTCACGCACCAGAAAAATCTCTTTTTCCAATCGCTTGACAGGTATTTTATGTTCTTGACAGAGCGGATGATCCGGCGGTGCGATGACTACCAATGGATTTTCCATAAAAGATTCACTATCAATATCAAGATCCTCCGGCGGCTGACCCATGATGGCCAGGTCAATCAAATTGTCTGATAGTTGTTTCAAGACGGTTTCACGATTGGAAACGTTTAAACTGACAGTAACACCGCTATACCGTTGACAAAACTTAGCCAGTAGATGCGGCGCAAAATAATTGGCAGTCGTCACCACTGCGATATTCAATTTACCCCGCTCCATGCCTTTTAACTCATCCAATGCAACTTCCATATCCGCTAACTGCTGGGAAATTGCACGGCTGTATTGATACAATTCACGTCCTGCTTCAGTCAGATAAATTCGTTTACCCAATTGCTCAAACAACGGTAAGCTGATGTTATCTTCCAGTTGCTTAATCTGCATGGAAACAGCAGGTTGGGTTAAATGAAGTTCATCAGCCGCACGTGAATAACTCAGGTGCCTGGCAACCGATTCAAACACTTTCAACTGTCGTAAAGTAAGATGTAACATGCATTAGTTCAGTAAAATTCTCATAAATATAACCTTATCATAAATATCAAAATTACTGATTTGTTCTTATAGATAAATAACGCTATAGTACGCTCCATAAATTTGAGTAGTCATGTTTGTTGTTTGTAACGCAATATCCTCTCGTTTCTGTCTGCATTGTTGGCTGGAGTTGAGTGGAATCTAATAGGAGAAAATATCATGGCAGTAAAAACATACAGTGCAGGTGTGAAAGAATACCGGCAAACCTACTGGGAACCAAATTACAACGTTCAGGACACCGATATTCTGGCTTGTTTCAAGATTACACCACAACCCGGTGTGGATCGCGAGGAAGCAGCTGCAGCTGTTGCAGCCGAATCATCAACCGGTACCTGGACTACGGTATGGACCGATCTGTTGACCGACCTGGATTACTACAAAGGTCGCGCCTATCGCATTGAAGACGTGCCTGGTGATGACACATGCTTCTATGCATTTATCGCTTATCCGATTGACTTATTTGAAGAAGGTTCAGTCGTTAACGTATTTACCTCGCTAGTCGGTAACGTATTTGGCTTCAAAGCAATTCGTGCGCTACGCCTTGAAGATGTTCGCTTTCCCATCGCCTTCGTAAAAACTTGCGGTGGTCCTCCCAACGGTATTCAGGTTGAACGTGACAAATTGAATAAATACGGACGTGCGTTGCTCGGCTGCACGATTAAACCAAAACTGGGTTTATCAGCCAAGAACTATGGCCGTGCCGTTTATGAATGTCTGCGTGGCGGTTTGGACCTGACCAAAGATGACGAAAACATCAATAGCCAGCCATTCATGCGCTGGCGGCCACGTTTTGAGTTTGTGATGGAAGCCATCCATAAAGCAGAACGTGAAACTGGTGAACGCAAGGGTCACTACCTGAACGTGACCGCACCAACGCCGGAAGAAATGTACAAACGCGCTGAATTCGCCAAAGAACTGGGTGCACCGATCATTATGCATGACTATCTGACCGGTGGTTTATGTGCTAATACTGGCCTGGCCAACTGGTGCCGTGACAACGGTCTTCTGTTACATATTCATCGTGCTATGCACGCGGTAATCGACCGTAATCCGCACCATGGTATTCACTTCCGTGTATTGGCCAAAGCTCTGCGTTTATCGGGTGGTGACCATCTGCACTCTGGTACCGTGGTTGGTAAGCTTGAAGGTGACCGCGCTGCTACCCTGGGCTGGATCGACATCATGCGCGACAGCTTTATTAAGGAAGATCGCAGCCGCGGCATCATGTTCGATCAAGACTGGGGCTCCATGCCGGGTGTATTCCCGGTTGCTTCCGGCGGTATTCACGTCTGGCACATGCCTGCGCTGGTTGCGATCTTTGGTGATGATGCCTGCTTGCAGTTTGGTGGCGGTACATTAGGCCATCCATGGGGTAATGCTGCAGGCGCTGCTGCTAACCGTGTCGCATTGGAAGCTTGCGTGGAAGCACGTAACCAGGGTGTTGAAATCGAGAAGAAAGGTAAAGAGATTCTGACTGCAGCGGCTAAACACAGCCCAGAACTCAAAATTGCGATGGAAACCTGGAAAGAAATCAAGTTTGAATTCGACACCGTCGACAAACTGGACGTTGCCCATAAGTAAAAGTAGATGTTCCGGTACAAGTTCAGGTGTCTTGTACCGGAAAATTAATTAATCAGGAGTATCATACAAAATGTCAGAAATGTTGGATTACAAAAGTCGTCTCAGCGATCCTACGAGTCGCAAGTTTGAAACCTTTTCCTATTTGCCGGCGATGTCCGACAAGCAAATCAAGCAACAGGTTGAGTATATTGTCAAGAAAGGCTGGAATCCCGCCATTGAGCATACTGAGCCGGAGCATTTGATGGACAACTACTGGTATATGTGGAAACTGCCGATGTTTGGCGAAACCGATGTAGCGCGCATCTTAGCTGAAGCGGAAGCCTGCCACAAAGCCAATCCCAACAATCATGTACGTTTGGTCGGTTACGACAATTTTTCCCAAAGCCAAGGCACATCCATGGTGATATACCGCGGCAAGACAGTTTAGGCAATAACGGGTTTCAAACCCTGAAACCCCCTTCCCCCTTAAACAGGGTTGGGGGTTTTTTTTGACCAGAATTTAGACTTCACTAATATGATTTTCAGATAGGATAATCACCACAGGAACTCAGCATGAGCAACATCATCGACCAATATCGTGTAACCAAAGAACCTTATTACCGTCCTGTAGCGGATGAAGTGGAATTATATGAAGCAGCCTATTCAGTACGCATGCCCATGATGCTGAAAGGTCCCACCGGCTGTGGCAAAACCCGTTTTGTCGAATACATGGCGTGGAAATTAAAAAAACCCCTGATTACGGTAGCCTGTAACGAAGATATGACTGCATCCGATCTGGTTGGTCGTTTCTTATTAGATGCCAGCGGCACACGCTGGCAAGATGGCCCGTTGGCTATCGCCGCACGCTATGGCGCCATCTGCTATCTGGATGAGGTCGTGGAAGCACGCCAGGACACCACCGTGGTTATTCATCCCCTAACCGACATGCGCCGCGTTCTGCCATTGGAGAAAAAAGGTGAGCTTGTCCAGGCACATGAAGATTTTCAGATCGTCATTTCCTACAATCCAGGTTATCAAAGCTTGATGAAAGATTTGAAACAATCTACCAAACAGCGTTTCGGTGCGCTGGATTTCAATTATCCCAGTCATGACATCGAAAGCGAGATTGTTGCGCATGAAACCGGCGTATCCACCGAGGTTGCAGAAAAATTGGTATCGATTGCCGAACGTGCACGTAATCTCAAAGGGCATGGGTTAGACGAAGGCATTTCGACGCGTATGCTGATTTACGCTGGCAGCCTCATCGTCAAAAAGGTGGAAGCCCACGCTGCTTGCCGGGTTGCTCTGGTACGTCCGATTACCGATGATCCCGATATGCGCGATGCATTGGATGCCGCGGTTAGCACTTTCTTCAGTTAAGTACTTTTATAATTTAGAAACCTATCGATTATTCTGTGAAGATAAACAGGGACTCGCATGAGTATTAATTTGGACGATTACAAAGAATTACTGGAAGATCTGGAACCCGAATCGGCTGAATTACTCAGTCATGCCTGGCCTGAGGCCGTCAAAATCTTTTCACCGCGTGGACTGGATAATTATCTAAAAGGTATTTCGGCGCTACGGGGTTTGGGACGCGGACGCAGCCTGGTCGATTGCTGGATCGATGAAACGCCATTGGTTGCAAAAGAAATTGGCGAAGATGTTATCGGCGATCTCGCGACTTCCGTCCTAACGCTCGCTTCGAAAACATCGGGCGCTGTAATTGAATTGGTATTAGCTACCTCTCCCACCGCAGCCAAGCGTCTGGGTGATGCGCAATTATTCCAGAATTACCTGCAGTTTCTGAACACGCTGATCGCACAAGCACCGCGCGGTATTCGCCCGATGCTCAGCAAACTGGACATCCTGTTTGGGCAACTGACTCTAGGCGGTTTGCGCCGCTGGGCGATGTGGGGCGCGCATGCCCATCGCACCGATTATGAGGAGCAAATAAAGTATTTTGGATTGGAATCCAAGGAATCGCTCGCAATTTTACAGAAAGAGCGTAAAGGCACGCTGTTTGTTGACATACAGCGCCGCATCAATATGTATCTACGCGCTCTCTGGGGACGGGATTTTTTCATGAAACCGACTTCCGGAGACTTTGAAACCCGCGAAGGCTATAAGCCGTTTATTGAAAATTATTTCATTCATTTGCCTGATGCTTATGACAATTATGGCGATATCACCGCCACCGAGGTTTATCGTGCCGCAGCCGCGCACGCTGCCGCGCATCTGGTGGAAACCAGAGAACCCATTTCTGCCGAAGGTTTGAATCCGATGCAAATGGCAGTGATCGCTGTGATTGAAGATGCGCGCATCGAAGAACTCGCCATCCGCCGCTTTCCGGGCTTGCGCAAAACCTGGGCTGCTTTGCATAGTGCCACACCGGATATGGATGTAACAATGGGAGATTATCTCAACCGTCTGGCGCGCGCATTGCTAGACCCTGACTATCAGGATTCAGACAACTGGATCGTTGAAGGCCGCCAACTTTTCGCAGACGCGCAGGATAAATTGGACAGCCACAAAATTTCATGGAATATCGGTGTACAACTGACGTATAGCTTCTGGGATAAAAACATTCCCTTCAACATACGCACGGATCAACTCACCGCACCGTATCGCGATGACAATCGCTATTTCTGGGAATTTGAAGAATTTGATCTGAACAAATCACTATCGGCTGGCTATGATGCACCGAAGCAAATCCGCAAATACGTCAATGTGATGGAATTTGCCAATGAGGTCGAGGTGGAAACAGCCGGGGACGATGCGCAGGAAATCTGGGTCATGGGTACCGAGTTCTTCCCTTATGAAGATAACGGTATCTCTTACAATGAAATGGAAGGCAAGGAACCGGTTTCCGCACCCTACCACTATTCCGAATGGGACTACCAGATTCAATTGGAACGCCCTAACTGGGCAACGGTGCAGGAAAAACGCGCCAAGCTGGGCGATATGCAATGCATTGATGAAATTGCCCAGCAATACAAACGAGAAATCGCCCGCATGAAGTTTCTGCTCGACGCCATGCAACCGCAGGGAACGCGCCGCATCCGCAAACTGGAAGATGGCGATGAAATCGATATTAACGCAGCCATTCGCTCCATGATCGACATCCGCATGGGCATGCATCCTGATCCCCGGATCATGATGCGTTCAATCCGTAAGGTACGCGATATTTCGGTATTGGTATTGCTGGATTTATCTGAGTCCACCAACGAGAAAGTCGCCGGACAGGAATATACCGTGCTGGATCTGACCCGCCAGGCGACGGTATTACTTGCCAATGCCATCGATAAAATTGGCGATCCTTTCGCCATTCATGGTTTTTGTTCGGATGGGCGGCATGATGTGGAATATTACCGCTACAAAGATTTTGATCAACCTTATAACGAAATTCCCAAAGCACGGCTCGCCGGTATGACCGGACAACTTTCTACCCGCATGGGTGCTGCCATACGCCATGCCAGCCATTATCTGAAGTTGCAGAAATCATCAAAAAAACTGCTACTGGTCATTACTGATGGCGAACCCGCTGACATTGACGTGCGTGACCCGCAATATCTGCGCCATGACACTAAAAAAGCCGTGGAAGAAGCCGGTCGCGCGGGCATTGCCACTTATTGCATGAGTCTGGATCCACGTGCCGATCAATATGTATCACGCATTTTTGGCGAGCGTAACTATCTGGTAGTCGATCATGTGGAACGCTTACCGGAAAAACTTCCTATCCTTTATGCAGGTTTGACGCGCTAGACTATTGACTTATCATTTGAACACCATAAGGTTCTCAATTGTTGCTGTCTAAGCATAGCGAAGAAACTCAAATCTTAACGGTTGAGAGATTCTTCGCTTTCTAGTCATCCTCAGCTTTCTATCATCTAATGGTTTTCCTTAGCTAATAATAATAGTTTTCCCGGTGTGTATTCTAGCCTTGACTGAGATATAATTCTCATTCGCATTAAAAAACGAAGAAAAAAAACAATATAGCCATGAATTACGAGGAAAAATCGTGGCAAGAAAAGCAAGTGGAGCCTATCTTCTATTTTCCCTAGATCATTTTCTAAACCCAAAAAAATAGTGTCATATCGGCTTTTAACGTTGCCCATACTAGATTCGAAAAAATTGTTAATTCAATTTACATAAATTGTCTCCTTACGGCTACATGAAAAAACCACCGTAAAACATAAAATTAATTAAATTTACTGATTTTTATGTGGCTATGCAGAGATACTCAGATTTTCTTTTCTTATTTTCAAATAAAATATAAGTTTCTGATTTATTATCATAAATATCTTTTTGCATTGCACTTCGTAGAACGAGACTAAAGAGTTTTGCTCTACAAGCAAAAAGCTAAAGCTGCTTTTAAAATAAACTCTTTAAATTCTATAAATCAAAAAATGGAGTCACATTTATGTCTCAAGCAAATGCTTATGAACAATACATGCTGGAACTTATCAATGCTGAACGAGCTAAGGTTGGTGCTCAACCTCTTGCCTTTGATGGTAATCTGAACGAAGCGGCAGAAAATCATAGCAGCTGGATGATCGCAACCGATACTTTCTCTCATACAGGCGCAGGTGGATCGAGCGCTGGTGATCGTATGGAGGCAGCAGGTTACACATTTTCTGGTTCTTGGACCTGGGGAGAAAATATCGCTTGGAGGAGCACCCGCACACCATCTGGTCTGGTAGACGAAGTAGAGCAATTGCACACCTCGTTGATGAATTCATCTGGCCATAGAGCCAATATCTTAAATGACAATTTCCGTGAAATTGGGGTTGGTCTAGAGGTCGGTTCGTACAAAAGTTACGAAGGCGCCTTCGTCACGCAAGACTTTGCCCGGACTGGAACTAATTCTTTTCTGACTGGTGTTGCATTTGACGACCTGGATGGGGATAAGCGCTACGATATTAATGAAGGATTGGGTAGCTTCGCCGTCAGTGCAAAAAATAATACAACCGGCGCCATCACAACGGTACAGACTAGTCCGGCGGGGGGTTATGAATTGACTCTCGCTTCCGGAAACTATACCGTCAGTTTCTCTAGCAACGGATTTACTACAGCGCAACAAGTCAGCATCGGCAGCAAAAATGTAAAGCTGGATCTGATCGATCCAACTACCACCAGTAACCCAAGTAATCCAACACCTAACACGATCTCTGGCACATCAGGTTCAGATACGTTGAGTGGAACTTCTGGCGATGATGTCATTTCTGGGTTAGATGGCTCGGATAAACTCTATGGTTCCGCAGGCAATGACAAAATTGATGGTGGCAGCGGTGACGACAAACTATGGGGCAACTCAGGGACAGACACTTTAACAGGTGGAACAGGTAAAGATATTTTGGTATTTAATGCAAAATTAGTTGGTACTGTCGACAAAATTACCGATTTTACTCCGGTCGACGATGTCATCTATTTGCAAAACGCTATTTTTACCAACCTAACTACTACAGGCACGCTCAACGCTGCTGCTTTCTACATTGGTACGCAAGCACACGATAGCACGGATCGGGTCATTTACAACGCACAAACTGGCGCTCTCAGCTATGACGCCGACGGTATCGGTGGCGCAACTACCCAGCAGTTCGCCCAACTAACCGGTGGACTTGTCCTGACCAATGCAGATTTTTATGTTGTTTGATTAAGTTGAAACTTTAATTCAAGCTGCAGGGCAGGATGCATCCATAAAGACAATATGCTACTGAAGATATTCTCTTGATTAGATAGCTAGAGATCACCCAGTACGTATAAAGCTGATGATCAAATTTCATCATCCCCCGAATCATCGATAGCAAGAAGCAGAGCAATAAAGGACAAGCGCCACTTTTTTACATTATTTAGTCATCCCTGAAATACTCCCAACTATCTGATATATAGTATGAATATTCTAATTGGGGCAGATCAAGTCTACCATAAATGCTAAAATTGTCGCTTATTTCCGGTCGAAATAGTGACCGATGCTCACACCGAGTGAAACGTTCCATCAACCTGGTTTGTTTGAAACTGACCTGCTCTTGCAACTTGATCGTGCTGATCCACTGCTAAAACTGGCATTGGAAATACCGCGGCATGAGTTTGAGAAAGCATTTTCAATTCACTACACTGAAGGAGTAGGCGCACCCAGCAAGCCGATCCGGTTGATGGTTGGGTTATTGCTCCTGAAGCAATGGGAGAATTTGAGTGAAACGGTGGTGTTGTAGTGGAAACGCAATCTTGACTGCAGGCATTTTGCGGCATGAGGGAATTCCAGCGAAGATTGCCTTGCCACAGTACCAAACTGGTGCATTTTCGTAAACGCACCGGCGCTGAAGGGGTTGAGAGAATTTTCCGGATGAGCGTTGGTTTGCATGGGCATGCAGCGTTGGAAGATACGGTTCATATTGATACGACGGTGCAAGAAAAGAACATTACTTATCCGATAGATAGCAAACTGGCGATCAGAATCATTAATCGCTTGAACAAGATCGGTAAAGCATATGGCGTCTCTCAGCGGCGTACTTCGTCAAAGAAGTGAAATCATTGCGCTTGGCTATCCGGCATTTTCGTCACGTTACCAAAAGAGCGAAGGCAAAACTGGCACTCAAACGATTGAGAACCATTACCGGTATTTTGATACGGGAATTACGCAGAGAATTGCCGCAATACTGTTTGTTTGAGCGCTATCAAAAGGATTTTCTACTGTATGAGCGAGTTCTAAAGCAGCAGCCGAAGGATACAAACAAGATCTACTCGTTGCATGAACCGCAAGTGTACTGTGTGGCTAAGGGAAAAAACCATAAACAATACAAATACGGCAGCAAGACATCCATCGCCAGTACCGCGCAAGGTAATTTGATCGTTGGCGTGATCAGTCACGAACAAAACCAACATAACAGTCATACGTTACCGGAAATACTGCGTCATGTTGAAGCATCGCATGGCAGCGCAGCCAAACTTTGGCTGTTTTTTCGGCGGAGAAAAATAGCCATTATCTCAACCTGCTGATCAAAACTCCAATCAATGAATGTTATTTTCTCCAATCAGGGAAAATTTCAAATTCAATCTCCCCAAGATAATGATTGCGTGCTTTTTTTTAGAGGCGGCTATTTAATCATTCTCAGTTTTTTATCAAACAGAAGGAAACCTAATAGTTTTCCTTAGTTAATAATAATAGTTTCCTTGGTATACATCCTAATAGTTTCCTTGGTATATATTCCAATAGTTACCCTGGTATATGCCATATTAATTGCGATGAGATCGACTATCATTCTACTTTGAATTATCACGATCAGAAACATAAGGAAGAGATGAAACACATATCTAAAAATAATAATACGATGGCATTCGCAGCAATCGCAACGCTACTGATTTTTGTAGATTTGAATACTGCGTACGCTAATAGTCTAACCAATCTTTACCAACAAAGCGGCTTGGAATTCGGCGGCTGGATCAATGGCGGTGCAACCTATAATGCAAACAATCCTTCGGATGGCTTCAATGGCGCAGTTACTTTTGCGGATCGAGCTAACCGGTTTCAGTTAAACCAGCTCAATTTATATTTACAACGCAACGTCGAATCAGAAGGCACTAAATGGGATATCGGCGGCCGCTTTGATTTTCTATTTGGTACTGACGCTATCTATACACAGGCTTTTGGCATTTCCGCTTTCGATGAGAATACGGGTGAACCGTCGGACCGTGGCAACTGGGATCTCAATTTATGCTGTAACTCAACCCGCACTTATGGAATCGCGTTGCCCCAGGCTTATCTGGAGGCCTATATGCCGCTTGGCAATGGCCTTAATATTAAGGCTGGGCATTTCTATACACCACTTGGCTATGAAACAGTCCCTGCTCCAGATAATTTCTTTTATACCCGCGCTTATATTCTGAACAGTGGTGAACCATTCACGCACACCGGCTTTCTTGGCAGCTATACCATCAATCAAAACTGGATGGTACAAGGTGGTGCAACCACCGGCAGCGCGACCGGCGGTTGGGATGGTGGCTTTGATAAACAATTGGATAACTGGGGTGGTTTAGCGAATATCCTGTGGACCAGTAACGATAAAAGAACCTTGGCGCAACTTGGTGGAACCTATGGGCAAACAGCAGTGGGTGAACCCTGGATCATGTATAGCACTGTCCTACAGCATTGGATCACGCCCAAAACCCATATGGTATTACACCATACGCACGGCTGGGCCGCCAACATCAATCTGCCCGGAGGGATCCAGAATGCGGCATGGTATAGCATCAACACGCACCTCACGTACGACCTGCTCCGTGATTTGTCCATCGGTATACGTGCGGAGCGATTTCATGACCGGAATGGTTGGCGTGTTTTCTCACCTTATCGAATACTTTCCGCACTTAATAATAAGGGTGTCAGTTATGCAGGCAATATCCCTTTTATCAGTGCACCTGCAGATTATTACGCAGTCACGCTAGGCATGAACTGGAAGCCAGCAAAAAGGTTAGGAATAGGCTGGAAATCAGTGCGTAATATTAGTATTCGGAAAAATATTCGCTATGATAGAGCAGATGGTATTGATATGGCGTTCCGGCCATTTGATGGCAGAAAAGATCAATTCCTGTTCTCACTAGATGCAACTATTCCCTTCTGATTCTAGTCAGCGGAAATAGCAATAGGCTAGCAACTCTCTAAGCTGCGGAGTTTCAGGTAATCGTTTTATTCGCACAGATCATGAAGCAAACTTATCCTTTGAATTGAGCTCTTTAATGGTTTTCCTTAGGAAAAAACAATGGTTTCCCTAATAGGAAAACAATAGTTTCCCCAATATACACAGTCTATTAGCTAAGTTACGATGCCTACCGTTGGATTGTATTTATATCTGGAGGAATTTATCATGCAATCATTCAAATTCTCAGCAAAATTATCTGTACTTGCAATTGCCTTATTAGCTTTCGGCGCACAAATGAACGCATCTGTTGCTGCACAAACCGAGGTTGCTGGTAATGATCATCAAGCATTAGTCAAACATTACGAAAATTTAGCCAAGGAAGCAAAGGTAAGATTACAAGAGAATCTTGAAGTACTTAAAGAATATGAAGCACATCCCTATTATTTTGGGCGGCAAGGACAGGATGTGAGATCACATGCTTCAGCTAATATTCGCGAATACGAAAAAGCTCTAAAGGAAAATCTGGATAATGCTGATCTTCACAGAAGAATGGCAATGGAACAAAACCGTGATTTTACGACAGCAAAAACAGAACATTCTGGCAACAAGGGACTTTAAGCTCTAAGTAATATCAGTAACCACCGATTCCGGTCGGTGGTTCGGTTTCATCATTCAGCTCACCTAAATCACGTCACTAAAAACATTTATCACTTGAATCGGAATTGATGATCAAGATGCTCTGCAAGTAGATGAACTAATTGCAGATTCGCCAGTATGTATGTTATTTGATTTTAAAGCGATCACACTGTTACTGAGTGGATTGCGCCATTTGAATTACTGATTGCGCACCTGCTTCTGATAGCAATACGGTCAATCATATTGGTAACCAATATTGCACGCTGATCAGAGGTCAGCGATACGATCTTCTTGTCCTCGAGATTTTTCAATGCAACCTCCATTATGCCTACTGGACTATCAACCAGTTTCTGGCGTGCCATCACGACTGCTTCTACTTGTTGACGCCGTAACATTGCATTGGCAATCTCCGGCGCATAAGCAAGGTGCGCAATTTAGCCTCCTCGATCACATTGCCCGCGACATCGGCATGCTGCTGTATGGATTTGCGCAATAATTCTGCGATAGCATCCAAGTCAGTGCGCAAACTTTTTTACACCTTTCCACAGCTACACCAGAATCATCATAAGCATAGCTATTGGCAACCTGGCATACTGCAGATTCGCTCTGGATATGAAGATAATTCAGCGCACTTCAATATCGAAAACCGCCTTAGCGGTATTCTGCACTCGCCACGCGATCACTGCTGCAATTTCACTCGGGCTGCCGCGCTCATCATTTACTTTAAGAACCGGCGTATTCCAGTTATTAATACGTAGCGATACTCGCGTCTTACAATAAAACGGATTAACCCAGAAAAACCCGCTTTTACATACAGTCCCAGCGTGACTGCCGAAAAAAATCATCACAGCTGCTTGATTAGGTTCGAGCGTAAACAGGCTCTTACAGAAGAATAATGTTACTGCAAGCAGTAACGCTCCACCTATTAGCTTGACTGGCCCACCCGGTGTAGCTACCAAAAAAACTGCAAATAAAAATACGAGTAGTAATATCATCAACATTACCCAACCATTGGAACCGGAAATAATCTGCTCGTCGGTGCCAATGGCGTTGCTGCTTGATTCCTGGTTCAAAATCATTCTCCTTCTAAGTTTGCAGGTTTCAAAGCAAATTTGTGTCAACATCAGAATCACAATATGATTCAATATATTAACAAACTTGATCTGATTAACAATGTCAAAAAGAGACTTTTTACAACCTCATTCATATCAGCAAAGCCTCGTTCAATGCGTTAAAATATTTTAATGCGAGTCCGTTAGTACACGCCTCAGTTTAAACCACGTTAAATCGAGTACTTGTTATGCGTTCCATTCTTATTGGATTGTCTCTTATTTTTTTTACTTTATCCGTCATCATCACGTTTAAAGCATTAGAGCTTCCGGCCCCTACCCCTTTGACTCATACTCCTTTATCGGATAGATCTTTAACGGATGCGCCCTTAACTCATGCGCCTTCTTATCAGGATAGCCAGAAAGATGTAGCTTCCGAGTCAAATGATGCGGTCAAAAATTTAACTGAAACTCAAGATACCAATGCCCTTGTTACCGACCTGAAAGCAACCATCGCACAGCTTGAAGATAAGCTCAGAACGACAGAAAAAACTATTGAAAACATTAAAGCCGAAAGCGTCAAAACCGAAACCATTAAAACCCCAGATATTGAGAATCACCCTCCCCGCACTCTGACAGTCTTTAGCGGCCGGACATTTCGCCCCGGCCATGATGCCATCAATGAAGCTGCTGCTTCCAAGATTGAGAAATTGGTTAATGAAATATCTGTATTTCCAAACAGTCATATCTTGATAGAAGGACATACTGACAATATACCGACTGGTAAGCTGCACAGCGATAACAGAGATTTGTCATTACGCAGAGCAAAAACCATCGCAAATTTACTGATTTCCAAAGGAATACCGCGTGATCGGATATCTGTCAACGGTTATGGCGACACGCGCCCGATAGATACCAACAGCACAGAAGAAGGCAGAGCAAGAAACCGTAGAGTCGAAGTAAAGCTGACGTTTAGAGAAGGGGAAAATTAATGCACATATACACGCAGCACTTTAACCTCAACAAACTTCCGTTCGAAAACGTCCCAGATCCGCTATTTTTTTATAACAGTGGCGATCATGCGCGTATACGTAAGCAGATATCCGGATCCTTACAAAGCGGTCGGGGTTTAATCGTAGTAACGGGTCCGATCGGTTCTGGCAAAACAACTCTCAGCCAGATGATAAAAGCCGACTTTCCTGAAGATATCAAACTGATATGGATGGCTGAGCCACCCGCAAGCAGTGGTGATCTCTACTTGTATCTTGCACAGGAACTCGGATTACAGCCGCCATCATCTGAAAAAACCTTTGTGATGCGTGACATCCGGAATGCTCTTCTGAAGATTAATTCTGAAGGAGAAAAATGCTTAGTCATTATTGATGAATCACATCTAATGTCGGATGATGTTCTCAATGGCATTCGTTTGTTAAACAACCTTGAGGAAGGATCAGTTAAACTCATCCAGCTACTGCTCCTCGGTCAGGAAGAATTGATGGAAAAAATTAACAGACCTGCGATGGAACCCTTTAAACAACGGATCGCTGCACTCGAAACACTAGGAAGGATGAATGTTGAGGCAGTTCGTAATTATATCTCGCATCGTCTTAAGATAGCTGGCGGTACACCGGATCTCATATCAGACACAGGGTGGGAAGCAATTTCCATTGCATTCCATACTGGTGGAACGCCGCGCACTATTAATTCATTGTGTGACAGATCATTTAGTGTTGCCTTTGAACGCAATAAGCCTGTTGTAGACGCACATCATGTCTATGAAGCTACCCAACGGCTAGGATTGAGAACAGACGTCTTTCATTACATTATTTCATTGAAGAGTAAGGAAAGAAAAAGCCAGGAAATACAGGTAACTGCAGATCAGACTGTTCCGCAAACACCCGAAGCACCTCCAGCTGAAACTGCTGCATCTGAAGCACCACTATTTGAAACACCCGCTTCAATTAAGGAACCGTTCTCCTCCCCTATGGGCAGAAAAACGCGACCAGCAGTCAATGTAAAGGTTGACGAGGCTTCCCTCAATCCTGGAATAAACGTAGATGCCACTGATTCTTCCTATGAAGATATCGCTAACGTAATTAGAGCAAAATATAACCAGAAGAGCTTACAAATACCTGCCATGCTCTTGTCTATGTCCTTGGTAATGTTCGTAATGAGCCTCTTATTCTTCTGCCATCAAACCGACTCTGTCGGGTTTATCGGTTGCATGATGGATTTATTCAGCTTTTAGATCATTTTTCTTTGCGAAAAACCGGTTCTTGTAATCGATGGGTTATTGAATCTACCAGACGTCTAAATAGTGGCGACAGCACGAGTAAAACAACAAAACCAATTGGAAAGGCAATACTCCATGCATAAAGCCATTCTTTGATAAAAGCATCAGAGAAGCCAAGGTTCACTACGGTTACTGTCGCAGATACACAACCCGTCATAGTGGCTGACATTATTAAGCAATAGATACAATGCGTTAATATTTTCTGCTTCATACCAACTCTATATTTCAAATTTGATGTTGCAATTTTGCACTATTATCGTAAGTGAATCCGTGTAAAAAATATGTAAAATTATTTGGCTTGACTTGAAACTTTGTAGTCTATTGATCATACAGGAATCATTGTTGTGTTTTCAGTGCTTAAAACCTTCAGTGTAACAAGAATTCTCGGCTATCTAACATTCTCTGCAAGCTGGCTGGCGTTTGCTTACTTTTTTGGGCGACTGATTCCTGATCAGCAACTAGGGTTTGCTTTATTGGTGACATTCCTGTTTGGATTGCCTATTTACTTTGCAGCAATTTATGCTGTGACAATCCAAAGGATTTATCTTTCCATTCAGTTCAAAAGACTAGGTATTTTGCACTGGTTTTTTACGCGCCGAGTCCTGGCGTATATCTGGTGGTTGCTGTGGTCGATTATTTTTGCATTTTTACTGCTATTCTATTTGGGCGCAGCTGAAAAACGGGAATGGACGATCTTCTTCGCCGTCATCCCGATATTTGCCGTCATTTATGCTATTTTTTTCTCCGTTGCAACCCGCGAATACAAGCCCTATATCGCCGTGCATAAATCCTTAACCTGGTCGCGCTGGGTAACCGCGCTCGTAATGACAGTGCTTATTGTCGTATTTGCCAACCACACCGATACAAACCGTCGATACGCTTCTTTGACAGAAGCCGTCACGGTAGAAAGCCAGAAACTGAGTAGTACCACTCATAGTATTTTAATTCTTGAAACCAATCAGTTATTAGGCTTTATTGAAGGACTGAAACGTTTTGCGCTAGATAATCTTCATTCATTCAATGCTCTGCTTTATCTGGGTACTTTTTCTCTCGGCAGTTTGCTGTTTTTTTATAATGTGGCGCTTGGGATTTCCAGTTTTATGGTACCACTATCCGAATACCGCCGTGTACTAGGTCCGGTTCAAGATAGCGATCAGCCACCTGCTGTTTCGCCATCGGCTTGGGCGATTACGTCAGCATTAGTTACTTTCTTCGTTCTCTTCATTTATGTACCTTCGACTGTATACGTCGATGCCTGGCTACGCTCTAATCCGGAAATCGTGAAGGAAATTCACGAATCTCGACAAACCGTAATCGAAACGGTGGAAATGATCGGGGACAATTACTATAAACCCGGAACGACTGAGCAAATTGAACAGGCTTACCTTGATAGTCTTGGTAAGCTGGAAGCTTCGCTGGATAAATTGCGCGAAACTGCTGCCGCTGGTTTCAAGCAAATGGCTGAGAATGTGGATGACTATTTAGACTGGTATTACAGTCTGCCGGGAGAATATGAACGTATTGTAGCACTCGCCACAGGTATGCTGGAAAGCTGGATGGCTGAAAAATTGCAAAATTATCTGATGCAAGGCAATGCATTCGGCCCTGTGCAACAATCCATTGAAAACGTATTGCAAAATAACCAGCAATTACGCACCGAGCACCTACAAAGGGTCGAGCAAATATTAAGAGAAAATCGTATTGAACCTGCCGATAACTCGCAATTGGAAATTATCAGACATACTTCGTTGAATACGCTTAAGGAGCCTCCTGCGCACAGTGTCATCATAAATCTGGAGAATCGCATGTTGATCTCTGGCGGCTTGGGTACCGCAGGCGCAATCACCGGAGCAATTGCTGGTAAGATCACGGCCAAAGTTGCTGGTAAAGGGATTATCAAGCTTGGCGCGCAAGCCTTATTGAAAGTAACTGCCGGCAAAGCATTCAGCGCGGTGGGTGGAGCTGCAGCTGGCGCTGCCACAGGGATGGCGCTGGGATCATTCATTCCCGGCATTGGCACCGCAATTGGAGCGGCCATCGGTGGTATGATTGGCGGCATTACTATCGGATTAACCGTTGAAAAGCTTCTTCTGATGCTTGAGGAAGCCTTTTCACGAGAAGAATTTAAGCGTCAGATTCTGGAAGCGATTGAAGAAGAGCGCATTGAGTTTGAGAAATTCTTCAATAGCCCTGCCACATCGGATATACCGACAGACAATATGGAAGTTGAAATGCCCCCTAAATCTATTAGGCATGCTTAAGCAAGCAGATCAACGAGTCAGCAAATATAATAAACTTGGAATTTGAATGGAACACAACGTTGCACTGATTACTACGATTGCAGCCGGTTTTGGCTTGGCTTTGATTTTCGGCTTTATTGCAGAACGGCTTAAAACTCCTGCACTGGTGGGTTATCTGCTGGCCGGAATCGCTATCAGCCCTTCAACACCCGGGTTTGTTGCAGATGTCGAAATTGCTTCTCAATTGTCAGAAATCGGTGTCATGCTGCTGATGTTTGGGGTCGGATTGCATTTTTCGCTGGATGACCTGCTCTCTGTCAAACGTATCGCTGTACCCGGTGCTATTTTACAAATGGCCGCTGCAACCATTCTAGGCATGATTCTGGCTAACTGGTGGGGTTGGAGTTTCGGTGCTGGATTGGTGCTGGGTCTGTCATTATCCTGCGCCAGTACCGTAGTACTGCTGAAGGCGCTCGAGTCGCGAGGCCTTCTGGAAACCATGACCGGCCGAATTGCCGTCGGCTGGCTGATTGTTGAGGATCTGGTGACAGTTCTGATTCTGGTGCTATTACCTTCGTTTGCAACCATGCTGGGGGGATCAAATGGGACTGAAACTGAAGCGGATTCATTATGGCGCACGATAGGAATCACTTTGTTGTTGGTTTCAGCCTTTATCGCCTTGATGCTCATTGTTGGCCGTCGTGTATTGCCCTGGTTGTTGTGGCAAGTCGCCCGAACTGGCTCACGCGAATTGTTCACGTTGGCTGTCGTTGCCGTTGCTATCTGCATTGCGTATGGTGCCGCAGCGCTGTTCAATGTGTCTTTCGCACTGGGCGCCTTCTTTGCCGGCATGGTAATGCGCGAATCCAAATTCAGTCATCGTGCCGCCGAAGAATCCCTGCCACTGCGTGATGCTTTTGCTGTGCTGTTTTTTGTTTCCGTCGGTATGCTGTTTGATCCCGCTGTACTCGTCAAAGAACCCATGCGGGTTTTAAGTGTGGTAGCCATCATCATCGTAGGAAAATCGTTGGCCGCCATGTTGTTGGCTCTGATGCTGCGCTATCCGCTCAATACTGTACTGACAGTGTCCGCCAGCCTGGGACAGATTGGTGAATTTTCTTTTATTCTGGCAGGGCTAGGTTTATCACTTGGATTAATGCCTGCTGAAGGTATGAGTTTGGTACTTGCCGGCGCTTTGATCTCTATCGCATTCAATCCAATTGCATTTGCGGCCGTTGTGCCTTTCCGCAATTGGATACTGAAATACTCTGCGTTGGCACGCCAATACGAAAATCGTGATGATCCATTTGCTGAGCTACCCATGAGTACAGAACGCAAGTTTCTCGAAGAACAGGTTGTTCTCGTTGGTTATGGTCATGTAGGTCAGCGCATCGCCAGGGCTTTGAGCGAAAAAGATATTCCCTACATCGTAGCGGAACAAAACCGTGAGCTGGTACAAGATCTGCGTAAACAAGGCATCAATGCAGTGTCCGGTGATGCTACAGAGCCCTCGGTACTGATACAGGCGCATATCACGGATGCAGACATGCTGGTCATTGCAACGCCCGACCCACTGAATGTACGCCAGATGATCGATACCGCTCGTACATTAAACCCAGATATTGAAATTGTGTTACGCACTCGCAGTGAGGATGAAACAAACTTATTACGCAAAGACAAGATGGGTACAGTATTCTTTGGTGAAGAAGAGCTTGCCAAAAATATGACTCATCACATACTGGATCGCTTCAATGCAAAATCAGAACCTGGCCATCAAAAAAGCTGATCTGGATTTTAAGACTAAAACTGCTTACTTTATAATATACAAACTTTTATGGGATGGATTAGTACAATGACAGAACAATTTTATGTTGGAATTGATCAGGATGACAATGAAGGGCTCACGCATCTTGGCCGCATCGTGCGTGATGCCTGGGTGTTTGGTATTCTGCCTGAAACAGAAACCTGCGCAGGCTGGAGCAGTGCACAGATGCAAGTGTTATATGAAAAAGTCTATGTAGCCTGGGAGCCGTATGCCCACCTGCCCAGCCGCTTACCGGATGAATTGCGCGATCGGCATACACAGTTATATATGCAGGCGATTGCTAATGCCAAGGAAAAAGGCTGGGATACTGAGTTGAACGATGATGATTAGTTTTTTGCCGGAAAGTTGATTATCCGTGCCGGGCCATCCAGCCTGTTTTTACTATTTAATATTTGCAGTGCCGCTGGAAATTCGCTTTGCAGGCGTGCCATGATCGCGGACATGTCTTCACGGTAATAAATAGCTTGATAGGCAACTGGTTGATCCAAAGCATCACGGGCTTGCGGATTAAAATTTTGCCACGCAATATCAATCCAGCACCTCCTTTCCCCGTCAATAAAAACAAATTCTTCGCTATCCACAATTGCCATATATTGCATACTGCGAATAGGAACGAACAGATGCTTGGTAGCACAACGCGCCAATAAAGTAATCGCCAAATTATAAGTATTTGCCGGCAAGTGACGCACCTCTCGGCTAATTTCAGGATCTCGATAACAAGTAATTTCCATAGCATTAGTCAAAGATGGGTTAAGAAGCATATCCAATATTACACGAATGCAAGAAATAATTTCACATGTATTAAAGATATGCGTAGAAATAAACTTTCACCTAATACCTGTACTCGAACCATTTAAGGCTACGATCGAATACACATTAAGAAGAATATCTGATTAATATATTTCAATGAAAAATTATTTTTCTCCCTACCATCTGATATTTTTCGTTTTTCTACTAAGCATCTTGTTAATGCTTATCCAGCTGGAGCTACTGTCATTTGCTTTTACGAAGCTGGGCTTGTCACCAACATTTGGTCTGACGGTACTATTTCTTTCTTTGCTGGGCAGCGCTATTAATTTGCCAGTGGCGCGCCTCAAGAGCAATCTACCGATGCAGAAATTCACACAACCCGTGTACTGGGGATTACTCAGAATTCCAGTGCAGCGGTTTCACAGAGAAACTCTGGTTTCAATCAACCTCGGTGGTTGCTTGATACCGACCATGCTGTCAATTTATTTGTTTTCTAACAGTACGCTTAGTTTATTTTCCACATTGCTGGGCATCGCTACCATCAGTTTGATCAGCTACCTTTTCAGCCGCCCGATTCAGGGACTTGGCATTGGCATGCCGATACTGGTCGCTCCCCTCAGTGCGGCACTGGTTGGCCTGTTAATCAGTCCGGAACAAAGCGCGCCTCTTGCGTATATTAGCGGCACACTGGGTGTATTGATCGGCGCTGATCTACTGCATCTGAAAGATATCTCCAAACTTGGGGCACCTTATGCATCTATTGGCGGTGCAGGCACTTTTGATGGTATTTTCATCACAGGCATTGTTGCTGCGTTGCTCGCATGATCATGAAATTACCGACCGCAAGAAGATAATCAATCAAAGGAATGAAACAATGAAATTATCTATGGTAATCATCACAGGCTTTATTTACGTGTCCACCATAATATAAGTGAAATCACGATGGAAATTAACAAGCCAGTCATCAAGGGAAAATGGAAACTGAAGTTTTCACGCTCAATGTGAATATCACCTGGCAATCGACCCAATGGTAATTGTGAAATCCAAGGCCACGCGATACCTAACAATAATAATATAATTCCCAGAGTAATCAGTAGTTGTTGCATAATCTTTCAGCTTAGAACATCTCTTTTATTGCTCTACATCAACACATACTAGCAAAGGGATTATTCACATTCAACTCATGCCTGTACTACAGGCATTTATGCAATTATATAGCAACATTATTGATGCCGATGATGCCCGAGTATGAATAGCATTGTAGAACAATCGTCTATAATACAATATATCAATTGATCAATTTATCTGAGGTCTTATAAATGAGTAACTACGTACAGCGCTTTCTTTTAGAAAATCTGGACATACGTGGCGCCGTGGTACATCTTGATTCCGTATGGCAAGAAATGCTATCAGGTCGCAATTATCCGCAACCTGTCATTCAGTTAGTAGGAGAAATGAGTGCAACCACACTCCTCTTGAGTGATAATCTGAAACAGACCGGCCGTTTAACCATTCAATTGAATGGCAGTGGCCCGGTTTCCATGCTGGTTATCGACTGTAACGAAAGTATGCACATACGAGGCATGGCGAAATGTGTACAGCAAATTGAACCGCAACCGGTACCCGAATTACTTGGCTATGGCCAATTATTATTGACATTGGATATGCCCTCCATGCGCGAATCTTACCAAAGCATCGTTCCACTGGATGGCAATAATATCACTGAAATTTTTGAGCATTATTTCAAACAATCTGAACAATTGCCGTCGCGCCTTTTTCTTGCTACTACAAATCAGACTATCTTCGGTTTGCTGTTACAAAAATTGCCAACCGCCGACCAACAGGATCCGGATGGCTGGGTACGTGCTGAAGCGCTAGCCGCGACGGTTAATGATCAAGCCTTATTTCATCTCGCTGCTGAAGAAATATTAACCCGCCTGTTTTTTGAAGAAACTATCCGTATTTTTGACGCACAAACCGTCCACTATGGCTGCAATGAAGATCCGGCAAAAATTTATACCATGCTGCGCTTACTGGGTCGTAAAGAAGTAGATTCAATCCTGAAGGAATTTGGTGAGGTGATTATCAATGATGATATTTGTAATCGTGAATACCGCTTGGATGCATTAATGATTGATGCCATATTCCGCGAAGCCGGACCGACAATTCACTAAATTGTATTACATATAAAGCATATCCATTACTGCATAAATTCAATTGGATGAACTCAGTTCCGCATCAGCTTTGTGATTAAAACCCCTTTCTCTGCAGCCACAGCCATGATCAAAGCCGCACTGCTCATCAAGTCTTGCCTGAATTCCACTGGCTTCCATCAGTTCAAGAATTTCTTTAACTAACTGCGGCTGAGCGGTGCAGCATACTGAATTTGGTGAGCCATTTATCATTTATTTCTCTACCGCTTATGAACTTGAAGTCCCAATACCTTTGATTTATTGATTTGTGTGTGGGAAAACAGTGCTTACTGATGTTTGATAGAAAGCTAAATCAACCTGAATTCAGCAAACAACGGTATATGATCCGATAATCGGCGCCAAGGTGCGCCATGTAAATGCATGCAATTAACAACCGCGAGGCCGCGGAAATAAATACGATCCATTGATAATACAGGTAACCAGGCAGGAAAAGTACGTGCATAAGAACCATGAGTATTTTTAAAAACTTCCTTAACACCTAAATCATGATGCAAGTAATATTCAGCGCGGCCACGCCAATCATTAAAATCACCCGCAATAATTAGTGGTTCATCGGATGGCACATGGGATCTGATGCGTTTAGCCAGCGTTGAGAGTTGCTGCTCTCTTTCCAGTCCAAATAAGCCAAGGTGGACGCAAATAACATGAATTTTCTGATCGGTTCCAGGAATCTGAATTGCGCCATGCAACAGGCTACGACTGGCTGATCGTAGCATGGAGACATTGATATTCTCCCATTCGACAAACGGATATTTGCTCAGGATAGCATTGCCGTGATGCCCCGATTTATAAATCGCATTCTTTCCATAAGCATGATGATGCCAAACTTGATCAGCAAGAAATTCAAATTGCCGATTGCTAGGCCAATTGTCAAAATGGCTTTTGGATATGTTACGTTCGCCATGCACTTCTTGCAAAAAAACAATATGAGCATCAATATGGCGTAGTGAATTCTTGATCTCATGCAGAATGAAACGCAAATTGGTCGCGCTAAATCCCTTGTGAATATTATAAGTCAGAACTTTTATTGATGTGCCAGACATAAGGTTTTAGAATTTTCGCGCTCTTTACAAGTCATAATTGTAGTGAATTTCTTGTTACCTATTTCGATTACACAGTAATAATTGAATTTTAGCCATGCATTATTATGATGAGCCATGCTAAAGACCAACTAATTAATTTGCCTAACTTGATTAGCCTGATGCGAATATTAATGGCACCAGCGCTGTTTTACTTTGCCTTTACTCAACAACCCTACTGGTTCATTGGCGTATTACTATTGGCAGTATTTACGGATGTACTGGATGGCTTTCTTGCCAGAGCATTGAACCAGATAACCGAGGTGGGTTCCCGCCTTGACAGCTGGGGTGATTTCATCATTTATTCAACCATGGCCATTTGTGCATGGATATTATGGCCGGACATCATACTACGAGAAAAGCTTTCTTTCACTATTATTGTATTAAGCTTTACATTGCCAGTATTGATCAGTTTTATCAAATTTCATACCGTTAGTAGCTATCACACATGGAGTGTAAAGCTCGCGGTAGCAGTCACTATTATCAGCTATATTTTACTTTTTACTGGCCTACTTGACTGGCCGTTCCGAATAGCGGCCTTATTTTGTCTGTATGCGGCCACTGAGGAGATTGCTATTACATTGTTAATTCAGCATGAGCTTGTGGATATCAGAACAGTATGGCAGGCATTAAAATACAGGCAGGAGAAAACTCCAACTAAGGAGGCTTTAGGAAAAAATCAAAATGCCGAAATTAATTGATGGATGTTCGATAGAAACAGTCATCAATAATGACATGTGCTATTAAATTAGCTGAATTATCTAATTATTATCATCATATTGAAACACAGTGTATGATCATGTGTCTTAAAAGCGGAAAATCATCGTTGACTCTCCCCATCTTATCATTTAAAGAAAAAAACAAGCCATGCACAGTGCATCCGATATTAAAATCCTGATCCTCGATGACGACACCTTTATGCTCAAGCTCCTGACTCGGATGCTAGTTAAGCAAGGCTATACTTCTGTAAGTTCCTGTGACAATGGTCGCGATGCACTCAAAATGATCGATAATACTGCTACCTGCCCCGATTTGATTCTGCTCGATCTCAATATGCCGGATATGGATGGCATTGAATTTGTGCGTTATCTGGTCGACCGGCAATATCATGGCGATCTTATTTTAGTCAGTGGTGAGAATGAACGTATGTTAAGAACTGCTGAGAAATTGGTTCATGCACATAAAATACCGATGCTTGGCTATTTGCATAAACCTGTTAATCCCGATAAGTTGACCGAAATAATGAATATGTGGAAGCCTCATTCTTTAGAAAGCCAGCCACAACCCAATAAAAAAATTTACAGCGCCGAAGAATTAAGGTCTGCCATTTCCAACTACGAACTTGTGAACTATTATCAGCCGAAGGTATCCGTAGCAACGGGTGAAGTGATAGGTGTAGAAACACTGGTACGCTGGCATCATCCAGTCGATGGTTTGGTATTTCCAGACCGGTTTATCAGTATTGCCGAAGAAAGTCATCTCATTAATGAACTGACCACCTCTGTGCTAACGAATGCATTTACGCAAGCCAAACTATGGCACCAAAGCGGACTGACTCTGCGCGTAGCCATTAATGTCTCAATGGATAACCTGACATCGTTGGATTTTCAGGATCTCGTGGTCAAGTTGGCGACTGATGCCGATCTGCCACCCCAAAAAATTGTGCTAGAAGTAACCGAGAGTCAATTAATGAGCGCTGATGCACGAATTCCACTTGAAATTCTGACTCGACTGCGTCTCAAAAGGTTTCATTTATCGATTGATGATTTTGGCACCGGACATTCATCGTTGGCCCAATTACGGGATATTCCTTTTGATGAACTCAAGATCGATCAGGGTTTTGTTCACCGCGCGTGGATGGATGACACTCTGCGGGCTATTTATGACGCCAGTTTGTCCATGGCAAAACAATTAGGTATGGAAACTGTTGCAGAAGGCGTTGAAGATCAGAAGGATTGGGAATTCTTACGTCAAACCGGATGCGATCTAGCGCAGGGTAATTTTATTTCCAGGCCACTGCAGGCTGCCGATTTTTCAAATTGGATGAAAGGTTGGGAAGATCGGGTGCACAATGGATTAATCACTAGCTCTGCACAATCTTAATCGCCCTTTCTATTCTTTTCGTACAGGGACCCTAGATATGTTTCAACTTTAATAACTTCTGCATCAAAACTTAGCAATAATTCCGCCACTGCTTGCTTGTCATTCCTCTTACCTGCCTGTTCAATTTTTGCACACAACTCACCTAACGTAAGTGCACCTACTGAACGTGATGAGGATTTAAGTTTATGCGCAATTGAACCAACTGTTGCAAACTGCTGCGCTTGATAAGCAGCCCGTAACTCTAAAATATGTTTTTCTAGACTAGCGCGATAATCCTGTAACATTTCTTTAATGGTTTCCGGATCATCTCCTACTAATTTCTCAAGCACATGGATATCAACCGGAATCAGCATTGATTCCGCTTCAGAAGTGAATATGGAAGGTTGAACAGGTGGTTCGGTTTCTGCAACGAGCTTACTCTTACTGCCTGATAGATGCTTTTCTAAAATTAGTCGTAAGTCTTCAAGTTGCGCTGGCTTACTTAGATAGTCATCCATACCAACGCTCAAACAGTGATCCTTTTCGCCTTTCATTGCATTCGCAGTAAGTGCAACAATGGGAATATGTTTCTGGTCAGTTTCTTGAGTGCGGATATTCTTGGTCAACTCAAAACCATCCATTTCAGGCATATGCAAATCTGACAGTAGTAAAGCGTAATCTCCGCTCTGCCAACGTTTTAGCGCTTCACTTCCGTCACTGGCGATATCTGCAGCATAACCGAGTAAGTCAAGTTGCTGCCTGATTACTTTTTGGTTAATATCGTTATCTTCGGCTACCAATATCAGCTTACCTTGCCGCAAGCCTTCTTCACGTGAAACAGGCACAGGCCTTGATTTAAGTGCCTCAGTAGATGGCATTTTCTCCTCACTTGTACCGACTCTTCCAGCAGCAATGGCAATTGCCCGAAGCAAGGATTGGCGATACATGACATCCCCATCCAGTGTGACAATATCGATATCTTCAATACGTGCTTGCCGACGGCGACCTCGTTTGATGATGATAAAGTGGGGTTCTACATCAGACCGCAAAGCAGCAGATCCAGCTTTGACTGCGCTCTTTAATACCGTAGAGCGTTCTGCAAATGCAGCACGTAGTTCCTCAATGGAAGGTGCTTCTTGTTGTCCGGCATCTATCACCACCACCCATAAGCCAGGAACCAGACTCTGAATAAGCTGGCGAACTGAGCCCAAATCAGGTGCCTGTTCGACAGTCGCTCCAGCACTGCTCAGATAAATAGCCAGGTCATTGCTCATACCATCTCCGTTGCCTAATATTAGGCAGTGTAGACCGGTGAGATCATCCATCTTACTACCTGTGACGGGAGTAGCCGGTAAAGGTTTAAATGGCATCTGGATAATAAACGTGGAACCCTGCTGGAGCTCACTTTGTACTGCTATTTCTGCATCCATCAATTCAGCCAGATGATGAGAAATAGCCAATCCGAGCCCGGTTCCTCCAAAACGTCTTGTGGTTGAGGCGTCACCTTGTGAAAAGGATTTAAAAAGCTTTTCCTGGGTTTCTTTACTCATTCCGATACCATTATCAGTGACCTGAAATGTGACGACAACCTGATCAGGCTTAGATTCAGTCAATAATACCCGCACCGATACCTTGCCTGTTTTTTCCGGTCTACTTGAAAACTTGATCGCGTTATTAATGATATTGACAAGCACTTGACGTAAACGCAATGGATCTCCCAACACATTTTCCGGGATTGCAGGATCAATGAACAGGGTCAGCTCCACTCCTTTACTGAGTGCCAGGTGCGCCAGCATGCCACAGGCATTTTCTACCACACTGGTCAGGCGCATAGGAATTTTTTCTATTTCCAGTTTGCCTGCTTCAATTTTAGAAAAATCAAGAATATCTTCAATAATAGCCAGCAAAGCGTACGCTGAGTCCCGTATTAAATTGGCCATTTCCATTTGATAACCGCTGAGACTGGTTTGCCTTAGCACATCGACCATCCCAATCACGCCGTTCATTGGCGTGCGGATTTCATGACTCATGGCAGCAAGAAATGCAGATTTGGCTTTGTTTGCCTGTTCAGCCTCAATTCTGGCCTGCTTTAAATCCTTCATGATGCGCACATGCTCACGAATATCACGCATCACTCCTGTGAAGTGGCGCTTTTCTCCGACAAAATACTCACTGACTGCCAAATACAATTCGATACGTTCACCGCTCCTGTTAATACCTACAACTTCTCGACCAAGACCAATACCATGTGAGCCAGATAAGTAGGGACGACCGATATACTCTTGACCATGCCCGGTATGGCAATAATTTTCCATATAACCTTGATGCTTGCTGCGATCTGGCTCGGGCATGAGGATCGACACATTCTGCCCAATCACCTCGTCATGACCATAACCGAATAGCTTTTCCATCACAGGATTGGCCGAGAGAATCGTGCCTTTTTCATCCGTTGTAACGACGCAATCCACCATGTGCTCAACAACAGAGCGCATTTCTTCTTCCTTAATGGCCAAAGATACATTCGCACGCTGCAAATCAGCAGTTCGCTCGGTCACGCGATGTTCCAGTTCCTGATTAAGCTGCAGCAGATTGTCTTCTGCCTTGTCACGCTCCTGATTGCTGGCATTCAATCGCTCCACCATCGTATTGTATGTGTTTGCCAATTGTCTCATCTCATCCCAGCCCTCAATCGCAACACGTTGGTGTAAATTGCCTGCACAGATTTCCAAGGCACTTTGATTTAGATTTTTTAAGGGATTCACAACACGGCGGTTAAACAGCACGGCTCCCAATAGGGCAGTCAGTAATGTCAGAGCCAGAAGCACTAAGCCGACAAAATGTACCTTGTTCACAGAGGCAAATGCTTCATCCACATCAATGTGTACTACAATGCCCCATTTCATAAGTGGCAGGTAGCGCCATGCCGCAACCACTTCCTTACCTCGATAATCTAAGGTCAACCCTCCTCCAGATTCACCATTGAGTGCACCTTGCATGGCTTCGGAAGAGGGTGGCACATTAAGAGGAATTCGGCGCTTTAAGGCAGCTCCAGGATCAAACTTTAGTGGCGCCATTACCAATGCAGTCTGACTATCTTCAAAGCGCGCCACAACCGTTTCGCCACTATCCGTCAATCCCACATTATTGGATATGACGGCATTTACACGTTCACTGTATATCTGTAACCCTAGTACACCTTTTATTTCTCCATTGATGATAATGGGTGCTCCCACGAATGCAGCGATGGCATCATTGGATGGTTCGTAAAATTCGAAGTCTGAAATACTGCTTTCTGAATGCTTTAACACATAGCGGGCAACTTTGCCCAGCCCCGTGTCACGATAGGGGCCTGTAAACAAATTCGTTGCAAAATCAGACTCATGCGCGTCTGAGTATACGATATCGCCTTTCAAAGAAATCAGAAACAAATCGTAATATTTTGCTTCCTCCACGAAGCGGCGAAAATTCGCGCGGTAGGTGGCATCCAGTTGACGATACTCATCAGAATCGACGCCACTTTCTTCAAAGATTCTGGTAAATTCAACGATGGCATCATAGGTTGTTTGGGCATCACGTAACAAACTTGCGTCAAGTAAGCGTTCCTTCAGGTAGCTTTCGATTTGCTCGACCTTTTTATCTGCGATCGCGGAGACATTGCGGATAGCTGACTTTTTAATTTCTTTTTCAAAGGTGTGCAGCAGGCTATTACCAATGACTAATATTGGCAGCAAAGAAACTAATGTAAACCAAACAGCGAAACGCTGTGTGAGCGAAGTAAATTTCATCAATTTCTCCTTACAGTAACTGCAGCAAAACTTGATGGATTACTTTTTAAAAAGATCACCTTTCCTACCAGTATCAGATTAACTCATTAAGAACATCATACCATGGCAGGAAGGTAGTTTAGTTTTTATAGGGTTAAGCACTTGCTTCTAGGGCGAAAAGATAAGCCATTGGAATAAATTATGAAGAATGATCATGCAAATGCACCAGACTTCCTTTCGCAGTATTGCAGTGTTCTATGCTTTAACTGATTAATTAAGAATTAGGCAGCGCTTTTGTTGCACTCCCATCTGATTCCAATAGTGATAGATCGAGCCCTTCAATTTCCTGCAACGATTTCCCTGCAATCCCTTGTAGATCCCCATACATGCCAACCGTCGCGCCCATCACGCGATCAATCTGCTCCTCACGCTTGGCCCATTGCTTCATAATGGCTTTCTTTTCTCTATCGAGATCTTCTTTCATCGTAGAAAAAGCTTCAACAATGGCTTCCACGCGCTGTCGGAAACGTGGACCGGTAAGATACTGATAAATCATTTCAGTTTTAGTCTGTTGACCTTCAGATGACTGGCGTGCCAAAGCAATTTCCAGCAATGACTGACGCAAAATCATGGCAACGGGTAAAGCGGCACGCGGATGAGTTACCCAGACGCCATCAATCATTTCGAAAGTATCAATACTTTTCGGCAATACATGGCTTACGATTACGGCGATTTCGGCTTTTGCGGTCCGCTGGTCATCACGAAGTTTTACCAGCCAGGCATCGCTCCAGTGCTTGGTACGTTTGAATTCCCATAAAATAGTCCCGCCGGGTTGGCCGCCCGTGCCGAAAACGCGGTGCAATACATCTCCACCGTATTCACCCTTGGGTACAGGTTCGATAGCATCAAAAGCAAATTTGCTACGCAGCAGGTTTTCAAGTTCCAGTTCCAGTACTTCACCTTGCAATTGCTGGGAGCCCTGCTCGGCCCTGCGTTTGAGATCCTCAATCTGCTTTTGCATTGCGGCAATGAGTTGTTCTTTCTCCATTACCCTCAGTTTCTGCTCGTCTTCAGCTTCCTTTCGAGCAAGCGTACGAATTCCGGACAATTCAGCCTGTACTCGCTTTTCTATCGTAAGCTCCAGTTCACGTCTAGCATCGTCGAGCTCACGCTGCTTCTTGAGAAGCTCAGTTTGTGCATTTTGTGCCTCAGCCAATTTCTCATCACGGGCTTTAAGCACTTCTTGTAGCTCTGCCAGCTCACGCGCTTTGCTTTCTAATTCGACAGCACCAGCCTGCCTGGCTTTCCTGGACTCCTCCGCAACAACACGGACACGCTCAACTTTTAATTGCTCTGCTACTTGAACAGCTACCTGATCTTCAAATTTGCGCTTTTCTTCTGCCAGTTGTTTCTCTTTTTCGCGTATAGCCTGCTCGCGCTGGATAATTTCACTGTCTTTCTGTGTCAGTTGTTGCTCAAACTGCTTGCGAGTAGATTCAATCAGCGGTGCTGCCAATGATTCAGTTAGCTTGATCTGTGTTTTGCAGTTCGGGCAAATAATCGTGGGTTCTGTCATAAATTCATCTTGCCATACTAAACAAAATCATATTGATGTAAATGATAGTCAAAGGATTAAAATCGAAATCAAATAATCTCACTGATTAAATGGCTTGTTGTACTCATAAAACCTGCAACAGCAAGAAAAATGATGTCGTACAGCAAGCTAAAACCTGCCACGGTAACCACTGCCACTGCAGGTGATACACACGGCGGATAACTCGAACTGCTCCGAACTAACTTTTGCCGTTATTGCGATAGCAGCAAGCAATGATAACCATTAATCCGACCAGCAGGAGGATAGCACTACTAGGCTCTGGAATTGGGCTTATGCTAAGATTTCTTCCGCTTGCAAAAAACCAAAGCTCTCCGTAGTCGTGCGGGCTTTTTGCGATACTCTGAACATCATAAGTTACTTTATATCCGGTAAATGTAACACTTTGGTCAGTCGTCAAGAAATCGATCAACTGTGGCCCGAGATGTGCAAGACCATGGCTTTGGGTGCCCAAATGATATAGAGATGATGCACCACCCGTTCCGGAGAATCCGGTAAACTCAATAGTGGCATTATTAATTGTGAAACTACTATCGTTATCTCCTGCTGATAGCCACCCACGAAAAACTTCATTTCCATCACCCATGGTAAGTGAGGCATTGTTGGCAAAAGAAACATTCAGTTCCACATGGTCACCATTGGCTATCGTAGCTGTACCGTTGTTGAACGGTTCAGTCGCATTGAGACCCTCTCTTATTAAGTCATAAGTTGTATTGATTATTACTGCACTGGAGCTAGCTTGAGTAGCGAACAGTAAACTCAATCCTGCTACAACACTTATGAGTATTTGCTTGATTTGCATAAAACCCTCCATGTTTGGAAATAGTTAAAATAAACTTTAACTCTAATGGCGCGCCAATTATCTATTACAGTGAGAGACCAGTCGTATTTGCTTAGAAAAATTGACTTATATTGACTTATTATCAGCAAAGAATAGCCTAGACACTAGCCGCAAATAGGCACTTAAACCAATCTGTTACTAATGTAACATCACATATTCCATATAAGACAAGAAAACTGCACCTGTTCCGCAGCCAGAAATTTGGAGTAATTGAAATATAGATTCAATAATAAGGTTAATCTGCTCAGATAGCCAATAATTTATCAATATTCCGATGAAGATTTAACCTCAGTCCCCTACTCATCATTCAACTTTCACTGGTTGCACCTGCATCGGCCAAATTCCCTTTTCTATCGCGTGCCGATCATCGAATGCAATATAGCTCTGTCGCCCATAATGCGGCAGCGGACGTATCAGTGCTTCAAGCGAAGCGGCATTTTGTGCGGAAACGATAGCCAGTGAAGCGCCGCTGGCGCGTGCAAGTGTCCAGACTTGTGCTGTGCCTTTAGCGCGAATTTCATCAGGAGTGGATGGCAAGTTTCTGGCGGCAAGCCAGGCATCGATTTCAGGCTGCAGGCCAATGATCAGGGTGGGAACTGCGAATGGCTGCTGCTCGGCTGCAATGATCTTTGGCGATCGCTGCTGCAATTTACTAGCAAGAGTCTCTGCGATCTTGCGGACCTCGTCTTTATCAGACAATACCATGGTTTCTGTAGCAGGGTTGACCATCACCTCACGCAGAATCGGTGGCGCTTCACCAAGTGCGAGTTGACGAAATAAGCGCAAATCCGGATCAAGCGAGACAGACAACGGTTGATCCGATAATGTCAGCACGAAAGTCTGCTGGTCTTTGTATAAATCGAACCAGTGGGTTTCTGTTCTTTCCTGACTCTGGATAGCAATTGGCACGCGCAGCTGATAGGTCGGTGTAGATTGTCTCAGTGTAAGACTTAACTCATAGCCTGATCCTGCCGGGTTACTTCTCGCTTCGCTAATAGTGATGGATGGTGCACCAGTACGTTCCAGCCATTGAGCAAAGAAAGGTTGCAGATTTTGTCCTGAGACCATTTCAAATATTTTCTGCAGATGCTGCCACGAGGTAATTTTAAAGCGTTGTGTACTCCATAACCCTTGGATAGCGCGATAAAAAATCGCTTCACCCAGATAATCCCGCAGCATAAAGAACAGCATCGCAGCTTTATTGTAACCGACAATCTTCGATGCGCTATGGGTACGCGATGTAAATGCCGTAAGCGGTGCATCCTGATCTAATTGCAATGCAGCAAAATCACGCAACCAGCCCAAGCGCATTTCGTGCGCGGCTTCGCTGCTTTCCTGTTCTTTATATGCATAATCGGCCATAAAAGTGGTCAGCCCTTCCGACCAGTTACCGCGGCGATAATCTGGATAAACACCGTTCCCCCACCAGTTATGCAGCACTTCATGACCCAACGAAATATCGCGGATAAATGGCAACTGCAGCACGTTGATGCCCAGATAAGTCAAGGTGGGCATACCAAAACCGGTTGGCGTGGGGCTGGATACGATGCTGAATTCGCTATACGGATACTCGCCTATCCAGGTCTCATACATTGCCAGATATCGTTTGACGGCATCCAGATAACCGCGTGATAGATTGCTAATTTGCGGATGGAAATAAGTGCGCAATTGAATCGGTCGGCTCTTGATACTTTGATGCGTTTGTGTTTCAACCACATAGGGTCCAGCCATTAAATCAATTCCTTCAGCTGCAAAAGGAAATTCGAAAATTGCTTGATACCCTTGCGCCGATTCTCTTTCTTCGATCAGGCGACCCGCTACCAAACCTCGCTGACCGGCGGGCAATTCCAATTTGACTTTATAACGCGCCAATTCATTCATAATGCGTGGATACCAATCTGATGCATCGGGTAGAAATGTGCCGGCTTCACCACTAACTGCGATAGGCCTAGCTAAAGTTTGCGAATGATCCAGTGAAGTGTTCAATTGCGCCAATTTGCCACGCCAGTGAATCTCGAGCTGGTGCTGTTGATTGAGATCCGGCGGAATGTGCCAGGCGTGAAGTTGATCGGCATGCTCACGACCACTGCCCAGTGCAAAGCCATTGAACAATGCCTGTGTTACTTCATAACCCTGTCCTAACACCAGCGTGAGTTTCTTCGATCTGTTAATTGTAATGATGCTTTTACCTTCGATAGTACGAGCAATCGGATCGATCCGGACCGTCATATCATAATCAATTTCATTATGCTTGAAATTGATAGCAAAAGCAGGCTGAGTGATGAAACAGGCTAATAAAAGAAGGAAATAAATTTTGATAAATAGGCGGCCAGTCATAAGTTCATGTTATACCCATTAATGCGGCAATGCCGGGAACTTGGCAACAATCTGCATCTCTTGGTCATCCCTTCGGATCTTGAGTGGCAACCAAGTACCTGGCGCCTGACGTTTTACGATGGTGATCACATCCTCGGTGTTTTTAATCGGCACGCCGGCCATTTCAAGAATCACATCGGCATCCTGAATCTGGGTAGATTCAGCAATACTGTTTTTCTCGACCTGCAGCACAAGAGCACCTCCTCGGGCTATTTCATAACGAATTCCCAAGCGCTGAAATTGCGGCTGTGCAGATGCAGCCGTATACGGTAAAGCACCGAATACGGCATCTGCCACACCTTTGACGAGGTGTTTGCAGGATTTGCCACTGTCCCATGGCAATAATGCCACGACATCCTTAATACCTAAATCTTGCAATTGATGCGTGACACCAAAACCATGAAGTACATGGCCTGTACCCATCACACCGACAATTAGCGGTTTTTCCGCACCAACCGATCCTGCCACCGCCTGTTGTAGTATTTGTGCCATTGCACGATCCCACAGTTGTTGCCCGGCTATAAAACGTCTGAAATCAGGATCATCCTGGGTAATTTCTCCCTCTTTCTTGTCTTTGCGATCATGCTGTTTATAAATTGGTAATAAGAAATCCACATAGGCTTGACTGGGCTCAGCAGGACGCGTCAACCCTTCGCGTTCTTCTACCGGAACACCATAAAAACCATTCTTAGCTACCTGATGACGCAAACTAGGCTCAATATTCAACGCAAGCATTGGGATATGATTCATGCGCGCAAAATGAAATAATGGCAAATAAAGATTAGCATCCGTGCTCCAAACCCGATCCCACTCAGCAGCCTGCAGGAATTCTTTTTCGCTCAGCTCACCAGCCACCCATTGATCCAGCACTGCTTGCACTCGCCGCGGAAACATTTCAAACCCAATCACCATATTAGGACGCACTGTATGCAAAGCAATCAGTGTTTGCAGTTGCCAACGGTGATGATCTGCATTGACATGGGTTTCACCCAACAGCACAATCGATGCTTTCGCGGCACGCGTAATCACATCCTGCTGCGTGGTCTGGCCAGAGCCTGGAATAACCCAACTCCCCAACCCCACGCAATTGCTGGGTATTGGTTTTTTCGCAGGCTTGATTTCAGCCCAGGCATTATTCCAACACAGGCTCAATAGCAATATGGTCAAACTCAAGATTCTGTTGCGTCGGGTTGTATTAAAATTTGTCATGTTGATTTCCTGTTAACAAGTCAATAATTAACGAGTTATCCAATCCATTTGCGTGCATTTCTGAACAAGCGTATCCACGGGCCATCTTCCGCTATATCCGACCCTGGTTTAATGGGATACCATGAATGCTGCGTAATCCGGAATACTCGTTCCGGATGCGGCATCAAGACATTAAAACGCCCATCGGGTGTGGTTAATCCAGTGATTCCCTGGGGCGATCCGCTGGGATTATAAGGATACTTTTCAGTTACCTGGCCGTGATTGTCGACAAAACGCATCGTCACCAGCGCAGCAGCATTTTCATGTTGACCGAAAGAAAATTCAACCCTGCCTTCACCATGGGCTACTGTGATCGGCATCCGGCTACCGGCCATACCATCAAAGAATAACGATGGGCTTTGTTGTATTTCCACCATGACAAAACGCGCCTCAAATTGTTCTGACAAATTGCGCCTGAAACGCGGCCAAGACTCCGCACCGGGAATGATTTCGTGCAAATTACTCATCATCTGGCAGCCATTGCATACGCCCAGTGCAAAGGTATCGCTGCGCTGAAAAAAAGCTTCAAATTCATCCCGTGCCCGGGGGTTGAATAAAATCGACTTGGCCCAGCCTTCGCCGGCGCCGAGCACATCACCATAAGAAAACCCGCCGCACGCGACAAATCCTTTGAAATCCTGCAATGAAATACGGCCTGTCATGATATCGCTCATATGCACATCAATCGCCGTAAAACCTGCCCGGTCGAACGCCGCCGCCATTTCCACATATCCGTTGACACCCTGCTCGCGTAGAATCGCCATGCGGGGACGCACACCGGTCTGGATATACGGTGCGGCAATATCGTCATCAGTATCAAAACACAATGTAACCTGAAGGCCGGAGTCGGCGGTATCGAGAATACGGTCATATTCCTGCTGCGCACAAACAGGGTTGTCGCGCAATTTTTGCATCTGATAGGTGGTTTCTGACCAGGCGCGCTGCAAATCGACCCGTTTTTCAGCCAGCAGCGGTTTATTATTGCGCATCAGGCGGATTTCATCGGCTTGATTCAATTGACCGATGACAAAACTGGCATCGCGCAACCCTGCTTGCGTCAGCACCTGCATGACTTCATGATGCTGCGCGGTCTTAATCTGCACAACGGCACCCAATTCTTCATTGAACAACACAGCAAACAATCGCTCCAGAAACCGACTGCCAGATTTCTCGGGTTGTAATTCGGATCCGTCGATATCGCTGCTATGCGCATCAAAACATAACTGATCCAGATTAACCGTTAGCCCATTATGTCCGGCAAAAGCCATTTCACACAAGGTAACGAACAGCCCGCCATCCGAACGGTCGTGATAAGCCAATAGTTTATTGTCTTGATTGAGCCGTTGGATGGCGGCAAAAAATGCTTTGAGTTTCTCCGCACCTGCTTCACCGTCAATGTTGGGAGCGACATTGCCCACTTGTTTATACACTTGCGCTAGCGCTGATCCTCCCAGGCGATTCTGCCCCTGTCCCAGATCGATCAGGATTAATTCAGTATCACCACAATCGCTGCGCAATTGAGGTGTCAAGGTTTTGCGCACATCGATCACGCTGGAGAATGCGGAGATAATCAAAGATAAAGGCGCCGTGACTTCCTTGCGGATTTTGGCATGCGTATGTTGATCTATTTCTTCCCAGAATGTCTTCATCGACATCGAATCTTTTCCTACCGGTATGCTGATTCCTAGCTGCGGACATAATTCCATGCCGATGGTATGCACCGCATCATAGAGCCCGGCATCTTCGCCCAGATGGCCAGCTGCTGCCATCCAATTGGCTGATAACTTGATTTTCCCGATCTCAGCAATCTGGGCTGCAGCGATATTAGTGATAGCTTCACCAACCGCCATTCGCGCCGCCGCTTCGGGATCAATCAGTGCCAACGGTGTACGCTCACCGATGGCAAAAGCTTCTCCCAGATAAGTCTGATACCCCATGCTGGTCACTGCCACATCAGCCACTGGAACTTGCCATGGGCCGACCATTTGATCGCGCACTGTCATCCCCCCAACACTGCGATCGCCAATCGTAATCAGAAAGGTTTTATCGGCCACCGCGGGTAAGCGCAAAAGCCTGTAAGCGGCGTCAAGCAAATCTATATTAGATAAATCGATAGCCGGTAATATTCTGTCGCTGCGCATGGCAGTGCGCGTCATTTTAGGCGGCTTGCCGAATAATACCGGCAACGGCATATCCACAGGCGGGATAGCGGATTGCGGATCCATCACCACCAGTTGTTCATCAGCGGTGGCCTCACCGACGACAGCATATGGGCAGCGCTCGCGCTCACAAATGCTTTGAAACAGCGCCAGCGATTCCGGCTTGATCGCTAAGGCATACCGTTCCTGCGCTTCATTACTCCAGATCTGCATCGGCGACATACTGGATTCTTCGGAAGGAATATCGCGTAAATTAAACCGCCCGCCTCTGCCCGAGTCATGCACCAATTCCGGAAACGCATTGGACAGGCCGCCGGCGCCGACATCATGGATGAATAAAATCGGATTATCGTTATCTGTTCTCTGCAATTGCCAGCAACGATCGATTACTTCCTGCGCGCGCCGTTGCATTTCCGGATTGCTCCGTTGCACCGAATCAAAATCCAGTACTTCCTCATTGGTACCGGTGTCCATGCTGGAAGCCGCGCCGCCGCCCAATCCAATCAGCATACCCGGACCGCCCAGTTGGATCAGCAAGGTGCCTGGTGGGAATTTTTCCTTGCGCACATGCAAGTTGGAAATCTGCCCGATACCTCCGGCCAGCATAATCGGCTTGTGATAACCGCGCACCTCGCCGGCAACACGTTCCTCATAAGTACGAAAATAACCTGCCAGGTTAGGTCGCCCGAATTCATTATTAAACGCAGCGCCGCCAATCGGCCCTTCCAGCATGATCTGCAAGGCTGAGGCGATACGTGTTGGTCTGCCATAGGTTGACTGATTATCCGCAGGGTTTGCACCATCGTATTCCCACGGTTGCGTATAACCGGAAATGTTCAGATTGGATACCGAAAAGCCGCATAATCCGGCTTTGGGTTTGGCACCGCGGCCGGTTGCGCCTTCATCGCGGATTTCTCCGCCGACCCCAGTTGCAGCACCCGGGAAAGGTGAAATGGCAGTCGGATGATTATGCGTTTCCACTTTCATCAACACATGTGTTTGTTCCTGAGCATAACTATAGATCTGCTGATTGCCCGGATAAAAGCGCGCGATCTCCGCCCCTTCAATGATGCTAGCATTGTCAGCATAAGCCACTAGGGTTCCTTGCGGGTGCGCTTGATGCGTATTACGGATCATTGCAAACAGAGATTTATCCTGCGGTTTACCATCCACAATCCAGTCTGCATTAAATATTTTGTGACGGCAGTGCTCGGAATTGGCCTGGGCAAACATCATCAATTCAACATCGGTAGGATTACGCCCTGCTTGATCGAAATGATACAGCAGATATTCAATTTCATCTTCCGATAACGCCAACCCCATGGACTGATTCGCTTCCCACAGCGCATCGATACCGCCATTCATCACATCAATAGTATTGAGCGGCTTCGGTTCAAAATGCTGAAATAATTTGGCTGCGTCATCAAACGAAGCAAAAACGGCTTCAGTCATCCGGTCATACAACAACGGGGCAAGACGCGTTTTATCGTCAGTCGAGAGCTGTGTATTGCATTGAATGTAAAATGCGATGCCCCGCTCGATGCGCTCGACAACCGTTAACCCACAGTGGTGCGCAATATCTGTCGCCTTTGTTGACCAGGGCGAGATCGTGCCCGGACGGGGCAATACTAAAAAAAACTCGCCGGAATGCTGCGTGTTTTCCTGAGCCATTTCATCATTTAATAATTTCTTCAGCGCAGCCAATTCATCATTCTGTAAATTTCGCGTTACCGAGCAAAAATGCCAGTATTCGGTATTCATCGCGGATACGTGCGGATTCAATGTATTAATTTCTTTGAGTAATTTTTCCAGACGAAACGGAGAAAGCGCACGTCCACCACAAAATTGAAGCATCAGGGAAAATAAGCAGTTATTTAAAGATTGCAATTTTACACGAGAAGATATATTTATCGCTGATCCTATTGTGATACTGAAACATATGACGATTGCCGATCCGGTTTTTTTTACCGCTGAAATACGAGAATTTGAGCGTCAGGCGACCGCACAGCCGAATCCTCCTCATTTAATGGAAAAAGCAGGACTGGCTGCTGCACAAGTAACCCGCGACGAATTACTTAAAAGCTATAACAAACGCATATTGGTACTTGCCGGACCGGGCAACAATGGTGGCGATGCATTTGTTGTAGCACGTTATCTAAAGGAATGGGGCAATACTGTCACTGTAGTATTTACCGGCGACTCCAACCGTATTCCACCTGATGCCAGGCAAGCGATACAAGCCTGGTTTACTATTGGCGGTGAAATTGTTGCAGATATGCCAGACAACCTCAATTGGAATGTCATCATTGACGGTTTGTTTGGCATCGGCCTGGATCAATCCAGAAATCGCCCGATTGAAGGCAAATACCTGAAATGGATCAATACCGTCAATCAGTCGAATGTACCGATTGTGTCATTAGATATCCCATCCGGCCTGGGCAGCGACGATGGTAGCATCTATGGTGCTGCGATACGCGCCACCATTACCGTAACTTTTATTGGCTTGAAACCCGGTTTGTTCACAAATTATGGACCTGAATGCTGCGGCACTGTTTTGTTACGCGACCTTGATATTCAGGGAATTTCACCGCCCGCGCCACAAAGCTGGCTGCTTAATAAAAAGCTTGCGCGATCGATATTGCCTCCTCCTCGGCCTGCCAATAGTCATAAAGGCACATTCGGTAGCCTTGTCATACTGGGTGGTTCGACGGGCATGGTAGGGGCTGCGCTGCTTACGGGTCGATCAGCACTCCATCTTGGAACAGGGCGCGTTTATCTGGGTTTACTGGCACACACGGTACCTACTGTCGATTTTCTACAGCCCGAGTTAATGCTGCGTTCTCCTTCTGAATTATTCAAACTCAAGCCGTTAAACTGCTTGGTGATTGGCCCCGGTTTAGGTAGCGAACCAGAAGCGTTGCTCTGGCTGGATCGTACGCTCAACACCGACTTAATATTGGTACTGGATGCCGATGCTTTAAATCTGATCGCCCTGGACTCGCATTTATCAAAAATACTCAATCAGCGCAAAGCGCCATCTATTTTAACCCCTCACCCTGCTGAAGCAGCTCGTCTTTTAAAAACGGATGTCACTACCATACAAAACGATCGTATGGGCGCAGCCTACAAAATTTCGCAACAATTCAATTGTTACGTCGTATTAAAGGGTGCTGGCAGTATCTGTTGCCTCTCGGATGGGAAACGCTACCTGAACACCAGTGGCAATCCCGGACTCAGCACTGCTGGAACCGGCGATGTATTAACCGGAATGATCGGCGCACTGATCGCGCAAGGCCTGAATCCTGATCGTGCGTTACTGCTCGCGGTTTACCTGCACGGCGCCGCTGCCGATCATCTGCTACGACAAAATCATGGCCCATTGGGAATGACCGCATCCGAGATTATTGTTGCTGCGCGTTTACTGCTGAATGAATGGATCTATCAGAAAATCAATTCATCAGATTAAGAATAAGAGTTTCCGTTTCAAATTGATCACTTGCGTTTACGCGCAATGCTCGTCTGATCAAGCTTTTTCTGTTAGAGCTCATCGTGGAAATTTTAGAAGCTGTCTTAAAAAAGATCATACACATTTAGCCACCGTCAACCTTAGCATGGCGATACGCACCATGTTCTCAGCGCTACGAGCCCGAATCTCATAATCCTTGGACAGTCGTCTGAAGTTTCCCAGCCAGGCAAAGGTTCGCTCCACAATCCAGCGAATGGGCAAAACTGCAAAGGTATCCTGAATACGTTCAGAGATATGCATTTTCAAGCCAGGCACCTGCTCAACAAAGTCTACAGCAGTGCCTCGATAGCCTGCATCACCGGAGAAGATGCTAATGCGCGGAAATTTTTCCACTGCCGCATGCAATACAAAATGAGCTGCCTTGGTGTCATGGGTATTGGCAGCATGAACAATGACCTGGATTAGATGACCTGGCGTATCAACCACGATATGGCGCTTCCTGCCCTTGATTTTCCTGCCTCCATCGAAGCCACGACAATCACTGTACGACACGGTCTTAACGCTTTGCGAGTCTATGATCCCCAAACCGGGGGGTTGGCTCTTTGCCGCTTTTTTTCGATGGATTTCATTGATCTCGTCCAACGCGCTCTCCCAGATATTCCGTTGGTTCCAGCGCCAATAATGGTCGTAAACAGTTTTCCACGACGGAAAGTCCGTAGGCTATGCGCCATTGGGCACCAGTTTTGTTAATGTAGAGAATTGCATTAACGATAATACGCTTGCTGTGTGTCGGCTTTTGCCCTCAAGGATCCTTGCGCTCAAAATGGTGGGCAACCAATGCCCATTCCTCGTCAGATAAATCACTTGGGTACATGGAATTCATAAAACAGAATAGTTAAGAACATTGTTAACTATTTGATAAATCATTTAATTATTTCAAGACAGCTTCTTAGATGGTATTGGCTTTACCTGACAACTCATCTATTAAATCGCTATAATGTGAACAAATAATGAGTCAGTCTCTGATTGTCGCACCATTTACGCAGAGTCTCAGCAGTATAAACTATCTTGGATGCTCGATTCCAGGGCTGCTCACTGCGATTCATACCTCCCTTAGTGCTCATGTACCAGTCGGACTGCATGTTTTCGTATCTCAGGTGAATATCTTGTTTATTTTTTCATTTCTATCTTTCTAAGATATGAGTCCCTGGCAAACCGGGGTGATTCATAATTTATCTTTGCATAGGCATATACGATGACCAGCACAAATAATTATCTGAAAAGCACTGCTCCCAGAAGGGAATCTCTCGGCGTGCTAAGCTTGGCTGCATTGGGCGTAGTGTATGGGGATATTGGCACAAGTCCGTTATACGTCATGAAAACTGTTTTTGATCCTACTCACGGACTTGCTATTACTGATCATAATATCATTGGCGTCGTCTCCCTGATTTTTTGGGCGATTATGATTGTAGTAACCCTCAAATATATAACCCTGTTTCTACGTGCCGATAATCATGGTGAAGGTGGCATTATGGCGCTGCTATCGCTTGCCAGCTCTTCGGTCATTAACCGCCCTCAATTGCGAAATATGCTTTTTATGATTGGGGCATTTGGTGCCGCATTGTTTTATGGAGACGGTGTCATTACTCCCGCCATATCCGTGTTAAGTGCAGTGGAAGGATTGGAAGTCGCAACGCCACTGCTCCAGCCCTACGTATTACCGATTACATTAATTATCCTGATTTCACTTTTCCTGATTCAGCAACGCGGCACTGGTAAAGTTGGAGTAATGTTCGGGCCGGTAACTCTGCTATGGTTCGTTACCTTGGGGTTCATCGGTGTGATCAATATTGCTGCGGCACCTGAAATTCTGCAAGCTTTTAATCCATTCTTCGCTGTTAGCTTTTGCCTGAACAACGGATTAATCGCTTTTATTACTTTTGGAGCCGTGGTGCTGGCAGTCACGGGAGGTGAGGCACTGTATGCCGACATGGGCCATTTTGGCGTAAAACCGATTCGCCTCGCCTGGTATGGATGTGTCCTTCCCGCACTCATACTGAACTACCTAGGACAAGGAGCTCTTCTACTCGCCAATCCGTCAGCCATTTCCAATCCTTTTTTTCTGCTGTTCCCATCATGGGCTCTTTATCCAATGGTTGTGCTGGCTACAGCAGCCACCGTGATTGCATCACAGGCGGTAATTTCTGGCGTTTTCTCGGTAACTCGCCAAGCTATTCAGCTCGGATTCTTGCCTCGCATGCAAATCAGACATACATCAGATCAAAAAATTGGTCAGATATATATTCCTTTTGTTAATTGGATTCTATTAGCAGCTGTGATCATGGCTGTCGCTGGGTTTGGTTCTTCATCCAATCTGGCATCAGCGTACGGCGTAGCTGTTACCGCTACGATGGTGATTGAAACACTACTGACTTTTTTTGTTCTTCGTTTTACTTGGAACTATCCTTTAATTGTAAGCATATTAGTGACTGGTTTTTTCCTCACAGTTGATGCCACCTTTTTTGCCGCCACAATATTGAAAATCTTCCAAGGGGGCTGGTTTCCCCTGGTCATCGGCGCTATTATATTTTTTATAATGATTACCTGGAATCACGGACGTAAAATTTTGGTGGAACACTTGCGCTCCGTTGATATTCCTCTTGAACCATTTCTAGAATCACTCATAGAGAAACCACCGGCACGGGTAGTTGGAACGGCGGTTTTTCTGACATCTAATCCGAACGGGGTACCTCATGCGCTATTGCATAATCTCGCCCATAATCAAGTCTTACATGAATGTGTAGTATTTTTAACTGTGAATTATCTAGAAACTCCCAGAGTCTCACACGAAGAACGGATTTCGATAAAATCACTCATAGGAAATTGCTATCAAGTAACGGTCCGGTATGGCTTTAAAGATGAACCTGATTTACCTGCCGCGCTTGAAACATGCAAGCAATATGGGCTTGAGTTCGAGCTGCTAAAAACATCCTTTTTCTTAAGCCGAGAGATTATTGTATCAACCCCTGGCGGGGGCATGACACAGTGGCAAGAACGAATTTTCGCTACGATGGCTAGAAATGCCAGTAATGCAGCTGAATACTTTAAATTACCGGCCAATCGCATCCTTGAGTTGGGCACGCGAATAGAAATCTAGCTCATGAGTGGCTACCAAAGCAATTCCTCCAGCATATCAGACGATGCCCAGCAACCACGTAAATGTTTTACTTCTTTTCAGCTGAAATCAAGATTCCATCAAGCTGCACCAATTGTGTTTACACGGCAATAATGTGAAAATTCAACAATTATAGATAGACACTGGACTTCATTAATAATACATTTCAACCAATATAAACCTTGATTTGCTCGGATTCAGGCAATTCCGCCATCATGGCAAGAATCAAAAAACATCATGAAAAAATTTTTCTTAGCTTTAACATTGACCTTCATAAGCACTAGCACGCTGGCTGAATGGACCAAGGTGGGTGAAAGTGCTAATAAAGGTGGTTTCACAGCGTATGCTGACCTGGCCTCAATTCGGAAAGTAGGAGATAGAGTTAAAATGTGGGCTTTATTTGATTACGAAATCGTGCAGAAGGTGGCAGGTGTTGAATTTCTATCTGAGAAAATTCGGCGCGAGTACGACTGCAAAGAGAAACAAATGAGAAAGCTTGCCTTCTCGCTATTTAGTTGGAATATGGAAGGCGGAGAGCTCGTCCGCTCATATAGCCAACCCCAGAAATGGGAAGCCATACAGCCTGGCAGTATTGATGAAACTGAATGGGAGGTGGCTTGTAGCAGTAAATAATATGCTTCATCTGATCGAACAAATCCTTCAAGGGATAAAGCATTTGGAATTGTTATTTATCACTTAAGCATATATTATTTACCAGCTGCTTTTATTGCATCCAGATTAGCTTGAGCATCTGCATTTCCTTGAGCCGCAGCTTTCTCAAACCATTCAATCGCTTTTTTCTCGTCTCTCTCTATCCCTTCACCAGTAAAATACATTGCTCCCAAATTATTTTGGGCATTTACGTGCCCCTGTTCTGCAGCTTTTCTGAATAATTCGACGGCTTGCGCCATATCTTTTTCTACACCCTCACCATTTGCATACATTAATCCCAGATTAGCTTGAGCATCTGCATAACCTTGCTCAGCTGCACGAAAAAACCAGCCTGCTGCCAATTCAGGATCATTGCTTAATACCTGACCAGATGAACTCTTAGAAATGGCTTCACCCGTATAATACATAACACCCAAGGCATTCTGAGCAGCAGGATTCCCTGCTTTCGCATCTTCTACCAATACCTTAAATTTTTTCTCGGCTGCTTCAACATCGTCTACCCCTGGCGGTAAAATCTGTTCCTTGAGATCGGCTTTTTCTTCAGGTGTCAGACCTTCACTGAGTATTGATGGAATTTCACCCAGTTTAGTTACTTCATCCATCACTGCTGATGAAGCACTGGTTTCTGATTTCTCACTTGGTGATTTTTCACCGCAACCTGCCAGTAACAAAATTACTGTAGTAAGTAATAAAACAGCTAAGGCATTCATTTATAATTTCCTTTACTTTAGTTTCACTAGAACAATTCAGTAGAATATAGCAGTTGATACTCTTTGCTATTTGGCGCCAGATTTTCTCAGCAATTCAGTAACCTCTTTGTGACGATAAAGATTAGCAAGCATTATAGCCGTCATTCCATTGCTTGCTTTAAGATTGAGATCGGCGTTTGCTGCAATTATTGAATAAACTGCGCCCAGATGACCATGCTGAGCAGCCAGCATTAATGCTGTTGCACCATTTTCCAACTGATAATTAACATCGGCCTTTGCTTTGACCAGAAGCTGGATAGTCTGCTGATAGCCCTGCTGCGCGGCAAGTAACAATGCTGTCATGCCATTACTTCTTTTCGCATTGACATCTGCATTGGCAGCCACTAATAATGGGATAACTTTTCTTCTATCTTTTTCAGAAGCCAAGATTAGAGCTGTATCATTTTCTTCGGAAACAGCGTTAACGTCTGCATCAGCAGCCAGTAAAATTTCTACTATTTGATCACGGCCATCACGTGCAGCGTGCATTAATGGCGTATAACCATTTTCTGCCCTTAGATTTACATCTACCCCCGCTTGCAAAAATTGCTCGACGATTGCAACATTGCCTTTTTTGACAGCTATCCGAAAAGCAGCATTTAACTCTTCTTGTCCAATGGACTGAGTATCCAGTATTTTTTTTACTAACGGAGCATTCCCTTTATCTGCCGCAGCCACCAGCTCACTATCAATTTTTATTGACCAGGCATTGGTAGAAAAACTTACAAATAAAAGCAATATAAGCTTTATTAATTCATTTCTTAATCTCGCCATGCAAAAAATCCTATCGTACTTTCAAACAATTAATTAAGTTCGTCATCGACAACCTATAGCTGTCTAGATAAATCTACCGCATCGGTATCTATTAAATAAGAATGGTAGGGTTATGTAATTATGCCATTTTTTTACCCTGTGCATCATTACAAACTGACCAGTTACTTAATTTCATGATGATTATTACTATGCTATCCTTGATCATGAGAAATCAAGCTAATCAGTTCAAGTTCGGATGGGTTAGAGAAAACTACTCAGTTAAGCGTACATCTTGTAATTTAACCTTGAAGCTGAAATTTAATCTCTATTAAGTTTAAAAAATTCATATGACTGCTGATCATTACGACATCGTTATCATCGGAGGTGGTCCTGTAGGCATGGCACTAGCGCTTGCTTTGCACGATACAGGCATTTCTAGCTTATTACTTGAAGCCCGAGGCCTGCCGGAAAAAGTTGAAGATCCCCGCCCATTGGCATTATCACATGGCAGTCATCTAATATTGCATCGCTTAGGAATATGGAACACGCTCACCCAAAAGACTCCGATTACCACGATTCATATCTCTAATCGGAACAGCTTCGGTCAGACTATTTTAACGCCTCGCGATGCAGGTGTTTCCACATTGGGATTTGTAGTTAATTATCATGATCTTTTTCGTTCTATGCATCAAAAACTCGATGAAAGCAAAGCCGATTATATTGCTGGTGCAACAGTTACCAGACTGGATACTAGGGAAAATTCAGGTATTGTATATTTCGACTACCAAGGCAGAGAGGAAAAGGTAACTGCCAAGCTGCTCGTTCTTGCTGATGGTGGCCAGCTTGCCAAGCAAGTACCTTATATTACTTATCAAACTCATGATTATCAGCAGTGGGCAGTCGTTGCAAATGTCAAGGCTGAGAAGAAACAGACCGGTATCGCGTATGAACGTTTTACGAATAGTGGTCCGGTAGCATTGCTCCCTAATCAGGAAGATTTTTCCTTAGTCTGGACTGTAACTCCAGAGACCGCCAAAGAAATCATCGCAATGAATGATGAGGCATTTTTAATGCGATTGCATCAACACTTTGGGGATAGGCTGGGAAAATTCATTGGCGCAGGCAAAAGATCTGCATTTCCATTAGCACTTAAATATGCAACACCAGTTACAGCACAAAGAATTGCCTTAATCGGTAATGCCGCTCAGACACTGCATCCAGTGGCAGGACAAGGGTTTAATCTGGGGCTAAGAGATGCTTATGAATTAGCTGGAGAAATTGTTAATACAAAAACTACAGCAGGTGAAATTGGTACGCCTGCGATGTTGTCAAGATATCGCCAAAGAAGACAAATCGACAGCAGTGCCGGCAGAATCTTTACAGACTCTCTAGTTAAAATCTTCTCTAATGAAAACAAAATACTAAAACAAACCTGTGGACTGGGGCTCAGTATATTGGACTGTACTCCACCCCTAAAACGATTTATTTCACGCCGAATGATATTCGGAGCAAGAGGATAATTCACATCACAGCTCCCTATCCTATCTGACAGAAGCTATAATTGGCCATCAAGCAAATATAAAATCTCACCGTACTTTTATTGCTGTTTGAGCCGCCCTTTTTCCTGAAACAATTCAGCATAAAAGGTAAGTAATTATGTTAATAAATTTTTAAGTATTTCCACATGCAAATCGGTTCTCATATTTTAAAAAACAAGCTCATTGTTGCCCCCATGGCCGGTGTCACCGATCGGCCATTTCGACAATTGTGTAAGCTCATGGGAGCTGGCATGGCGGTTTCTGAAATGGTATCGAGCAATTCCTTACTTTGGGGATCCAAAAAAACTCAGCGAAGAGCTAATCACGAAGGTGAGGTTTCTCCAATCTCTGTCCAAATTGCTGGCGCCGACCCTGAAATGCTTGCAGCTGCAGCACGCTACAATGTTGAAAAGGGCGCTCAAGTTATTGATATTAATATGGGTTGCCCGGCAAAAAAAATATGCAATGTAATGGCAGGCTCCGCTTTACTACAAGATGAAAAATTAGTTGGAAAAATTCTTGATGCGGTTGTAAATGCCGTCGATATTCCTGTCACCCTTAAGATTCGCACAGGTTGGGATAAACAACATAAAAATGCCTTATCCATCGCACGTATTGCAGAAAACGCTGGCATCCAAGCCTTGGCCATTCATGGCCGTACACGTGCTTGCGCATATACGGGCGAGGCGGAATACGACACGATAGCTGCTGTTAAGGCATCTGCCAAGATTCCTGTCATTGCTAATGGGGATATTACTACACCTGAAAAAGCAAAACATATTCTTGCTTATACAAAAGCGGATGCTATTATGATAGGACGTGCAGCACAAGGGCGACCATGGATTTTTCGCGAAATAAATCATTATCTTGTTACTGGCCAACACCTGGAAGCACCTGAAGTAACTGAGATACATCAAGTGCTCGTTAATCATCTACATGATTTATATGATTTCTATGGCGAATACTCGGGTGTTCGCATCGCGCGCAAGCATATTTCCTGGTATACCAAAGGCTTGGTTGGCTCTGCCAGCTTTCGTCATGCCATGAATCAATTACAGACTAGTGATCAGCAAATAACTGAAACAAATATTTTTTTCTCGAAATTAGCTGAAGAAAGTCAAAGATTGAGCTATATCAATAAAGAGGAAACATCAGTTTATGAATGCAATGAAGGAGAATGAGATTGCATCTTGTATCCGCAAGGCTATCGTTGATTATCTCAATGATCTAGACGGAGAAAAACCAGGCCACATCTATAATATGGTAATCAATAGCGTGGAAAAACCTCTGATTGAAATCGCACTACAACATACTCATGGAAACCAGACGCAAGCTTCTGAACTACTCGGAATTAATCGCAATACTTTACGTCAAAAAATGAAGCAATACCAAATTAAATGACTATCAAGCACGCGCTCATCAGTGTCTCAGACAAGACAGGAATAATTGATTTAGCACAAAAATTGACCCAACATGGCATAACCATCATTTCAACCGGCGGTACTGCTAAATTATTGCATGAAGCCGGAGTAGCAGTAATTGAAGTTAGCGATTATACAGGGTTTCCAGAGATGCTAGACGGTCGAGTCAAAACGCTACATCCCAAAATTCATGCTGGCATACTTGCGCGTGGAGATTTATCGAACCATCAGGAAGCGCTTGAGAAAGCAGGTATTCCAAGTATCGCGTTAGTAATCGTCAATCTATATCCGTTTCGGCAAACTATTGCAAAACAAGATTGTAGTTTGGATGAGGCTATTGAAAATATTGACGTTGGTGGCCCCACCATGGTGCGTGCAGCAGCCAAGAACTACCAGAAAGTCACCATTGTCACCGATCCTCAGGATTATCCGCTACTCTATGAAGAGCTCGAAGCAAATGGTGGATCTATCGGCCTAACTACCCGTTTTAAATTGGCGCAAAAAGCTTTTACCCATACAGCCTCCTATGATAGCGCCATCAGTAATTACCTAACTTCGCTGGATACGGATTTTCATCATAAAGATTTTCCAGATACCCTCAATCTGAATTTCAGTATTGCACAACATTTACGCTATGGAGAAAACCCACATCAGAAAGCTGCATTTTATCGGGATGAAATCATCTCGCCGGGTAGCTTGGCAAATTATCAGCAGTTGCAAGGTAAGGAATTATCCTACAATAACATCGGGGATACTGATGCAGCCTGGGAATGCGTCAAAACTTTTGATAAGCCGGCCTGCGTGATTGTTAAACATGCCAATCCTTGCGGAGTAGCCATCGCAGAAACTCCGCTACGTGCTTATCAACTTGCGTTTGCGACTGATCCAACTTCTGCTTTTGGCGGCATTATTGCGTTTAACCGAACTGTAGATAAAGATACCATCGGGGCTGTCTTAAATCAGTTTGTTGAAGTGATTATTGCACCAGAAATCACCCAAGAAGCACAACAATTGCTCGGGCAAAAAAACAATATTCGCGTACTGGTTCTGCCATTAGCGAATGGATATCATCAGTATGATTTAAAACGCATCGGTGGGGGAATCCTTGTACAAACGCCTGATATGCGAAACATCACAGCTTCAGATCTTAAAATAGTCACAAAAGTACAGCCCACACCACAACAATTGGAAGATTTATTGTTTGCATGGCGAGTAGCAAAATTTGTTAAATCAAACGCGATCGTATTTTGCCACAATGGGCAAACCTTAGGCATTGGTGCCGGCCAGATGAGCCGTGTTGATAGTGCGCGTATTGCATCTATAAAAGCACAACAGGCGGGCTTCTCATTGGCAGGATCAGTGGTTGCATCTGATGCGTTTTTTCCTTTCAGGGATGGATTAGATATCGTCATACAGGCAGGTGCAACCGCAATCATTCAACCCGGCGGCAGTATCCGGGACAACGAAGTCATTGCTGCTGCTGATGAGCAAAATGTTTCAATGGTATTTACCGGTATTCGTCATTTCAGACACTAAGCGATCGTTCCAATATTATGAAATTACTCGTCATTGGCAGTGGAGGCAGAGAACATGCGCTGGCATGGAAGTTAAGTTTATCACCGCGAATTCATAAAGTATTTGTGGCGCCAGGTAACGCGGGTACCGCGCAAGAACGTGGACTCGAAAATATTTCGATCACATCGATTCCTGAATTGATCGAATTTGCAAAAAAAGAACAGATCGCAATTACGATAGTCGGCCCGGAAACGCCGTTAGCTGATGGCATCGTTGATGCATTCCAGGCAGCCAATCTGATCATCTTTGGACCTACGCAAAAAGCAGCACAGCTTGAAACTTCAAAAGTCTTTGCCAAGGAATTTATGCAACGGCACCATATTCCTACCGCTGCCTATGCAACTTTCACAGATCCTGTACTGGCGCACCAATATATTGATCAAACATCCCTCCCTCTAGTGGTTAAGGCGGATGGTTTGGCTGCAGGGAAAGGCGTGGTGGTTGCGCAAACCAATGAACAAGCGCATTCTGCTGTGAATGCCATACTTGTCAAAAAAAATTTTGGTAGCGCTGGAAGTGAAATTATTATCGAAGAATTTCTACAGGGAGTCGAGGTAAGCTTTATTGTGATGACGGATGGTCAACATATTTTACCGCTAGCAACCAGCCAAGATCATAAACGTCTTTATGATGGTGAATCAGGACCTAATACCGGTGGGATGGGCGCCTATTCACCCACACCTTTTATTTCTCCGAGTCTGCATGCAAAGATCCTGCGCGATATCATTTATCCAGTCATCACAGGCATGCGACAAGAAGGGATCAATTACAGCGGTTTCCTCTACGCAGGATTAATGATCACTGAAGAAAATCAGGCAAAAGTTTTAGAATTTAACTGCCGATTGGGAGATCCTGAAACTCAGCCGATCATGCTGCGATTAAAAAGTGATCTTTTTACATTAATTGAACATGCTGTGAATGGAACGCTGAATAAAGTTGATGTAGAGTGGGATCGTCGTGCTGCGCTGGGCGTTGTGATGGCAGCACAAGGTTATCCTGAGAATCCCAGAAAAAATGATGTTATTCATGGCTTATCTCAACTAATAAATGAGCAAGCACACACTGATAATTTTCATATTTTTCATTCCGGAACTGTTGCGGGAGGTGAAGATGGAAAGGGAATCTTAACAGCCGGAGGACGTGTTTTATGCATTACAGCATTAGGTGACAGCATTAAAATTGCTCAACAAAATGCTTATAAGCTCATCGAAAATATTCACTTCAACGATTATCAGATTCGCCGAGATATAGGATATCAGGGCATCAATTACCAGAAAAAAATAAATAACTGCTCGGCCGACTGATCGTTTTGAGAGTTAATTTTCTAAACTTTAAGATAATCATTGTTCACTGATTGTTAAGAATCAGATGAAATCGAATAGGGTCAAACTAGAAATCTTGATATAGGATTGCTGTGCTGCCTGCAAATATAACTGTTGCCGCTGCAAATCAGAAATTGCTTTCGCGAAATCGACATCTTGCAGGTGTGAAAGTGATTGCTCAAACTGGATGTTCTGATCGCTGCCAATATTTTCCAAGGTATCGATTTCCTGAAGCCGAGCACCAATAGAAGATTGTTTCGCAAGTACATGCTCCAAGCTGTTGTCAATATTTTGTAATGTTGAACTGATAATATTTGCAAGTCGGGTACCTCCAGGCTGGCCACTGGAAGGAGTCTCAAGTACCGTAATCAAATTACCTACTGTTTCAAAAATACTCTGATTAGTGCTTGGAGAGACCGTAAATTTGTCTCCATTCGCAGGATCGCCTTTAATACTCAACTGCATCCCGTCAAAACTGATCGTATTGTTATTGACATAAGCATTACCTAATGAAACTGGCAAACCTGTTGTGGTATTAACAATATCGTAAATTGTCACACCAGCAGTCACTGTAAAGCTTATTTCATAATTATCACCAGTTAAGCTGGTAGGCGTAATAACTGATCCCACATCAATAATACCTGTACCAGTATTCAATGGATCAGCTGCTGTTATAAAAACCCCATTTCCATTTTTAATACGCTCAAAAATATCTGTGCCTGTATCACTGACAGCAAGCTGGCGTGACGGACCTACTTGATTCAATCTCTGTCCTTGATCTCCCATATATTGCACATTTAACCCAGCCTGAACAAAGGGTTTTGTATTTGCCTGATATCCCGAAAACAGAAATTGCCCTTTTTCATCCGTAGTATTGGCAAGACCAACCAGAGATTCTAATTGACTGCGCAATTCTGTAGCCAGAATCTTTCTGTCAGCATCAGTCAGTGTCGCACTCCCAGCATGAACTGTTGCTTCATGCACATCCTGAAGTAGTAACGTTACATTCTTCAATACATTTTCTTCCAGTCCCAGAGCAGAATTTGCGCTGATACGATTTATCGAATATTGCTGGTTGAGTGATGCTGATTGTGTGATGTTTAACACTTGCGCAGCAGAAATTGGATCATCTGAAGGTGTCAGGATACGCCTACCGGTGGAAAGTTGTTGCTGTGTCTTAATTAACGCTTCTTGTTGTTGGAGCATTAAGTGAGTCCCTACTTCATAGATTGTATTGCTACTAATACGCATCATGCTATCCTTAATCTAAATATTTTCATCCAATTCGAAGAATTGAATCAAACAACGTATTACTGATTTCAATGACTTTACTGGAAGCCTGAAAAGCGTGTTGGAAGCGTAATAAATTAGCGGCTTCTTCATCGAGATTGACACCCGATACGGATTGTATTGATTTCTCAGTCTGTGCAAGTAAATTAGCCTGAGCTTTGCTAGTGACTTCCAGTTCGCGCGTTTTATTACCAATTTGACTGACAAGCTGCCCGTAAGCTGACTGATAGGTTGCTGAGCCATTCTCCAAGATGCTTGTTGTCTGTAACACACCCAGTAACAACGCATTTCGATTATCAGCAGATCCGTTATTATTGGGAGTCACAGTAAAAATATCTCCTGCTGCTGGATTGCCATTGATTTGAAAGGTATAACCGTTAAAACTAATATCAGCTCCTGCTGTATAAACTTGATTAGTAGCCGGCAAGCCGGTACCAATCCCCGTCATATCATATTGCCCATCATACGGTGCATGAAATGTGATGGTGAGCGGTTGCTGAAGATTAGGGTCAAGAGGCAATGGATTTACGGTTCCAGCACTGATTGTTCCAGTACCGGTATTCGATAATGCCGCACCGGTACGATTAGGACCTGCTGCGGCAATCTTGGTAGCATCAGTAATGTTTACCGCTATATTCTTCGCACCATTAATAGCGGGCTGAATAAGAAACCGTTCATTGGAAAGAATAGTTGCTCCCGTCACAGATACCCCATCCAGTGTTAGGGGTGTTGCTCCGGATGGAACTATCAATGTACTGATCGAACTATTATCAGATAGTCTTGTGAGTGTATAGTTTGTGCCATCATAGGAAAATTGATAATTACTGGTTGTCAAAACACCAAAATCACTTATTCCTACCGTAATATTAGAAGCCGCATCGTTAGTTAATGCAGAAGTTACTTTGGGTGGAGATACCGTGAAAAATTCTTCTCCCATATTTCCATTCAGATCCAACCCCAATTGATGCTGCTCATTAAAAGTTTGTGCCAGCGTTATTGCGATTCTTCCCAGTGCATTTTGTGCACTATCCAAAGTAACGCTACGAAAAGACAGAATACCTCCCAAAGCCCCTCCGGTAATCTGATTTTCAGGTAATTGGATAGTATTCCCTCCGCTCATTAAGCCCACTACCACATTATCAGGATTATCAGGAGAGGTGGTCGCTTGTAATGACAGTGCTTGAGTACCTACAACCAATGCCTGACCATTGCCGACATATACATTCACAGTACCATCACTTTGTCTTACTGTATCGGTATTAATTAATTTACTTAAATGATTAATAAGCTCATCCCGTTGATCCAGCATATCATTTGCAGGTTGTCCGGCAGCAGCACCTTCAGCTAACAGGATCTGATGATTGAGTTCTGCTACTTGATCGGCTAAAGAATTTATCTCAGCAATACTGCTGCTAATTTGAGTATTGATACCCTCTCTAATTTGAGACATACGCTGATCCATGCTCTGGAAGCGTGCCACAAGTGCCTCAGCATTACTCAACATAGCCTGGCGTGACGGAATGACGGAAGGATGGATGGTTACATCTTGGATAGCACTAAAGAAGTTCTGCAGGGTTGGAGAAAGACCGGAAGTGGCCTCAGCAAACATGTTATCCAACTGTTTTATTTGTGCATAGTAGTTATCCAGTGATTGGCTTTGGGTTTGAACTTGTAAAGACTGACTCACAAGAAATTGATTATATATGCGCTGTACTGTTGTCGACTGAACGCCACGCCCAACAAATCCGGTACCTGATGATTGTGGAATATTCGTGCTGAGAACCACCTGCTGGCGTTTAAAACCAGGTGTATCTGCATTGCTGATATTATGGCTTGTCGTCTGTAGCTGGTTTTGTGCGGTTAATAAGCCAGTCACTCCGATATCAAGGATACTATTTCCCATGCTTTTAATTAAGTCTTGGTATTTAAAAACTTAAGTGGTTAGGTTATATCGGCAAATCGATAAAGGAATTAATAAAGTTTTCGCATTTAAATTAACTCTCGGCTTTGCAATAAGGTCTCACTGTTGAGTATTCGAATAAGCTTATCAGCATACGACGGATCAGTCGCATATCCGGCACGTTGCAGACCATTGGCAAATGTTGCAGCATCAGTAGATTTCAGGACTTTTGCATAGCGCGGATTATCTAATAACAGTTTGGCATAATCATTAAATCCTTCCGCATAGGAGTGATACGCTCTGAATTTCTCGACCATTTTCTGCGGTACACCATGAACGTATTCGGTAGTTACCATCTCGATAACTTCTCCTTTCCAGTTTGCGCCTGCTTTAATGCCAAATAAATTGTAGCTGGGGCTGTTATCTGCACGACGAATCTCATGTTTACCCCATCCGCTCTCCAGGGCAGCCTGCGCCAGCATGAAATGAGAAGGAATACCGGTTGACTGTGATACCACTTTTGCATGTGGCAAAAGTTTATCGATGAAATCCGCTGTATGATTGGGTAATTTTTTTAAATGCGCTTCGGTATGAGTACTTGCGACAGATTCCTCAGCGGGAAAATTCGTTTTCTCGGGTAAAACAGCTGTGTTGGACAACGTTTGAGAATTAGGCCACAACTGTCCTGATCGGTCATTTGGGTGTCCATTGACAACTAACGATGAAGGATGAATGGATTGGATAGCAGATAGAACGGCATCGGTATGACTCATAGAGGTCCTGGGTACCATGGAATTATTAGCTCGACTTAATTGCTGCACCATCATGTCTGCAATGCCAATCCCCTTCGTTGATACATGTTGGGCCAATTGCTGATCATACATCTGGGTAAAAAACTGGGTTTGTTGACTATCGAATAATCCATCTTTAGGGGTAGCCTCGCGCATACTTTTAAGTAACATTTGCATAAACAAGGCTTCAAACTGCTGCGCTGCCTTTTGCAAAGCTTGATCTGGATTCTGTTTGGCCATTAAATGCAGATCATCAATGCTCTTCGCATCGATTGCAAGCTTACTTGAAGTATCTGGCGAGATCATCATATTTTCTATCCCTATCCCGAATAATTAAAATTAAATAATCTCTAGGTCTGCTCGCAATGAGCCGGCTGCTTTCAGAGCCTGCAATATGGCTAACAGGTCTTGCGTTGTCGCACCAATCGCTGTCAATGCCTTCACTACTTCACCCAGATCTGCGCCATTGGGTAGTAGCATCAAATTCCCTTCTTCAGTACGTATCTCAACCTGAGACCGTTGCGTAACTACTGTTTCGCCCCGCTGCCCAAATGGGCCGGGCTGACTGATGACAGGCTCAGTATTGATAATGATCGATAAATTACCATGTGCGACAGCACTGGTTTCAAGTGTTACCGCTTGATTCATCACTACTGAACCCGTGCGTGAATTAACAATCACCTTGGCAGGCGCTTTTGCAGGGGTTACATCCATACTCTCAATCTGAGAAATGAACATCACACGCTGATTATTATCAGAAGGAGCCCTGACCTGAATCATTCGACCATCTACAGCCGTTGCCGCTGAAGGATAGATCCCATTAATTGCACTAACAATACGCTGAACCGTCGTAAAATCGGTTGAATTGAGTTCAAGATTAATATAATCGCCCTGTCCAATTGCGGTAAGAATCTCTCGCTCTACCAAGCCACCCCCTGTGATGCGTCCCACATTGAGATGATTGATTTGCACACTGCTACCCCCGGCAGCAGCGCCAATCCCCCCTACTAAAACATTTCCTTGAGCCATCGCATATACCTGGTTATCAGCGCCTTTAAGCGGAGTCATCAACAGGGTTCCACCACGCAGACTTTTCGCATTGCCTAGGGAAGACACGGTGACATCAATTTGCTGACCAGGTTTGGTGAATGGAGGTAATGTAGCTGTGACCATTACGGCGGCGACATTACGTAACTGTAAATTAATACCGGGGGGCAAATTAACCCCCAGCTGACCGAGCATATTAATGATACTTTGTACGGTAAAGGGTGTTTGGGTAGTCATATCACCACTGCCATCCAATCCCACCACCAATCCATACCCTACTAATTGATTGTTACGCACTCCCTGAATGGATGCTAAATCTTTAATGCGATCAGCGCTGCTTAAGCCAGGCAGAAAGAAGCTAATCAGAAGAAAAAAATAAATGATGATGCTCTGTATTTTCGCCATCTTGTTATCTCTAGACTGATAGTCTTTCGTGTATTTAACTTTCTAGAAAGGTGAAACTGTGAGAAAAAAACGTGACAACCAACCCATCGTTTGTGCTTCATCAATATACCCACTGGCCCGATATTCAATACGTGCATCCGCAATCTGAATGGAAGAAATTGTATTTCCAATGATATGGATCGGATTCACAACACCTGAAAGCCTTATAAACTCTTGCCCCTGATTAATGCCTATTTGTTTTTCTCCACTCACAACCAGATTTCCGTTGGGCAATGCCTCTATAACTGTCACTGTAATCGTGCCATTAAAATCATTTTTACTCGAACTAGCACCACTTCCATCGAATCTGTTATTAGAATTTGCTTCAATGGTTGCATTTTTCTGTAGCAGGCTTAAGGGAACACCCAAGAAATTAGGTACTGAAAAATCGATACCTCCAGATCGATCAACATTACTTCCAGAGCTCTTGCTGGCGTTGGTTTTTTCTCTCAAGGTCACGATGATGGTATCCCCTACACTGCGTGCCCGCCGATCTTCAAATAAGGGCGTATAGCGAACTCCGCCCGTTGTACTGTTAATTGCCTGGAAGATTGCTCCATTCGGTTGAGCTATTGCCTTGGTATGATAAGGTGGCCGTACTGTATTGGGTTGATAGGTAACTGTTGACGGTGTCATAGCACAACCTGATACTACTAAAACAAGTATCCATATACCTATTATGCACAAGTCCTGATTTGGTTTTATTAGGCTGATACTTGCCATCACATTACCTCAGATTGTGGCCAGATCATAGCTGAGCCAATCTTTGCAGCATTTGATCAGAAGCTTCAATTGACTTGGAATTCATCTCGTAAGCACGCTGGGTTTGAATCATGCTGACCAATTCTTCAACAACATTTACATTTGAAGTCTCAACAAAATTTTGTTCCAGCAGCCCTAATCCATTGGTACCAGGCGCATTTTGATTCGGTGTGCCACTGGATGCCGTTTCCATATACAGATTTTCACCCATCTTCTGTAATCCTGCAGGATTAATAAAACTGGCTAACTGAATATTGCCGACTTGGATAGGCGCAACAGATCCGGGCACTGTAGCAGATACTGTTCCATCACGTGCAACGGTGATGCTCAGTGCGTTCGGAGGCACAGTAATCGCTGGCTGTACTGCGTATCCACTGGATGTTACAAGCTGACCATTGAGATCGGATTGAAATGCGCCATCACGTGTGTAAGCGATTGTACCATCAGGTAATAAGACCTGAAAAAAACCCACACCCCGAATGGCGACATCTCGTTGATTATCCGTCTGCTGCAATCCGCCCTGGGTAAATATGCTTTCTGTCGCCACCGGCTTGACGCCTGTACCTAGCTGTAAGCCGGAAGGTAATTGAGTTTGCTGCGAAGATTGCGCACCAGGTTGGCGCATCGTTTGATACAGCAAATCTTCAAAGACTGCGCGCGCACGCTTAAATCCGTTAGTGCTGACGTTCGCTAAGTTATTGGCGATCACATCCATCTTGGTTTGCTGTGCATCAAGACCGGTTTTTGAAATCCATAAGGAACGTATCATTGCAATTGACCTCTTAAATTTTTGTCTGGTTAAACTCTCAGCACCATGATTTCACTCGCTTGTTCAGCATTGCGCTGTGCGCTTTCAAGCATTTTCATTTGCATATCAAATTGACGGGCAAGCGCTATCATGCTGACCATCTCATGCACAACATTCACATTGCTGCCTTCCAATGTCCCATCTACAAGTCTGACCTTGATATCTACCTGTGCTTCCTCTCCATCCTTAAGACGAAATAAACCATCGGTGCCCTTAACAAGGTTATTTTCTGGTGGATTAACCAGTTTAATGCGTCCCACCAGAGCAACTGTATTGGGTTGCGGGTTAATGGGAACAGACGATACGGTGCCATCGGCACCAATTGTGATACGGGTTTCCGGCGGAACTGTAATAATGCCCCCTCTGTCACTTTTCACTTTAAGGCCGTTGTGTGTAAGCAAAATACCATTAGGGCTAACTTGCAAACTACCATTGCGGGTATAAGCCTCTTCGCCATTATCCAGCTGCACCGTAATCCAACCAGGGCCCTTAATTGCTACATCCAGATCTCTACCGGTGGTTTCTAGCAAGCCTGGGGTAAAATCTGCATGGGTTGTTGAATCGACAACAAAGGCCCGTGTGGGTAGCCCATCACCAAATATTGGTACCGCACGGAATGCATTGTTCTCGGCGCGATAGCCAGTCGTTCCAGCATTCGCAAGGTTATGTGCAGCCGTCGCCTGCTGGTTTAATGTGTGATTTGCTCCGGTCATAGAGGTATAGATGAGTCGGTCCATGCGCTCTCAATCAAGAAATTAAAGATTAACCAATGTTTGTAATACAGCATCCTGAGTTTCAATGGACTTGGCATTTGCCTGATACATGCGTTGTGCAGTAATCATTTTCACCAGCTCAGTAGTCAAGTCAACATTGGCATCTTCAATTGCAGAAGGTTGAAGTGCACCCAGCGTTCCACTTTTTGGTGGTCCAACCAAGGGCTGACCAGAACTGGGCGTTTCTACCCAATGACCATCTCCAATAGGACTTAATCCCTGCGGATTCACAAAGTTAGCCAAAACAATTTGCCCCAGTTCCCTGGTTTGACCATTGCTATAATTTCCTTGAATTACACCATTGGCCGCTGTTGTAAAACCAGCCAGCCGACCAGAAGTGTAACCATCTTGTGAAATCGAATTAACGCCAAAATCAGAACCAAATTGGGTAGTCTTGGTTAAATCCAAATCAAAACTCAATGGGGAGATTGCGCCTAATGCCGGATCAATAGCTGTTAAATCAACTGAAACACTAAAAGGCGCTGCAGGTGCAGTTAATGTGCCAGTTCCATCAAAAGTCAAAGTCATTGAAGCACCACCATTCAAAGTAACTCCAATGGGTAAACCAGCAGCATCAACTGCTCCATCAACAGTTGCATAAGTATTCCAGGTATTGGCTGTGGCCGATTTCTGGAAGTAAATGGAAAAAATATGCGAATTGCCCAAGCTATCGATAATCGTTCCCGATGAGGTATTGGTATAGCTGTTAGCATTCGTCGCATCGAAAGCAGCTACAGCAGGCTGTGCTTTACGAGAATCCAGATTAAAACCCCATTCGAAAGTCGAGGTAATTTGCGGAGGCAGATCAGTAGTGGTCAATTTCAGATTGGTCGGCTGGCTAGCTACAATGTCACCATTCACATCTGCCATATAGCCCGTGAGATTTGTTCCATTTGCATCGGTAAGAAAACCATTCCCATCAACGCGGAATTGACCATTTCTGCTATAGCTGATTACCCCCCCTTCATTCATACGGAAAAAACCTTGGCCATTGATCGCAATATCCAATGGATTGCTGGTTGGTGAGATATTTCCTTGGTTAAATGATTGCGCAATCGTAGATATTCTGGAACCGATACCTATCTGGGATGAACCTGATCCACCCAAGGAATTTGCAAAAATATCGGTAAACTGAGCCTGGGATTGTTTAAATCCAGCGGTATTTGCATTGGCAATATTATTTCCGATGACATCCAGATTTGTCGAAGCTGCGCTCAATCCACTTAAACCATGTTGAAAGCCCATGATAATCTCCCGCTTAAAATACCTGTTTAATGTCTGATAAACTGACAATGCCCAGTTTACCCATATCAAGAAGTGCACCATTCTCGCCCGGTGAAACACTATTAACTACACCCAATGACAGTGTATTGACTTTAATGTCATTTCCTCCCTGTTTTGCGCTTACAGCAAAAGTGTAGTTCCCATCAGCTGCATCCGTGCCACTATCTGTTTTGCCATCCCATGCAATCGTATTGATACCTGTTGGTTGGGCACCTAATTCTATACGCCGAACGGGAATACCAGAGCTATCCATGATCGTTACCATAAGCTGATCCACTGGTTGCGCCAGTTCAATCCCAACCACGGCAGAATTCCCTTCAAGTTCGATCGTTGCTCCTGGAACAAACGCGCTACGCCCTATCATTCCGGTTACTTCCACTGAAAGACTGTCCTCCACATCAGAAGTCAAAAGCTGCAGCGTAGAATTCAATTTATCTATACCGGATACAGTACTGATTTGCGCCAATTGGCTCGTCACTTCTGCATTATCAAGCGGCTTAAGCGGATCTTGATTTTTCATCTGAGTCACTAAAAGTTTTAGAAAGCGATCCTGGGGATTCTCAGCATTCTTTTTAGTAGTAATTCCTGTTGTTACTGATGAGGCTGTTTGTGAACTGGCCGGCTGGATTGAACTCATCACATACTCCTTTATTGACCGATCGTCAGTGTTTTTTGTAATAGCGATTTGGTGGTATTCATCATATCTACACTATTCTGATATGAACGCGACGCTGACATCATATTGACCATTTCATCGACTACATTAACATTAGGCATCGTCACATACCCATTTTTATCCGCGAGAGGATGTTTTGGTTCAAACACTTGTCGCATCGGTGAAGAATCGTGAATAACAGCAGCAACCTTTACACCACTTGCACCATTAGCAGCTGCCTGTAATGTACTGAAAACCACTTGACGTCCACGATAGGGTTCACCCGTTGAGCTGGTCACACTGTCAGCATTTGAGAGATTACTAGCGACTACATTTAAGCGTTGGGATTGTGCCGACATTGCTGAGCTTGCAATGTCAAATACATTAAACAATGACATGATTATCTCTCCTGCATAGCTAAGGTTAAGTTTTTAAACTCATTGGTAATAAATGTAATGCTTGCATCATATTTAATTGAATTATCAGCAAATCTTGTACGCTCCGTATCCATATCTACTGTGTTACCATCTGCGCTGGATTGTAGAGGAACACGATATAATAGGCTGCCATCTAAAATCCCTGGCGTGGCGGAGTTTATATGCAGCGGAGATGTTGTAATTAAATTGACCTTATTCAGATTTGCGGTCGGCACAAGCTTCTCGCGCAGTACGCTGGCAAAATCGATATCTTTCGCTTTAAAATTTGGTGTATCGGCATTAGCTACGTTACTTGAAAGCAATTCTTGCCTCGCAGCTCGTAGACTTAAGGCTTGGTGGTGGAAATTGAGTTCTTTGTCAAGTTTGTTAATCATGGCACGAATCCTAACTAAATATATCTCTCACTCTTCTATTAGCACTTAATATGCCAACTATGATAAATGTTTTAATAAACCGGCCAGATAACGAAAAAAAGCATGAAATCGATGCTGTCTTATGCATAAATTTCTGGGTATTTGTTTAAGATAGCGGCAATAATTGCCGAAAACGGCAAAATCAATAATCGAATAAATGATGATACGTCGCTTAGCATTAATGCTCTGCCTACCCATATTTTTTCCGTTTCCTGTGCAGGCATCCTCACAATCTAAATCTACCCTTCAATACGAAGAAATTTCACTGATTAAAAATGCAGTGGAAAATTTTATTTACAGTAATACAGCAACATTACCTGGACAAGTTATTGTGAATATAGATAAGATCGATAAACATCTAAGTTTGCCAAAATGCCCTCAATTAGAGCCTTTTATACCGACGGGCAGCCGTTTGTGGGGAAAAACTTCGATTGGCGTTCGTTGTAATAGTCAATTTGCAAGCTGGACTATCTATATACAGGCTGAAGTCAATGTGATGGCCGACGTGTTACATGTCGCACGCCCCGTTTCAACGGGACAGATACTCGCATATGAGGATATAGCCCCCCAGAATGTTAATTTGACACATATGCCAGATGGCATATTCACTCAGGCATCACAGATAATCGGTAAGGTCGCCACCACCAATCTTACTGCCGGACAACCGCTGCGCGCGCAAATGCTGCGCGCACCCTACGTTATTTTACGCGGCCAGAAAGTTAACCTTGTCGTTCAAGGGCGAGGATTCAGTATCAGTTCGGAAGGCCAAGCTTTGGCTGATGCAGCCGAGGGCAAAGTTATTCAAGTTCGCAACAAATCGGGACGAATCATTAGCGGCATTGCACGTATTAACTCAATCGTTGAAATACAACCTTAACTAACCTATGCCATAGAAGACGGAAACAATTCAGTTATTAACTGTGCCGTCGTTGCTCAACCTGTAAACAGAGTAATTAAAACCCTCAATCGATTTATAATTACAAGCTTTCTCAATACTTATAAAGAGCAGAAGCTTTTCTATCGCTGACCAGAATGAACTATGCCATTAAAATAAAGAAAATTTTATCCGATGTAATGGGATTAGGTGATCGGCTCGATTCCATGACACTGGACACCTTCTTATTAGGAAATATTCCTGAGCTTGATTCAATCGCAGTAATCACTATTATCTCGGCGCTCGAAAAAAATTTCTCAATTTCGATCCATGATGATGAGATCAGTGCCCAAACATTCCGAACTCTTGGCACTTTGGTTAATTTTGTTGAAAAAAAAGTAGCTCAAAGCAATAAACACTGATTTAAAATTTAACACACAGGAACCAGTCATTATATGAGTAACTCTAATTTATAGTTTTGTTAAACACATCCTATCTAGGCTAATCACGCACAATCATGGTTAATAAGTCAGAAAATGTGAGGCGAACTGTTGAAATTACATTTAGCGAATTTTAATAATCAGTATATTTTTACTGGTTATGGTGATGGATATATACTGATCAATCAGGTTCGTTATGAAAAAAGCTTGATTGTATTGCCTGATCATCTGATTGAAGATTGGCCAATATTGTCAGTTTCCCAACTGGAAGCTCGGCATTTTGATAATCTATTATCACATACACCTGAAATCATAATCTTAGGCACAGGTGCTAAGCATCAGTTCCCAAATCGATCTTTGCTAAGCCGATTAGTCAAATCGGGCATCGGGATTGAGATTATGGATACAAAAGCCTGCTGCCGTACCTACAATATTTTGGTTGAAGAAGGACGCCGAGTTGCTGCTGCTTTATTAATCTAGTCATAATATAGAAGTTATCAAATATATATTGTAATATTTGATAGCATATTAATTGCAAGGTAATAGATTTTTTATGTTTCTAAAATAACAAGACCTTGAATATTTTAAAGTTTCTTTTAAATACACCTAAACAACCATGAATTATGCTATAGTTTATAGGCTAAATCACAAGATTTTAAAAAGAATGGCCATGATATTTATGATTATGATAAATTCATGTTTGGAAAGTTAGTTACATTAAAGCTGGCTTCCTTGATAAATATAAATTAGGAGTTAAAAATGAACAAGTTTCTTATTGCAGTATTCACCTCAGTTTTTTTATTCGGCTCTTCAGTTACTTGGGCAAGCGGAAATTTAGAATCTTCGCTACCGCCAGTATCTGCTCAAGACATTCTGAATAAAATGGCATGTGAGGGTAAAAAAGCTGGCGACAAAATCAAGGATCGTATTGATGGTGAGATGGTTACTTGCCCTGCAAAAATAAAGAATGCTAGAATAGGTGGGCCAGCAAAGGGAGCAACGTATTAATAGTTAATATAGATTCTTAGCTGGTTAAGATAAAGTTATTGAAAATAGGCACTAATTACCATAAAATAATCTATATTTAGGTCAAGCTAGATAGGATATTGAGATTATTTATTTTAATCCAAAAACTAAATGAGCTAGCTCATTTAGTTTTTACTAAGTAGAGTAAAAAATACATTACAACTATCGGCTTGACCATATAGATTTAATCCTGCACGTTAGAATTTAATGCTTTATCTAAAAATTATAAAACATATCGTGCCAGATCCTCACTTTGCGAAAGATCCTTGAGTCGCTCATCCACATATTGGGCATCAACAGCAATACTTTCTCCGCTGTGTTTAGGTGCATTGTATGAGATTTCTTCCAACAACTTTTCCATGACAGTATGCAGGCGTCTAGCACCAATATTTTCAGTTTTGCTATTTACTGAGTATGCGATTTCAGCCAAGCGTTTGATGGCATCACTGGTAAAATGCAATTGTATACCTTCCGTTGCTAGCAATGCTTCATATTGACGGGTTAAGCAAGCATCAGTATTGGTCAGAATTTGTTCAAAGTCACTGACACTCAGACTGGCCAGTTCAACACGAATGGGGAAACGTCCTTGCAATTCAGGAATCAGGTCAGAAGGCTTGGACATATGAAATGCTCCACTCGCAACAAACAGAATATGATCGGTTTTAATCATGCCATATTTGGTTGATACGGTTGTGCCCTCAACAAGTGGAAGCAAATCCCGTTGCACGCCCTGACGTGAAACATCCCCACCAGTATTGCTCGTGCGACTGGCGATTTTGTCTATCTCATCCAGAAATACAATACCGTTCTGCTCTACGTTCTGAATGGCTGTCAGCTTCAATTCTTCATCATTGACCATCTTAGCAGCTTCTTCTTCTAGAAGCATTTTTTTTGCCTCACGTATTGTCAGCTTGCGAGTTTTCTTTCTCTCCCCTGTCATATTTTGAAACATTCCCTGAATCTGGGATGTCAGATCTTCCATTCCAGGTGGTGCAAAAATTTCCATATTAGCACGCGGTGCCGCTACTTCTATTTCAATTTCCTTATCATCCAGTTCGCCCTCGCGTAATTTCTTGCGGAACTTTTGTCGTGTTGAGCTATCGCGATCGTGCTCTTCCATGGTGTTTGGATGCAAGTCAAAATCCCTCGCAGTTGGCAACAAGGTGTCTAAGATGCGGTCTTCTGCGCGATCTTCTGCAAGGGGTTGTTTCTTTCGGGTTTCTCTTTCTCGCAATTCTTTAACAGCGGTTTCAGCCAGATCACGAATTATCGAATCGACGTCTCGCCCCACATATCCAACTTCAGTGAATTTGGTAGCCTCAATTTTTATGAAAGGCGCATTCGCGAGCCTTGCCAGACGACGCGCGATTTCAGTTTTACCGACACCTGTCGGGCCAATCATCAGAATGTTTTTGGGAGTAATTTCCTGGCGCAATGGGTCAGCAATTTGCTGTCTGCGCCAGCGGTTTCTCAGTGCGATAGCTACAGCACGTTTCGCTGAATCCTGACCGATGATATGTTTGTCCAACTCATGGACAATTTCCTGTGGAGTCATTTGCGACATGATTTTAAATTCTATGATAGAGTTGAATAGGGTTTCCAAATTACCGATCAGATAAGCTACCTGATCTTTATATAAATCAGAATCATAGCAGTCTTATTCTTAATGCTTGACAGAAATAATTTAGTCAATAGTTTCGATAACGTGATCCTGATTGGTATAAATACAGATATCGCCTGCAATGGTAAGTGCCTTTTTTACAATTTCTTGAGGAGACAAATCGGTATTTTCCAATAATGCGCGGGCAGCTGCCAAAGCATAGGAGCCACCGCTACCAATAGCAGCAAGGCCCAATTCAGGTTCGATCACATCACCAGCACCGGTAATAATCAGAGTAGCATCTTCATTTGCAACCACTAGCATGGCTTCCAATCTGCGCAAGATCCTGTCGGTGCGCCAGTCTTTCGCCAATTCAACGGCTGCCCGCATAATATGCCCATGATGTGCTTCCAGTTTACCTTCGAATCGCTCAAACAGTGTAAAAGCATCTGCAGTGCCACCCGCAAACCCGGCTAGGATTTTGTCATGATAGAGTCTACGAACTTTTCGGGCACTAGATTTGGCTACCACAGCACCGAGTGTTACCTGGCCATCCCCCCCCAATGCAACTTGGCGGCCACGCCTTACTGAAACAATTGTAGTCATGTAATTTGCTTAATTTATTATAAGATAACATTATAACGCATAAATATATGCCAAGATTATAAGACTCAGCGCGTGCTTAGTTTCTTTTTTTCGCCCTTGGATGCGCTGTATCATAAACTTTGACAAGATGTTGAAAATCTAAATGAGTATAGACTTGTGTAGAAGTGATATGAGCGTGCCCCAGCATTTCCTGAACAGCACGCAAGTCACCGCTGGATTGCAACAGATGAGAAGCAAAAGAATGCCTTAGAATATGCGGATGTACATTTTGATGGATGCCCTGCTGTCTGGCTCTGCTTTTCAAGCGGTAACTGATGGTACGGGTACTGATCGCATCCCCATGTTGTGATAAGAAAAGTGCGGTTACATTTGGTTTGATGATTAATGAACGCTGCTCAAGCCAGGCTGTTAATGCCTGAATCGCATAATCGCCGACCGGGACAATGCGCATTTTTCCCCCTTTGCCTAAAACCTTTATTGTTCCCTCCGCAAAGTTGATGTCAGCAGGCTTTAGTTTCGCCAGTTCTGCTAGCCTTAAGCCCGAAGAATAAAACAATTCAAACATGGCACTATCACGGGCCGTTATAACTTTATCAATCGGGAATGATAATAACTGTACTGCTTCGTCCGGAGAAAGCATGCCGGGTAATTTCTGGGGTGATTTAGGAACACGCATTCCATTACAAGGGTTATGCGGGTAATGATGATGACGAATTAAGTAATTGTAAAAGCTACGCCATGCCGATAACATTCTAGACAAGCTTCTGCCAGAAAGCCCTTTGCCATGGAGTTGGGCGATCACATGGCGAATATCCGGTGATTGAGCCTGCTCCAGATCATATTTATTTAAATGTTTAAGCAGAACACGAATGTCGCGTGCATAATTTTCGCTGGTAAGCGGCGATAAACGTCGTTCGTAAGTAAGATAATGAATAAATGCAGCAGCTAGTGATTCAGGTTTGCTGCTCATGGGTGGCATGACCTTGAATTGCCGCACCGCTTACAGTTTCTGCTCGATCATAGCGGACAATGGTAGTGCAAACCAGTTCGCCCAGCCGTTTTAAATGCAATGTCCCCATTTCAGGATAGAATCTCTCTGGATCAGGGCTGCCTAAAACCAGCAGGCCAATTGTTTGTGTGATATTCAGCGGGATCATGGCAAATGAATTGAGATATTCCGCACCCTCACCAAACCATTGCCTGATTTCATCCGCGACGTGATGACCGCAATAAGGTTGCGGCAGACTCTCGGCAATAACGTGGACATCTCCACTGGTAGAAGCGAATTCAATATGAGATTTGCTTTGGCAGGAATTATTCCACAAACGCATTGCCACGAGCGGAACAGTGAAATCTTCTTTTAAACTGAAATACAATGCATTAAAAAGCTCTTCGATATTAGAAACAGAAAGAAGGGCAATGGCTAGTCGGTGCATTTTTTCGCCAACAGCATCATTTTCTTCACCGAAACTGATCAGTTCAAGCAATTTATCCTGTAACACGCGATTTCTTTCTCTCAAAGAGGCAATTTGTCGCTCATTGATTGAAATCACCTTATCATTCTGCGGATGAGAAATTTGAATATCTGCCAGTAAATCAGCGTATTCATTAAAAAACTGTGGATGCTCCTGCAGATACTGTGCGACCTCTTCCGATTTCATCATTCTTCCTGCATTAATTGTAAATTTATCTCGCCTTCAAATACGGTAACTGCCGGACCTGTCATCCACACAGATTTATCCTCCTGTCCCTGCCAGCTTATCGTCAGCTCGCCGCCGCGTGTACTAACTGTTACTTGGGTGTCCAGTAAATCCAGATTGATACCTGCCACTACTGCAGCACAGGCGCCGGTCCCACACGCCAGCGTTTCGCCAGCGCCACGCTCAAAAACCCGTAACCGAATATAATTACGGTCAAGGACCTGCATATAGCCAACATTTACTCTTTTGGGAAAACGCGGGTGCGCTTCTATCAAAGCACCTTCCGTAGTTACGGGCGCGTTCTCAGTATCCTCTACAACTCGCACGGCATGGGGATTTCCCATCGACAAGACACTTATTTTAACTGGCTTATGCTGTATTTCAAGCTGGTAGGTCAATGCCCTTCTTTCAGCAATAAAAGGTATCTTATCCGGTTCAAAGATGGGTTTTCCCATGTTGACCGTCACATTTCCATTGCTCTCCAGTTTCGGAGATATCACGCCACTGAGCGTTTCGATGAGAATTTCGTTTTTTCGGGTCAGGCCATGGTCATGCACATAGCGAACAAAACAGCGTGCACCATTTCCACATTGTTCAACTTCACCGCCATTGGCATTAAAGATGCGATAGCGAAAATCAGCTTGACCTACTGCCTTTTCAACCAGCAATATTTGATCGCAACCAATACCGAAATGGCGATCCGCGATTAAACGAATTTGTTGTTGATCGAGATTTACTGCCTGATTGATTCCATCCAGAACGACAAAGTCATTACCCAAGCCCTGCATTTTGGTGAATTTCAGTTTCATGGATGATTCCAATGATCTGATTTCGTTAAGGTCATCAAATAATCATTCATGATAAAGCCACCGCCAATATCCACAATATTATCACCTGTAATTTCAAATCCATAATGCTGATAAGCTGAAATTGCAGTCTGATTACGCTTATTTACAGTTAGAATCAACGACTGCAAGCTATTTTCTTGCATTATTCCAATAGCATGGTCCCGTAACCTTTCCGCTGATGATCACAATGAATGTAAAGTTTATCAATTTTAAGCTCGCCGGATTTATTTGTCGCGTACAACAGCAAAAACCAATAATCATTCCATCCACAACCAATTTTCTCCACCAAATGGCTGGATTTATTATTTGACTTTCGATTAACTCCGATTGATAGTGCTGCTCCAGCATATAATCGATCTACTCGGATGAAATAATATCGGGATAATGACGACGCCAAATCGGCTCGACCAATGTCGAAATAGTTGGTGCATCAACCTTTGTTAGAGGTAATACTCTGGCAATCATATTGCTTGATATCCCACAGCAAAATCATAGATAAGGTATATTAAAAATACTCTTCTTCATGAATAACTCATCTCTCTATTATTGTAGAATAAGACTTTCCGCTTCTACATTATTCACATAAAGATTCACAATAATGAATTCAATTATTTTTTGGGATCTGGTTCCAAGGTTAGCGGTAGCCTGTTGAATTTGTGGCGCATCGTGTTTATGGCATGAAATATGGTATGTTGCCCGACAATTTTTGCTTCCAGCTTACGCTTATTAGGAAAATCCATCAACGAAATTCCGATCAGCATCGTCAATAAACCTTGTCCTGGCAGAAAAAGCATTAAGAAGCCCGCCATAAAAAAAACTACGCCAACCACATTTTTAATGATCAGACCGACCAAACGTAATACAGGATGATGATCTTTCATCCAGTGGCGTGGAACTCGTGTATCAAAATAATCGCTCGGTAAGCGAATCAGAATCCAGGGAATGGCAATAAGAGAACCAATAAAACCAACGATAGACGCTACAGTTAAACCGACAAACACATCAACGGGTACCCACTGTTGAATGGTTATAAGGATATCTTCCATGATGGAACATTAGGTATTGTGGTTCTCAAAACCTTAACCGGATAATATTTGTTGATAGAAAATAATGAGCAAGTAGATTGAAAAACTATTCTGTTGCCTGCTAAGGATAACAGGCAACAGAAAATAGAAATGATGCTTATGATATCAAAGCTTGGATTTAGGGAACAATCCGGTTGTTGAGAATTTCTTTGCTTTGGTTATTCCAGATCACGTCTGTCAGGTTGGAGTAACGGGTGATAATTTGTGCCGCTATCCC
>NZ_FONE01000091.1 GCF_900112825.1 Nitrosomonas sp. Nm166 | reverse complement strand
TATACCGTGTTCGAACATTGCGCAAGAAATTGAACTTACGCTGTAAGCAAAAACTGAAATTCAAAGTGAACGACCGATTCTAAACATCATTTACCAGTTGCACCCAATATTCTGAACCGGGAATTTTCTGGCAGCCGCGCCTAGTAAAGTGTGGACCAGTGATATCACTTATAGTGCGCCCATCCTTCTAAGGCGTCACTGATGACGTTGACGAAGCTTGAGCATGTTTGGAATGTATTCTAATCATACTGTAATGAATGGAATGCCCGTCTTCTGCTATGAGAAGGCGCGAGCCGAAGCGGCGGTAACCTGCTGTGCATTGGCAGGGTGACGGAGCCCGTGGGAAACGGGACGTGAGGCGAAGTCGTTAAGCCAAGATGCGTCTCCAGGCTGAGTATTGGAAGGTTGAGGAACACGAACCGATTAAACCGCGTCTGTGGGTTGAAATGTCACCACCACCTACACGGCTTAACAGGTGGTATACAAATTGGAACGAACCATATGTGAACCATATGTAGGGGCTCGTTCCCAAATGCAGACTGCACACAAATGGCAGTACACAGGGTGTAACGGAGAGAACATAGCCAGATCGTTACATTTGTATCGACTTGCAGCAAGCAAGGATAAAGACTGCGATCGGCAGCCTCACCAATACGTTTGAGTCCGGCATGTGGAATGGGGAAGGTTTATCGTAATGGCAAGGGAATGTGGCCCCGATGAACGACAGACTGGCGGAGTTCCCACAGTAGTCTGAGGCAGGGAGAGCCTGCTACTTGGCGAAGGGGAACAGTTTAAGTAGCTTGTTTGGTAAATTAACTGCCAATAAAGAGGTGAAGACCTTTGATAATCAGTGAAATGCAGTGCAAGCTAGCAAGATGGTCTTCAGAAGATAAAGAACGCAAGTTTGACCGTCTTCTGAGAGTGATTGCCAATCGGTCTTGGTTGCAACAGGCAGCTCGAGTAACACTTGCGTCGAATGGCGCAAAGACACCGGGGGTGGATAACATAGACAAGCGAGCAATGGAACGTAATCTCCAGCACCAACTGGAAATGATACGTTGCGAACTACTGGCTGGTAATTATCAGCCGCAACCAGCAAGGCGCGTCTATATCCCAAAAGCCAACGGCAAACAAAGACCACTGGGTATTCCGGCCCTGCGGGATCGGATTGTGCAACGTGCAATGCAGATGGCCATGGAGCCCATCTGGGAAAGCGACTTTCATCGTCTGTCCTATGGTTTTCGGCCTGAACGCAGTGTACATCATGCAATTCGCACAGTGAAGTTTCAGTTGCAAGATAGTACCAACACATCGGGTCGCTGGGTGATCGAAGGTGATCTGGCCAGCTACTTTGATACAGTACATCATAAGTTACTGATGAAATGTGTACGAAGACGTATTCGAGATACGCGTTTCCTTTCGCTGTTATGGCGATTTATCAAAGCAGGTCATGTGGATCAGGGGTTGTTTCAGGCAGCCAGTAACGGTGTACCACAAGGAGGTGTAATCTCACCACTCCTGTCCAACATCATGCTCACAATGGTTACCAGCAGTGTGATCTGATTATTCTTGATGAACTGGGCTATCTGCCATTCTCACAAGCCGGAGGTGCTTTATTGTTTCACTTACTCTCCAGGCTTTATGAACGCACCAGCGTAATCATTACGACCAATCTCGCATTCGCAGAATGGAGTACGTTTTTATCGATGCCAAAATGACCACTGCGCTTCTTGATCGACTGACGCACCATTGCCACATCATCGAAACCGGCAATGAGTCTTTCCGTTACAAACAAAGCGCCGCCAGTGCGAAGATCAGAATACAGCAGCGAGGAAAGGAAAAATATTCACCAGAAGAAAATCTGGCCAATTTGTAGTGAATTACAACTGAACTAAAAACATCAACGGGAGGCAAAATAACAACTCAGTCTGGTCGACTTATCCACAGATGCGTAGTATCCTGCGCTCTATTTTTCCTTGGTCATTTTTCAACCATAATGGGTGGTCAATTTTAAACCGGTATCAACACTTGGTCAGCTTGCATTGCGGTGAATGGATGAATTAATTGCCGCAATAGATGCGGCGAGTGATTTGACCTTGCGGAGAATATACCCCATAATCTCCGCATGAATAGCGGAAATAAAAATTACATTTGGCAGCAAACCGAATGGCCCCACTGGCGCTATGAAGCGCAACGTCTGACAGGCTTGTTGGTTCAGGTCCACCACGCCCAAGGTTACTTGCTAGGTCGAATGCATGATCTGGGACTTGGGCTACGCGACCAAGCCACTTTACAGGCTTTAACCGAAGATGTGCTCAAGACCAGCGAGATAGAAGGTGAACTACTGAATCCGGATACGGTGCGTTCTTCCATCGCACGTCGTCTCGGAGTCGAGATCGGTGCCCTGGCTCCTACTGATCGGCATGTCGATGGCATAGTCGACATGGTGCTGGATGCAACCACTCACTTTGACCAACCTCTGACTACAACGCGATTGTTTGGCTGGCATGCAGCGTTGTTCCCTACTGGCTATAGCGGCTTGACCAAAATCCACACCGGAGGCTGGCGCGATGATGCATCTGGACCAATGCAGGTCGTATCCGGGCCAATAGGCCGCCAGAAGGTGCACTTCGAAGCACCGCCCGCCCATCGGTTAGAAGCAGAGATGTCAGATTTCTTGCTCTGGTTCAATGTGCACCAGGAATCTGATCCGGTAGTAAAGGCGGGCCTGGCCCATCTGTGGTTTGTGACCATTCACCCGTTTGACGATGGCAATGGGCGCATCGCGCGTGCAGTGGGTGATATGGCTCTGGCGCGCGCAGAGCAGTCGACGCAGCGGTTCTACAGTCTATCCGCGCAGATACAGCAAGAACGCAAAGATTATTATGACATGCTCGAACGCACGCAAAAAGGTACGCTTGATGTCACAGATTGGCTGGAATGGTTTCTGGGCTGCCTAGTGCGCGCCATACAGGGTGCAGAAAACATACTCTCAATCGTTCTGACCAAAGCCCGGTTCTGGCAGCGTTGGGCAAGCACGCCGTTCAATGACCGGCAAATAAAGCTGCTCAATCGGCTGTTGGACGGATTTGACGGCAAGCTGACCAGCAGCAAATGGGCGGTTATCGCTAAGTGCTCACCTGATTCTGCGCTGCGTGACATTACCGATCTGTTGGACCGTGGTGTACTGATGAAATCAGACGCAGGTGGACGCAGCACCAGTTACGAGTTAAAACAGTTCAACTAGAGCATTCTGCATTTAAGTACGTCCATACCCTGAATTCAGGAAGTAATTTCTGCATTCATATGCTGAGAAGAGCGGCAATATGCTGCCGATGGTTTTCCACAAAGCATCGAATGACCGTGCCATGGCTTTTCTCAAAATGGCCTTGAGTTTTGCAAAGACCTGTTCGATAGGAT
>NZ_FONE01000062.1 GCF_900112825.1 Nitrosomonas sp. Nm166 | reverse complement strand
CTGGAAATTTACTTCAACAGTACGCTTTTTTACACCTGGAAAATTAAATGATTTATGGGTACACTTTGTCACTGGCAATTCCTTTTCTTTATTCGACGTAGGTAACTGAATTATAAAGAATTATTTGGGAATTGCCACTTACCTTCGTGCAATATTGGGGCTAAGCCGCAAGATCAACAGGATAAGAGAGTAAGAGATGAAGGTAAGGATGAATTTGTTGGACTGGCAAAAGCATTATGGGCAGCAACCTGGCCAGAAGGATTTCGCTGCCGTACTGCGGGCATGATCATGGCTATGCCATAACGACCCGTCATAGTTGGGAATGCAGTTGCTGCCATAAGCAAACGTCGCTAACTGCAGGAACGTTGTTTCATTCAACCAATCTGCTGTTTTAAGTGGTTTTGGGCAATTGGCATGTTAGCTTCAGATAAAGGCGGTATTTCTGCGTTACGTTTATCGAAAGCAGATGAATGTATCGTGGATTACGGCCAGCCGGATGTTGCGCAAGATTCGAGTCGCCATGGGACGCCGGATAACATCGGTTAGAAGAATGGATTGAAATTGACGATGCATTGATAGGAGGGCGACAGACTGGGGGAAAGCGTGCTGGGTTTATTGCCATGCAGCAAGTTTCAGGCATTAGCCGGGAAGCGGTATCGCAATTTGCGAAACAACATCTTTTACCTGATCAAGGGTGCGCAGTGATGCGTTGCCCTCGCTGACTGAGATCGGAAAAACTCAGAAACCATGATGCCCGGGTGACGCCATCCCATAAAGCCGGAGAATGGTTACCCTGGGTACATGTTGCCATTGGTAACCTTAAAGCATTCTTGTTTGGAACATACCACGGCGTAACGTCAAAATACTTACAAGAGTATCTGAACGAATTTTGTTACCGTTTAACAGAAGAGCATGGGAAGCTCAATTACCATCCAGACTCCTCAATGCGTGTCTGACCCATACTCAAGTGAAACTGAAAATGGTATAGAGGCATAAAAAAATAAGTAAAGTCATATACTTTTATGTTATTTTGCAAGGTGATGCCTAAAAAGTTATAAAAAATAACTTGTTGTGTAATAAATTTTCTGATAATAGTATGCATTTCCATTTCTGTATGCGGCCGGAATTGAAGGAGCCTTAAAAAATGCCACAAAAGCAACAAAGTAAACAAGTGACTCCCTATGAACCAAAAGCGGGTGAAGATTATATGAATCCTGAGCAGCTTATGCATTTTCGCAAGATATTGGAGGGTATGAAGATTGAATTGGGTCAGGATATTGATCGTGCGGTGCATACTATGCAGGATGAGGCTACGGTTTTTGCCGATCCTAATGACCGTGCCAGTCAGGAATCTGATATGACTCTTGAGTTACGGAACCGTGATCGTGAGCGCAAGCTTATCAAAAAGATCGATGAAATAATTGGTAAAATAGAAACCGGAGACTATGGTTATTGTGAGAGCTGTGGGGTAGAGATTGGATTAAAACGACTCGAAGCTCGACCTACTGCAACATTATGCATTGATTGCAAAACATTGGATGAGATACGAGAAAAGCAAATAGCTAAGTAAGTATTTATTTTTATTATAAATATCTCTTTTGCTATAAATAAGACCCTGTCCTATGTAAGTACAGGGTTTCATATATTTATTTGGTATAAGGTAATAAATTTTATGCTTCTGTAGCAGAGTCTGCATCATTCTCAGCAGATGCTGCTTTCATGCTTAATCGAAGTCTTCCTTTATCATCTGCTTCTAGTACTTTTACGCGGACTTGTTGACCCTCGCTCAAGTGGTCGGACACATTATTGACGCGTTCGTTGGCAATTTGTGAAATATGTAAAAGACCATCTTTACCAGGAAGAACACTGACGATAGCTCCAAAATCTAGCAATTTTAAAACAATTCCATCATAAATTTTTCCAACTTCAACTTCAGCAGTGATGTCTTCAATCCGTTTCTTGGCTAATTCTCCGCCTTCAGCATTGACACAAGCAATTGTTACCTGACCATCATCTGTAATATCAATAGTAGTACCCGTCTCTTCCGTGAGCGTGCGTATGACAGCACCTCCTTTGCCGATGACATCACGAATCTTTTCTGGATTGATCTTGAGTTTAATAATCCGTGGCGCATGAACTGAAATATCTTCACGGGTTGAGGGTAAAGCTTGCTTCATGATTTGCAGAATGTGTAGCCGTCCTTCATGAGCTTGTATTAAAGCTGCATGCATGATTTCTTTGGTAATACCTTGAATCTTAATATCCATCTGTAATGCAGTGATACCTTTTTCAGTGCCTGCTACTTTAAAATCCATATCGCCCAGATGATCTTCATCACCGAGAATATCAGTTAGTACAGCAAACCGATTACCATCTTTAATTAAACCCATGGCAATACCTGCTACATGTGCTTTTAATGGAACACCCGCATCCATTAATGCAAGGCAGCCCGCACAAACGGACGCCATTGAACTGGAGCCATTTGATTCAGTAATTTCAGACACGACACGCAATGAATAGCCAAATTCCTCAGGAGAAGGCAGAACTGTAGCTAAGGCACGTTTAGCAAGACGCCCATGGCCAATTTCACGGCGCTTTGGTGTGCCTACACGGCCGATTTCTCCTGTAGCGTAGGGGGGCATGTTGTAATGCAACATAAAGCGATCATTATAATCGCCTTGCAGTGAATCAACTTTTTGCTCATCACGAGCTGTACCTAGTGTTGCTACCGCTAATGCTTGAGTCTCCCCCCGAGTAAATAATGCTGAACCATGCGTGCGGGGCAGTACACAGTTTCTAATTGTTATGGCTCTAACGGTGCGTGTGCCACGCCCGTCAATGCGAGGTTCGCCATCCAAAATTTGGTTACGTACAATTTTGGATTCCAATGCAAAAAAAGCTTCTTTAAAAGATTGCAGATCGGGACCACCTTCGGTATCAACGCCAATTTCAGCAGATATGCGCTGACTGATTTCTTCGATGGCTTCATTACGCTCTTGTTTTAATTTTATCTTAAAAGCCTGTCGCAAATCGGATTCTGCTATGTTGGCGATTTTTTCTTCAAGTCCAGTATCTTTTTCAGGCGGTGTCCAATCCCATGCAGCTACCCCCGCTTCATCAGCAAATTCGTTGATGGCATTAATGACTACCTGCATCTGTTCGTGACCATACACTATGGCGCCTAGCATTATTTCTTCAGATAGTTCCATTGCTTCAGATTCGACCATAAGAACTGCTTGCTGCGTACCAGCCACCACTAAATTTAATTGGGTATCTTTGAGTTCTGAAATGGTTGGATTTAATACATACTGATTATTGATGTAGCCAACACGAGCGGCACCAAGTGGACCGTCAAATGGAATACCAGAAAGTATTAGGGCTGCTGAAGTACCGATTATTGAAGGAATGTCTGCATCTACTTCACTGTCAGCCGACATAACAGTGGCTACAATTTGTACTTCATTATAGAAACCTTCGGGAAAGAGTGGGCGAATTGGGCGATCAATTAATCTGGAAGTGAGTGTTTCTTTTTCTGATGGGCGGCCTTCACGTTTGAAGAAACTACCAGGTATTCTACCTGCAGCATAAGATTTTTCTTGATAGTCCACTGTGAGTGGAAAGAAATCCTGCCCAGTTTTTATATTTTTTGCACCTACTACGGTAACAAGTACTACTGTATCGTCCATTGTAACCACTACGGCGCCATGTGCTTGTCTTGCTATTTCTCCTGTTTCTAATGTAAGTTGATGGCGTCCGTAGGTAATACTCTTTTTGATAGGTTTCAATTAACAATCCTTTTCTGATGAATTTTCCGAATTTTAAATTATTATCAAATCATATTATTGGTTGTATGATAACTTAAAGGGAAAATGACTACTTAATTTGCTACTGGCCAGTTGTTACTGGCCAGGTTTACAGGGAGCATTTATTTGCGTAAACCAAGGCGTTCAATTAGTGTCTGATAAGTATCAATATTGCGGTGTTTAATATAATCAAGTAACTTACGACGACGACCTACCATGCGTAACAAACCTCTACGCGAATGATGATCCTTGACATGGGTTTTGAAATGTCCAATCAAGTCATTGATTCGTATTGTTAATAATGCGATCTGCACTTCTGGAGAACCGGTATCTCCATCTGCTCTCTGATACTCACGTACTACTTGTGCTTTTTGGTCGATTGTGACTGACATAAATTATTTCTCCAATTAAATTACCAATATAAAGAGAGCCGGAATTTTACTCTTTAATATTGTTCTTGTCCAAATTACGACAGAACAGGTCATAGGATCATTGAGTTAATCACTTCAATAGGTATTGATGAGTTAAAAGACTACAGAATTCGTATATTTAGACTCTAGCAACGTAGCGACGTTATCAGGAATATCAGTAAAACAGGTAAAGCAAGAATAAACTCAAGAAGGTTAGATAAGCTTGAATAACAAAAGAACAGTCATGTCTTAAATTTACTAGTAATTCTGTTGTTATCCAAGTTGAGACCTGATAAGAATGTCTTAATAAGATATTACGCCTGTGAGTTTTCGCCTCCATGTCCAGATGGATTGGTAAACTGGTCATTTAATGCTTGAATGTAATCATTGGCTTCGTTAATAATTTCATCAATAGTCTGCTGCGTTACTTCGTTCCAGCCTGTCGGTCCTTGTAGGAACATGGGTCGATAAGCGGCAGTACTCTTATTGAATGCTTGCATGTATTGCTTATATGTTTCGTGATCATTTCCAATCTCATCGGCCAATTTTTTCAACATCTGGTTGGCGACAGCGCGGCGAATAGAAAAATGAGTATAAATGATACCTATCAGCAGAAATAATGCTATTACCAGTGCAGAAGTTTCCCCTCGCATAAGCTCATCCTGGAATGTTTTAAGGAGCCCCCAAGATTCATTCATCGTTAATATTACTCCTGCTAAGATAGCCAGAGTACCAAAAGCTAGCCCATCAAATAGAATCACTCTGCTTTTCCATTTTTTCAGCATGTCAGAGAGTTTATGGACAATCTGATTTTTAATACCTTTAGCTGTCTGTTCAAGCTTCCCGACAATGCGATATGAGCGTTCTACTTCTATCTGGCGCATCCGTGCATCAATATCAGCCATATCTTCTTTACGTTTTTTCTCAAAACGCTCTCTGACATTCGGATTGGCAATTGGAACGGCTGCGCTTGGGTTATAAATTCGATAGAATCGTCCGGTGATCAAACCTACTTCTGCCAGCGAACGTTGCCAAGCAGAAACGACTTCTTCAGGATTGTCTTCTTGCGCTGTTACATCAATCTGATTCAGAATATAGAGAAATTTATTAGCATCTGCACGATTAACACTAGCTGATACTAAATAAGCTAAAGTATCTTGCATGGCCTTAGGTTCTGGATGGCGAGCATCAAAAAATACAAGAACCAGATCAGATAAGTCAATGATATGTTGAGTTAAACGTAATGTAGAGGCACGCTGATTGTCAGCATCAAAACCCGGAGAATCAATCAGGATTTTCCCGCGAATGTTTTCAGATGGACAGGTTTTTAGTTGCAAATAAGCATCAATACGTTCTTGCCCTGCTTCAGAGATTTCTTCAATGCTGCGACTGATTTGAAAAAAAGGAAAGCGCGGATCGGCGTCAAGTGCTATGCCAGGAAGTGTTTTTGCTTCATTATGGCGACTGTAGCAGATCACCGTAAATTTATCGTCAACTGCCTGAGTGCCCGTACGCTGCAGTGGTACGTTCAAATAGGAGTTAATATAAGTCGATTTACCAGCAGAAAAAGTACCCAGCACAGCGATCATGGGCCACCAAGTCACACAGGTTGCATAAGATTCATCTTTGCTGATCAATCCCATGCTGTGACCGACGTAATCCATTTTTCTAAAACTTTTTACTGCGTTTGCTAGCGTTGGGTTATCTGGATGCTCATCAGTAAGATGCTTCTGTAAGCTATTTAAATACTTATTAATTTGTGTTGAACTATGCGGCATAACAGTTCCTTTTCGTTCTTATAAAAGTGTACCTTGAAGAGATGCTATAGGAGTGATGTTTTTATGTTAATTTTACTTGCTTGTTTGTTGTGTAAGTAATTGAAAATAATCATTTTTTTCAATAAGTTGATTGGGTTATTTTTAAAAATAAAAATATACGCTAACCAAATTTTTTGAATTAAAAGCAACGGCATTGTGCCATTTAGTCCTAGATAACACATTCATTATTAGTCAGTTTATGCTAGATAGAAATTAAAGAAGATGGATGATTTTAGCAAGAACAATACTGGCTTGCTACTAACTGGTGCAATTTCACGCTATTTCTAATCTAATTCTACGCTGATCTTACTCTTACATAAATAAGCGAATATTATCATAGTCAATTTAGTATTGAATAATTTTAAATAATCGTTGTTTTTAGTGTTACATAAAAATTGAAGAAGCGTTATCGTACAAAAATAAAATCGATTTACTGTTCGGTTGGGGATAATATACGATCAATTTATTGTTCGGTTGGAGATAGTTTTAGAGCATGACGTTAGAAAGTGATAACGAGCAGCGTGTAGAACGTTCTGCTCATGTAGGTCGCTATATACTCATTGGTTTTCTTACGGTGGCACCATTGTGGGTTACTTGGTTGGTATTTGATTTTTTATTAAATTTATTGGCTCGTGTAGGAGATCCTTTATTAAAAGGGATGGCTCGTGCGGTAAGGCCTTTTTCTGATACTACAGCCAGCTGGTTGCTCGATTCCAATTTTCAGCATGCAGTCGCGGCCTTATTGACTATAGTCAGTTTGTATGGGATCGGATTATTGGCATCTTTTGTCATCGGTATGAAAGTGATCAGTATCTATGAAAATATACTGGCTAGACTTCCTTTAGTGCAAACAATTTATGGAGCAACCAAGCGTTTTTTGCACACAATAAGCCAACCACCTGTCACGGGACAGCGGGTAGTTCTGATTAGTTTTCCTTCTTCACAAATGAAAGCTGTTGGTTTTATCACAAAAATTATGCATGATAAGGATAGCGGGAAGAAATTAGCCGCTGTCTATGTACCGACTTCCCCCAATCCTACCTCTGGATATATTGAAATTATGCCTATAGACGATGTGATATTGACAGATTGGACGACCGAAGAAGCAATGACATTTGTAGTGACAGGTGGTACCAATGCGCCTGAGAGTCTGAATTTTTCCACCAAACCGAAGCAACAAGAACAGGTAGCGGAAAAGCAGTAAAAAATTGGAACTCAATATTCTGTCTTATTCACGCTTTTATAGATAATAAATAAGGCAGTACTTTGATTTCCAACATGGGTCCTTGTAGTGATTGCCAATGAATCTTATCGGTATCAACACTACTTTGTTGGATGACAGCCAGAACATCAAAGCCGCCGTTGGGTGATGCTGCAACGTTAAGGATATTGCCGCTGGATTGATCATTCATGTCAGCACTGTATAGCGCATCACCAGCTTTTATAGTTTGCGTTGTGGCGATATGTGCTAAGAACATGCGACGCTTAAGTTTCCCCAGATACTGAGTACGCGCGACAATTTCTTGTCCAGGATAGCAGCCTTTTTTAAAGCTGACGCCGCCAATCGCATCCAGGTTGATCATTTGTGGTAGAAATGCTTCTTGAGTCTCAGGTAAGATAACAGGAATCCCAGCCTGGATATTCAGCCAATCCCAGCAGCTGGAACCAACAGGCCTAGCATGTGGACCGAGGTGCTCCCAGATGATTGACGCATTCTCGACCGACACAACCAATTCCATACGATATGGAGCCAGCGAAAGGATACTGGCTTTTTCGTGATGAGTAACATGTAGTGGTTGATCCGAATTGCATGCTAAACCCGTAATTTCTGTTATTAACGTAGCTGCATCTGGGCCGGCAAGGCCGATTCGAACGAGATCATCACTTACATTCGTTAATTGGACTTTAGTGCGCAATATATAAAGCGATAATCGTTTTTGAATGGAAGGGCATAAGCTGGCGGGCAACTGCATTAAAAAATCATCACCCTGTTGCCATAGCAAAAAATTTCCCAGAATCCGACCCTTAGGCGTGCAGTAGCTGCCATACTGTGCCTTTCGCTGATTAATTTCTCGAATGTCACAACTGAGCTGGCTTTGTAAAAAAGTTTGAGCGTCTTCTCCCGAGAACCGAATCAAGCCGCAGTGGGAAAGATCGGTCATAATGGTGCTAACTTGTGTGTCCTTACGTTCTTCCGTGAGATCGCCAAAATGAATCACACAATTATTTTCGATGGCGGCGTGATGATTGCGTAAATAAGTTTGCCAGACCGGATTCATACAAAAAGTTACGAATAAGAATTAATATATTATACGATATTCCACTTAAGAAGAATCAAGAGCCAGTCTCGGGAAAATTAACTTTGCTGTCCTTTGAGAAAGGGATCAAAGACAGAATTTTTATTCATTGGAGCAATTTATGATTGCTAAGTCATTGTGATATGAGCGCTTTGTTCATTCATCGCCAACCTTCGCATTTGCTCGCTATACTCCTTAATCTGACCCATTTTGCTGCAGTTGGCTTGTTATGGCCGCTGACACTACCTTTGGATATCAAAATGGTTATCGTTGCTATGCTGCTGATGAGTCTGATTTATTATTTGAGGCAAGATGCTTTACTCACCTCAAACACTGCCGTAGTGGCTTTTGCTCTATCCGATGAAATGCAATGTACACTAACAACACGAGCCGGCAAACAGATTATTTGCAAGGTACAGGGTGATACTTTCGTTGCACCTTATTTAACAGTGTTGAATCTGAAGCCAGCAGGAAAATTTCTTATGCGTAGTGTAGTGATATTGCCAGATAGTATTGATGCACAGGAATTCAGGCAATTACGGGTGTGGTTGCGTTGGAAGTAGAGAGATAACAGTGGAACTGAGAAACTGTCTTGAAAAAGATCATACACATTTAGCCACAGTCAACCTTAGCATGGCGATACGTACCATGTTCTCAGTGCTACGAGCCCAAATATCATAATCCTTGGACAGTCTCGTCTGAAGTTTCCCAGCCAGGCAAAGGTTCGTTCCACGATCCAACGAATGGGCAAAACTGCAAAGATATCCTGGATGCGTTCAGAGATATGCATTTTCAAACCAAGTGCCTGCTCAACAAAGTCTACAGCAGTGCCTCGATAGCCTGCATCACCGGAGAAGATGCTAATGCGCAGAGATTTTTCCACTGCCGCACGCAATAAGCAATGAGCTGCTTGAGTGTTACCCATGCCCATGAGGATGATGAAGGCAAGAAGTGCGATCTAAATTGAACGCTGCCCATTCGGGAGCACAGACCAACGACTATCATTATGCATAGCTGATTTGCAACTCGAAAGATAAAGGTAATGAGGGATTCGAAACAAATACCTTTGTTGACGATTGAACGCGAATTTAGAATTTGATCATGTGTCAAAGTGTTTGACACACTGTCTGCTTTCCTGTACGTTCATCTGTAAGAGTTTATCCTATATCCCGAATCGAGTGACAGGGAGATCGAAATGAACGAAACCCAAGCTGTGGTGAAGCGTATCCGGCAAACTCTCGAAAACGAGCCGCGCATCAATCTGCACCGCTATCCATTGAAGGTGAGCGTGGTGCAAGGTGCAGTGGTGATGGAGGGCGAGGTTGCGGACATCGCCGCCAAGAAGCTCGCCCTTGAAATGGCGGGTGCAATCGAAGGAACGCGCGGAGTCGTCGACCGGCTGTGTATCGTGCCCTCCGAGCGGCGCGGCGACGGTGCAATCCGTGACTCGCTCGTCAACTTCCTGCTCAACGCGAACGAACTGCGCAACTGCACGATTCGCGTCGCGAGCAATGGTGAGTTCGAGATGCTGCGCGAGGCACCACCCGATGGCAGTGGATCGATTGACTTCGACGTCAAAAACGGAATCGTCATGCTTAGCGGTACAGTGATCAGCCTTTCGCATAAGCGCATCGTCGGAGTGCTTGCTTGGTGGACGCCGGGCTGCCGCGATGTCGTCAATTCGCTCAACGTTGTACCTCAGGAGGAGGACACTGACTACGAAGTCATCGATTCTGTGCGTTTGGTGTTCGAAATGGATCCGTTCGTGCAGCCCGAGCAGATTGACGTCAAGTGCAGCAACTACGTGGTGACACTCCAAGGCTACGTACGCACCGACGATGAACGTCGACGCGCCGAGCTCGACGCCTGGTACGTGTTCGCCGTTGACCGTGTGATCAACAACCTCGAGCTACTCGGCTAGGCTTTAACTTTCACTGTGGCTAGCTCCCGGCGGACGGCCAGCGCCGCGCTTGATCATCCTGGCGCCTTCGAAGATCAGATAGCCCTTCGCACCATCACAAAAATATAGAGGTGCGAGCCTTCAATTGGTCATGTGAATTAAAGATAGCGTCTCATAGTTGCTTCCTTGATGATTCTGTTTATGCGCTTCACTGTTCGTCCGTCGGTGCTTTGGTTTTGTAAGTTGTATTCGATAGAACAAAGATCAAAAGAGAACTTTTCACGGTCAAAAGCAGGCTTAATTGCATGATAATTATGTTTTAAATCAGGTTATTGAAGTATTTGCTATGAGTTTCTTAGAATTTGATGTTACCCCACCGTGCTACAAGGGAAATTTTCTAAACCAAATAGATCAATTAGGTGATGTGCCAAATATTAAATGCTATCGCGCATTGAGTGCTTGTTTAGGAGGGCAACTGGCGAGATGCTGGCCAGGGGCTGGCAAGGATAATTGCGATTGACAGATTGGGAAGCTTCCCGGCAGGTTGTGATTCTGCGTCGCCCCTTGCAAGGCGAAATGCTGATTGCTCAGAAAGATGAAATGGGATGGCAGCTCCTGGGTTTCACCGAGGCTGATCGTAAGCAAACTAAACAGTTGGCTGGCTATGAATATGCAATATTGATCACCAATCTTGAGTATGAGATTCTGAGGAACCCTATCGTGACCAAGTAGATATCGAGAATACCTTCGATGAATTGAAAAATCGGTAGCGTCAATTCCTCTGTGTCTGGTGGAGCCCAAATAAGATCTGTTCCATAAGTTGCTTGAAGAGATAAAAGCTAGATACAGGGATATTGGTTACAGGGATATGGTAAGTACGTTCCTCCAATTGTTTAGCGACCATGAATATTAAATTTAGGGCTGCATTCGGGTTTGGAAAGGCTATGTAACAATTAATTATTGAATTGTTTGTCCAATATTCATTGAGATATAGAAATAGAGGTGTGCCCAATGAAATCAACGGAATTCAAAGCATGGATGAAATCCATTGAACGCATGAGTCGTAATCAG
>NZ_FONE01000037.1 GCF_900112825.1 Nitrosomonas sp. Nm166 | reverse complement strand
TTAAAGTCAAGTCATTTGTCATAAAATCCCTTTACCACTCCATGGAATTCTAACCCCCTAATCACAACTTTTCCACTTTGAGAACAAGGGTTAAAAACTATCTTTATTTTTAATAAAATGAGTAATTATCAACTTATGTTGATAGAAATTTTATTTTTCAAATATGCAGCATTAAATTTCGTTACACTGCATATTTGTGTAGACTCTAGACTAGCAGAGTTAATAATATCTAATGAGCTGCCATAGTTCCTTGGCAAGTTCCTCAGGCTGTTTCTTCCAGCACCATTCAGATTCTTTTGAATGCAGCTCAAAGTTAACTGGCACACTTTGCAAGCCGCCGCTTGGTAAAACTCCAAAATGATTCAATACCGTTAATATGGCAATGCCCATCCCGAGCAAATTCATTGTCACTGTGCGATACACGGAAATGCTTGGAGTACCCGACATCTACTAAACTATTGTAGCCACGCCAGCCATCACTATAAATGACACTTTCAATGGATACTTTGCCCTAATATCACCACTTGTAGAGTCAATCGCTTACAATCTGGCACTATTTCGGTATACACCCTGTCATCTCGCTCAAACACACCAAATACAAGTTGTTTTAATGTGCCGCGACCGCGCTTGAGTTTACTTTGATAGTCACGTTGCCGTTTCTCACCTTCATTCCTCTCATCAACTTCCACTTTGCCTAACACTTGTCTTTAAGGGCAGTCTGATAGCGATATATTACTTGTCTGAAAATGCCATACCAACGATTAATCGTGTTACGATTTTTTACTTAACAGCACAGCTGCTTTGCTGGCAGGTATATCAATGCAAAGGCATTGAATTTTTTTTAATGTAATAATCACTTAATTTACTGTTTCTTAACATCTTAATAGACTAACAGATTGATCTGCTAGTCTAGAGCCGTGTGTATTATGCTCAATAAACCTTCCGCGGTAAATGGTTTTGTCAAATAATCATTCGATCCTGCTGCTCTGCCTTTAGCTTTATCAAACAAGCCATCTTTAATAGATAACATAATCAGGGAAATAAATTGATAAGCGGGATTCTTTTTAATTAACATGTACAAATTTGATATCCATTCAGCGCGGTATAACTATATCGATAAAAATGATATTCGTACCCAAGATCTCAAAAATATTTCTGCGCTTTTTCGAACAGTGCTATTGCCATTAACCTTAACCTTAAGGAAGATCTTAATAAGTAGAACTCCATAAAATTTCATAAGAAAAATCATGATCTTATCATTTCATATTACCGATTTTGCGACTTTCGTTCAGAGATTCCTTAGTATGCCTATGAACCATTTTCAGTTTAGTTTGCCCTAAGCCGCAAGATCAACAGGATAAGAGAGTAAGTGATGAAAGGCAAGGAACTGAATGTGTTGGACTGGCAAAAGCATTATGGGACGGAGGAGGCCTGCGCCCAGGCATTATTTCAAGAGTTATAACTGAATCTGGTGTTTGAGGGATTGAAAAATAGCGGTGTATCTGGTTGATTAGTTGTTGCCAGACAATATAACCAACCCATGAGGAATACACCGCTATGAGTAAGAGTAACGTTATTGAGTTATCAGATCCAGACTCGTTTACAGATTTATTGACCGAATTATTAAGAACTGGGGCTCGTCGACTGATCGAGCAGGCCGCTGAAGCGTCAAAATACTTACAAGAGTATCTGAACGAATTTTGTTACCGTTTTAACAGAAGAGCATGGGAAGCTCAATTATCATCCAGACTCCTCAATGCGTGCCTGATCCATATTCAAGTGAAACTGAAAATGGTATAGAGGCGTATTCCTTAATATCTTCAAATTTATTGGCATCGTTCACCGAGCAATTTCTTTAAAGCTATCTATTAACACTTATCAGATAAAATTCACTTCCGCCAGAAAGCCGGAGTAAATATAACCAGCAATGTAAAAAATTCCAGCCTACCCAGTAACATTGCAAAACTGCACACCCATGTCTGAAAATCAGTTAATAATGCATAGGTATTTGCTGGTCCAACAGTATCCAGACCAGGACCCAAATTATTGATACAAGCAACTGCTGCAGAAAAAGCTGTAGTAACATTCAATCCGCTCAGCGTTAAAGTAAGCGTCATTAACGCGATGCTTGCCGTATAAACAAATAAAAATACAAGTACGGCCAGAATCACCCGGTTCGCTACTACATTTCTTCCCAGTTTAGCCGGAATAACTGCCTGGGGATGCATGATAGTAATCATTTCTCGATATACTTGTTGGTATAAGATGCGGATACGAATCATTTTGATACCACCGCCAGTTGATCCTGAAGATGTACAAAATCCTGATAAAAATAACATCCATAAGGGAGCAAACATAGGCCATAAGCTATAATCTGTATTGCTATATCCAGTAGTTGTTGCAACAGAAACAATATTGAAAGTCGCGAAGCGTAATGCCGTCAGTGGATCTGTATAAACATCAGCAAACCATAGATAAAATGCCAACCCAATACAGCTGATTAACATAATCGTTAAATACCAGCTCACTTCAGCATCATGACGATAAGAAGCCAAACTTCTTGCCCGCCATGCCAGAAAATGAGTTGCAAAATTTATTCCCGCAATCAACATGAATATAATTGCAACCGATTCTATAAGCGGTGAATCCCAATAGCCATAGCTAGTATCATGAGATGAAAAACCACCCAGACCCAAGGTCGTAAACGCATGCATCACAGCATCAAACCAATCCATTCCGGCCCATTTGTATGCAATCACGCAAGCCAATGTCAAACTTGCATAAATTGACCATAAGCCCTTTGCAGTTTCAGCAATACGGGGGGTCAGTTTGTTTTCTTTCATCGGTCCCGGTATCTCTGCATTAAGCAATTGCCGACCGCCCACACCTAGCAATGGCAAAATTGCCACGGCCAGCACGATTAAGCCCATACCGCCCAGCCATACTATTTCGCCCCGCCATAAATTGATTGAGGACGGCAATGCATCTAATCCTGTCAGCACGGTGGCGCCCGTTGCAGTTAATCCTGAAACAGCCTCAAAATAGGCCATACTCAGATTAAGTTTCGGCAGGTAAAATAATAATGGCAACATGGCAAAAGCCGGCAACACGAACCAAACCAGCACAACCAGCAAGAAACCATCTCTTATTTGCAACTCGCGTCGATAAGCACGCGTCATCAGCCACATCAAAAAGCCACCGCCCGTGGTAATCAAAATCGATTCTTCAAATACCAATTGCGCACCATCATTATTCCACAACGCCAAACCGAGCGGCAGCAACATCATCAGACCGAATACCAGAACCAGTTTACCAAGCACGTTAACTACAGCGAAGAGTCGATTCATGTCATCTTCTGATCACAGAAATCCAACGTTCACCTGAAACAGCTTTTCTACTTCGCGGATCATTTTTCTATTGACCACAAACAAAATAACATGGTCTTCTTGTTCAATGATCGTATCGTGGTGCGCAATGATAACCCGTATACTGCTGTCTGATTTGCGCAGAATCTTCTCCTGCTCGGCGATGAGATTTTCACCAAATATTCCTTCAGACTTTGGCAAGCCCCTTACAATAGCGCCAATCGTGGCACCTTTAGGGAGCTTGATGTTTTCTATCTTTCTTCCCACCACGTTGGATGATTTGGCGTCACCGTGCGCCACTAATTCCAGTGCTTCTGCTGCGCCACGCCGCAAACTGTGTACTGCAGCAACATCACCGTGCCGAACATAAGCCAACAGTGAGCCAATCGTAACCTGTGCGGGTGAGATAGCGATATCAATACGGCTTCCCTGTACCAAATCGACATAAGCACTGCGATTAATCAGTGCAATGACTTTATGCGCCCCCATCCGTTTCGCCAGCAATGCAGACATAATATTATTTTCGTCGTCATTCGTGAGTGCGCAAAACATATCCATTTCAGCAACATTCTCACTTTCGAGCAACTTCTCGTCCGTAGCATCGCCATGCAAAACTAACGTATTACTCAGTTCTCCTGCTAAACGCTCACTCACCTGATAGTTATGCTCGATGATTCTGACCTGATAATCTTTTTCCAGTGTTTCGCCGAGACGTTTGCCTATTTTGCCGCCTCCTGCAATCATCACATGCTTCACTGGCTTATCCATGCTACGGAGTTCTCGCATCACTGTCCGGATATCTTCGGCTGCAGCAATGAAAAACACTTCATCCTCATCTTCAATAACTGTATTACCTTCCGGAATAATCGGCCGATCCTTGCGGAAAATTGCTGCAACTCGTGTATCTACATTAGGAACATGCTTGCGTAATTGCTGCAGTTGCTGCCCAACCAGCGCACCGCCTTTTAGTGCACGCACAGCCACTAACCTCACCCTGCCTGCAGCAAAATCAAGTACCTGTAAAGCCTCAGGAAACTCAACCAGCTTTTCAATGTATTCTGTCAGTATTTGTTCAGGACAAATGGCAAAGTCGACACAGAAATTTTGAGTGGAAAAAATCTCAGAATGCGCCAAGTACTCAGCAGAGCGGATACGTGCAATCTTAGTAGGCGTATTAAATAAAGTAGCGGCAAGCTTACAAGCCACTAAGTTGGTTTCATCGTGGCCTGTTACCGCCAAAACCATGTCTGCATCATAGGCACCGGCATTTACTAACACTGATGGATGCGAAGCATTGCCAACGACTGCACGCAAATCAAAACGATCTTGCAATAATGCTAATCGTTTGGAATCAACATCAACCATGGTGATGTCGTTAGCCTCACTGACTAGGCTTTCAGCAACGGATGAACCAACCTGACCAGCACCTAGAATAATGATCTTCAATGATATGCCCAATCCTACTTTAAGTTATACACTGTTGAGCAACCATTTCTTAACGATTCTCGCGCACCCAATCGCGCCACTGAACAAATAAACCAGGATCCAGAGCCGCAATCACGGATCGCCGCCACGGCGAACCAGCCCAGTAATCATCCTGATCAAAACCGCACATTCTTCCGCCAGCCTCTTCAAGAATCAGGGAACCTGCAGCATAATCCCATGGCTTCTGCCCACCATGCAGATACAGGTCAAAGTAACCAGCAGCGGTATAACACCATTCAAGTGCACAAGCGCCATAATTTCGCTGCGATGCATAGGGTGGATAAGCAGCAACTTTAGCTGCGAATTTGCGATCAAGGCGCTTTAAATCAACATTCGCCATAGCACGCGATAACGCGGGCACATGCTTCTTCAATGGCAATGCCGCTCCATTCAAAAAAGCGCCACCGCCTTTCATCGCATAAAACATTTCATCGGCTACCGGATTATAGATCACCCCCAGAACGCTTTTTCCTTGCTCCATCAACGCTACTGAAGTTGCAAAATATGGTAATCCATTCAGAAAATTCGATGTCCCATCAATAGGATCAACACTCCACAATCCATTCTTACCCTTGACCCATTGTTCTTCCTGTTCCTGCTTTGACATTTCTTCACCCATCGCAGCGACTGGATAAATCTTTTGTAATTCATGTAATAAAGCATTTTGTGCCGCAACATCGGCTTCGGTAAAAAAACTGCCATCTGACTTAAGCTGCCGATCTACCTGCAAGTAGCGCGGCATAATGACCTGCTGAGCGACTTCTTTAACAACCGTAATAACTTTTTCTAGCACTATTACTCCGCGCGCCACTTGATCGAGCAACCGATGCTGGGAATCTGATCTTTCGGACCACGACCGGTTTTGGCAATTTGCAACATCGCTTCAAACAAGTCACGACGCACATCAGCCGGCGCAGCTTCTTTGCGCGATGCATCGAGGCGTCCACGGTATTGCAATTCAAATTGACCATTAAACCCGAAGAAATCAGGAGTACATACCGCACCATATTGCTTTGCTATTTCCTGGGTTTCATCCCATACATAAGGAAAAGGATAATTTAATTTTTTAGCAACCAGTGTCATGTTCTCAAAAGAATCTTCCGGATAATCGGCAGGATCATTGGACATGATTGCGATGGCATTAATACCATGCTGCTTCAGTTCATTCACATCTCGAATAATACGATCCTGCACGGCTTTCACATACGGACAATGGTTACAGATGAACATCACCAGCAACCCATTCTCCCCCTTCGCGGAAGCTAAAGTATGGCGCTTACCATCGACGCCTAACAAATTAAAATCAATCGCTTTCCAGCCAAAATCACATATCGGCGTTTCCAGACTTGCCATATTCTTTCTCCTACTATTGATAAGATTCCTGAAAATTTCTTTCCAGATTGTCGCTTTTTAAAATCAAAACACACTCAGACAATACCGGATGCATATCGTGCTATATTATCATGAGTCCATTTATTGAAATTGTTACTTGCCCGGACCTGATCCCATCATGCACACTCGTTTTTATCACCCGGCAGAAATCACTGTTGGCCAGCTCACTGAATTATCTGTTGAGAATAAGCATCATGCAGCACGGGTTTTACGGCTTAGAAGAGGTGATTCGATTACGCTATTTAACGGCAATGGCGGCGAATTTTCTGCGCATATCGACAACATCAGCAAATCAAGCACCACGGTTCTGATCGATCATTATCATGACACAGACTGCGAATCACCGCTGCATATTGAGCTTGCTCAGGCAATCTGCGTCAATGAAAAAATGGATTGGATCATACAAAAAGCAGTGGAACTTGGTGTGACATGCATACAGCCGCTATCGACTGCCCGCAGCATCGTACATCTGTCCGGTGAGCGCTCTACCAAACGCCTGCAACACTGGCAGAAAATCGTCATTTCCGCCTGCGAACAATGCGGCAGAAATCATTTGCCACAGGTGTTTCCTTTGATCAGCTTGCCTGAATGGTTAAGCCAGAAAAAAACTTCCAAATCACTACACGACTTACATCTGATGCTTTCCACGACAGCCACAGAAAGCTTAAGAAACATACCCAAACCGCCCGTCAATGCTCACGTGGCACTTGTTATTGGGCCTGAAGGCGGATTTACGCAGGAAGAAGAAACGGCTATTTTACATGTCGGTTTTATCCCATTGCGCCTGGGAAAACGTATCCTGCGCACGGAAAGTGCAGCGCTGGCTGCGATTGCGGCACTGCAGACCCTGTGGGGCGACTATTGATGACCGCATGCCTATAGAAACCCAACTTTTCATTTCCCATGAACACCCCTACTGATTTTGTGGCCTGGTTTCGCTCGGTTGCGCCTTATGTCAACGCATTCAGAGGCAAAACCTTCGTCATTGGTTTTAGTGGCGAAATGGTCACTGATGCAAAATTTGTCAATTTCATTCACGATGTCAATTTGCTCGCCAGTCTCGGCGTAAGACTGGTACTGATTCATGGTGCACGCCCACAGATTCAGTTACGTCTGGATGAGTCGCAATTAGAAACTCAAGCAGTCATGGGCATGCGTGTTACCGATCCAGCCGCACTGCAATGTGTCAAAGAAGCGGTGGGACGTGTTCATCATGAGATTGCCGCATTGCTCTCGATGGGCCTGCCCAACTCACCCATGGCCAATGCCGCCATCCGAGTCACCAGCGGAAATTTCGTCACCGCCTGTCCATACGGAGTCATTCAAGGCGTGGACTTGATGCATACCGGAAAAGTGCGCAAGATCAATGCTCAAGCCATCCACGCGCGCTTAGAACAAAACGATGTAGTTCTGATTTCACCGCTGGGTTATTCACCGACCGGTGAGATTTTTAATCTCACGATGGAAAACGTAACAACCGAAGTCGCCATTGCACTCAATGCCGAGAAGCTGATTTTTCTTTTGGATATACTGGACATCGCCGCATTTTCTGCCAACGAGCCGCAATCATTGCCACGCGAACTTACCGTCGCGGAAAGTAAATTGCTATTGGAAAACAAGGCACCGGCAGCCGCACCTTTAGTAGAGAGCAACAAACTAGCAATTCAATGCGCCATCAAAGCCTGTGAAATGGGTGTGGCACGCACCCATCTGATCAGCCGCCATAGAGATGGTGCCATTATCCAGGAGCTTTTCACGCACGATGGCATTGGCTGCATGATTTCGCAGGAAACATTGCAAACGCTCAGAAAAGCCAGAATAGAAGATGTGGGCGGTATTCTGCAATTGATTGAACCCTTGGAAGCTGAAGGCATTCTGGTAAGACGCAGCCGCGAATTACTGGAAATTGAAATTGACCGTTTTACGGTGTTCGAACACGACGGTGTGATCCTCGGTTGCGCAGCGCTGTATCCATTTCCGGAAGAAAACGCTTGCGAGCTCGCCTGTCTGGCGATTCATCCGGATTACCAGGATCAAGGGCATGGCAATCGATTACTCAAACATATCGAAAACAAAACTATCTCTCGGGGCATACGCAAACTGTTTGTGCTCACAACACACGCCATGCACTGGTTCATTGAACATGGGTTTAGCGAAGCCACTCCCGCTGAATTACCCGAAGCCAGGCAGAATTTATACAATTATCAGCGCCGTTCGAAAGTACTGATTAAATATCTATAATTTTATGGTTGAATTTACACCGGTGGTTTACTGATTGAAACGAACATTTCATAATGATGGTTTTTTCTTCCTGAATATTTCTCGATTGATCTGGAGCAAGTAAATTTAAATGGCGAGAATAGTGAAATGCATCAAGCTGGGCCGCGAAGCTGAAGGCCTGGATTTTCAAACCTATCCCGGTGAACTGGGCAAGCGTATTTTTGATAATGTATCCAAAGAAGCCTGGAACCAATGGATTCAACACCAGACCATGCTGGTCAACGAAAATCGCCTGAACCTTTCCGATAGTAAAGCGCGCAAATATTTGACTGAACAACTGGAAGCGTATTTTTTTGGCTCTGGTGCGGAGCAACCTGCTGGTTATGTTCCTCCCAAAGATCAATCATAAGACCACACTTAAATCTGACACACCAGACCATGCTGGTCAACGAAAATCGCCTGAACCTTTCCGATAGTAAAGCGCGCAAATATTTGACTGAACAACTGGAAGCGTATTTTTTTGGCTCTGGTGCGGAGCAACTTGCTGGTTATGTTCCTCCCAAAGATCAATCATAAGACCACACTTAAATCTGACACTCGACTCAATCAGCCTGCATTACCATGGCAACGGAAAATCAGGCTGCGTTGAGATTTTGGTTAAACAGAAATTGTGTTAACGGTGATACTCGCCAGAACGTTCAGGTTGATAGGTGACTTCTTCGATACGCACATGCAGCACACCACCGCCCGGCTTAGGCCACTCAATTTCATCACCCTGAGAAAGACCCAAAAGTGCACTGCCCACCGGTGCAAGTACGGAAATTTTACCTCCACCGTTATCCAAATCCTTGGGGTATACCAAAGTTAGCAAGTGCTCATCCATTGAAGATGCGACTTTAAATCTCACCGTTGAATTCATCGTCACTACTGTGGCTGGAATATCTTCTGGATCCGCGATATCCGCGCGAACCAACTCTGCTTCCAGATCTTCCTTACCTGGAAAAGTGTTGTTAGCAAATGATTCCAAGAGATTTTCGAGTCTTTCGAAATCAAGCGAAGAAATTACAATTTTAGGTTTCATACTCTTTTCTTCTCTTTTTATGATTAATAAAACCCCGTTGCAAGCAGGGAGTGTTCTTGCTTAGAACAACGCAAGCCGTAAACGGTGGGAGTATAGCCCTGGAGATTTAGTCTTGAGATAATGCTGATCCCTGTTCTGATGGAATTGAAAAGTACAAAATTACATCAAGCGGAAATATTGCGACGATGTCCTATATCATTTGATGAAAACAAACTGACCATTGAACTCGTCCGTACTTTAATTCAGTAGAAGCTGCACAAATTTCTCAAGCAAAATCATTTGCTAGACAAGCTTGTTCTTATACTTCGATACATTCCTCAAAAGGATTTCTATCTTGTTATAACGAGCAATTAGATTTGCGCTGCATTGGTATAGTTCAAAGCATAAATGTTGATTGTTTCTGACGGCATTCGCACAAATATTGTCTGGTACTTAATTGAAACTCCATAATTTCTGGCAAATTAGATGAAGCCTAAGAAACAAGAAAGCAGCCTTTTTGCATGAGATTGAGTTAATGCTGACCATCACCTACTGTATTACCTGGGTTTAGAGATTGTTGACAGACTTCCGTTTCAGGCGGTGTTAGCTTTTTCAGCTCCTTATTACAGCCTATAAAAACGCACCAGAAATTTTTACAATTGAGTGAATTACAGTGGGCTATCGAACTTCGGATTCATAAATCCTATGATGATGACGCAAGAGGGCATCATCATCATTGATTTAACTTGATACTGCTATGACTGGCTTACTTAACTACAGCGTTCAATTCGCCTTTGGCATAGCGGTTTGCCATATCTTCCAGCGCAACAGGCTTGATTTTTCCGGCTTGTCCGGCGCAGCCGAAGGCTTCAAAACGGGCTTTACAAATTTCTTTAGCCGCGGCGGTTGCTTCTTTCAGGAATTTACGTGGGTCAAAATTGCTTTTGTCTTTTTCCAGACTGCGGCGGATCGCGCCAGTCATGGCCAGACGGATGTCGGTATCGATATTGACCTTGCGCACGCCGTATTTGATGCCTTCTTGGATCTCTTCAACCGGTACGCCATAGGTTTCTTTGATATCACCGCCATATTGACGGATAATTTCCAGCCAGTCTTGTGGCACTGAACTGGAACCGTGCATTACCAGATGGGTATTGGGGATGCGCTTGTGAATTTCTTTGATGCGTTCAATGGCCAGAATATCGCCCGTCGGTTTACGCGTAAATTTGTAAGCGCCGTGCGAGGTGCCAATTGCAATAGCCAATGCATCTACACCGGTTTTTCTAACAAAGTCAGCAGCTTCCTCCGGATCGGTCAGCAGCTGGTCATGCGATAACTTACCTTCTGCACCGTGCCCGTCTTCCGCTTCCCCCATACCGGATTCCAGTGAACCCAGACAACCCAGTTCACCTTCCACAGAAACGCCGACTGAATGTGCAATGTTCACAACTTCTGCGGTGACTTTGACATTGTAGTCGTAGGTAGATGGTGTTTTAGCGTCAGCCTGTAAGGAGCCATCCATCATGACACTTGAGAAACCACTGCGTATCGCATTCACACACACGGATGGCGAAGCCCCATGATCTTGATGCATCACAATCGGTATATGCGGATAAGCTTCAACGGCTGCTGCAATTAGGTGGCGCAAGAATGCTTCACCTGCATATTTTCTGGCGCCTGCAGAACCTTGCATAATGACCGGACTGTTGCATTCATCAGCCGCCTGCATGATAGCTTGAATTTGCTCCAAGTTATTGACATTAAAGGCAGGCAAGCCGTAACCGTTTTCTGCTGCGTGATCAAGTAGTTGTCTTAATGATACAAGTGCCATTTAAATCTCCTTCAAAAAAATTATCTAACGTAATTCTGTTTAATACCGTCTGTTATTCTTGAATAATATGATTCGATTGTTTTTACTGCTGCCTGATGTTCCAAATCAAGACTGCATCCCATTAAATAGTTTGTGAGGCATGAATACCTTGCCTTGTTTTCCATTCGCCTACTCTGATGATTTTCATGGTATTGGTGCCACCTGACTTACCCACCGGCTCGCCAATCGTCATCACGATGATATCACCATTACGCACCACGCCACGCTTAAGTAATTCCTCTTCAGCAAGATTGAGAATAATTTCCGGATCCTTTAACCCTTCACCGAATTCCACCGGATAAACACCTCTGAACAGTGTCACCCTCCTGCGCGTTTCTTCATTCGGGCTTAGCGCAAAAATAGGCACTTTAGAGCTTCTTCGCGACATCAGCAATGCAGTCACACCACTTTGCGTTAATGCTGCAATCGCACGAATCTGCAAACCGCTGGCTGTAAACATGGTAGCGCGCGCAATGGCTTCTTCAATGGTTGCCTGATTGATCGTTGTTAGTATGCGCCTGTCACTACTGACCAGATATTCCTTCTCGGCTTCTAAGCAAACTCTTGCCATTGCTTCTACCGCCTGAACCGGATATTCACCAGCGGCAGATTCTGCCGATAGCATCACAGCATCAGTGCCATCCAGCACTGCGTTGGCAACATCGGACACTTCAGCGCGCGTTGGAATTGGATTAGTAATCATGGATTCCATCATCTGTGTCGCTGTGACAACCAGCTTATTATTCGTTCTCGCTGAACGAATCATTCTTTTCTGCAAAGCAGGAACTGCAGCATCGCCTACTTCAACGGCCAGATCGCCGCGCGCCACCATAATGGCATCCGATGCTTCCAGAATATCATCCAAGGCAAGAATGGCTTCTGAACGCTCAATCTTTGCCATGACCATGCCTCTTCCGCCAGCTTCAAGCACTAATTCCCGGGCCTGCCGGATATCGTCGCCTGAACGTACAAAAGATACTGCCAGGTAATCCGCACCAAACTCCGCGGCTGTTCTGATATCTTCCAGATCCTTGTTCGTAAGTGCGGGTGCACTGAGCCCGCCGCCTTTACGATTGATGCCTTTATTGTTTGACAGCACACCCCCTTGCTCAACTACACAAAATACCTGATGTTCACGCACCATGGAGACACCCAGTATGATGCGGCCATCATCCAGCATCAGCGTGGCGCCGGTTTCCAGATCATTCGGCAACTCTTTGTAATCGAGTCCGACTCTTTCTTGATTACCCAACTCGCAATAAGAATCCAGAATAAACTGATCACCGACTTCTAGTCTGATCTTGCCATGTTCAAACTTGCCTATTCGTATTTTTGGACCTTGCAGGTCGGCCAGAATGCCGACAGTACGGCCCGCAGCTCGTGCCAGCGAACGGGTTAGTTCTGCTAATTCAATATGCTGTTCGCGTGTACCATGCGAAAAATTGATCCGAACAACATCTACACCGGCCTGGATCATGCGTTCCAATATTTTTGGATTACTGGATGCTGGCCCAAGGGTTGCTACAATTTTTGTTCTTCGAATCATTATCTTTCTTGACGATTAATTAGCTCGCATTTCCAATATTTCCACCGCTGGCAATTTTTTACCCTCAAGGAATTCGAGGAATGCGCCACCTGCAGTTGATATATAAGACACTTTGTCATAAATATCATATTTCTGGATTGCGGCAATGGTATCGCCCCCACCCGCCAGCGTAAAAGCGTCTGTTTCTGCAATGGCTCTGGCAATTTTCTCGGTTCCGGCACCAAACTGATCGAATTCAAATACGCCCACCGGACCATTCCACACCACAGTTCCGGCTCGCATAATGATATCAGCCAATTCCTGCGCACTTTTAGGTCCAATATCAAAAATCATGTCGTCATCAGCCACCTGATCCGCATCTTTTAAAACTGCAGACTCGTTGGCATCAAACTTTTTGCCGACCACAACATCAACCGCAATCGGAATCGATGCGTTGCGTTTCGCCATTTTATCCATCAGCGTCTTGGCAGTTGAAACCAGATCATCTTCACACAGTGATTTGCCGACATTCTTGCCAGTTGCTTTCAGGAAGGTATTGGCAATCCCACCGCCCACTACCAGTTGATCCACTTTTTCGGACAATGATTCGAGCACTGTCAGCTTAGTCGACACTTTTGAGCCGCCAACAATTGCCACCATAGGTCGCGCTGGATTAAGCAGTGCTTTGGTCAACGCTTCTAATTCCTCGGTCAGTAGAATACCTGCACAAGCTATCGGTGCATATTTGGCGATGCCATGCGTTGAAGCTTCAGCACGGTGTGCTGTACCAAATGCATCCATCACAAACACATCGCATAATTTCGCGTATTTCTGCGCTGTTTCTTCTGAATTTTTCTTTTCACCTTTATTGATGCGGCAGTTTTCCAGTACCACCAACTCTCCGTCAGCTACTTCGAAACCACCATCGATCCAGTCCCGGATTAAACGCACGGGCTTATGCAAACGATCCGCAATATTATCCGCTACCGGTTTTAATGAATTTTCTTCTGTCCATACCCCTTCTTCAGGACGACCTAAATGCGATGTAACCATTACTTTAGCGCCTTGTTTAAGGCAATGATTGATCGTCGCCATTGAAGCAGCAATGCGTGCATCCGATGTTACTTTGCCATCTTTCACAGGCACATTCAGATCAGCACGTATAAATACACGTTTACCTTTCAGATCAAGGTCAACAAGTTTAATAACAGACACGGCAAGCTCCAGAATTGTCTTTAAAAAATATAAAGGATAGCGAGCGCTACCCTTTATGTCTTAACTAATTGAATACTCAAGTTGAGATAGCAATTGAGATTTACTCCACACCCAATTGCATACCTTCAATATATTAAATCATTTGGCGACAGTACGAACCATTTCCAATACTTTGGTGGAATAACCCCACTCATTGTCATACCATGCAACCACTTTGACAAAGCTTTTATCCAATGCCATGCCTGCTTCAGCATCAAAAATGGAGGTACAGCTGTCACCACGAAAATCGGTCGATACCACTTTCTGGTCAGTATATCCCAGCACACCTTTCATTGAGCCTTCGGAAGCCTCTTTCATCGCCTGGCAAATTTCGTCATAGGTCGCCTCTTTTTCCAGTTCAACGGTCAGATCAACAACCGATACATCCGATGTTGGAACACGAAAAGCCATTCCGGTCAGTTTTTTGTTCAATTCTGGTATCACAACACCTACTGCTTTGGCAGCACCGGTTGTTGACGGTATGATATTTTCCAGAATACCGCGACCACCGCGCCAATCTTTATTGGATGGACCATCCACAGTCTTTTGTGTAGCTGTTGCAGCATGAACCGTCGTCATCAGTCCGCGCTTGATGCCCCACTTGTCGTGCAACACTTTAGCCATTGGTGCTAGACAGTTCGTGGTACAGGAAGCATTGGAAATGATGCTTTCGCCTTTATAGGATTTGTCATTCACGCCATACACAAACATCGGTGTATCATCCTTGGAAGGCGCTGACATAATGACCTTTTTGGCACCTGCTGCCAAATGTTTTTCACAAGTTTCTTTAGTCAGAAACAACCCGGTTGACTCAATGACTACTTCAGCACCCACTTCATCCCATTTCAGTTCAGCCGGATCTTTAATCGCGGTTAAACGAATTCTTTTACCATTGACTACCAGGGTATTGCCATCGACTGCAACATCACCCTGGAAACGGCCATGCACTGAATCATGCTTTAACATATACGCCAGATAATCCGGTTCTAGCAAATCATTAATTGCGACGATTTCAATATCAGGAAAATTCTGTACTGCAGAGCGAAAAACCATCCGCCCGATACGACCAAACCCATTAATACCAACCTTAATTGTCATACTAAGACTCCTTAAACAAGAAACTTGTACCGACAGGTGAATATAGATTCACCCGACTACTGTAATCATAAAATGAATAATTAGAGAATACTTTTTACTGTCTTGACCACGTTTTCGACGGTAAAACCAAAATGCTTGAATAGCACATCCGCGGGCGCCGATTCGCCAAAAGTGTTAATACCCACCACCGCACCGTCCAGTCCGACATACTTACGCCAAAAATCTGCCACACCTGCTTCTACGGCAACGCGTTTAAGGCCATTTGGCAAGACACTGTCTTTGTAGGATGATTCCTGACGATCAAATACATTGGTGCAAGGCATGGAAACAACGCGTACCTGAATACCCTCGCCAGCTAATGTTTTTTGTGCATTTATGGCCAAGCCGACCTCGGAGCCTGTCGCAATTAGGATTGCCTGTGGTTTGCCATTGTCTGCTTCAGATAAGACATAACCACCTTTTTCAATCAGTTTAATTGTGTCCGCCTCACGCTTTTGGAAAGGCAGATTTTGACGGCTGAATATCAGTGTGGAAGGGCCTTCTTTACGCTCAATGGCACACGCCCATGAAACCATTGATTCAACCGTATCGCAGGGACGCCAAACATCCATATTGGGAATATAACGCAGGGTAGCCGTTTGCTCTACAGGTTGATGCGTTGGACCATCTTCACCTAAACCGATCGAATCATGAGTGAATACGAATATATTGCGGATTTTCATCAATGCGGCCATCCGTAGCGCATTACGGGCATATTCTGAAAACATCAGGAAAGTAGCGCCATAAGGAATTAAACCGCCGTGCAAGGATAATCCGTTCATGATGGCGCTCATACCAAATTCACGCACGCCATAGTAAATATAATTACCACCTTCGTCCCGGCCGATTCCCCTTGAGCCAGACCATAAAGTTAGATTGGATCCGGCCAGATCCGCAGAACCGCCGATCAATTCTGGCAGAATGGGTGCCAAGCCTTCAATGGCATTTTGTGAGGCTTTACGGCTAGCGATTGTTTCTGCCTTCGCATTGATCTGATTAATCAAGCTATCCACATGACTGCGCCAATTTGCTGGCAAATCGCCCCCCATCCGGCGATTGAATTCAGCAGCTTCTGCAGGATACTTTTCTGAAAACTCAGCGAATTTCTCATTCCATTCTGTTTCAAGTTTCTGGCCTTTCGCTCTTGCATCCCAGGCACTATAAACATCTTGTGGAATCTCAAAAGGTGGATGGTGCCAGCCGATGTGCGGACGTGCTGCAGCAATTTCTGCATCTCCCAGTGCAGCACCGTGCACTGAATGCGTATTGGCCAAATTGGGTGAACCCAATCCGATCACTGTCTTGCAACAAATCATCGACGGTTTATCGTTTGCTCGCTTAGCAGCTTCAATTGCTGCCTCAATCGCCACCGGATTATGACCATCCACATTGGGCACGACGTGCCAGCCATAGGATTCAAACCTTTTCGGTGTATCATCGGTAAACCAACCTTCCACATGGCCATCAATGGAAATACCATTATCGTCATAGAAACAAATCAGCTTGCCTAACCCCAAAGTGCCTGCCAAAGAACAGGCTTCGTGGGAGATACCTTCCATCAGGCAGCCATCGCCCAGAAAAACATAGGTATAGTGATCCACAATATTGTAGCCTGGGCGATTAAATTCAGCAGCCAGCACTTTTTCCGCCAGCGCCATCCCTACCGCATTGGTAATTCCTTGACCTAAGGGACCGGTTGTGGTTTCGATGCCAGGCGTATAACCATATTCTGGATGCCCAGGTGTCTTGGAATGGAGTTGTCGGAAACGCTTGATCTCTTCCATTGGCAGATCATAGCCTGTCAAATGCAGTAGCGCATAGATCAGCATTGACCCATGCCCATTGGAAAGAACAAACCGATCACGGTCTACCCACTCTGGATTGCTAGGATTATGACGCAGATGATGCATCCACAGCACCTCAGCGATTTCGGCCATACCCATCGGCATACCAGGATGACCAGAATTGGCTTTTTGCACGGCATCCATCGCCAATGCACGAATCGCACTGGTCAAATCCTTAAACACCGGCGCGTCAAAATCCTTGAATGTACCCATTTGATACTAACTCCCTTATATTTTCAACAAATAATAAAAATGGTAACCACTTGCATATTTACTACGCATCATTGGCAAATTAAGCATTATCTCTTAAGATGGATAAGACGACAACTAGAGACCTTCATTTTAAGCATTAAAACCAATCCAGTAGCGGTAAAATTTCTTTATGCCGTCAGTTTCCTCGCAGTTTGATTCCCAACAATTTTATCTTGCGATAAAGATGAGTGCGCTCTAATCCAGCTCGCTCAGCAACGCGCGTCATATTGCCATTTTCTTGATCGATCAGCCTTTCAAAATAAGTTTTCTCAAATAAATCACGCGCTTCACGCAATGAAAGGTCAAGGGGAATTTCTGGAGTTACTGAGGTTAAGGCTGATTCTGGAAAAGCCATAGCTTGCTGAACAGCTTCGACTGAAATCTCATCCCCCGTACATGTTAATGCCAATGAATGCACGACACCCGTTAGCTGGGTGAGATTACCAGGCCAATCATAATTTCGTAAACAATTTAGCGCAGCAGTACTGAACTGCAATGCTGGTGAAGCCTCACCCGACTCAACAAAACGCGACAAAATTTGGTTGGCTAATTCAGGAATATCTTCTCGATGTGCCCTTAGTGTTGGAATTCCAATACTTAAGCTACTAAGCGCCTCATAGAGCTTAGGGTGGTAAGCTCCCTGTGCTGTCAATTCCGCTAACGGCTGAGAGGTTGCACAAACCAACCGTACATTATATTTGTCCAGTTTACTCAACAACAGCAATAAGCCTTTTTGGGCTAATTTATTGACTTCACCTACGTCTTTAAGAAACAATAAACCATCACGTGCAAGCTCTAACAAATCCAATGGCGATTCAGCCAACGATACCAATGTTTCTGGTTCCACCCAAGGCGTGTTAGGGCGGTGCATAAATCGTGCGCAGATTTCCGCACCAACACCTGGCTCGCCCATTAAAAGCAAGGGAGTTTTCAGATTGGCAACTTGCTCTAATTTTTTTCTAAGATCTGCAATTAAAGGGCCTTTGCCTAAACTGGCAAGTGAAAGTGCTAAATGTTGTTTGCTTTGGCCTCCTCGCAAAGCTTTGCTGACGGTACTGAGCAACTTCTGCAATGGTATCGGTTTCTCCAAATAACCAAATGCACCGATACGTGTCGCTTCAACCGCTGTATCTATGGTGCCATGCCCCGACATCATAATGACTGGCATTGTCAGCATGCCGTTACTGGCCCAATCTTTCAGCAAGGTAATACCATCGGTGTCAGGCATCCAGATATCTAACAACACCAGATCTGGGCGTGTCTGACTACGCCAAACTCGGGCTTGTTCGGCATTCTCTGCCAACGCCACCCGATAGCCTTCATCACGCAAAATTTCAGACAGCAATTCACGTATGCCAATTTCGTCATCAACAACAAGTATTGTATTGTTTGTTATCATTTAAAATTCTTCTCCGCTGCCGGAATCTAATCAGCTTATGCACAACTGTCAATTTCAAGAGTTATCCATCAATCTTCCAGTTTGCCTAATTAGTTGATTAATAGCAAACTCTTGTTTATCTCCATTATTCATTTTCATGAGGCCATTCATGCCAACTTGATATCTCTTGCTGATATATGTTTTTCTACCGTTGGCAAGATAATTGAAATTTGCGCACCATGCGGTTTAATATTCTCAATATGGATAAGCCCTGCATGCTCCTCAACAATTTTTTTCACAATCGGTAAACCTAATCCTGTTCCTTTCTGCTTAGTAGTCACATAGGGTTCAAAAACCCGAGCTTTGGTCTCATCTGAGAAGCCGCAGCCATTATCACGTATACTCAATTGCACACCTCCATGTACCATCTCGGTTTTCACCTCTATCAGAGGTTCTGCTATGTCAACTAATGCATCCTGAGCATTTTGCAGTAAATTGTGCAGCACCTGCCGTAACTGTGCAGAGTCCCCTCTGACCGCTGGCAAATCCTCTGCCAATGTCTGCTTGATTTGTATGTGCTTATTATGATCAGTTGCCATATGAGTTGTTTCATATAATGACAGCACTTCCCGCACCAACCGATTAAAATCGAGCTGATGTAAATCTAATTCAGGAACGCGCGCATATTGATTAAATTCATTTACCATTTTCTTTAGGGCTTCGACCTGATTGACGATTGTTTCGGTAGAACGCCGCAATATTCTTGCATCATCTTCATCAAGTTTATGAATTAGCTTATGCTGCACCCGTTCGGCGGAAAGTTGAATAGGGGTCAGTGGATTTTTAATCTCATGCGCCAGTCGACGTGCCACTTCGCCCCAGGCGACCGCACGCTGCACTTGCAATAAATGAGTGATATCGTCAAAAACTACTACGCCTCCACCACCTGATATCTGCGGTAGGCGCGTCCCTCGAATCAGTAAAACCTGATTGCGACCATCGTTTAAGCGTGTCAATTGACGCTCCCAAACACCGGCTGCTCCAGAGTTAAAACCCTCTTTGATTTCACCAACCAGGACGTTTAACTGCGGCTCATTGTCCACACACCCTTCAATGATTGAACCATCCAGACTAATCAGCGGTACCTGCAGGATCTGTTCTGCACTACGATTTGCCTTGGATAAGACCAGTTGATCATCAAACACCAATACACCGGATGAAAGATTGGCCAGAATACTTTCCAGATGCGCGCGCGCACTTTCCACTTGCTGTTGATTATGCTGCGCTGTGGCTTGCGCTTCTTCCAATTGCTGCGTCATCAGATTAAAAGACTCTGTCAGTACACCCAGCTCATCGCGGCTCTGCACCAAATGTCGACGGCTGTAGTCGCCTTGCGCAATAGCGCGCGTGCCCTCTGCCAGCATGCCTAGCGGTGCGCTCAGCCTCTCACTGAGCAAAGAAGCTGTCGCTAACGCCGAAAATAGCGACAATAACAGTGCCAGTGTCAATGTGACACTATACAACCGGGTTAATCCCTGGCGCGACAAAGAAAGTTCCTGATAATCCTGATATCCTGCCTGTACTCTCTCAGCATCTTTTGCCAATTGCACAGGAACCGGCTGCAACAGCTGAAGCAGCCGAATATCCTCTTTTAGACTCAACACATTAACAGGAGCAACCACGCGTAAATACAAACCTTTCTCTGCAATGGATTCAACCGCACTATAAGCCTTTTGAATTCGAATATGCCGCATGACCATTGTGTTAGGCACATCAGGAAATAGCACCGAATTACTTTCACTGGAAAATGCAATGACTTTGCCATCCTGATTAAACAAAGTCGCTTCTTCAACTTGTGATTGCAACAGTAATTCGTTGAGCACCAGCAAAGGTGGATTAGAAGATTCAGACAATATCAGCGCAGTAGCTTGTGCTTTCTTTTGTAACTCCTCCAACAGGCTCTCAAGCATGGTATGTCCCAGATTCAGACCGCCTTCGAGGGCACGATCCACCTTCACATCAAACCAGGATTCGATACTTTTTTCAAGAAATTGAACAGATACTGCGTATACTAGAACACCGGGAAGGATGGCCATCAATGAAAAAACCAGCATTAAACGCAGTGCCAGTCTGGACCCGAATACACCTGATTTGAGCCTGCGCCTGAACCGCCACAATAAAAATCCCACGATAACCATGAGAAATAATACAAAGGCGATATTAATACCGAGCAACAGCCGATATTTCCGCTCAAAAAACTCAGTATTGGCGCCTGCTGTAGCCAGCAGGAAAAGCATAACTGCCCCCAATCCTGCGCCAATAATCAGGACATATTTCATTAGTCGCCTTTAACTTGCACTGGCTGCTCTGGTGTTGGTAACTTCATTCGCCATTCCAATTTATCCGAACTCAGATTCCATTGACTGGAACCCAGCGCTTCTATCTGGAATGGTTTGGGCATGCGTGTCAAGTCAAGCCACATGCGTAACGAGGCAATATAGTCGATATCTTGTTTCAACTCAGATTTGATGGTTAATGGATAACCATGCAATTGACCCAAAGCCTGTAACGCTTCCTTTAATGTGTTAAAGCTCTGCGAAAATGAGGGGTAGTTCAAATGGTATTGACGTGTAAGCGCATAATATCTTAGCCCGACTCTTAATTTACCGCGCACAACCTCGTCGTTAAGCCAATACCAGCGCGAATCAACCAAACTGAATTTAGTCACAAAATACAGCACAATACCTTTTTCAAGCGCTTGCTCCAACGTCGCGTTAAGAACGATTTCAGAGTCAACACTGATCTCATAATCCTGCTTAACCGCTGTCAGCGTAACAGACTTTATCCAGATACCCTCCGCTTGTGCGATCGCGACAGGTAATGACAGAATCAACAGCAAAAGTATTGGATTGATATAAAACAACCATATTCGCCACATACTTCGATTAAATTTTATGCAACAAGGTATAAAAGAAACCATCATGCTGAATATCTGGTAACAATTGCCCGTCTATCATGGCTACCCCAGAAAGCGGTAATGGACATGCATCAGGATGATGTTTAAGGAATTTTTCTATTTGCATGGTATTTTCCTCAGCAAAGACTGAGCAGGTTACATACAGCAACTTACCATTCTTCCTCAAAATTTTCCATAAAGCATCGAGAATTGCCTGCTGAGTTGTTGCAAACTTAATCAAATCACTCTCGCGTCGCAGCCATTTAATATCTGGATGCCGGCATACCACACCGGATGCAGAACAAGGCACATCAGCCAGAATACGATCAAACGGCTGACCATCCCACCACATATCGGGATTCGATGCATCGCCACATACCAAATCTGCTGTCATATTCAGGCGCTCAAGATTCTGTTGCACCTGAGCAAGCCTTGCCGAATCATTATCTAATAGCGTTAACGACACATCCGCCAATTCCAGCAAATGTGTGCCTTTACCTCCGGGTGCAGCACAGGCATCCAATACCCGCATGCCATCATGCACATCTAAAAATGTTGCCGCAAGCTGCGCTCCCGCGTCTTGCACGGTCACCAAGCCTTCATTAAAACCTGGCAGATTCTCCACCATTACCGGCTGACTCAGTTGCAGCGCACCAGACCATAACCATTCAGCAGGCATTGATTTCTCTGACAGCAACTGACGATAATCTTCCACGCCGATTTTCCGCTGATTAACCCGCAAAGTCATCGGAGGACGTTTATTGCCTGCTTGCAAGATCGCTTGAAAATTCCATGGATATTGCAATCGCAGCTTGTCGATCCACCATTGCGGATACGAATAACTACTAACATCCTTTTCAGCAGCTTTTTTTAATAAATCTTCACGCTGCCGGATAAAACTGCGCAATATCGCATTTACCAGCCCCTGGATTCCTTTTCCCTGCACTAAGTAACGTGAGGCTGAAACCGCCTGGTTTACCACTGCATGCGAAGGTGCCTTACTGTATTGCAATTGATATAAACTTACCAGTAGCAAATGATACAGAGACCTATCATGCAACGTTTTTTTCAGTAAAAAGCCGAGGATTGCTTCGAGTTGTGCATAAAAACGCAACACACCATAACTCAAATCTTGAATGGCGCCTCTCTGCTGCTTCGACAACATGGGCTCAGCACGCCACACCTCCTGTAGCACTCCGGTTAAATTGGCTCCAGCCAGTACCTTGCCGATTACAGAAGTGGCAACAAGCTGTGCTTTAATCATACTGTGCGGCAAAATGATCCACTGCTAGAAAATAGTCGCCCGGCTGCACATTATTGCCAGCTAGAAAATCTATTACATTTAATTTCTTGCCTCCGGGCTTCTGCACCATTTCAACCCGTAGCATGCCAGAATGGCATGCCACTGTAATACCTTCACGATCGACTGCGACAATTTCACCAGGTTTGCCAGTCTTCCCTGCAATCGATTTAGCTTGCCAAATTTTCAAAACGCTATCACGAAAATAAGTATAGGCACCTGGAGTTGGGTTAAACGCTCGCACAACGCGATCCACTTGCTCCGCACTCTGGTGCCAGTCAATTGCTGCTTCAGTTTTTTTTATTTTGGCCGCATAGCAAGCTTGCGTTTCGCCCTGCATGACAGGAACCAGCTTACCCTGCTGCAATAATGCCAGCGCCTCAACAATACTCTGCGCCCCCAGGAGGCTTAGCTTGTCGTGCAATGATTGCGTGGTATCATCTGGAGTGATGACCACCCGATGTGTTAATAAAACCGCGCCAGTATCCAACCCTGCATCCATCTGCATGATCGTAATGCCAGTCTCATGATCGCCTGCCAAAATAGCACGCTGAATCGGTGCAGCACCACGCCAACGCGGCAGTAGCGAGGCGTGGATATTCAAACACCCCAGATGAGGAATATTTAATACGGCTTGCGGTAGAATTAACCCATACGCCGCTACAACCATCACATCTGCATTCAATGCTCGCAACTGCGCTTGTATATCGGGAGTTTTAAGCGTTAACGGCTGCAATAATGCAAGGCCGTGCTGCTCGGCAAGTAACTTGACCGCACTGCCCCCCGGCTTCATTCCCCGACCAGCGGGACGGTCTGGTTGAGTTAACACAAGCATGATCTCATGCTTTGCTTTGATTAATGCATCCAGTGCAGTAGCGGCAAAAACAGGGGTTCCAGCGAAAATAATTTTCATCTTAAACGAATCGACTTACTCATCTATATCGTCGTTCTGATCCTATTCAATGTCACTGGAAGGAAAATATTCACTGGCAGGTTTTTTATGTTAGACAGCTCTTATAAAAGCACACTTACACGTGTATGGCGCTCCGCTGTTTTTTCTTTAGTTTCGCCAGCATACGCGATTGCTTGAGTTGTGACCAGTATTCAACAAATACTTTTCCAGCCAAATGATCCATTTCATGCTGAATACATACTGCCAGCAATCCGTTGGCATCCAAAACATAGGATTCCCCTTCAGCATTCCAGGCTCTTACAGTGACAGATTCAGCGCGCTGCACTTTTCCATAAATACCTGGAACCGACAGGCAGCCCTCCTCATAATCAGATATACCGTTACTGGCGATAATTTCCGGGTTGATCAAAACAAGTAGCTGATCATGCGTTTCAGAAACGTCAATCACAATAACACGCTTATGAACATCCACTTGCGTTGCTGCTAGCCCTATTCCAGGCGCAGCGTACATCGTGTCAGCCATGTCTTTTACTAACAAACGAATTTCGTCAGTGACTTGTGCTACGGGAGCCGCTACCGTATGCAGTCTTTCATCCGGGTATTGTAATATTTTCAAAATAGCCATGAAAAAAATGTGTAGCTTAATAAATAAAATGATTAGTTAGACCGTATGATTAGCCAATCATTCTATGTCCTCTACAATTAATTCGCCAGCGGAGCCATCCATGCAACAACCTATTATAGCTGTGATTTTATCCCTAGGCCTGCTTTGTGCTACCGCAGCCAAAACGGAGAGCATTATACTGCGAAGCGATACGCCAGATCACCATGTTGTCGTGCCAGGCGATACTTTATGGGGAATCGCGTCCCGATTTCTTATAGATCCCTGGCGTTGGCCTGAAATTTGGGGATTAAATCGCGAGCAAGTCAAAAATCCGCACAAAATCTACCCCGGCGATATTGTAATACTGGAAAAATCACTGCATGGCATTCGATTACGTCTTGCAGAAGACAAAAGCTCCATTAAAACAATTAAATTATCGCCCAAGATTCGCACAGAGCAATCGGTCACTGCGGCTATTCCCAGTATTCCGGCAGCCACCATTGAGCCTTTTTTAAGCCAGCCGTTAATCATTGAAAAAGATGGCCTTGACAAAGCGCCATACATACTGGGCTCCAGTGAAGGCCGGGTTGCTTTGAGCACTGGCAACACGGTTTACGTGAGCGGCTTACCTGAAGATAAAGGTACTGCCTGGCAAATTTTCCGTCCTGGCAAGGCGCTTACAGATCCCGACCAGAAGGGGCAAATTCTCGGTTATGAGGCAACTTACTTGGGGAATGCCAAGGCCAATGTTTTTGCTGATGTAAGCACGGTAATCATAACGCGCGCTAAAGAAGAGATTCTGAGAAGCGATCGTCTGGTTCCTTCGCCCGATCTCATATTTAATAATTACGCACCTCATGCACCGGAGATTCCCATTCACGGGCGAATTATTTCAGTTTATGGCGGCGTCACTGAAATTGGCAGAGGTGCCATTGTTACATTGAATAAAGGCAAACTGGATGGTCTGGAAATGGGACATGTACTGGCTATTTATCGAAAAAGTCAAGCCAAATCTCTCAAAGGGGAAATGGTACAATTACCGGATGAAAGGACCGGATTGGTATTTATATTTCGTGTTTTTGATAAAATATCCTATGCACTGGTCGTACAAAGCACACATTCCATCCGAGTTCTCGATGCGGTAAAAACTCCCTAATCCATGCTGTACATTCATGAAACATGCACCAGATATCGAATCATGGCTAAACCTTAACCTGATTGATGGTTTGGGCGGCGAATCAATTCGCCGGCTTCTGGTCGCCTTCGGTCATCCTGCGGCTATCCTTGCGGCACCTATCACTGCACTCGAGCGCATGGTGAAAAATCCAGTCGCCCAGCGTATCAGGCAAGGAGCTGATCACAATAAAATTGCTGAGGTATTTAAATGGCTAGAAGCCCCAAGCAATGCCATCATTACTTTGGCTGATCCTGACTACCCGGTGCAACTACTCAATATTGCCGACCCACCCCCATTACTTTATTTCAAGGGACGCAGGGAGCTTTTACGGCAACCTGCTCTGGCGGTCGTAGGTAGCCGTAATGCCACACCGCAAGGCTTATCCAATGCCGAAGCTTTTTCTGAGGCTGCCAGTAATGCCGGGCTTTGCATCATCAGTGGCCTGGCATTGGGCATCGACACAGCTGCTCATCAGGGCGGCTTGCGCGGCTCTGCTGGCAGTATTGCTGTTGTCGGTACTGGCCTGGATATTGTTTATCCCGCAAAAAATCATCCCCTCGCCCATAAGTTAGCAAAAGAAGGGGCATTGATTTCCGAATTTCCACTCGGCACACCTGCCATTGGAAGAAATTTTCCACGCAGAAACCGCATCATCAGCGGCATGAGTCAGGGCTGCCTGGTGATAGAAGCCGCATTGCGCAGTGGATCACTCATTACAGCACGACAGGCTCTGGATCAGGGACGTGAGGTCTTGGCAATCCCAGGCTCTATTCATTCACCTCTTTCAAAGGGCTGTCATGCATTGATTAAACAGGGCGCAAAATTGGTAGAGAGTACTCAAGATATTCTGGACGAATTAAACTGTCTCCCATCAACCATTGTCAAACCCAGGAAAGAAGAACTCTCGATTGGAGAAGTAACTGAAAATACACTGTTACTCAAACACCTAGGTTATGACGTCATTGACATGGATACTTTGTGCGCCCGAAGTGGCTTGACGGCTGAAGTAGTATCAGCCATGCTATTAACGCTTGAGCTTGATGGTCAAGTTAGCAGTTTGCCAGGTGGATACTATCAGAGAATTCAATAATATTTGACTGAGAGTCAACCAGAAACTGCTGATTCTGTAAACATACTTGTAACTTACTAAAACACATGTTCGATATACTTGTTTATTTATTTGAAAACTATTTTGATTCGGGCAGCTATCCGGATTCCGCCACGCTGACTCGCAAACTCGCCATGGCCGGCTTTGCGGATGAGGATATTACCGAAACGCTGGATTGGCTTTCAGAGCTTGAACGACATGATATTGGTAATTATTCCGCCAGCCTCGCTGAAAACGATTCATTCCGCTGTTACACGGATTTTGAAATGGAAAAAATCGATACCGAAGGACGAGGATTTATTACCTTCTTAGAGCAAGCCGGTATCATTAATCCGTTACAGCGAGAATTATTAATTGATCGAGTGCTAACGATGGATGAAAAATCGTCCAGTCTTGAAAAAATCAAATTGATCGTTTTAACAGAACTATGGATTCAGAACCAGCTCACTGATGACACGATCCTTGCAAAATTGATGGTTGTCAGTGACTCTCATTATTGGCACTAAGCTTAAATCGTATTCTTTAGGTAGTCATGGCGAACAATCGTTAGAGTGAATATATTTAAAAACACTCATCAGATATGCTTGCAACCTTTATTCATAATGTCCATTCAGCAGTCATTATCATGCTTGGTAATGCATTGATGCATATTCCATCGTAGGAAGTTCATGAGTAAGTCATTGATCATTGCTGAGAAACCTTCTGTTGCAGCCGATATTGCGCGAGCACTGGGTAATTTCGCAAAACAAACCGATTACTTCGAGAGCGATCAATATATCGTCTCTTCGGCGGTGGGACATTTGCTTGAACTGGCCATTCCGGAAGAATATGAAGTAAAACGCGGGAAATGGAATTTTGCAAATTTGCCGATTATTCCCCCGTACTTTGACTTGAGTCCGATTGAAAAAACTTCATCACGCCTAAAGCTTCTCAGTAAACTCATCAAACGTAAAGACGTGGATACCCTGATCAACGCATGTGATGCAGGGCGTGAAGGCGAATTGATTTTTTCTTATATTCTGCGTCATGTAGGTACTAAAAAGCCCGTCAGACGGCTTTGGCTGCAATCCATGACACCCGATGCGATCCGTGAAGGATTTAACAAATTATTGGATAGTTCACAAGTCCAGTCACTCGCTGAAGCTGCTGTTAGCCGTTCAGAATCAGACTGGCTGGTTGGGATTAATGGCACGCGCGCCATGACTGCTTTTAATTCCCAGGAAGGCGGATTTCATAAAACTACGGTCGGTCGGGTGCAAACACCTACCTTGGCGATACTTGTCGAACGTGAAGAAAAAATCAAAAAATTCCGTCCTCAGGATTATTGGGAAGTCCATGCCACATTCGCAACCGACAAAGGCAACTACATCGGCAAGTGGTTTGATGAAAAATTCAGCAAAGATAAAGTCAATCAGGAGTTAAAACCTGAGCGATTATGGGAGCAGCAAAAAGCCGAGGCTATTCGTGACAGATGCCAGGGAAAACCTGGTCAAGTAAACGAAGAAAGCAAACCCAGCAAAGAAATCTGCCCGTTGCTTTATGATCTGACCAGCTTACAACGAGATGCCAATAGTCGTTTTGGTTTTTCTGCCAAGGTCACACTCGGCCTGGCGCAGGCTTTGTACGAAAAACATAAGGTATTGACTTATCCGCGAACAGACTCCCGCGCACTGCCGGAAGATTATATCGATACTGTTAAAGATACCTTGCAAAACCTGGAAAATACCAACTATGGAAAATTTGCCCGGCAGATCTTGGCATCAAACTGGGTTACCCCCAACAAACGCATTTTTAATAACACCAAGATCTCGGATCACTTTGCCATTATCCCGACTGCACTCAATCCAGCAAAATTAAATGAAGCCGAAGCAAAGCTGCATGATCTGGTTACCAAACGCTTCTTGGCCATTTTCTTTCCGGCTGCCGAATTTCTGGTGACTACCCGCATCACCCGGGTTGAAAATGAGCCTTTCAGAACTGAAGGCAAAGTCATGGTTAATCCAGGCTGGCAAGCGGTTTATGGCAAATCTGCCAACTTGGATGATCAGCAAGATGATACAACACTCGTGGCAATAACGCCTGGAGAACTCGTCGCTACCGAAGATATCAAAATTATTGCCCATCAGACTCGCCCACCGGCAAGATTTAACGAAGCAACACTTCTTTCGGCAATGGAAGGAGCAGGCAAACTGGTAGAAGATGAGGAATTACGCGCAGCCATGAGTGCAAAGGGTTTAGGTACACCAGCAACACGCGCAGCCATTATTGAAGGCCTGGTATTAGAAAAATATCTCCAGCGCGTGGGACGCGAACTGCATCCAACTGCCAAGGCCTTTTCACTGATTACATTACTACGTGGCCTGCAGATTCCTGAATTGATATCACCTGAGCTAACCGGTAACTGGGAATTTCAATTACGTCAAATTGAGCAAGGTCATTTAAAACGCACCGCATTTATGGAAAAAATCGCCGAAATGACGCGCCATATAGTGGAGCAGGCCAAAACTTACCGCGGAGAAACCATTGCCGGTGATTTCGCCGTCCTTAAATCACCTTGCCCCAAATGCGGCGGCATCGTGCACGAAACTTATAAAAAATTCCAATGCCAGAAATGCGATTTTGCCCTCTGGAAAATCCTGGCAGGACGCCAGTTTGAAGTTGAAGAAATGGAAACTTTAATCACCCAGCGCGAGGTAGGTCCACTGCAAGGGTTTCGCAGCAAAACGGGGCAATCGTTTAATGCCATTATCAAACTCACCGACAACTTTGAAATGAAGTTTGATTTCGGGATTCATGATGAGAATCATGAAGAAGTTGATTTCAGTGATCAAACTCCTTTAGGTGAATGCCCAAAATGCCATCATGTGGTTTATGAGCATGGCCTGCATTATGTCTGTGAGAAATCTGTTGGTGCAAACCGAACATGTGATTTTAAAACAGGAAAGATTATCCTCGAGCGTCCCATAGAACGTGAGCAAGTGACCAAACTGCTGGAAACGGGAAAAACAGATCTGCTTACCAAATTCATTTCCAAGAAAGGCAGACCTTTTTCAGCCTACTTAGTCAGGAATGAGGATGGTAAGATAGGTTTTGAGTTTGAGCAGAAAGCTCCCAAGAAAACAACTGAAGCCAAATCAAAAACCAAACAACCAAAAAATACAGCAACCAAAACAGCTTCTTGAAAAGAAAAAATTTGGAGCTTTTTATTTTTACCAAAAAACTACACCCGTTACCTCAGAAAAACATTCGGGCATCCTTTAGCCTTTGATCGCCCGAATATCTGGTTTGCCTATGCACAGTGAAGATCAGGTATAAAAGTTGATGATGTACTTAATCACCCCACTGGAACCTATGATAATCATGATGAGCCCTCCCACAATCGCGGTCCCCTCTATAACGATAGAAAAAAGCGCCCACGCTGTATTTTCAAATTCTTCTTCCCCCAAAACGTTTTTGCGCCTCGCTCTGCGACTCTTTACCCATAACTGTAGCCAGATGGCGACAGGAATAGCCAGCAAAGAAAACATCAAGGCAATTTCTGCATCTTCCATTCACAACCTCTTTTTTCTGTAAAAATAGTACAACAATTTTAACGTGCGCCAATTAATCCGGCATCAAAAACGGCATCTTTTAAAGTATCGCAAGCAAAAAAGATGCCCTTCATTCAGTATCAAACACGATAGATTACCTTAAACAAGAGAGTTTGATAAAGAACCTTTCCAAAATTAGTGAATCAATCCAGATCACTTCAGTACAGCTATTGATAGCTTGAAGAATTAATAAAATTTATATTTTCCGAATGTTTTTATGCGATATCATCTACTCATTTTAACATCTTACACATCATGAAATGGCTTGATCTTCCCTTTGTAAAAACTGCCCGCGGCATGGTGCAATTACCGGGATCAAAAAGTATCTCCAACCGGATTTTGTTATTGGCCGCATTAGCGGAAGGTACCACACAAGTTCATGATTTATTAGCTTCTGATGATACGGCACGGATGCTGGACGCACTTACCAAATTAGGCATCTCGATCACACAAATAGACAAGAACGATTACAGCATTATTGGAGGAAACGGAACATTTCCAGTTAAACAAGCTGACTTATTTCTCGGTAACGCAGGCACCGCTTTTCGACCTTTAGTCGCAGTATTATCTTTAATGCATGGGCATTATCGATTATCCGGCGTATCGCGCATGCATGAACGACCGATTGCAGACTTAGTGGACGCATTACGTCAGCTAGGTGCGAATATTATTTACTTGGCCAATTCTGGCTTTCCTCCTCTGGAAATCAAGCCTATGGATTCATTTATCGAAAGCAATACCTATTTTGTTACTATGAAAGGCAATGTTTCCAGCCAGTTCCTGACCGGGCTACTGATGGCGCTGCCGCTAAGTGAGAAAAAATCCATTATCCAGGTATCGGGTACTTTAATCTCACAGCCTTATATTGAATTGACGCTCGCGCAAATGCAGCGGTTTGGCGTAAATGTGGAGCGGACCGATTGGCAGCAATTTAGCATACCAGCACACCAAGGTTACCGTAGCCCAGGTCATATTACCATTGAAGGTGATGCATCCTCAGCCTCATATTTTCTCGCCGCAGGCGCAATCGGGCGTGGTCCGGTGCGTGTTCAGGGCGTTGGCCGCGATAGTGCCCAAGGTGATGTGCGCTTTGCCGCAGCACTGGAAATGATGGGAGCAAAAATAGCCATGGGAGAAAACTGGATTGAAGCCAGCAACGCAGAAACAGGCCACACCGGAAAATTTCTGCAGGCCATTGATTTAGATTGCAATCATATCCCCGATGCCGCGATGACGCTTGCAGTAACTGCATTATTTGCTGAGGGTGCTACAACATTGCGCAACATTGCCAGCTGGCGTTTGAAAGAAACGGATCGCCTCACTGCCATGTCCACTGAACTTCGCAAACTCGGCGCAACTGTCGAAGAAGGCGCAGATTATTTACGCATCATTCCACCTGTCAATGGCCTGATTCCACATGCAGCCATTGATACTTATGATGATCATCGCATGGCGATGTGCTTTTCTCTGGCATCACTCGGTGCGCCTATACGCATCAATGATCCGGATTGCGTTACAAAAACATTCCCTCACTATTTTGAAAAATTTTCTCAAATCACCCATCCGGAAAATAAAATAAACCCCACCAAATCCTCGATCCCAATATGAATGATTACCTGCAAGCCGATGAAATTCCTGTTATCGCCATTGATGGACCATCTGCATCCGGCAAGGGCACTATTGCTCAATTGGTTGCCAAAAAACTCGGGTTTCACTATCTGGACAGTGGCGCGCTTTACCGGTTGGTTGCATTAAAAACGGCACAATCCCAGGCAGATATTGAAGATAAAGACTTGCTCGCAGATATCGCCAGAAACCTGAATGTATTATTTAAAAATGAGGTCATTTATCTCGATGGCAAAAACGTTACCGATGACATCCGCACTGAAGAATGTGGCATTTTAGCCTCTCAATTAGCAGCTTATCCACAAATTCGGGAAGCGCTTACAGAACGTCAGCGCAAATTCCGTCAGCCGCCTGGCTTGGTTACGGATGGACGTGACATGGGATCCGTCATCTTTCCCAACGCCATTCTGAAAATATTTCTTACGGCCAGTGCCGAGATTCGCGCACAAAGGCGATATAAGCAGTTGAAGGAAAAAGGAATAAATGCTAATATAATTGATTTATTGCAGGATATTCAGAAACGTGATGAACGCGATAGCAATCGCAGCATCGCTCCCTTACAGCAAAGCACCGATGCAAAATTGCTTGATACCACTTCACTCACCATATCCCAGGCACAAGATGCTGTTCTCTGCTGGTATAATGAAATCTTTGCAAAAATTCGCGTTTGAAGATGAATCGCATTACTTCTTTCTGAAGAAAGAAGGAAGTGGTTTATTTTTCAAACATTTTATTAACTAACCCAGCCTGCCAGGTCAAACCAGGCAGGGCATTACATTAATTAGGTATTTTTTATATAATGACTAAAGCTGCCACTGCAACCCAAACTCCAACCCAGAATCCAACCCAGAAATCACCAGAAAGTTTCGCTACCCTCTTCGCAGAAAGTCTCTCGCGTCAAGAAATGCGCGTTGGTGAAGTCATCACCGCCGAAGTTGTTCGTGTTGACTACAATATCGTTGTCGTTAATGCCGGACTCAAATCAGAAAGCTTTATTCCTGTCGAAGAATTTAAAAATGATCGTGGTGAAATTGAAGCTAAGCCAGGAGATTTTGTCACCGTAGCCATTGAATCTCTGGAAGATGGGTATGGAGAAACACGCCTCTCGCGCGACAAGGCCAAGCGCCTGACTGCCTGGCATGATCTGGAAGAAGCAATGGAAAGTGGCAAAGTTGTTACTGGCCTGGTAAACGGCAAAGTCAAAGGCGGCTTGACTGCCATGATCAACGGTATTCGCGCATTTTTGCCAGGCTCACTGGTCGACATCCGTCCTGTTAAGGACACGACCCCTTATGAAAATAAGGAAATGGACTTCAAAGTCATCAAACTGGATCGCAAGCGCAATAATGTGGTAGTTTCGCGCCGCGCCGTATTGGAAGCAACACAAGGCGCAGACCGCGAGACCTTATTGTCCAACTTGCAAGAAGGGGCCGTCGTGCATGGCGTGGTCAAGAATATTACCGATTACGGCGCCTTTGTCGATTTAGGCGGCATTGATGGATTACTGCATATTACCGATCTGGCATGGCGTCGTGTAAAACATCCATCCGAAGTGGTTAATATTGGAGATGAAGTCACTGCCAAGGTGCTCAAGTTCGATCAGGAAAAGAACCGTGTATCCCTGGGCATGAAACAATTGAGCGAAGATCCATGGGTTGGTCTGTCACGACGCTATCCACCACGCACCCGTCTATTTGGCAAGGTGACCAATTTGACCGACTATGGCGCATTTATTGAGATCGAGCAAGGCATTGAAGGACTGGTGCATATTTCTGAAATGGACTGGACGAATAAAAATGTCTACCCATCCAAGGTCGTTCAGCTGGGAGATGAAGTCGAGGTCATGATTCTTGAGATTGACGAAGAGCGCCGTCGCATCTCGCTGGGCATGAAGCAATGCCAGCCTAATCCATGGGAAGAATTTGCTGCAAGCCATGAAAAAGGCGATAAAGTCAGCGGGCAAATCAAATCGATCACAGACTTTGGTGTATTTATTGGACTACCTGGCAATATTGATGGCCTTGTGCATTTGTCTGACTTATCCTGGAATCAACCGGGAGAAGAAGCGGTTCTTAATTATAAAAAAGGCGATGAAGTAGAGGCGGTCATTTTATCTATCGATGTGGAACGCGAACGCATTTCACTCGGCATCAAACAAATGGAAAGTGACCCATTCACCAGCTTCGTCGCAGAGCACGATAAAAACAGTATTATAGAAGGTACGGTGAAATCGATTGATGCCAAAGGTGCTGTCATTGCGCTGACCGATGAGGTGGAAGGTTATTTACGCGCATCTGAAGTTTCGCGTGATCGCGTTGAAGACATTCGCACTCATTTAAAAGAAGGCGATAAAGTCGAGACCATGATCATTAATGTCGATCGCAAAAACCGCACCATTAATCTTTCCATTAAAGCGAAAGATAAATCTGACGAAGCCAGCGCCATGCAAAAAATTAAAACACCTGTAAGTGCGGGCACAACCAGCCTGGGTGCCTTGTTGAAAGCTAAAATGGATAGCAAAAATACAGAGCAATAAGGAAAATTCATGACAAAATCTGAATTAATTACTCGACTTGCGGCACGCTTCCCGCAATTGGTTACCAAAGATGCTGAGCTCTCTGTCAAAACCATTATCGATGCTATGGCAAAAAGCTTATCCAAGGGCCAGCGCATCGAAATACGCGGTTTTGGTAGTTTTGATCTAAACTACCGACCTCCGCGTATCGGTCGCAATCCCAAATCTGGCGAAAAAGTCAAGGTGCCGGAAAAATACGTTCCGCATTTTAAAGCCGGTAAAGAAATGCGAGAGCGTGTTGATTATAAAGATAATAAATAATAAATAATAAATAATAAACACTGAAGCAATGATGCTTAGTTTTAATTGGCTTAGTTTTAATTGGGACAGTCAGCCGCATAGATATTAAATATCTTAGCAACTGGCTACCCAAATTTTACTCAGGGCAGTAAAAATATATAATTAATCCCTTATCAACTCGTACGGGCTAACTCATCATGATGAATCTACTCGCATGGCTTTTGCGTATTGTAGTTTTTGTAATCCTTGCTGTTTTTGCATCCAAAAACTCACAACCTATCATGTTGCAATATTACCTGGATCAATCCATCGAGCTCCCGCTCAGTGTCGCGCTTTTAATATTCTTTACACTGGGTACTTTAATCACGCTATTATTTGCACGCCGCAGCCCTCGTTCAAGCAAATAACCAGCTCTGTCATGAATGACCCTCGCGTCATCGTTGCACTTGATTTCAGCCGTGCGGCAGATGCCTTAAATTTAGCTGACAGGTTGGCGCCTCAGGTATGCCGCCTGAAGGTGGGAAAGGAACTCTTTACCGCTGCGGGTCCGCAACTGGTTGAAAAACTGATGCTCAAAGGGTTCGATATTTTTCTGGACCTGAAATACCACGATATCCCCAATACCGTGGCAAACGCTTGCAAAGCCGCCGCTAGCCTGGGTGTATGGATGATGAATGTACACGCACTGGGTGGCCGGAAAATGTTAATGGCTGCGCGCGAGGCAATACCATCAGGATCGACCAAACTTATTGCAGTTACATTACTGACCAGTATGGATCAGGACGATCTTGCCGATATTGGTTTGCAAGGCCAACCTGAGGAAATTGTGGAGCGCCTGGCGCGATTAGCTGATGACTGTGCACTGGATGGCGTGGTTTGTTCAGCGCTGGAAACGGCGCATTTGCGCCAGTTAGTAGGTGATCACTTTATCCTGGTGACTCCCGGCATTCGGCTGGCCGGTGGCCAAGCTGATGATCAGAAAAGAATTACCACACCCCGGCAAGCCATACAAAATGGATCAAGTTATTTAGTCATTGGCAGACCGATCACTCAGGCCGATGACCCGTTTTTGATTTGCCAGCGGTTAAGTGAAGAGATATCCTGACTCTTAATAGTACCTCTTTAGTTAGGATAATTCTAAGATAAAACTTTCATGTGTAATCGTGAGCATGCCCTCAATCATCAAGGGCCAATCAATGAGGCCGCTCCTTTTCTATGAAGTCAAATTCACTTCTTAATCATTTTTTCTTGAATAATCTTTCCAAGCGTCATAAGCAAGATAATATACAAAAACAATAAAAATACACCCCATCATTCCCATTAATATACTATTCAGCATTTTCTAATCTCTCCAGTAATTGTTTTATCTTTTTATAATTCCAAACACCAAAGCCGACTACACCTATTAAGCCAATCATTGATAAAAAAAGAACCACAGCACTTACTGTTAAATAATTGTTAGCAGCCCACCCCAACAACCCAAGAATCATTGCTATTGATATAACACAGAATGGGGCAAGCTATTAGTTATTTAGTCATCGGGCAAGCCAATCACTCAAGGAAAGTGATCCCCTTTATTATGTGGTAGCAAATTAAAGCAGCTTAATCAGCGCCACAATAACTGCTGCTTGCACCACTGCTAAGCCGACACTCCATTTAATTAACCGGTTTTCCGTTTCCATCAAGTCACTTTTAGACATCACTGAATGTTCTCCTTCAGCAACAGCATCCTTTTGCGCTTCGCAGAGCTTTTGCCTGATTAGGAAGCGCATGCTTCCCAGTTTCTAGACAATTTAGCATACACATATTGGGAGAACTTTGCACGGTCAGAGCCAGTTTCAGATGCGATTAATGATATAATAGTGTTTTTAATCATACAATTGAGTTAATTGATATGAGCTTTTCG
>NZ_FONE01000028.1 GCF_900112825.1 Nitrosomonas sp. Nm166 | reverse complement strand
TTTCACTGGCGAGGTTTTCTGGGCTCGAGGGTATTTTGTTTCGACGGTCGGGCTTGATGAGGGGATAGTCAGGGCGTATATCCGCAACCAAGAACATGAGGATGAACGCTACGACCAAATGAAATTGGACGTTTAGCCGCCTTGGGCGGCTCATGGTTTAGGGCGCCTTTGAGGCGCTCACCCAATAAGCCTCCGGCTTTGCCGGAGGTAATTTAACTTCTTGCAGAATTAACTCGGTAGAATCACAATGGTCTCAGTATCTTAATTTTTATCCAGTCTACGGTATTGAATGGCTTCTGCAATATGTTGATTGCTGATTTTCTTAACTCTTGATAAATCCGCAATCGTTCGTGCTACTTTGAGAATGCGGTGATAGGCACGCGCGGACAGGTTCAAGTGGTTGATGGCTTGTTTGAGCAGGTTTTCACTGGTAGTGTCTAAGGCGCAGAATTGATCGATTTCCTTGACGCTCAGGCGGCCGTTGGTTTTATTCTGCCGGTTAAGTTGCAGTTGATGAGATTGCTCAACCCGCTGGCGGATTACGCTGCTTTTTTCGTCGGTCAAGCGCTGTTGCATCAGTTCCTGCTGCGGCACCGCCGGAACTTCGATTTGCATGTCGATGCGATCCAGTAATGGGCCGGAGATTTTCGCCCTGTAGCGGGCAACCTGATCGGGGGTGCAATGGCATTTGCCGTTGGGATGTCCGAGATAGCCACAGGGGCAGGGATTCATGGCAGCAATCAGTTGAAATTGCGCCGGGAATTCAGCCTGTCGTGCTGCCCTTGAGATGGTGATTTTTCCCGATTCCAGCGGTTCGCGCAGCACTTCGAGGACCTTGCGGTCGAACTCTGCCAATTCGTCCAGAAATAACACGCCATGCATCGCCAGTGAAATTTCACCCGGGCGAGGGTGGCTACCACCGCCCACCAGGGCTACGCCAGAGGCGGTATGGTGAGGCGAGCGGAAAGGGCGGCGTTTCCAGTTTTCGATATTGAAGCTGCCGTAACTGAGTGATTGAATGGCTGCGGATTCCAGCGCTTCCGCTTCGGTCATCGGCGGCAAGATAGAGGGAAAGCGTGCTGCCAGCATGGATTTTCCGGTACCGGGCGGGCCGATCATTAGAAGGCTGTGACTGCCGGCGGCGGCAATTTCCAAAGCACGTTTTGCATGTGCCTGACCTTTGACTTCATCAAGATCAGTTGCATCATTCACTCGAATGTCATTACCGACGGTATGCTGGTAGACGGGTAAAGGTTCTCTGCCGCTCAGGTGGGCGCATATTTGCAGCAGTGATTTGGCTGCATAAATCGTGGATTTTTTTACCAGCGCGGCTTCAGCGGCATTTTGTTGCGGTAACACGAAGCTGCGGCCAGACTGGGACGCGCTGTAAGTCATCGCCAGCGCGCCGTGTATCGGACGCAGTTCACCCGTTAAAGCCAGTTCACCTGCCCATTCATATTGATCTAGCTTGTCTTTGGGGATTTGTCCGGTCGCCGCCAGAATACCCAGTGCAATGGGCAAATCAAAACGCCCACTCTCCTTGGGCAGATCAGCAGGGGCCAGATTGATGGTGATACGCTGCGCAGGAATTTTGAATTGTGCGTTTTGCAGGGCTGCTCTGACGCGATCCTTGCTTTCTCTGACTTCAGTGTCAGGAAGTCCAACGATAGTAAAGCTTGGTAAGCCGTTGGCGATATGCGTTTCCACTGTCACCAATGGTGCTTGCATTCCTGAGAGTGCACGACTATACAGGACAGCGAGTGACATTTGCGTAAGGTAGTCCTGTAGGTAGTCCTGTAATCGCAGGGTACGGGGCAGGTATTAATTCAAAGAGGCCAACTGTAGCATTAACATTGATTGAGGTCACCCTCTTTGCCGGACTCTTCGCTTTGCACAGTGGATTGCCGCATGATTTGACTCAACCGTGCTTCCAGTTCAGAAACTCTGGCTTCGAGAAGCAGCAATTTCTCACGCGTGCGCTGCAATACTTCCTGCTGCACATCAAATTCGTCACGAGTGACTAAATCGAGCCGGTTAAAAGCGCCTGATAACAAGACCTTCATATTTTTCTCGATGTCTTTGGCTGGACTGTGTTGCAGTATCTCGCTGACTTTAGTGTTGATTTCATCGATAATATTTTTGTTAAGCATCGTTGTTCTCCTGGTTGATTGAACTCACTGCTTGATCAGCCGGCTATGGCGGCTACATGGTAAAATTTCACAATGATCTTCTCTATTGCATCGAATTATCCACTGTTATGACGCAGCGTTCCAGTTTTAAGGCTGAGGACTGTGTCATGCTACCCTCAATCGATGAATAGGTGAATACTTTTTAATAGCTTTTTTAGCGGTTAATTTCTGAATACATGCATGGAACGCATACAATTACTTGGCAATTGGATTAAAGAGCAATTCCCGGCACGGCCATTTACTGTGCAGCCGGCATCAGCGGATGCCAGTTTCCGGCAATATTTCCGCGTTTCCTTTGATGATCAGTCGCTGGTGGTGATGGATGCACCGCCGCAACATGAAGACTGCGCGCCATTTCTGCAAGTGGCGGAGATTCTTGCTGCAACCGGTGTGCATGTGCCGGAAATATTGGCAAAGAACCTGAATGATGGTTTCTTGTTACTGTCTGATCTGGGCAATACGACTTTCTTGCAGGCGCTCAATAACCAGCCGGGTAGAGCCGGTCATTTCTATAATGATGCGATTGATGCGCTCGTCAAAATACAATTGTCGCAGCAGGTAAAAGATTTGCCGGATTATGATGAAGCGTTGTTGCTAAGAGAACTCAACTTGTTTCCTGACTGGTATATCGCAAAACATTTGCAGATAAGTTTGTCAGAGAAGCAGCAAGGAGTTTTTCGGACTGTTTTTACCCAGATTCTACAAAATAATCTCGCGCAACCGAAAGTGCTGGTGCATCGCGACTATCATTCGCGAAATCTGATGGTGGCGTCTCCCAATCCCGGCATTCTTGATTTTCAGGACGCCGTGTATGGTCCAATTACTTATGACTTGGTGTCGTTATTCAAAGATGCTTATATCCATTGGGATGAAGAGCGCATTCTGGACTGGACGATTCGCTATTGGGAGAAAGCCCGCAGGGCGGGGCTGCCAGTATCAGCTGATTTTGCCGCATTTTACCGGGATTTTGAATGGATGGGCGTACAACGCCACCTCAAAGTGCTGGGCATTTTTGCCCGCCTGAACTACCGTGACGGTAAAGCGGCTTATCTGAACGATATGCCTTTGGTGATGGCCTATTTGCGCAAGGCTTGCGAACGCTACCGGGAATTGTATCCATTACTGAATTTGCTGGATGAGTTAGATCCCATCGAGCCAGGCCCGAAAATTGGCTATACTTTCTAGCGTTCCTTATAAGGCCATGATTCTCGCGGCAGGGCGCGGAGAACGCATGCGGCCGCTTACGGATGCTGTGCCCAAGCCTTTGTTGAAGGCGGGCGGACACGCACTCATCGAATATCAATTGAGAAGCCTGGCGCGCGCGGGTTTTTCCGATATCGTCATTAACCATGCGTATCTTGGAGAAATGATCGAAAATGCTTTGGGCAATGGCGAGCGATATGGTGTTAACATTCGGTATTCACCTGAAAAAATTGTTCTGGAAACGGCTGGCGGAATCGCCAATGCTTTGCCGTTGCTGACGAATCAATCTAGTGATTTGCCATTTCTGGTCATCAATGCGGATATTTATTGTGCGATGGATTATGCACTGCTGCTACCAGAAATGGATGCGATGCAATCGAGTACCAACCAGGGACTTGCACATCTTGTGCTGGTCAGTAATCCACCGCATCATAGCGAAGGCGATTTTGCCCTGCATGGAGATCAGGTGACACTGACAGGCAACCATAAGCTGACTTTTAGCGGAATCGGTATTTATCGGTCACAGCTTTTTGATACGGTGAAACCAGGTCTGCCAGTGAAACTGGCACCACTGCTGCGGCAGGGAATGCAAGAAAAAAAAGTTAGTGGCGAATTTTTCTCCGGGCAATGGGTCGATGTGGGAACGCCGGAGCGGCTTGAATTACTGGATCAGCAACTCAAATGCCAATCAGAATGATCAATAATTGGATCAGTTTAGAAACTCAAGGCATGCATTTATGACACAAATTCAACCTTTTATCGTGCGCAGACAACTTCTGGCAACCAGAATGCAATCCGGGATCGCTATTATCCCGACAGCGCCGGAGCGGTTGCGTAACCGTGATGCGCATTATCCTTATCGATTTGACAGTTATTTTTATTACTTGACGGGGTTTCGTGAACCCGAAGCAGTATTGGTAATTATTGCAGAGACAGACAAAACGCCGGCAAAGCATATTTTATTTTGCCGTGAAAAAAACCAGGAGCGTGAAATTTGGGATGGTTACCGTTATGGTCCAGAAGCGGCCAGAGAAATGTTTGGCTTTGATGCGGCTTATCCCATTTCCAAACTGGATGAATTACTTCCCCAACTATTAGCTGATCAGCCTGCTATTCATGTCGCACTGGGATTGGATCCTGCCTGGGATCAGCGCATTGTCGGCTGGTTGAATCGAGTGCGTGAACAAACTCGCACGGGTGTCACTGTACCGGGAAAAATTCAGGATTGCCGCGTATTGCTGGATGAAATGCGCCTGATCAAAAGTACTGACGAGCTGCAAATTATGCAGCGTGCGGCAGACATTTCAGTGCAAGCGCACCAGCGTGCGATGCAGACGACTCGTCCGGGAATGCGAGAGTACGAGATCGAGGCTGAATTGCTTTATACCTTCTACCGGCATGGTGCCCAAGCACCTGCCTATACATCCATTGTAGCGGGCGGTGCCAACGCCTGTGTGTTACATTATGTTGAGAACGATGCCGAGCTGAAAGCAGATGATTTGCTATTGATTGATGCCGGATGCGAGCTGGACGGCTATGCTTCAGACATTACCCGGACGTTTCCGGTGAATGGCAAATTTACTGCTGTGCAGAGGGATGTTTACCAATTGGTATTGGCTGCGCAGGCTGCAGCCATTACCCAAGTGAAACCAACAAACACCTGGAATGATCCGCATCAGGCTGCATTGCGTGTGCTGGCGCAAGGTTTTATCGATCTGGGATTATGCCAGGGCAGCGTGGATGCAGTGCTGGAGTCAGGGGATTACAAACGTTTTTATATGCATCGAACCGGGCATTGGCTGGGAATGGATGTGCATGATGTCGGTGAGTATAAGCAAAAAGGCGAGTGGCGCTTATTGCAACCTGGTATGGCCCTGACCGTCGAACCGGGCTGTTATATCCGTCCGGCAGATAATGTTCCAGAATATTTATGGAATATCGGAATTCGAATTGAAGATGATGTCATTGTCACCCAGACGGGTCATGAACTTTTAACGGCGGCAGCGCCCAAAATGGTAGCCGAAATAGAGGAGTTGATGCAATGAACGATGAAGAGAGGAAAATTATTATCGACAAGGTTTCTGAATATCACCAGAAAGAATCAGGAGAATATCAGCGCGTGCCGATTTCTACCATGCACCGCTGGCTTACCTACGCGATGCTCATTCCGGTTGTGGTTGTCCTGGTGCTTATAGGCGTTTTCTTTTTTGCGGCCTTTCTTACTTTACTTCTAGTGGCTGTCGTGGTGATTGGCATACGATTCTGGTGGTTGCGCAGGAATTTTGAAAGTACGATGCATCAACCGGATGATTTAAATGATTTTAAACGGCAAACTGAATCTGATCGAGCGGTGGTCATCGAAGATGCGCAGATCATTGAAGAAACAGAAGTTCATTCAGGTAAGCAAAAGAAATAACCCTTTGAGATAGCGTTGGTATAGTTGGTATATTCTGCTGAAATTTGCACTGTTAAAATTATATTAAATTTCTGAGGATCCTTCCCATGTCGATGTTGTCAATCAATCCAGCGACCGGTCAAACCCTGCAATCCTTTGCTACATGGCAAACTGACGAAATCAATACGGTGTTGAGTCAGGTTGAGTCTGCGCAAACCGGCTGGGCTGCGCTTAGTTTTGAGCAGAGATCACGAATGATGCGAAACCTTGCGCAGGTATTCCGTCAGAACAGTGAGGATTATGCCAATCTGATCACGGATGAGATGGGAAAATTATTAAAAGAAGCCGGGGCGGAAGTAGAGAAATGTGCCATCGGCTGTGATCATTATGCAGACCATGCGCAATCCTATCTCAGTGATGAGATGATCGCATCCGATGCCAGCCGCAGCCTGGTTGTTTATCAGCCTTTAGGCACAGTGTTATGCATTATGCCGTGGAATTTTCCATTCTGGCAATTAATTCGCGCGGCTGCGCCAGCGATGATGGCAGGGAATACTGTTGTGTTAAAACATGCATCGAATGTTCCGCGTTGCGCCCTTGCACTGGAAGATGCATTTCAGCAAGCCGGATTTCCAGCCCATACTTTTCGTACCTTGATGATCACTGCTGAGCAGGCTGAAGCGGTGGTTGCTGACAAGCGGATTGCCGCTGTTACCCTGACTGGCAGCAGTACTGCAGGGCGCCGGGTAGCCGCCATTGCTGGTCAGCATTTAAAAAAATGCGTACTCGAGCTTGGTGGATCGGATCCTTTTATTGTGTTTGACGATGCAGATATCGAATTGACAGCCAGGCAAGCCTTATTGGCTCGTTTTCAAAATATGGGGCAAAGCTGCATTGCCGCCAAACGTTTCATTCTCTTGGACTCTATTGCTGATTCCTTTGTAGAGCACTTTAAAACTCTGGTCGATCAACTGCACAGCGGTGATCCGAAAAATGACGCTACCGGTATTGCGCCACTGGCACGTGAAGATTTGCGCATACAATTACACGCGCAAGTTGAGCGAAGTTTGATTTCGGGCGCAAAACTCGTAATCGGCGGTTCCTTTATGGGAACGCAAGGTGCTTATTATTATGCACCGACGATTCTGGATCATGTTCGTCCCGGTATGCCAGCCTTTGATGAAGAATTGTTTGGTCCTGTTGCTGCGATAGTGCGCGTAAAAAATACCGAAGAAGCGATCAGATTGGCTAACCTTACGCCTTTTGGTCTGGGAGGCAGTATATGGACGCGCGATACGGTTCGGGGTGAAGCGTTGGCGCGGCAAATTCATGCCGGTAGTGTTTTTGTCAATGGCATCGTCAAAAGCGATCCACGTTTGCCATTTGGCGGTGTTAAAGATTCAGGATATGGCAGAGAGTTGTCCTATCACGGCATCCGTGAGTTTGTGAATATCAAAACCGTATGGATTAAATAGCGTCGATCAAGCCTCTGATGAGGCAGCCAAGCTTCTGCTTCAGATTAAGTGTGAATTTGAATTATTTAAAACTGAGAATGGGGATGTGCCTATGAAAATTCACGAATATCAGGCAAAAGAGATTTTGCAAAAATATGGCGTTGTCACTCCGAAAGGTATTGCTTGTTTCAGTGTTGACGAAGCGGTCAGTGCTGCGCAGCAATTGGGCGGCAAGGTATGGGTTGTCAAGGCGCAGATTTATGCAGGCGGGCGGGGTAAAGGTGGTGGAGTGAAAGTGGCTAAGTCGTTGGATGAGGTACGGCAGCGCGCAAGCGAAATTCTGAATATGCGCTTGGTTACTCATCAAACCGGCCCGGAAGGACAGATAGTACACCGACTTTTTATCGAGCAGGGGGTGCCTATCGAGAAGGAATTCTATGTCGGCATGGTGGTAGACCGCAGCCGCCAGCGCGTGTGTCTGATCACGAGCTCGGAAGGCGGCATGGAAATTGAAAAAGTGGCGGCTGAAACGCCTGAGAAAATTCATAAAGTGTATGTTGATCCGATCGCGGGCCTCAGTCAGCAGCAGGCTGTAGAAGCTACACAAAAAATCGGTATTCCTGCCCAAAACTTGCCGCAGGCGGTAACTTTATTGCAAAGTTTATATGAGGCCTTTGATGAGTCCGATGCGTCGCTGCTGGAGATTAATCCTTTGACATTAACCGCCGAGCAGCAGGTAATGGCCCTCGATGCCAAAATGAATTTTGACGACAATGCGTTGTTCCGTCACCCTGAGATTGTCGCTTTGCGCGATCTGGATGAGGAAGATCCACTCGAAATTGAAGCGTCTAAGCATGAGCTATCGTATATTTCGCTGGATGGCAATATCGGATGCCTGGTGAATGGGGCCGGGCTGGCGATGGCTACGATGGATATCATCAAATTGTATGGCGGAAATCCCGCTAATTTTCTCGATGTCGGCGGCGGTGCAACGGCGGAGAAAGTAACCGAGGCGTTTAAGTTGATGCTGAGCAATCCCAAGCTGCAAGCCATTCTGGTCAATATCTTCGGCGGCATCATGAAATGCGATGTGATTGCACAGGGCATTGTCATGGCAGCTCGCGATGTGCATCTCGCTGTGCCATTGATTGTGCGCCTGGAAGGCACTCATGTAGAGATTGGAAAAAAAATTCTGGCTGACTCCGGCTTGCCGATCATCTCGGCGGATAATATGGCCGATGCGGCGCAGAAAGCGGTTAATGCGACTAAAGCTAAATCATCCTCACCTCAGTCATAAAGGAGTTCGCTTATTATGTCTATCTTGATTAATCGCAACAGCCGAGTCATGACCCAGGGCATTACCGGTAAAACCGGACAATTTCATACCCGGATGTGCCGTGATTACGCGAATGGCAAGGCTTGTTTTGTCGCCGGTGTGAATCCGCGCAAGCCGGGTGAGAATTTTGAAGGCATTCCGGTTTATGCTACGGTCAAGGAAGCCAAACAGCAAACCGGTGCGAATGTTTCAGTCATTTATGTGCCGCCGCCTTTTGCTGCAGCAGCCATTGATGAAGCTGTGGAAGCCGAACTGGATTTGGTGATTTGTATTACCGAAGGTATCCCAGTACGGGATATGCTACGCACCCGCTACAAAATGCAGGGCAAGAAGACTCGCTTGATCGGCCCTAACTGTCCCGGAATCATTACGCCGGATGAAATCAAAATTGGCATCATGCCAGGGTACATCCATAAAAAAGGCCGCATTGGGGTAGTTTCACGCTCCGGTACATTAACCTATGAAGCGGTCGCGCAATTGATGGCACTTGGGTTAGGGCAGTCCACCTGCATCGGGATCGGCGGCGACCCGGTGAATGGACTGAAACACCTCGATGTCATGCAATTGTTCAATGATGACGATGAAACCGATGCGGTGCTAATGGTGGGAGAGATCGGCGGAACGGACGAAGAGGATTGCGCGCGCTGGGTGAAAGATCATATGCGGAAACCGGTGGTGGGATTTATCGCCGGTGTGACAGCGCCGCCGGGTAAGCGGATGGGGCATGCCGGCGCGATTATTTCCGGCGGCAGGGGCACAGCGCAAGAAAAGCTGGAAGTGATGGAATCCTGCGGCATAAAGGTCACCCGCAATCCGGCTGAAATGGGTAAGCTGTTGAAATCGGTTCTGTAGTGTAATTTCTGGCAATTATCAAAGGCATTTACTTATGCGTTATTGTTTATCGTTTTTAATCATTTTTGTCGTGTTAATTGTTTCCGCTTGCGCAGTTCAGCCAAAGTACCAGCTTCCGGCAAGAAAACCCGAACGCCCGGCAGGTCCGTTACCTGAAAGTGCAAAACCTAAATACAATCTGACCGGTTATCCGGTGAGCACGCAGCAAGGCTATATCGATGGTTGTGAAACGGCCAAAAGAACGAGCTGGGCCTTTAAAGATCTCAATCGTTACGACAAGGATGATCAATACCGCATGGGGTGGGATGACGGGTTTGCAATGTGCAATATGAAAAAATAAGTTTATAAGATTGTGAGTTAAATGCTTCGGATTTATTGGTATCTCGGCTTGTTGATGCTGCAAAGTGGATTATTGGCTCCGGCATTTGCACACGGACTACCGCTCGTCGTTAAACAAAAACTACAGCAGGCGACGATTCCGGAAACGGCGGTGGGTGCCTATGTCCAGGAAATCGGTATTAATAAACCAATCATAGCGGTTAACGCGGATTTGTCCATGAATCCTGCTTCAGTGATGAAGTTACTGACGACATACGCCGGGCTGGAGTTATTAGGACCTGCTTATACCTGGCCCACCCTATTGTATGCGAATGGCAGAATGATTGAGGGTGTGTTGTATGGCGATCTTATCATTAAAGGCTATGGCGACCCCAAGCTCGATCTGGAAAATTTCTGGTTATTGATCCATCGCTTACGTCAAACTGGATTGCATGAGATTAAAGGCAATCTGGTTCTGGATCACACGCATTATGATATTCCCAACGGTGATCCGGGTGAATTTGATGGACAGCCCTACCGTACCTACAACATTCTTCCGGAAGCTTTATTGGTCAATTACCGGACTTCCACAATCCATTTGTTTCCACACCCTGAAAAAAATTCGGTGCGCGCAGTCATTGATCCGTTGCCGGCGTCTTTGCGAGTCCAGAATAACTTGAAGCTCACACACGGCACATGCGGCAATTGGCTAAATTTGCTGACGATTGATGCGATTGCTAATGAAGAAAATAAAAATGATTTTACAGTTGTTCTGAATGGGAGTTTTTCTAGTCAATGCGGAAAACAATCCTATATGCTGAGCCTGCAAGACAGCGCAATCTATACCCGTGATTTATTCAAGCACCTATGGGCGCAGCAGGGCGGGTTGTTTCATGGCGATGTAGTGGCGGGACAGGCACCACAGAACTTACTACCATTAAAGACTTATCAATCTCCGCCGCTGGCGGATATTATCCGTGGCATCAATAAATTCAGCAATAATATTGCAGCACGCCAGCTCTATTTAACCTTGGGTATGGGAGATGCCGTGATCAATAATTCTCCAGCTACACTGGCTAAATCCGATGCGGCCATCCGGCAATGGCTGGCGGCCAAGCAATTGAATTTTCCAGAACTGGTGGTGGAAAATGGCTCCGGATTGTCACGCACCGAACGTATCAGTGCTCGGCACATGGGGCAGCTGCTACTGGCCGCGTTTAACAGCCCGGTGATGCCGGAGTTTATTTCATCTCTGCCGATTGCTGCCGTGGATGGGACTTTAAAGAATCGCTTTACCGACACACCGGTGAAAGGACTGGCGCACATGAAAACGGGCGCTTTGAGCAATGTGCGCGCACTGGCGGGTTATCTGCTGGATAAAAGGGGGCGGCGTATCATCGTGATCTTTTTTATTAATCATGATCAAGCCGGGCAATCCCGTATGGCCATGGACACGCTGGTCCAATGGGTTTATAACCGAAACTGATCATTTCCCTGCTAATATCATGGCTATTGATTCTGCCTCCTATTCGGCGTAGAGTTTTATTTCAGAGTACGCCACCTATTTTGAAGTCAGGTGGTTCCCATTAACTCTCTCGAGGGAGTGCACAATATGATGAATGGATATAAATCTCTTGATGTACAGTATTTGAGTGGTACTGTACGGATTTCTCAACCCGTATCACCTAATCCAGTAACGCTTGATTCACCCGCGCTTGAAGTCATGACCGACCTGCGCAAAATTCACGCAGCCGTCATCACGCCGAGTATCACGATGGAAATTGCCAATACCTACATGATGCAGCGCGGCGTTCGCACATTACTGGTGATGAATGATGACGATTCACTGGCTGGAATTATCACAGCAACCGATATTCTGGGCGAGAAGCCCCTGCGATTCATCCAGGAAAGAGGTGTCAAGCATAGTGAGATTCTGGTGATGGATATCATGACGCCGCTTGAGAAACTGGAAGCCATCCCACTGGAAGAAGTGGAGCGCGCCAGAGTCGGTAATATTATGGTCAGTTTGCGTGAAAGCGGTCGATTGCATGCGTTGGTGATCGACGATAATACTATCGGACTACCTCGGATATGCGGTATTTTTTCCTGGACTCAAATTGAGAAACAGCTTGGAATGATCATTACCCCGACCAATGTAGCCCAGAGTTTTGCGGAAATTGAATCTACCCTGATCGCAAGCTAAAAAATAACCAAGCCGGTTCGTGATTCGATGACGGATCGTTTGGTTGCAAGAGAATGTATATATCAGCAGATTTCTTGCTGAGTGGATCAGATTTTGCTATCCAGCCCATTTTCGGCAATTTCTGCGGCGCGCAGCAATGCCTTGGCTTTGTTCTGTGTTTCAATCCATTCATTTTGTGGAATCGAATCGGCAACAATCCCTGCGCCTGCCTGCACATGCAGGCGGCCATCCTTGATTACTCCGGTACGGATTGCAATAGCCAGATCCATATCGCCATTGAACCCCAGATAACCGACTGCACCAGCATAAACACCGCGCTTGGATTTCTCCAGTTCATCAATGATCTCCATGGCGCGTACTTTAGGTGCGCCACTGACTGTACCGGCTGGAAATGTGGCGCGTAAGACATTGATAGCATTCAAGCCGGGTTTTAATTTACCTTCTACATTGGATACGATATGCATGACATGCGAGTAATTTTCTATTTGCATTTTCTCTGTCACTTTCACGGTTCCGGTCTGTGCAACACGACCAATATCATTGCGGCCCAGGTCCATAAGCATTACATGTTCCGCCAGTTCCTTCGGGTCGGCCAGCAGATCTGCTGCCAGTGCAGCATCTTCTTGGGAATTTTTGCCGCGCGGGCGCGTACCTGCAATCGGGCGGACAGTGACCGTATCGCCTTCAAGGCGTACCAATATTTCTGGAGAAGCACCCACCACATGAAAATCATCAAAATAGTAGAAAAACATATAAGGTGACGGATTGAGACTGCGCAGTGCGCGGTAGAGTGCCAATGGACATGCATTAAAAGGCTTGCTCGTGCGCTGGGATAAAACGACTTGCATGATATCGCCGTCATAGATATACCGCTTTGCCCGCTCGACAGCTGCTTTAAAGTCTGCTTCAGGAAATTCGGAAACCGCGGCGCTGGATGAAACGGCCTGCTCGGTTGGAATGGCGATGGATTGACGCAGCTTTGCCAGTAAAGCCTTGAGGCGATTACACCCGGATTGATAGGCATCTTTTTTACTCGGATTCACATAAACGATCAGATATAGCTTACCGGAAAGATTGTCTACCACTGCCAATTCTTCTGATAGCAATAGCATGATATCGGGTGTGTTTAAAGTGTCCGGCTTTGCATGACCTTTTAGTTTGTGCTCGATATAACGTACAGTATCGTAAGAAAAATAACCTGCGAGTCCGCCACAAAACCGTGAGATGCCTGCCGGGCAGGGTGCTGCCTTAAATTGCGCCAGATAGGATTCGATAAAAGCCAGGGTATCATCAACGGTAATAGTTTCGGATTGACCATGAGTCACGCTGGTAACGTGATTGTCGCGGACTTCGATACGGGTAGTTGCGGGCAGACCGATAAACGAAAATCGACCGAAACGTTCACCGCCCTGTACCGATTCCAGTAAATAAGAATAGGGTTGATTAGCCAGTTTCAGATAAATGGATAAAGGAGTATCCAGATCGGCAAAGGTTTCCAGCACAACTGGAATACGATTGTATCCTTGCTGTGCGAGCTTATTGAATTCAGCCTCGGTCATTTTGATTTCTAAGGCAGTCTTTTAATCAGCTTTGAGGCATCCAGCAGGGATTCTACAATGGCATCGCAATCAAGTTCGTACACGTTGCGTCCCTCGTTATAACCGTAAGGAACGCAGAATACATGGCAACCGGCAGCTCTTGCAGCAATGGCATCATTCAGCGAATCGCCGATTAGCAGCGCTTCATGCGACTGTACACCAAAATGCTTGCAAATATACGTTAATGGCATTGGATCGGGCTTTTTCTTAGGTAAACTATCACCAGATAATACAATTTCAAATTGATCGTATAATCCGGTTGAACGCAGCAACGGTATCGTAAAAGCCTCAGCTTTGTTAGTGATACAGGCTAGCTTGAAGCCTGCCTGTTGCATCACTTTGATACCTTCCAAAACACCTGGATAGGGGCGTGTATTTACACTCAAATTATGCGCGTAATGCTTCTCGTAAATAGGTAATGCCTTGGCAAATAAGGCAGCATCGGGTTCGTCATCAAGCCGGCCGGTTAGTGTGCGTTTCACCAGTTTCTGTATGCCTTTGCCAATATAGGAGCGAATTGTTGAAACGGATTGTTGCGGCATATCCAGATCTTTCAACATCAGATTTGCGGCGAGTGCGAGATCCTCAGCAGTATTGAGCAGGGTACCGTCCAGATCGATCATGATGACTTTGATCGATAACGGGTATTCAATTTTTTTTACAGAAGTATCTGCGTTGCTAAAAAGACTATGGTTCATTTAAATATAAGGAAGCAATAAGCTTACGAGTTTCGATGAATAATTATACTCTTGCTAATTCGGCGCGGAATGCTGCCAATATGCTGTTATAACGATGCGGATCAGTATCTTTGCCAGCTTGATAAATGGCTGATCCTGCAACAAAAGTATCGGCGCCGGCACGAGCGATTTCAGCAATGTTATCAACTTTGACACCGCCATCGATTTCCAGCATGATGTCTTTACCACTGGCATCAATACGTTGTCTGACTGCACGCAGTTTATTCAGTGCTTCAGGAATAAATTTTTGTCCGCCAAAACCAGGATTAACTGACATGATTAAAATCAAGTCCAGTTTGTCGAGCACGTGATCCAGATGACACAGCGGTGTAGCTGGATTAAATACCAAGCCAGCCTTGCAGCCTTGCTCTTTAATCAACCCGATGGTGCGATCGATGTGATTGGACGCTTCAGGGTGAAATGAAATGATATTAGCCCCTGCTTTGGCAAAATCTGGAATAATACGATCAACGGGTTCAACCATCAAATGCACATCAATGACTGCATCAGTGACGGGGCGAATGGCTTCGCATACCAAAGGACCGATCGTGAGATTGGGAACATAATGATTATCCATTACATCAAAATGAATAATATCTGCTCCTGAATCGATGACGGCGGTTATTTCGTCACCAAGTTTGGCAAAATTGGCAGAAAGAATGCTGGGCGCAATGCGGTACATGAAAGCCTCTCTTTAAATAAAGTTATTATTTTAACCGCAAAAGATAAATTGCGCGTAAAAGAGATAAGGATTTATGAATAAATTAATTTAAGAGATACGTTTTTTCACTTTTTTCTTGGTACAGTACTCAAAAGGATGCTAAATAAAAAATGACTGAAGATAAAAAATATGAAATTGATATCAGCATTCGTACAGTGTATTTGCCTGATCAATCCGATGAATATGGTGACCGGCATGTGTTTGCCTACACAATAACCATTGAAAATACGGGCACTGTCGCAACGCAATTAATTAGCAGGCATTGGATTATCAATAATGGTGACGGGACTATTCAAGAGGTGCGTGGTTTGGGAGTAGTGGGTGAACAGCCGTTGCTTAAGCCGGGCGATAGTTTTGAATATACCAGTGGAACAGTAATATCAACTCCCGTAGGATCGATGAAAGGCAGTTATCAAATGGTGGCAGAAGATGGTATTCATTTTGATGTTGCTATACCGGAGTTTATTCTAAGTGTACCCAGAACGTTGCACTAGAATGTCTAGGTTTTAGCTTTCCTTTTATGGTTGAGCCTTCAAATTTTTAGCACGTTAATGACTGGAAAAATCTATCTGATCCCAGCACCGATCAGTTCACAGCATATTGCCTGGGTATTACCATCAGCAGTTCAACAGTGTATCGCTGAGATTTCCTGCTTTATCGTTGAGCATCCCAAAACAGCAAGGCAATTCTTAAAGCAGATTAATTCGAAGTATGCATTGCAAGAACTGGAAATGCAGACTTTGAATGAACACACAGCTACTAAGGATTTGCTTTCATTATTGGAGCCGGTATTGGCTGGACGCGATGTCGGGTTGCTATCAGAAGCGGGCTGTCCGGCAGTAGCGGATCCCGGAGCTGAGCTAATTCGATTGGCGCACAAAAAAAACATTACAGTGGTACCTCTGATTGGTCCTTCATCCATTTTACTGGCATTAATGGCATCGGGTTTGAATGGTCAGTGCTTTGCCTTTCATGGTTATCTGCCTATTGAGAATGAAGCACGTAGCACTAAAATAGTGGAGCTAGAAAGAATATCGGCGAGTCAGAATCAAACGCAAATTTTTATTGAAGCGCCATATCGCAATCAGAAATTGTTAGAGCAATTAGTCAGAATTTGTTCTGATCATACAGATTTGTGTGTTGCGAGTCACTTAACTTTCTCCAGTGAAATGATTGCAACGAGATCCATTAAAGAATGGCGTTTTTCTTTGCCGGATATCAATAAGATACCTACCATTTTTTTACTACATGGATAACTGGCGGAAAGCTTGCTGTTAAACATCGCGATCGGTAAATTTGATAAGGTTAAGTTGTTTTCTTCTGAATAAATTCTATTTTATATCCATCAGGGTCTTCTACAAATGCGATAACTGTTGTGCCATGTTTCATGGGGCCTGCTTCGCGCGTCACTTTCCCACCGAGTTTCTTAATATTTTCACAGGCCTGATGAGCATCATCCACTTCAATAGCAACGTGGCCATATCCCTCCCCGAGGTTATAGGATGAAGTATCCCAGTTATGTGTCAGTTCAAGGACTGTACCATTTGCTTCATCCTGATAGCCCACAAAGGCCAAGGTGAATCTACCATCTGGATAGTCTTTACGCCGTAACAGTTTCATTCCCAGTACTTGCGTATAAAACTCAAGAGATTTTTCGAGATTGCCTACTCGAAGCATGGTATGGAGAATACGCATTTATATTTTTACCATTTCAAAGTCTTCTTTACGAGCACCACATTCAGGGCAAGTCCAGTTGATGGGTACATCTTCCCAACGTGTACCCGGTGCAATGCCTTCATCGGGAGATCCCAGCGCTTCATCATAGATATAACCACAAATTAAGCACATATAACGATTGTAATTACGATTCTCTTCAATAGGCATAATAGATAGTAATTTCCTTTTAGGTTAAAATAATATTTTACGGTATTAATGCATGTTACAGCCACCCCCAATCGTACTTTCTTTCGCAGCCAATGACCCCAGTGGTGGGGCTGGTATTCAGGCTGATATGCTTACCATCGCAAGTATGGGATGCCACCCTTTATCCATTGTAACCGCCATCACCATTCAAGATACCACCGGTGTGGAAGATGTGATGCCGCTGGATTCTGAATGGGTTGTCGATCAGGCGAGAGCAATTTTGGAAGATATGCCTATTCATGCGTTTAAGATCGGCTTATTAGGCAGTGTGGAAATCATCGCTGCAATAGCAGAAGTCGTTTCTGACTATCCGCACATTCCTTTAGTCATGGATCCTGTGCTGACGTCTGGTCGAGGTGATGAGCTGGCCAATGAAGAAATGATTGATGCAATGCGTGAATTACTATTGCCACAAGTTACTATACTGACACCTAATAGTTTGGAAGCCAGACATCTCGCTCAGCAAGAAAATGATAATGAATCCAGATTAGATTTGAATACTTGTGCCCAGAGATTGCTGAGAATGGGGTGCGAATATGTGTTAATCACAGGCACGCATGAGAATACTGCGCAGGTAAGGAATACGTTATTTGCTTCCAGCGGTATCGTACGTACCGATGAATGGGAAAGGCTTGATCATACGTATCATGGTTCAGGTTGTACATTGGCTTCGGCTATTGCGGCTTCGCTTGCTAATGGATTATCGATAGATGAAAGTGTTATTGAAGCGCAAGATTATACATGGCACGCTTTGCAGGCGGGATTTCGTCCTGGCATGGGGCAATATATTCCTAACAGATTATTCTGGGTTAAAGACGAAGACGATATCGAAGAAGATGAAGGAATAGTCATTGAAAAACCCGAGAATTAGTGGACTGTATGCAATTACTCCAGATCTTGAGGATACAAATGCCTTGCTCGATAAAGTACGGCAGTTGTTAAAAGGTGGGGCACAGCTTATACAATACCGCAATAAATTGGCAAACGACATGCTGTTGCTAGAACAAGCCAGATTATTATTGCGGCTTTGTAGAAGATGCAAAATTCCTTTGATCATCAATGATCACGTCAATTTAGCTGCTGAAATTGATGCTGATGGGGTTCATGTGGGTCAGAACGACATATCGGTTCTTGATGCAAGAAAACAATTAGGACGAACCAAAATTATTGGTGCATCTTGTTATAACAGCTTGGATCTGGCACTCCGAGCAGAAAAAGAAAGCGCTGATTATATTGCTTTTGGTGCTTTTTTTACTTCACTGACTAAACCTAACGCAGTTTCCGTTCCGGTAAATTTAATGAGCCAAGCTAAAAAGAAAATATCTATTCCCATGGTCGGCATTGGAGGTATTCAATTAACCAATGCCAAAACTGTTATCCAGAGTGGATGTGCAGCGGTAGCTGTTTGTCATGATGTGTTCTATACAGAGAATATAACGGCAACAGCGGCACAGTACGCACAATTATTTGCAGAAGTAGTAGAGCGTATTTAAAACTAACTAATATTCACAAGAGTAGCCAATGACTTCACGTAATCATCAATTATTTGAGCAGTCTCAGCAATATATTCCGGGCGGCGTAAATTCACCTGTTCGGGCTTTTAAATCGGTAGGCGGTGAACCCGTTTTCTTTCAACGTGGAGAAGGTGCGTATTTCTGGGATGCTGATGGTAAATCATACATCGATTATGTAGGTTCATGGGGTCCGTTAATTCTTGGCCATGCTCATCCGAATGTGGTGCAAGCTGTCCAGACGGCGGCACAAAATGGTCTGACTTTTGGTGCGCCGACCGAAGCAGAACTGGAGATTGCAAAATTGATCTGCCAGTTGATTCCGTCCATAGAGCAAGTCAGATTGGTCAGCTCCGGCACCGAAGCGGGTATGAGTGTAATCCGGTTGGCGCGTGGTTTTACCGGTAGGAGCAAGATCATTAAATTTGAAGGCTGTTATCATGGTCACGATGATTCGTTGCTGGTTAAAGCGGGCTCGGGTGCATTAACTTTTGGCAATCCCAGTTCTGCCGGTGTGCCGACAGAAACAGCCGGACATACGATTGTGATGGATTACAATGACATATCTGGCATTGAAGATGCATTTGATAAATGGGGACAGGAAATTGCTGCGGTGATTGTTGAGCCAGTTGCCGGCAACATGAATCTGGTGGCTCCTAAAGGAGATTTCCTTGCCAAGTTGCGGGCGTTGTGTACACAGCATGGCAGCATGCTGATATTTGATGAAGTCATGACAGGATTTCGCGTCGGTCTTGAATGTGCGCAAGGACTTTATCAAATCAAGCCTGATCTGACGACGTTGGGTAAAGTGATTGGTGGTGGTATGCCGATGGCTGCATTTGGTGGACGCCGTGATATCATGCAGTGTCTGGCACCGCTGGGTCCGGTTTATCAGGCAGGCACGCTCTCGGGTAATCCGGTGGCGGTGGCGGCAGGACTTACCACATTGAAGCAAATACAAGCACCAGGTTTTTATGAAAAATTAGGTAGTAGAACGCAGCAACTGGTCGATGGCCTTACCGCTGCAGCAGAAAAGCAGGGGATTGATTTCTGTGCACAATCAATCGGTAGTATGTTTGGGTTGTATTTTAGAAGGGAGATTCCCACCAGCTTTGCCGAAGTGATGCAGTGTGACAAGGTAGGCTTTAATCGATTCTTTCATGCTATGCTGGATGAAGGTATTTACTTTGCGCCATCCGCATTTGAGGCTGGTTTTGTATCATCAATGCATGGGGATAATGAATTGAATAAGACATTGTCTGTGGCGGAAAAAATATTCAAGAACTGGTGATAATAGATGAGTGTAATAAAAAAGGCGGCAAATGCCGCCTTTTTGCTTGTACAAATTTTGCTGCCGAAACTTGGCCTAACGCATGGTGGCAATATAAGCTGAAACTGCACGTTTTTCCTGTCCGCTCATACGGGCAAGAACTTTTTCCATGATACCATTATCGTTAGTGCGATCACCTGTGTTAAACAGATTTAATTGTGCCAGTGTATAATCAGCATGTTGACCGGCAAGTGCAGGATAGCGAGGTGGAATACCGGACCCCGTGGGGCCGTGACAGCTTGCACACGCGGGAACACCGTTTTCGATATTGCCGCCATGGTAAAGTATTTTCCCAGTCTCAATTAATTTTTCATCACTAGCAGCTACTTGGCTTGGGTTGGTTTTTTGCTTGGCATAATAAGCACCCAGTTTTTTCATGTCTTCCGCTGAAAGAGCAGCTACCATTGAAGACATGACAGGACTGTTACGCTTGGCTGGCTCGCTTTCATTTGCTTTAAAATCAATCAACTGCTTGATGATATACTCAGCGTGCTGTCCAGCCAAAATAGGATTCATCGGAATGACACTATTGCCATCCGCATTGTGACAACCAGCGCAAATTCCAGAAGCTATTTCTTCAGCGGTAGCAGGAGCCGGATTAGCGTCAGGAGCTGTTTCAGCTGAAATTGGCGCAGATAGTGCTAATGCTACTAGCACTATCGTATTCTTAATCATTTTCATATTTCGTATTCCGTTTTTTAAAGGCATCAAAAATTGTAGGGGTATTTGACAATTAGCGGCGTATTTTAGCAAGGGCTAAGAACGTTAACAACAAAATTAAGTTAATATCGAAACTTAGAATTTTATTTTTCAATGAAAATTATCTTTGTCTTGCTACTGATTGTTAATGTTGCTTATGGAGTGGGCGTGCAATTGCATTCTAATCAGAAAAATACAGCGGCACCGAAATCATTTAATTCAGAAAAAATTGTTTTATTGCCGGTCGATGAGAATTGTCTGGAGTGGGGGAATTTTTATGAGGAACAGATACAGTATAGTGAAGCAGTAATTCCAGAAATAGTCTCTGCCCAATCCTATCGCGTGGAGGAAGCTGGCAATGCAATGATGTATTGGCTATATATTCCACCATTACCAAATAAAGAAGCTGCTAACCGGGTGATCAATAAACTGCGAAATTTGGGTATTGTCAGTTTTCTTGTGAGAGAAAACGATAAATGGAAAAATGCCATCTCTTTAGGTATGTTATACGATAAAAAAGATGCGTTGGAACAATTGGAAGAATTAGAAAAAAAAGGGATTGTAAATGCGATGATTGAAGATCGTAGCGTTACCTTGAAAAAAATTGTTATTCCCTATCCCACTCAAATACTTAAAGAAAAAATGCAAAAATTGGTTGAGTCATTTGATGGTACCCGATTGGTTCAAAGCAAATGTGAGCGCTTATAATGTATAGTTTATAGATGAGGCGATCAAAGGGAGTTCCTTTAAATTCCAAGGCATCTTAAAATACGTTACGTATTCAATCCCATCATCTGAGATGAATGATTTTATTTGCAAGTTGTTGTATGCAAATGATGATTACTGATAATCAAGCAAGGCTATAATGACAGTTCATATAAAAACACCACAAGAAATTGAAAAAATGCGTGTTGCCGGTCGACTGGCTTCTGAAGTGCTGGATTACATTACGCCCTTTGTTGTGGCAGGTGTTACTACGGAAGAATTAGATGTGCTCTGCCATAATTATATGGTGGATGTGCAAAAGACGATACCAGCGCCTCTTAATTACGCACCTGCAGGGCATTCTCCTTTTCCTAAATCGATTTGTACTTCAGTCAATAATCAGATCTGCCACGGCATTCCCGGGGAGAGGAAATTAAAAAATGGCGATATTATCAATATTGATGTTACTGTGATTTCTCAAGGGTATCATGGTGACACCAGTCGAATGTTTTATGTAGGCGAACCTTCCATTCAAGCAAGACGCCTATGTGAAGTCACTTTTGAAGCCATGTGGCGAGGAATTGATAATATAAAACCAGGGAAGCATTTAGGTGACATCGGACATGCCATTCAAAAATTGGCTGAGGGAGTGGGATATAGCGTAGTAAGAGAGTTCTGCGGTCATGGGATTGGAGCAAAATTTCATGAAGATCCTCAAGTGCTTCATTACGGTCGTGCAGGGGCTGGCCTCGAACTTAAGGCAGGCATGATATTTACCATAGAGCCCATGATTAATGCTGGCAAAGCAGCCATTCGCCATCTTCCGGATGGCTGGACCATTACTACCAAGGATGGTAGCTTGTCTGCGCAGTGGGAACATACCGTTCTGGTCACGGAGGATGGTTATGAAGTGCTGACAATGTCAGCGGGCGCTCCGGCCAAGCCGGTTTTTCGTTTTGCTAATTAAGTTTTATGAGTTATTGAACATGATACGAAGTTATCACCGTACGCCTATTCAGATCCGTCCGGTCAGAATCACTCGCCATTACACCAAGCATGCCGATGGTTCTGTGTTGATAGAATGCGGCGACACCAAAGTGATCTGTACAGCCAGTGTCAATGAGCAAGTTCCTCTGTTTTTGAGAGGCCAGGGACAAGGATGGTTGACAGCCGAATATGGCATGTTGCCTTGTTCAACACATTCACGCATACAGCGTGAAGCAGCTAAAGGCAAACAATCAGGACGTACAATGGAAATTCAGCGCCTGATTGGACGTGCTTTACGTGCTGTGGTGGATTTAAAGAAATTGGGAGAACGTACCATTCAAATTGACTGTGACGTGATTCAGGCCGATGGGGGAACTCGCACCGCCAGCATTACAGGAGCTTTTGTCGCGCTCCACGATGCTATCGAGAAATTGATTTATCGGCAACTGATTGAAACTACACCCATCATTGATCATGTAGCAGCAATCTCAGTAGGGGTTCATCAGGGAGTTCCAGTATTGGATCTGGATTATATGGAGGACTCTTCGTGCGATACAGATATGAATGTAGTAATGACTGGAAATCTAGGTATCGTCGAAGTGCAAGGCACTGCTGAAAAAACTGCATTCAACCGAAAGGAACTGGATCTCATGCTGGATATAGCGCAGCACGGTGTCCAGGAGCTAATTACGCTCCAGAGGAAGGCTCTTGCATTGGAAGCAGCGAGTCATGAATAAGCTGAAGAGGCTAGTGATCGCAAGTAATAATCAGGGCAAGTTATGTGAAATAAGCGCCTTGCTGGCACCATTAGCTATCGAAGTCGTACCGCAGTCTGATTTTGACGTGGGTGAAGTGGACGAGCCGCATCGAACTTTTGTCGAAAATGCGTTGACCAAAGCGCGTCATGCCAGCCGCTGTTCAGAATTACCGGCGCTTGCAGATGATTCCGGAATTTGTGTCAGTGCGCTAAATGGCGCACCCGGCATCTCTTCTGCGCGGTACGCCGGAGAACCAAAATCTGACGCGCGCAATAACCTTAAATTGATTGAAGCGCTCAGAAATCAATCAGACCGCCGCGCTTACTACTATTGTGTGATTGTTTTAGTGCGCCATGTGGATGATCCGCAGCCGATCATTATCGATGGCTCATGGCATGGTGAGATTACCGAGCATCCTCAGGGGACGGGGGGGTTTGGCTATGATCCATATTTCTTTGTGCCCGAGTTGGGTATAACCGCGGCAGAGCTTTCTGCAGAACAGAAGAATCTGATCAGCCATCGAGGTAAGGCACTGACTCAATTATCTGCAATATTGCAGTCCGGCAAATTCTGATGAATGATCAGAGCAGGGCATCACGATGGTGTTTTAAATGATCATCAATAAATGTACTGATGAAATAATAGCTATGATCATAACCCTGATGGTAACGTAATGTAAGTTTCTGGCCCGTTTCTTGGCATATTTTTTCCAATTGATCCGGATGTAATTGTTCAGTCAGGAACGGATCATTTAATCCCTGATCAATCAATAGCTCTGGAACACGGTGGCCTGCCGCAATGAGCGCGGTTGCATCATATTGCCGCCAGTTTTCCTGGTTTTCTCCAAGATAATGACGAAATGCTTTTTGCCCCCAGGAACAATGCATGGGTGCGGAAATCGGCGCAAAAGCCGATACGGACCGGTAGAATCTGGGATAACGCAGCGCCAGCGTCAGTGCGCCGTGTCCTCCCATCGAATGTCCGAAAATGCCTATCCGATCCTGGTCTGCCGGGAAATATTTAGTGATGATTTGGCGCAATTCCCGGGTAATATAACTTTCCATCCGGTAGTATTTCGACCAAGGCTCAGCACTGGCATTCAGATAAAATCCGGCACCAGCGCCGAAATCCCAATGATCAGTTTCTCCTGGAATGCCGGTCTGACGCGGGCTGGTGTCCATGGATACCAGCATCAATCCGTATTCAGCGGCATAGCGCTGCGCGCCAGCTTTAATCATGAAAGTTTCTTCAGTGCAGGTGAGTCCGGCCAGAAAAAACACAACAGGCACCGGCCTGTTGTGCGCCTGTGGCGGTTGATAGACTGAAAATCTCATCGGTAAGCCGATAATTGCGGACTGATGCTGGTAAAGGCCTTGAATTCCGTCAAAGCAAATATGCTGGCTACGAGTTTCTAACATTTGATCAGTAAACGACGACAGAACGAATCGACTCACCGGTTTTCATCAAGTGAAAACCTTCATTGATGTTATCCAGCGTTAAGGTATGGGTAATTAGAGAATCAATGTCAATTTTCCCTTCCATATACCAGTCGACAATTTTAGGCACATCGGTACGGCCGCGCGCACCACCGAAAGCGGAGCCTTCCCATTTTCGGCCGGTCACCAATTGGAAAGGACGGGTGCTGATTTCAGCACCGGCTTCAGCCACGCCAATAATAATGCTGCGCCCCCAGCCTTTGTGTGTGCACTCGAGTGCCTGTCGCATGACTTTGGTATTGCCGATACACTCGAAACTGTAATCAGCGCCACCGTCCGTCAGTTGTATCACAGCATCAACGATATTGGGCACATCATTTGGATTGATGAAGTGCGTCATGCCAAATTTGCGCGCCATGTCTTCACGTTGGGAATTGATATCGATACCGATAATTTTATCGGCACCGACCATCCGGGCGCCTTGTATTACATTTAAACCGATTCCACCCAGACCAAAAACTGCGACGTTACTACCTGCCTCAACCTTGGCGGTATAGATCACTGCGCCGATGCCTGTCGTCACACCGCAGCCGATGTAGCAAATTTTATCAAAAGGGGCATCTTCACGAATTTTGGCTAATGCGATTTCAGGTACAACAGTGTAATTTGCAAAGGTCGATGTACCCATGTAATGGAACAGGGACTTCCCATCCAGCGAAAAGCGCGACGTATTATCAGGCATCATCCCCCGTCCTTGCGTACTGCGGATGGCTTGGCACAGGTTAGTTTTTTTTGACAGGCAGAACTTACATTCCCGGCACTCCGGCGTGTAGAGTGGGATGACATGGTCACCTTTACGTAAAGACTTTACATTAGGACCTATATCTACTACTACACCGGCACCTTCATGGCCGAGAATGGCCGGGAACAAGCCCTCCGGATCGGCACCTGACAGCGTGTAATAATCGGTATGGCAGATACCAGTGGCTTTGATTTCAACCAATACTTCTCCGGATTTCGGACCTTCCAGATCTACCTGCTCGATTGTTAACGGCTGACCAGCTTTCCAGGCAACAGCAGCTCTTGTTTTCATTAAAGATTATCCTTTACTTTGTTATTACGAAGATGCGCCAGCAGACCTTGGCTAGCTTCCTCGACCATATCCAGCACCAGTTCAAAGCCTTGCTGTCCACCAAAGTAGGGATCAGGCACCTCGACATCTTGATCGGCATTCTTGCCATATTGCATGAATAACTGAATCTTGCTGATATGCTGCTGAGGACTACGCTGTTGCAATAAAGTGAAATTTTCCTTGTCCATTGCAAGAATGTAGTCAAATTCCTCAAAATCTCTAGATTTGACGGCACGTGCACGTAAATCATGCATTTTATAGCCGCGTTGCAGCGCAATATGCTGCGCGCGGTGATCTGGCGGATTACCAATGTGATACGCATGCGTTCCAGCAGAATCAACTTCAATCATATGATCAAATCCGGCTTCTTTGACAAAATGCCTGAATACTGCATCGGCTGTTGGCGATCGGCAAATATTACCCATGCAGACAAATAATACTTTTATCTTTTTATTGTGGTTCATAACAAATCTATTCGCGGAATTCACGAAGTAACAGGTTCAAACAGAATAATTGAGTAATGCACGGTAAGATTAACACGACATCAAATTAAAACGAAATTCACCTCAGCAAAAGCTCGATGCTGTCTTTAGTCAGCATGCTAAAATGCGAACCCCAAGTAACTATGAACATCATGAATTTTTCTGCTATAACTGCATTATCTCCGCTGGATGGACGCTATCACGCTAAAGTTGAACCATTGCGGCTTTATTTCAGCGAATTTGCCCTAATTCGTTACCGTGTTCAAGTCGAAGTGGCGTGGCTTAAGGCACTGAGTAATGAACCAGGTATTGTTGAGATTGCACCATTTTCTGCCGAAACCCATACACAACTAGATCACTTAGTGGCAAATTTCTCGGTTACAGACGGTGAAGCTGTTAAAGCCATTGAATCTACTACTAATCATGATGTAAAGGCCGTTGAATACTGGTTAAAACAAGTGCTGGCGGATAATGACGAAATTGCTAAAGCGTCCGAATTCATCCATTTTGCCTGCACTTCTGAAGACATCAATAATTTGTCGCACGGCCTAATGCTCAAATCCAGTTTGAAGCATGTAATGTTGCCCACACTCGACAAGATTATTATACGATTGATCGAATTGGCACATCATTTGGCGGATGTCCCAATGCTTGCACGCACGCATGGCCAGCCAGCCACACCTACGACAGTAGGTAAAGAAATTGCCAATGTGGTTTATCGCCTGCAGCGGGGCAGAAAGCAGCTGGTAGCAGTCGCTATACTCGGCAAAATCAATGGTGCTGTGGGTAATTACAACGCGCACTTATCCGCTTATCCAGATTTGGACTGGGAAAAATTTGCACAGCAGTTTGTTGAAAAATTAGGCCTGCAATTTAATCCTTATACGACGCAGATAGAGCCGCATGATACGATTGCGGAATTGTTTGATGCCTATGCGAGGATCAATACCATTTTGCTCGATCTGAATCGTGATATCTGGGGGTACATTTCACTGGGCTATTTCAAGCAAAAAACCAAGGCAAATGAGGTGGGTTCTTCTACGATGCCACACAAAGTCAACCCGATCGATTTTGAAAATTCGGAGGGCAATCTGGGTATTGCTAACGCATTATTGCGTCATTTGAGTGAGAAACTGCCGGTATCGCGCTGGCAACGTGATTTAACCGATTCCACCGTATTGCGTAGTATGGGGGTTGCATTAGGGCATACTTTGCTCGCCTATGATTCTTGCATCAAAGGGTTAAATAAACTGGATGCTAATCCTGCTCAGTTACTCGATGACCTGGATAATGCGTGGGAAGTTTTAGCTGAACCTATTCAAACGGTTATGCGGCGCTATGGGGTTGCTAACCCTTATGAACAACTGAAGGCATTGACGCGCGGTAAAGAGGGTATTACCAGAGAGGCGCTTCATCAATTCATTGCTGGTTTGAATATTCCCGAAGCAGAGAAAAATCGCCTGCTGGCGATGACCCCTCGCAGTTATATCGGCAAGGCAAGCGCTTTATCTCGAAGAATTGAGAATAAAATCCGATAATTCGTAAATAATGTTTTGATTTTACTTAATAATTAATCCTATCTGAGCTGATAATAAATAAATTTTAATAGAGAGCTTGAAATTCAGATAGGTAACCTCAATATTACTTCAATAGTTATGAGGAGGTACGATGCAGAGTTCAGAAAATCCAAACAATCTAGAGTCGAATCAGGCAGAAACTACAACGTTGGACGATGAAGCCAAGACACCTGAGGTAACGGGTGATGCCACCGTTCAAACTGAAGAAAAAAAAGATTCGTTACCTAGTCTTGAGCAATTATTGAAAGAAGCTGAGCTTAAAGCAGCCGAGCATTATGATGCCTGGATGCGGGCAAAGGCTGAGGCCGAGAATATTCGAAAGCGCGCTCAGACTGACATTGCTAATGCGCATAAATATGCTATTGAGAATTTCTCTGCTGAATTACTAACAGTGATGGACAGCTTGGAAGCGGCATTGGCGGTTGACAATGCCAATGTGGAGAATTTTAAAAACGGCATGGAATTAACACAAAAGCAATTAATAGGTGCGTTTGACAAATTCGGTATTACAGTGATTGATCCCCAAGGAGAAAAATTTGATCCACATCAACATCAGGCAATGTGTACTGTCGATTCCGAGCTTGCCCCCAATACAGTGGTTCAAGTAATGCAGAAAGGCTACAAGCTTCATGAACGTGTGATTCGCCCAGCGCTTGTATCGGTTTCAAAAGTACAAGATACTTGAATTTTTATCTAAGCATCTCCACTTTCAGATCAATTGACAGACAGAATTAATCTTTAAAAGGATCTCATATGGCAAAAATTATCGGTATCGATCTGGGTACCACGAACTCGTGCGTAGCCGTTATGGAAAGCGGCAACCCCAAGGTCATTGAAAATGCTGAGGGTGCGCGAACTACTCCTTCCATCGTGGCCTATACTGAAGAGGGTGAAATTTTAGTGGGCGCTTCGGCGAAGCGTCAGGCAATCACCAATCCCAAAAATACCTTGTTTGCAGTAAAGCGCTTAATTGGACGCCGCTTTGATGAAGATATGGTGCAAAGAGACATCAAGATGGTGCCCTATAGCATTATCAGAGCAGACAACAATGACGCCTGGGTGGAAGTGCGGGGTAAGAAAATTGCACCGCCGGAAGTTTCGGCGCAAGTACTGATGAAAATGAAGAAAACAGCCGAAGATTATCTGGGTGAACCGGTGACTGAAGCTGTCATCACCGTGCCCGCCTATTTTAATGATTCACAACGCCAGGCTACTAAAGATGCGGGGCGTATTGCCGGTCTGGAAGTCAAGCGCATTATCAATGAACCAACAGCTGCAGCTTTGGCTTTCGGCTTGGATAAAAAAGAAGGTGACCGGAAAATAGCCGTGTACGACTTGGGCGGTGGTACTTTTGATATTTCCATTATTGAAATTGCCGAGATTGAGGGTGAGCACCAGTTTGAAGTATTAGCGACCAATGGTGACACTTTCCTTGGCGGTGAGGATTTTGATTCACGTGTGATTGAATATCTGGTTGATGAATTCAAGAGAGAGACAGGCATTGATCTGAAAAAAGACATGCTTGCACTGCAACGTCTTAAAGATGCAGCCGAGAAAACCAAGATTGAATTGTCATCCAGTCAGCAGACGGAAGTTAATTTACCGTATATCACTGCGGATGCATCTGGTCCTAAACACCTGGCTGTCAAGATAACCCGTGCCAAGCTGGAGAGTTTGGTTGAGGAGCTCATTGAGCGTACTGTCGGGCCTTGCCGTATTGCACTGAAAGATGCCGGCTTAACGGCCTCTGACATTGACGATGTGATTCTGGTCGGTGGGCAGACCCGGATGCCTAAAGTACAGGAAAAAGTTAAAGAGATATTCGGCAAGGAACCCCGCAAGGATGTAAATCCGGACGAAGCAGTTGCAGTGGGCGCTGCGATTCAGGGTGGTGTACTGCAAGGTGACGTGAAGGATGTTTTACTGCTGGATGTAACCCCCTTGTCCTTGGGCATCGAAACATTGGGCGGTGTGATGACCAAATTGATACAGAAAAACACCACGATTCCAACCAAGGCGCAGCAGGTATTTTCTACCGCAGAAGACAGCCAGACGGCGGTGACGATTCACGTATTGCAGGGCGAACGTGAAATGGCATCGGGAAATAAAAGCCTGGGACAGTTTAATTTGAGCGATATTCCGCCAGCACCGCGCGGCATGCCGCAAATTGAAGTGACATTCGATATCGACGCCAATGGTATTTTGCATGTATCGGCGAAAGACAAAGCTACTGGCAAGGAAAACAAAATCAAAATTCAGGCAAGCTCTGGTTTATCGGATGCAGAAATTGAGCGCATGGTAAAAGATGCGGAAGCGCACGCCGACGAAGACCATAAGGCGGTAGAATTGGTTTCCAGCCGTAATCAATGTGATGCCATGATTCACTCAGTTAAGAAATCTCTGAAAGAACATGGGGATCAACTGGATAGTGAGGAAAAATCCAAAATCGAAGCTGCATTGAAAGATGCAGAGGAAGTGCTTAAAACTGACAAAAAAGAAGATATCGATGCAAAAACGCAAGCCTTGACCGAAGCCGCACATAAACTGGCTGAGAAAATGTATCAACAAAAAGATCAATCGGGCCAGCAAACGCAATCTGGCGCTGGATCTTCGTCAGGTCAGAGTGAAAAACCGGTGGAAGGTGAAGTTGTTGATGCTGAATTTGAAGAAGTCAAAAATAAGAAATAATTATTGTTAAAGTCGATCTAGGCGCAGAGGCGCAAGAAGGGTTTTGAATCCTTTCTGCGCACTCTGCGTTTTAGTGTTTAATTTGAGAAGTCATAGATGATGTTTCAGGGCATCATAAATTTTATTCCGGTAGCAGAAGATCAAGATGAGTAAGCGCGATTATTATGAAGTGCTCGGTGTCAGCCGTGATGCCGACGAGAATACAATTAAGAAAGCCTATCGCAGGCTGGCAATGAAATATCACCCTGATCGTAATGCCGGTGATGTTAAGTCAGAAGAAATGTTTAAAGAGGCCAAAGAGGCTTATGAAGTATTGACGGATGCGAACAAACGTGCTGCTTACGATCAATTTGGTCATGCCGGTGTTAATGCCAGTGCTGCAGGTGGGGGAGGAGCGCAGGGTTTCAGTGATGCATTTAGTGATATTTTCGGAGATATTTTTGGTACCCGCAGTGGGCGCTCAAGTATGCATCGCGGCTCTGATTTACGCTATAACCTGGAAATCTCCTTAGAACAGGCGGCCCATGGGGCAGAAACGAAAATTCGCATTCCTACTATGGAACAATGCGAAACTTGTCATGGTGATGGTGCCAAGCCTGGTACTTCACCTAAAACTTGCTCTACCTGTAATGGTCACGGCCAGGTAAGAATGCAACAGGGATTTTTCTCTATTCAACAGACATGCCCAAAATGCCAAGGAAGCGGCAAAATCATCACGCATCCGTGTCCAACTTGCCATGGCGTAGGGCGTGTAAAACAACAAAAAACGCTGACTGTGAAAATTCCAGTGGGCGTGGATGATGGTGATCGTATTCGGATTTCCGGGGAAGGTGAAGCTGGCTTAAATGGTGGACCGCCGGGTGACTTATATGTAGTAATTCATTTGTCAGCGCACCCGGTTTTTCGCCGTGAAGGTGATCATTTGCATTGTGAGATACCCATCAGTTTTACTGTTGCCGCCCTGGGTGGAGAAATTGAAGTACCTACGCTAGAGGGACATGCCAAAATTAAAGTACCAGCAGAAACGCAAACAGGCAAAGTATTTCGTTTACGAGGTAAAGGAATCAAGGGAGTGCGTAGTCACGACAAAGGTGATTTGCTTTGTCATGTGATTGTAGAAACTCCGGTTAAACTGACAGCACGTCAAAAAGAGCTTTTAGAGGAACTCGAAGCGATTAGCCTGAAAGACGGCCCTCGTCACAGCCCGCGGGCTAAATCATGGATGGATAAAGCTCGTGAATTTTTTTCGGAATAATAAAGTAAAGCTTTTATGAGATGAAATGGAAAATTTGAATAACTATTTCTTCTCATGCTTACTGGCTCTCTTTGCATTTCTAGGCTGAAATTTCTATTGGAATTTTCACCTGAAAGACAGCGAATGTAACTTAAAATAAAAAATAAATTATTTTTTAATCATTCAACAGTGAGTTTGACTAAGAATTTCGCTTTACGTATATTTAACTTAAGTTAGCAAAAGGATATTTATTTTTCTATGTGCAGGAAATGAGATCACCTACTGCATGTAATAAGAAGATCATTACAACCATCATTACAACCTTGAGGTAAGGATGCATGGGCTACCCCGCTAGTGAGTCAAATAAAGATCGTTCGAATGCGGCGGCAACAAATGAGGAATTACTAACGAAATTCGAGCGTGTTACTCGTGCTCTTAGAACCTTGAGTGCCGGTAATCATACTTTATTACATGCATCGCAAGAGCAAGAACTGTTGTACGACATGTGCCAAGTCATCGTGGAAAAAGGTGACTACCGCACGGCTGCCGTCGCATATGCGGAACACGATGAGGACAAAAGCATCCACTTGATGGTAAGTATCGGTGCAGATAAAGATTTCATAGAAGCTCTTCATTATACTTGGGCCGATACAGAAATGGGTCGCACGGCGGCTGCGACCGCGATCCGTACCGGCCAGCCCTGCGTTGGCAGGCACATCCTCACCGATCCAGTGTATGCTACTCCTGCCTACGCCCCTTTACGCGAAAATGCGCTTAAGTCAGGCTTTGCTGCAGTTAGCGCCTTTCCGCTCCGAGTGGATGGAGAAGTGCTTGGCGCCTTGGTTATGGGCGCAATTGAGTCCGATGCCTTCGATGAAGAAGAAGTCAAGTTGCTCAGCGAATTAGCCGATGATCTGGCTTATGGCATTGCCAACCTGCGTATGCGTATCAAGCATCAGGAAGCCGAAGCCACCATTGCACGCCTGGCTTACTATGATCCCTTAACTGAATTACCCAATCGCACCTTCTTGCTCGAGCGTTTGCAAGAAGCCATTCATACCGCCAAGCAACAGCATCGAGCTCTCGCCCTTTTACACCTGAACATTGGTCGTTTTCGTGAAATCAATCAGATCTTGGGCTATCGTGCGGGCGATCAGTTGTTGCAACAATTGGCTCAGCGCTTGACGAAAATCCTCAAGGAAAGCGATATATTGGCGCGAGTGGGGGAAAACGAGTTTGCCCTGCTATTGCCCCGCGGGGGAGCTGACTATGCCATTCAAGTTGCGCAACAGATGGTCAGAGCTTTGCATGACCCTGTGGAAGTAGCAGGTCTGATGGTCGATTCACGTGCTAGCATCGGTATTGCTCTCTATCCCGGCCATGCTACGGAGGCTGATATCTTACTGCGGCGCGCCAATGTCGCCACTCATTATGCCAGTCCTGCCCGAGGCGGCTATGCTTTCTATACGGGGGGACAGGAACAAGAATGTACCCGACGTTTGTCTTTGATGGGGGACTTGCGCCAGGCTATCGAGCAAAATGAGTTATTGCTGTATTGTCAGCCGAAGGTCGATATTGCATCTCGACGCGTGTGTGGGGCCGAAGCCTTAGTGCGCTGGCAGCATCCTGTACATGGTATGCTTCCGACCATGGAATTCATCAAGCTCGCTGAGCATGCGGGCTTAATTACTCCCTTGACGAATTGGATGCTTGATGCGGCTTTTAGCCAAAGCTATGTCTGGAATGAAGCGGGATTAGAGCGACCCTTGTCAGTAAATTTATCTGCACATGATTTGTATCACCCCTTGCTTGTTGATCGCATCCAAGGTTTATTTTCCACGTGGGGTATTCGGCCGGAATTCATTCAGTTTGAATTGACTGAGAGTACCTTAATGGAAGATCCGATGGGTGCATTGGAAACCTTGACTAAGTTAAAAAAAATCGGTACCCGATTATTTATTGATGACTTTGGTACGGGGTATTCGAGTCTAAGCTATTTGCAAAGGCTACCGGTCGATTCAATCAAGATTGATCAATCGTTTGTCATGCCTATGGTGGTAAGCAATGATTCCGCTGTGATTGTGCGTTCGGCCATTGAGCTTGGGCATAATTTAGATTTGGAAGTGGTGGCAGAAGGAGTGGATAACCAGGCTGTATGGGATAGTCTGGCAACACTAAGATGCGATGTGGCGCAAGGTTATTTAGTCAGCATGCCAATGCCGGTAGAGCAATTCAGCAATTGGGAAAGTGAATGGGTAGGCATGTCAGCGCATGCCGGATGAAGTTCCGATAATCTGGGTCAGCTTGATCGTATTCAATCCACATCATTTTATTCGTTGTAAGCTGCGCATGACAAAACATGAGTACACAGGTGAAATCGACACTGATCATTAGCGCTTATTGGTTTTTCGCCCTGGAGATCAATATAGCAACTGCCCAGCGCCAAATAACTCACCAGTACTTCAGCTAATAAGTGTGCAAATGGCTATTTCATGACTCCATATTGATAATTGCCATAATTTTTAGAGTTAATTGCAGAGAATAATGCTGATTTGGGTCAAAACTCAAAGGGGTCCACATCCAGTACCCACCGTACTTTATGGGTAGATAAGGTGTTAATTTGTATATACCATTTGTTAAGAAATTCCTGTAAGTGTTTGCGTGATCTTGACTGTACCAGTAGGTGTGCGCGCTCCAAACCTTTTAAACGCAGTATTTGTGCAGGTACCGGATCAAATATTTCAATTGACTTGGATGGCTCGGCAAGATTTGCGGCTTGCCTGAGAAAATCCAATACAGTTTTAATATGATGAGCTTCAGCACGCAGCAATGCTTGATAGACATACGGCGGGAATCCGGCTATTTTTCTTTCGGCTAATAAGATTTGCGCCAGTGCATCATAATCGTGCTTCTGTAAGGCAACATACAGTGGGTGATCAGGAAATTCAGTTTGAATGAGTACATGTCCTGCGATATTGGCGCGTCCTGCACGACCAGCCACTTGCATCAGCTGTGCAAACAGGCGCTCACTGGCACGAAAATCAGTGCTGTATAGCGAAGTATCAGAGTTTAAGATGCCTATCAGTGATAAATAAGGGAAATCATGCCCCTTGGCAAGTAATTGCGTGCCCACCAGTATATCCACTTCCTGCGCATGTATTTTCTGCAAAATATTTTGCCATGCATGTTTGCGACGAATACTATCACGATCAATCCGCAAAATCCGCGCAGTCGGAAAATGTGCTATCAAAGCTTCTTCCACACGTTGGGTGCCTTGTCCAAAGGGTGTAATATCCTGGTTTCCGCATTGTGGACAAGCACGTGGGAAATGTTCCTCATGACCACAATGGTGACAGCACAATTTTTTATCGCGTAAATGAACGACCAGTCGGCTGGAGCAACGCTGGCAAGGCGCTGTCCAGGCACAAGATTTACACAGAAGTACTGGTGCATAGCCGCGCCGGTTGATAAAAACAAGACTCTGATGTTTTTTTGCCAGGCACTTGCTCAGTGCCTCGATCAGCGGTTCAGATAGGCCCTCCTGGGTTTTATGCAAACGGGTGTCGATATACTGAATTACAGGTAATGCGGCATTCCGGATGGCGCGGGATTGCAGACGCACACTGCGGTAGCGGCCACTGAGCACATTGTAATAGCTTTCCAAGGAAGGGGTGGCAGAACCTAATACTACGGAAATATTCATCTGCCTGGCGCGAAAGATGGCCAGATCCCGGGCGGAGTAGCGTAATCCATCCTGTTGCTTGAAAGAGCTATCTTGTTCTTCATCGACAATGATCAAGCCGAGATCGGATAAGGGAGTAAAAACAGCAAGACGTGTACCCAGTATGATTTTAGCCTCGCCTTGCTGTGCCTGCAGCCAACCTGATAGCCGTTCCGTATCATTGAGTCCGCTGTGCAAACTGACCAGAGGGACAGCCGGAAATCGTGCACGAAAGATTGCTTCCAGCTGAGGGGTTAAGCTGATTTCTGGTATCAGTACGAGGATTTGCCTGCCTTGAGCCAGCACGGGTTCAATAATTCTGAGATAAACCTCAGTCTTGCCACTACCGGTAACGCCGTGTAGTAACCAAGTGTTAAATGGCTTAATGTCAGTTGTGATGGCATTAACAGCAATTGCCTGTTCCGGAGTTAGCGTGGGCTTTTTTACGTTCTTTGTCACCACAGTAGCAGGGTTGGGAATTGCCAATACCCATCCCAGTTGCATCCATTCCTGTAGCAATTTGTCAGCGCGCGGTGAAATTTGTTTTACCTGAGAGGAGGTGAGTGCGGTGGCGTGATGGAATTCGGTGAGTAAGCGGCGGGATACACGGCTACGGACTGGAATACTAGACAAATTAATTTGTTTTCCTGCTGCAGTCAGACTGAATAGATGACTGTCCGGGGATTTTTTCAGTTTAACTGGTTTGTTGCTGCGCAGCTTAACTGGCAAGCTGTTTACGATCACCATGCCGAATGGATAATGATAATACTGGCTGCAGAAGTGGAATAAATCCAGCAAAGGAGTTGATAAGGGTTTTATTTCTCTGAAAATATCATGAACTGACTTAAGCTTCTCAGGAGAGACTTTGGTTTCAGAATCTACAGCCATGATAATGCCTGTCATCAGCTTTTTTCCGAACGGTACGCAGGCGCGTAAGCCGATATCATTTTCGCTAGCATTCTCAGCTTGATAGTCAAATAACGTGTCGACAGGAACATTCAGTGCGACACGGATAATGGGCATAGACAGTTAAATGCGGCTAATTTAATTCGAATAATTATTTATGTAATTGAATATTCACCAGAAACAGGATCGCTTCTGGTGAATGTAGGGTTATTAAATGATGATTATCAGTCCTGGTTATCGAGAAACCCGATAAAGAGTTACAGATTCTTCGCCTTGCTTGTCAAGTTTGGCAGTATTTCCATCAGAACTGATATTGAATCCCGTCGCAGTATTATTATCCAGATCCGAGAAGCCAGCGCATCCGTTCGTATTATAGGTGAAGCTCGATAAATTCAATTTGCTGGAACCTTTGTCATAAGTGTACGAAGCAAATTCAACACCGGGTTTTCCGCATTTTTCTTGATCTGCTCGTTGTGTAGCGCCTGTGGGGTCAATCATCATGAATTTTCCGTTCGGAAAGAATACCAGGGTTTGTGTTTTGATGGCATCAGCGTCATAGGCCCAGGTACCCACGATACCGGAAGCGTCATTGTCGATTTTTGAATAGCGGGTTTCTTTGACTTCTTTTTCTGCAACCTCATTTTCATCGCTTAACTGAATCGGTTTGGCGATATGGAAGAGTTCGCCAAATACGCTGCTTTTTTCACGTGCTCTTTGGACTGTTACAATATCGGAATTAATCAGCTCGAATCCATCAGTGCGAACGCGCCGGGTTGGGCCAGGATTGGATAGCCCACCTTTCAGATTGGTATCAATCGATGGTTTTCCGACCAGTTTGAATCCACGGTTATCAAAATCAACAGCATCAGCAACGCCATATTCAACACCAGATTGGAAGATGGTTTTTCCACCACAAACCCGATTTTCATCACATGAATCATCCGGTCTGGCATCACCATGCAAGTACTCTCTGCTATTATCCCCGGCAACCCGCAAAACACTCGCGGTTTGGTTGTTGTAACTTACCCAAATTTGGGCACTGAGAAGGGCAACACCTTGGGAAAGGAAGTGATTGCGAGCTTCTTCTGCTGTTTTGACATTGCTCTCAAGACCACCCGCTTCCATAATGCTTTTTAAGTTGGCGGAATCCGCAAATGTATCAGGATTGCTGTCCAGATTGATGGATGATTTGACTGCAGCGGATGTTTCATTAGAAATGGATATGCCATTGGAAGCATCGCCGTCAGAGTCCAGGGATTGCAACAGGACTAACAGATTTTGTAATTTGTTGTCGTTGCCGTTGGCCAATTCAATTGGAGTGACAATTTGTGAACCTGGTATATTCCCAAGGGTCAAACTACCCAGTTTGAATTCGATTTTGTCACCATGATTGAAATTAAAAATACCTTGATCATTGGTCACACCGGATTTGCCGGACGATGCGGCATAAGAAATACCGGATACAGGGGAATCGATTAAAACACCGGTTGCGGGGCCGGTAAGCAGGGCTTTTGTTGCCGTTGATGTTGTTGCAGATGTCGATGCTGTCCCAGCAGTTTTTTCAGTACCACTGTCGCAGGCAGCAAGACCAACGATAAATATTGCAGGTATTAACTGTGCCCATGCAGGTATTAACTGTGCCCATGAATTTTTTCTTAACTGTTGCCTAGATTTCATTAAGATGCTCTCTTTCTGATTAATTAAATAATTCAATCTTGTACAATTTACATTTTGTACGGATAACTGAGTAAAAGTGAAGACTGATATTTTACTATTAACATTGGTATTATAGCCAAGCAATGAATTTTTCGTTCTTGACTTGCTTAAATAGGTTTTAAATTTTAGTTTTTTCATGTATTTTCGCCGCTCATTTTTTTATTTGGGAGAATATAAGATATCAATATGTCTAACATGGCTGAGATCTCACAACTGACGGAGAAGTCAGTACAACTTCCTGTTGATTGGTACCTGGATCCAAAGATCCTAGAGATTGAAAAACGCATCCTGTTTGATCAAGGGCCTGGCTACGTAGGGCATGAAATCATGGTACCCAATGTTGGAGATTACTATGTACCCGAATGGATGAAGAATGCCAAGGTATTGGTACGTAATGAACATGGTATTGAATTACTTTCAAACATTTGCCGGCATCGACAGGCGCTGTTATTGAAAGGGAGAAGTAACATTAAGAATATTGTATGCCCTATACACCGCTGGACTTATGCGCTTGACGGTAAATTGCTGGGCGCTCCCCATTTTGATCAAAACCCTTGTCTTCATTTAAGCAAAACACCCCTACAAAATTGGAATGGATTATTGTTCAGCGGCAAGCGCAAGGTTGCTCAGGATATGGCTAAACTAGGTGTACTTAAGGATTTTGATTTTTCCGATTATATGCTGGATCGTATCCAAATTGATGAATATCACTGTAACTGGAAAACGTTCATTGAAGTGTATCTGGAAGACTATCATGTCGATACTTTTCACCCTGGTTTGAGTCATTTCGTAGATACAAAGAAACTCAATTGGGAATTTGGCGACTGGTACAGTGTGCAAACTGTTGCCATTGATAATGCGCGCTTACAGCGACCAGGTAGTCCGGTGTATGCCAAATGGCATGAACAGGTTTTGCAGCAAACTGAAGGAGAAATGCCTCCTCATGGCGCAATATGGCTGCTCTATTACCCTAATATTATGCTGGAATGGTACCCTCACACCCTAGTGATCAGCACGATATTACCTACTGGAGTAGAAAGTTGTACGAATGTGGTGGAATTTTACTATCCGGAAGGAATTGCATTATTTGAACCTAATTTTATAGAAGCAGAACAAGCGGCTTATAAAGAAACTGCATTGGAAGATAATGAAATTTGTAAATTGATGACTGCAGGTCGTCGTGCATTATATGAACAGAATTTGAGCGAGACAGGGCCTTATCAAATGCCAATGGAAGCGGGTATGGAGCATTTTCATCAGTTTTTGCAACGCGAAATTGGATCCTATGTTTAATCATCCTTGATTTAATAATTCTATATTTTAGGATGAATGATTAATGCGTTCGATGTGGATGTTAGTGGCTGCATTTATGTTTGCCAGTATGGGTGTGCTGGTCAAGCTGGGTGCAGTCTATTTTTCCAGCACTGAGTTGGTGTTTTATCGCTCATTATTTGGCGTATGGATGACCTATCTGATTATCCGCTATCATCGTCTTTCAGTGCGCACGCCACACTGGAAAATTCACTGCTGGCGTGGAATTACCGGTCTGGTTAGCCTATTGATGTTTTTTTACTGCCTTACACAGTTGCCTTTGGCAACAGCCATTTCATTGAACTATACCTGGCCGTTGTTTGTGGCGTTATTTTCAACGCTGATTCTGAAAGAACACATTCACTGGCCGTTAATCTGGGCTATTGTGCTTGGTTTTGTTGGCGTTATTCTTCTGTTGCGCCCCACTTTACCTGATGATCACTGGGTGGCTAGTTTATTAGGTATAGGTTCTGGTTTCTTTGCAGGTATCGCCTACATCAACGTCAAGCAATTGGGTAATCTGGGTGAGTCAGAATGGCATGTGGTGTTCTATTTTACCTTGATCAGCACGCTGATTACCGGCGTGTGGTTACTATTTACAACATTCAGCCCGATTACTTGGCATGGTTTAATGCTATTGCTGAGTATTGGTATGACAGCGACATTGGCCCAGTTGGCCATGACGCGGGCTTATCATAGAGGAATTACGCTGGTTGTGACTTCGTTAGGTTATAGTACTGTCCTGTTTGCAAGCCTCTGGGGTATTTTGTTGTGGAATGAAGCCTTATCACCTGTTGCATGGTTGGGTATGGGCTTGATTATTGCGGGAGGGTCTGTAAGCGGTATTTTGAGTTTCAAGCTGGCACCTGCTGTTGCGCAAAAATAACTACATAGCCGTTCACACGGAAGCAAAATTTGCACCATCTCATTTAATTGCCTATGATGAGGCTTGTTATCATTTGAGGTGGAGCCATGATTACTATTCAAAAGAAAAACAATTTAATCATTGTTGCGGTAATTGGTGAATTTACGTTAAGTGACTATAAGGAATTTGAACAGCAAGTACTTTATCAGTCACACTTTGATGGCAAGGCGAATCTTTTATTTGATTGGCGTGACATGCTCGACTACACAGTTGATGTTGCATGGGAAGAAATAAAATTCATGCGCCAGCATGGCAGTGAATTTGACCGAGTCGCTGTTGTCACGGACGATGAGTGGCAAGCCTGGGGAACCTGGGTTTTCAATCTTTTTGTCAATGCAAACGTATCAGTCTTCAAAAGTTATGAAGAGGCCGAAGAATGGGCTTCTGCATCTGATAGGATCGATAGCTGATTAGCGGCTGTGCCTTATAAATAATTTATGAGTACGCTGTATCAGGTCAGTCTCCGAAAAAACAGCACCTTAACTCAAGAATTTTTGAATCTACTTAGTAATAAATAGAAATCGTATGGATGAATTTGTATTTGCCAGGATATTACATGTACTGGGTGTAATACTGTGGATTGGTGGTGTCGCAATGGTAACCACCGTGCTATTACCTATCTTGGCACGCATGAAACCAGCGGCTGAAGCGATGGATTTTTTTGCACAATTCCGTAGGCGATTTGCGGCACAGGCGCGTTTTTCCACATTGTTTGTTGGCGTCACAGGCTTTTACATGGTGTACCTGCTGGATGCCTGGCAGCGTTTTACACAATGGCAATACTGGTGGATGCATGCCATGATATTAATTTGGTTGCTGTTTAGCATCATGCTGTTTGTAATGGAGCCCCGAGGCCGGCGTCAACAAGTCAGTGCATCTATACAAAAGAATATTTCTGCAGAAACATTTGCCAGAATCCAACGTAAGCATCTGACGTTATTGCTATTAAGCTTAATTACTATCGCTGGCGCCGTAGCGGGTAGTCATGGCTGGTTGATACCTGGAGGATGAACATGAGTTATGCAGTGCTAAAAATGATTCATGTTGGTAGCGTTATCGTCAGCTATTCATTATTTTTTCTGCGTGGCATCTGGCTCATGCAGAATTCAAAAAATCTGCGCCAGCGTTGGGTAAAAATCCTGCCCCATGTCGTGGATACCATTTTGCTGAGTAGCGCCATTGTACTTGCGATAATTATTCAGCAAAATCCGCTGGAACACTCTTGGCTTAGTGCTAAAGTAGGCGGTTTACTGCTCTACATCGGTCTTGGCATGGTGGCAATGAGATTCGGTAAGACCCGGAGGATAAAACTCATTGCCTGGGTATCAGCGCAGTGTGTATTTATTTATATTGCGTTAGTTGCCTTGACCAAGAGTCCTGCATTGAGTATCGGGTAAGAAACGAAGAGCGAAAAATTCTTCGTCCTAAAATATAATGGATTTTGCTTCTTTATGCCTTGAGAAAGCAAGCTATGAACAATCTCAAGCCATATCAGATCTGGTTAATCTGACTTATCGCGGAGAAATAGGTTGGACCACAGAAATTCATATTATTCAAGGCAATAGAACTAATCGACAAGAAATAGAAGCCGTGATGTCAAACCCCAATGGGTGTTTTCTTGTTGTTAATCAACCACACATGCTGGCTTCGTGTATCTACGTTGCCCAAGAAGAAGACCATGCGTATATTGGTTTTTTCTCAGTTCACCCTAGTCTGCAAGGAAAAGGAGTTGGTAAACTTGTACTCCGAAAGGCGGAGGAATTTGCGATAAAAAACATGGGAATGCACAAATTTGTCATATTTGTGGTCTCTCAGCGCCAGGAATTAATCGCATTTTATGAACGACGGGGTTATCTACGCACCGGCAGAATTGAGGCTTATCCATTGCATGTAGGTATCGGTGAGCCAAAAATTGCCGGTTTAACGATTGAATATCTTGAGAAGATTGTTTAGTCTCTAGCGGACTTAATTTCTTGCCTCTTGGGGTGAAGCCCTTCGTTTGCTAACAATAACATTACTAATTGTAGTTGTTCTTCTTGACATTTTCTTAACATTTTCCATGGTATTGTGCATAGCCCATGTAGCAAAAATGTAATTAAAATTCTTTAGAGATGAGGGAAATCATGCTTAAAAAAATTTTTTTGACTGTTATATTGAGTTTAAGTGTTTCATGTTTTGCTGAGTCGGGGGCAGATAAATCAAAATCTTCAACTGATTCAAACCAGCAAACACAGTCGTCACAATCTAGTTCATCAACATCTGATTCATCAGCAAAAAAAGAAAGTTCTCAATCAACTCAAGATTCTGATACGGATAAGAAACCGTCAATGGTTGATTACTGCAGAAAACATACCTGCTAAGCCCAACTAAAATTACTTAATAACAAGGAGATATGTGTCAATGAGAATGATTAAAATAATTTTTATAAGTATTGCACTTACTTTCATGTTTAACAGTATTACCTTTGCTGCGCCGCATTGGACTCATGAAGAGCAGTCAACGTGGGGCGCGATTCAGGATCCATCTCAAACAGTAGTACCTCTAAATTACCCCTTTGCAGAATGTAGCATAGGTACGCATCAATCTCCGGTTGATCTCGCTGCAGCACAAATAGATAATTCAAAAAAATTAAATGAATTAGAAGTCTGGTATGACGTTGATATTGCGCCAATATTTAATAATACCGGTCATGCTGTGCAAGTAAATACTTCATCGGGTTATACAGGAGAGCTAAAAATCGGGGAAGAATCTTTCCCCTTGATTCAACTTCATTTTCATGAGCCAAGTGAGCATGTCGTTGGTAATACAAGATTTCCAGCTGAATTGCACTACGTTCATATTGGAAATGATGGCAGAATTATAGTGTTAGCCGTTGCTGTTAATATAGGGGAAGAGAATACAACATTCCAAACCATTTTGGATAATACTCCTCATCAAGAAGGACAAAATCCAAATACTGGCATACAAATCAACCCTGCATCATTACTTCCTCCTATGCATCATAACAGGCCAGATTTTTATACTTTAGCTGGTTCTTTGACGACCCCGCCATGTAGTGAGGGGGTCCAGTGGTACCTTTTATCAGAGGCTATTACGATATCAGCAGCACAGCTGGAACAGCTTAAAGGGTTTTACACCAATAATGCAAGATCGCCTCAAAATCTAAATGGCCGGGCAGTATTGTCGACTAAATAGCCGTTACAGAGAAACACTAAGAGCCAAATACGCCGGTAAAATTGGTGTATTTGGCTTTACACTATTTGAGATTCAATAAGCATTATCTCTACGGAGTACGATCCAGACGGTACGGAGGATGATCCAGAGGTCGAGCCAGATGGACCAGTTTTTGAGGTAGTACAAAT
>NZ_FONE01000061.1 GCF_900112825.1 Nitrosomonas sp. Nm166 | reverse complement strand
CAAGTTGCTCCGTTCCACTTGCCTTCCGTGCCATGATGACCTCTACCAAAGGTAAAGGCTTATATTATTACTGTTTCTATCTGTAATTGGAATTAATCGTTCATAAGGAGTTTTTCCATTCATAGCGGTGTAGTCTGGCACAATTGTAAAAGATCTCCCACTCAGATAATTTAGCATTTAAATCGGTGTCATCTTTATAGGTGAGTAGTTGGTAAAACTCCATTTTGTCAGTTTTATGAGAACGCTCGACTTTTCCATTATGTTTGGGTGTTCTTGATTTGATATAGCGGTGATTAATGCCAATATCATTCAAATGCCAATGGAACTTTGATTGAAACTCATGGCCATTATCCGTTTGCACGGTATGGATTCGAAATGGGAATTTATTCACAACATAATCTACGAAATCAATGGCATTCTGCTGATTATGGCGATCATAAATTTTTAACGCCCGAATCCGTGTTGCATCATCAATGGCGGCATATTGAAATCGTTTGATGCGTTTGCCGGCATTATCTTTGAAGAACAAAAACTTCACATCGATTTTCACATGATGACCAGGGACTGGTTTTTCATAGCGATGAACCGTCGGTATTGAACGTTTGCGTTGGTTTTGAGGCAATCTATTCAGATTATTTCTTTTAAGTACATGATAAACGCCGCCGGAAGAAATATTGATTTGATGATAACGCTGTAAATACCAACTGATGCGCAGTTGCCCAAAATGATAAGTCTGGCGCAAATAACAATCAATAATAATCTTTAGCATATTGCCAGACCCTGAGGATGTGGCAGCTTAGCACCCTTGAATATCCGGATTTATTGACCACAACAGGAGATATGGTAATTTTCTATGAAGACTCCTCAAAATAGCTATCACAATAAGTGGTATCCCCCAAACGCTGGGTATAATTATTCAGTATGCGGGTTCCTTCCGCAGGCTTAATACGACCAGCATTTATCTGTCTGCGGATAAATTCAGACATGCGCCGCCCCAAATCATTAGGAAAATACTGCACCTGGCTCAGCATTTCCTTAACGCTAATGCCCTTCAGTAGTTCCTCTATCCAGAAACCGTTTGTTTCTTCTGCTCTTGCATAAACATGCACTTCATCCACGCGTCCAAACAGGTTATGCGCGTCACCAAGTATTTCCTGGTAGGCTCCCACAAGAAAAATGCCCAGATAATAAGGTTCGTCTCGACGTAAATCATGCAAAAACAGAAAGTCGCTCGTTCCAGACATTGATACATACTTATTAACTTTCCCATCCGAGTCACAGGTCAAATCCACCAACTGCCCCCGTCGCTCGGGTTTTTCTTGTAACCGATGCAAGGGCATGACGGGAAAAACCTGCCCGATAGCCCAATGATCAATAATCGAATGAAAAACGGAAAAATCCCCTAAGTACATATCTGTGAGCTGTTTCTCCAATTCCATCTGCTCAGCCGGGACAGGAACCAGCTCAGCCGCCGCCAGCTTACGCAGCACTTCGCGGCAAATACTCCAATATAAACTGTCCGATTGCGCTATATACTCCACAGACAAATAACCCAATCGTGCCATCTGCTCCGTCTCCTGACGAATTTCCTGCGCATCGTGGTAGCATTCCAGCAACATATTACTTTTCTGCGCAGACTGTGCATCGCGGAATACGGCTGCCATTCGCGATACCACGGCAGGCGCATCAGCCAGAAAGTCAGCTATTGGCAAACTGTCCGGCCTATGTACCCCCAACACAGGCACTACCAGCACAGAATGATGGGCAGTAAGCGCTCGGCCGCTCTCGGACAGCAGATGGGGCATAGGTACCTGTCGCTCATCACAGATTTCCTTAACCGTATATACGATCACATTAGCGTATTCGCGCAGTCCGTAATTAATAGATGACTCCGGGGTATCGTAATCACCGCCGTAATTCACTCCAAGCCCCCCACCCACATCCACATATTTAATATGCATACCCCGCAACATCAGATCGGCATAAATTTGCGTGATTTCCCTAATTGCACTCCGCAATACCTGAATATCAGCAATTTGGCTTCCCAGATGGAAATGCAGCAATTCCAGCTGCTTCGCCATTCTCCGATCCTCCAGTTGGCGTATGAGCTTTACCAGCTCCGGAATAGTCAAGCCAAATTTTGAACTTGTCCCACCTGATTCAAACCAACGTCCCGATCCTTTCGTATTCAGCTTCAATCGCACCCCTAGCCGGGGTTTCATTTGTCGCGTTTCTGCCAAACTCATCAAATGCTCAAATTCTGAGTATTTTTCAATAATCGGTACCACCTGCTGCCCAAGCTGTTGCGCATTTAACATCAAGATCAGCATGGTGCGGTCTTTGACCCCATTACAAAGCAGCAATGTTTCATCGGTAATGAGTGGCAGCATGGCCAGCAACTCTGCCTTAGAACCGCACTCCAATCCAATATTGAATTCTTGACCAGCCTCCAGAATTTCTGCCACTACTTCCTGCAATTGATTAACTTTAATAGGATAAATACTTCGATATGTGCCTTTGTAGCCGCTCTCCCGAATCGCCATCTGAAATTTATGATTCAAACGTCGTACACGTGAACTGATCACATCCTGGAAACGAATCAGCATCGGTAGAGAAGTACCTTCGGAGCGAGCCTCGCGGATCACATCCATGATATCAATGTGTAATTCCTGACCTTCTAGAGGGCAAACGGAGACATGGCCCAGCTCGTTTACCGAATAAAAACCGTCTGCCCATTTATCCATGGCATACAGTACCCGTGCATCGGCACAGGACCAATCGTGCTGTTTTACTACGTGTTGTTGATCATTCATTACTTTTAACGTTACGTTTGGGGCGTGCTGCGTAAAGGCATAATAATTCAATTGCGATCTGGGCAGCCGCAAGTGCCGTAATTTCAGCATGGTCATAAGCGGGCGCCACCTCGACAACATCCATGCCTACTAGATTGATACCTTTGAGTTCACGAATAATGTTTAGTGCCTGAAAGGATGACAGTCCGCCGGGTACAGGTGTTCCCGTGCCTGGTGCAAAAGCAGGATCCAGACAGTCGATATCAAATGTGAGGTAAACCGGAGAAGTACCCACCCGCTCGCATATCTGCCTGGCTATCTCACGGCCGCTCATTTGATGCACATCTGCTGCAGAAACAATATGGAAACCCAGCGTATCATCATTGGTCGTACGAATCCCGATTTGGGTAGATAATGCAGGATTTACAATCCCCTCATGCGCTGCCTGATAAAACATAGTACCGTGATTGATGCCATTGCCCGAAGAAGGCCAAGTATCGGTATGCGCATCGAAATGAATCAGGCTTACAGGACCATACACGGCGGCATGCGCTCGAAGACTGGGGTATGCAACAAAATGATCTCCACCGAGCATGAGGCAAGCTGCTCCCGCATTAACAATATTAGCGATATGCTTTTCGATGTGAGACACACTTAACAAATCGCCATCTGCGGGCTCGCAATCACCGCAATCAATTACCCGTAATGCAGCCATCGGATCTGTAGCCCAGGGCCACGGGCGCTCCCACGCGAGGGATGCCGATGCATTCCGAATGGCACGCGGCCCTAATCGCGCACCAGAACGATTAGTAGTGGCAATATCCAGAGGCACCCCGGTTACCGCCACATCTATTCCGGTCATCTCTGCCTGATAAGGTACGCGAAAAAAACTGGTTGCACCCCCGAAACTCAGGGTGTGCGCCATGCCCTGTCCCGGCTTGCCACGAAACCCATTATCCCAACTGCTCATAAATACTCCTGCTTTAATAAAAGTAACTGTTTATTAATTCATTTCAATTTACGAAAAAAGAAATGATATAGCAAGCCATGGGATAGAGGAATTTAATAATTCAATGGCTTACTGCTTGGTATATTCATGTTAATTCAACCAGATAATCATTGGCTTCCTTCTCTGATTTTTTTCGATATCACTAATTGATGATATTAATTTATCAAGATCCTCAATGCTGGCTGTTTCTGATTCAAAAACAATCACATCTATTGAAGGCATCAAAGTCTTGGTCACACCTTCTCCGCCAGTTAAATCTTTTGGCAACATAATTTGTTGAGTTCTCTAACGCTAACCCTTTAAATATAAATTTGATATCGTCTATTGCTATCAAAGGCTTGGTCAATTGCCATATTTAAAACTACGAGTGAAATTAGATTTCATCGGTTCGCTAACGAACCTAGATTAATCTCCTCACGCGTTCTAAAGGAAAGCCAAAACCTAGAATAAGATTTAATGAGCTGGAAGCGTAATTCACCAATAAGTGATCGATTTAACAGACTTTAATTATTAATTACTTGATCATAATTATTCTTTCCTAAATTTACTTTATGTTAGAGGTAATTTTTATGGCTCAATCTAATCAAATTGTATTAAAAAAGAATCATCAATTCAGCAATCAACAATTATCTGATCCAGAGTTGGATGACTTAGAAGAAAAACTTACTGATGAAGAACCACCCGAGGATATTCCTTATGAAGAAGATCTGCCTGAAGATTCAGAGCGTCGAAATAACATACCCGAGAAAACTATTCCTGACAGGGATGGTCAGGCTATCAATAAAGAAGTATCTGAGTTTACGAGAGATACACTTAATAAAAAATTTCCCGCTGTTGAATAGTTATTTATTAATCCAGACCCGCTTCAACCAGCGGGTTTTTTATTGTATGAAAATAAAGGAGAATATAAGTTCTGCAATAATAAAGCAGCAAACTTTTATATGGACTAGTTTAAGTGAATCTGACGGATGGCCCGATCAATTCAGTAACGCACGATTTGCTCTAAACTAGCACACTTCAGTATACTGTAAGGCTAAGTATCGATTCTTGCTCTATAAGAACTCTATATAGAAAAGTAAATGGTTACATGACACTTAAAGGAGGTAAATTATAAGTTAATTGACAACAATATTTTTTAATAATCCAAGATCCGGTGCTCAAAAGAGAGCAATTAAGGTCAAATATTGAGTAGCCGTAGCATCGATTGCTTATCGAGTGGTCTAGGTCTAGGTATAGTCACTGTAGAGGCAGCAGGTATGCATGCCTTACCTTCGTTTCAATGATAACTTTAGAAACACTTTTCATCACGACCCATTGAATAGAGATTAGTAGGGTTCAGTATAGCGGTAAATCCTTCGGCAATATCTCTAATTCACAATAAAAACAATACAGCAATCAGATCATTGTTTTTTACATATTCTTCTGATAGCGCTTATTCGTTTATTGACTATAGCCCACTATTTTATTTTTCATCAATGTCCTAATTTCATTCTGAAATCGTGAAATTAGATCTAAACCGACAGGCACTTGATTAAGTTGGTAACTGTCAAACTAAACTTGAACTGATATATTTTCTATAAGTAAGCTAAAAATCTTCGCTGATGCGGAGGCATTATCACTGAAAAGGTTAATTTATGACTTCAATATCAAACAAGAATGAAATTCGCTCTCATACAGCGCTACGAGGTATGGCAGCTCTAATAGTCGTCCTCGTCCATTTTCGCTCTTTTTTTCATCCATCAATTGATCCAGATGAGATAACTTCTTTTCTTGCAAAGGGCTATCTGTGGGTAGATTTTTTCTTTATCCTCAGTGGCTTCGTACTATCCTATGTCTACGGTATCGAACATCCTGAGCGCCGTACCGTTCGTGATGTTATTCACTATTTAATTGCTCGTTTTTCACGAATATATCCGCTGCACTTAGTCTCACTCGCGACAGTATTTTTATTTTTTTTCATGGTTTCGCTGATTAGCTGGAGCCGCAGCGACACATTCTGCTGTCTGTTTGATGGCTCCTTGCGAAGCGCCGAATCATTACTAGCTAATTTATTACTTATTCATGCTTGGGGCATGTTCGATTGGGTAACATGGAATCTTCCATCATGGTCTCTCAGTGCGGAATTTTTTTGCTATCTGATCTTTGCTGCTCTTCTAACAATGGATGGCAGCACGCGAAAAATTGCTCTGACTGGATTGTTATGTATTATGTTGTTTTATTATGGTTTCTACCTTGGTATCAGTGGGGATGTAGATGAGGATTTTCGCTTGTCTGTCATACGTGCCGCATCAGCCTTTTCAATTGGTATCGTACTATTCTTAAGCCGCCAAATAATTTCTGCTCTGTCAGAGCGATGCTTAACGTTTATTCAGATCACAGCAAGCATAGCGCTCTTACTGGCGTTACACTTTGGTCTGGCGGATGTGATTTCCATCAGCTTGATGGCCTTGATCGTTTTGGTTACATGGGAAGATCGCGGTTCTTTATGCAATTGGCTCGCCACACGCTATCTTCACACGATCGGGTTATTTTCATACTCTATTTATATGTGGCACTATCTCATCAAATTCATTGCGCAACAAGATTGGGAAGACTATACAGGATTGCCATTGCAAAGTAGCATACTCGGATCGCTAATTTTCGTTGCCTGTATGGTGAGCTTGGTTATTCCTATTTCAATTTGGAGTTATCGATCTCTGGAAATGCCTGCTCGTAAATGGGTTAGCTTTCGATTGACTTGTTTATTCGAAACTAAATATGCACTGACAAGACCGTGTTAGTAACCTGAGAACACTACTCTTTTCTCTCATATTTTTATCTTGCGCAGTCCTCCATGTCGTCTCATAAGAGCTGAACAAGATATTTATAAATAATCGCCATAAATTTCAAGCCGAAGATAAGCGTTTAAGTTTTCAGATAAACATGCTTATCTAATAAATGGCAAACCTGATAGAACTGCCAAATATAAATGGCACAATTAAAAATTTCTTTAGATGAAAAACCGGAGAGCATGAAATGCTCTCCGGTAGAGTGGCGAATGAATACTGCTGGTGTAATATCGACTTATCAATAAGAAACTTTAGAGGAGGTAAGCATGAAATCAATAAACAGATCTACCCCATTCCCACCTATGCCAGATCCGATTCCGAATCCGGCACCTCATCCTAAACCAGATCCCATTCCAGATCCTAATCAGGAGAAAGCGCCAGGAAGTGCAAAGGCCGGAGAAATCTAGGTCGATCTTTAACTTGGCATAGACGTAGAAGAAGCCATACCACAATTAAATCGCTCTCCCTGCCCAGATCTCTCCGGACGAAACTTTTAAAAGTGATGTTCGGCAGAATGGAGAATTACCTTAGGTTCATTCGGTTGAATTAAGTTGCTTAGCAGCTCAGATAAGACCCTGAAGTATAATAAAGGTCCCTTAAATGAAAGTAAGAATATCAGATACTTATACCAATCAAGAAATTATTTCTTATTCAATTATGCTAGGAAGTGGAAGTGCTAACCAGCACTTATTAGATCAAGACTACTTTGAAGAAGCCTGGAAAAACGCAATAGAGGATAATCTCGTTGATAAAGATCGTCGTTCTGAATATAAATTCGAGATAGTGATTAAATAATGATGAGATAATACAAATAATGCTTTCTCAGCATGCTGCTCTTAACGGATAACTGGACACTTCAAAAATACAATTACTTGACACACTTACCTGACAGTTCTCTTAATTTAAGACTCAAGACGATTTCACCATGACATGTGCTTTGGCGCACAGACTGATGAGCTACTTTTCTGCATTATAAAATTTCATTTTATTAAACTAAAGGAAGCATAATGAAAAAATTACTGATATCTATTCTCAGTGGATTTCTATTGCTTAGCGCCCCTGCTTTCGCAGATTACACTCAAACACAGAATAAAGTTGATGATAAGGAGAATTCCCCAAAACCTGTTCCCTTCCAAACCGACAAAAAGAGCGAGCAAAAACCTTCTGAAAAGGGTGGCGCTCATCCCGAAGGACCTCGTGATGATGCTGCGGAGAAAGGATCCGCTGCAGACAAATCCCGTGACTCCTCAAAATAATATCCCAATGATCCGCTTCGGCGGATTTCTTGTTTTTATGAATGTAAGAAATGAACTGACTATTTTTCTTTCATAAGAACATAACAACTAATTTGTTAATTATCCGTGAGGTTATTACCATGACCAAGATAAAAATTTTTTTAGTTTTTGGATTCTTCTTTACCTTTAGTTCATTTGCTTTCTCTCAATCAACCCCACCCTTAGATAAGTCCGCTGAAAAACCACGATCTGACCAAATATCAGAACCTGGACGCATTCAAGAAAAGATGAATGCTTCAAGGAATAGAACAGGTTCTCCTGATAACGATCAAAACCACCCTACTTCAAAGCTACACGACAGATCTACTCAACAACAAGGCTCTGGCCAGCTTAACCAATTCGAGAAAGACTCAGGAATAGATGATGCAGTTCTGCCAGGGAAAGCTCCCGAGAACAGATGAAGCTGATATCCGATTTCTGGAAGAGAAGAAACAAGATATGAGCCCTATCAGTCTCATGGCGAGAACAGAAACTTAGAATGATGCAAATTTCCTTGGAAATTACCATAAGAATTACCCCGCTTCGGCGGGTTTTTTATCTCCCTTCTTTCTACAGAAACTCTTATAGATCGGTTCTTCCTTACCATTGACCGGAAATATATGGCCTAATATTAATCGATCTGCACAGCCTTCTTATTCATCAGGTTTTTGGGATTTTAAAATAGCTACAGCGGTATCATATTTTTCATCCGTTTCGTTTATAAAAGTGCCATCAAACATTACCCCTCTCTGAAATGCAATATCGTTATAGGCTATCTCAAGGCAATCCCGTAAAGAATAACGAAGAATTTTAGTCAATGCAGTTAAGTAAATGAGAAGGTAGCCCATATTAGTTCCAATATCTTCATTCATGATGATATTGTGAGTTAACTTTCCTAAGTGTTGAGTCATAATTTTTAGCACAAACCTTCGGTTTGTTACTCTCTTTTCAGTTATTTCCTGCGTAAATTCTAAGCAGTCATAAAGAGAAATATTCTTCATTCTACAGATTATTATCATTATAATCATTAAGTTACCTATTATTTTACGGCATTCCTTGACTCTATTTATAGAACATGCCATCTCACCAAATTCAGCGACTAACTTTAACGTTTCAGTTTTTAAGTCGGATCCATTCACGATGTTACTTTCTTCTGCCCAGTTAATAACTTTATGTATTAATCTTTCCATCTATCAATCTCCTTAAAAACAACGGATAAAGCCTAGCTAGGTTTTTTGATATAAGTTTTCTATAAAAAAATTCAACCCTTTCATGAAGAGCAACAAAGAAAAAAAATTAAAAATTAAAGTTCCAGCAGGCTATCAGGAAACCAGACTTTCTTTTTCTTTAGTTAGTGTTCGGAATCTTCAGCTATGGAATGCTGTGGTATAAATCTTCAGGTAGATATACTGGAATAAAGGGGATTAGCCAAAACTTTAGAATGAAACATTATAGTCAGCTGATTAAACGCTTCTGTTCAATATTTTAACCTAAGGAATATTGTATACATGGCGATTGTATCTTTGAATTTTATATGCACTCAAATATGTATAAATCATTCTGCCAATGTGTCTTACCGTACAGATTGTTTTTAAATAGACAGGGCAGTATTAAGACTCATCTATTGATATAAAAAAGGACAAGACTATGTTTATTCATGAGAATAATATTTTCCAGGACGACAATATGATGCACGAATCAAATGATGTGGATTTCCTAAGAGCTGCTTCTCCAGAAGATATTCCCCTTATCGAAGCTTACGACGAACAAAGTTTTAATTTCTCAGATGGTATGTATCATATCGAGGATTTTTAGCTATGAGCTTTTTAAGATAGCCCGCTCAGGCGGGCTTTTTGTTGTCCCTATTTTCGTTTGATATAGACCGCAATTTAATGAGCTATAGTCAAATCTCGTGTATAGAAAGTTAAGCAGCTACCTGTTCTTGATCTCCTGATTGTTGATTCCATTCCGTATTCTGAGAATGAACAAGCTTTTTATCGTGACAGTGAAATAAAAGGCTTTGGCCTACGCGTTGGTGCAACGATCAAAGTTTATATTGCCGAAAGCAAAGTTAATGGCATGAATCGCCCCGGGCTTTCCGGAGATAAAATGGTTTGAGAGGAGGAGAAGATGAAAAATCAAATCAGTTATTCATCGGAAGTACGGGAACGAGCGGTACGATTGGTATTTGAGCAGCAAAAGGAGCATGAATCGCAGTGGTCGGCCATCAAATCGATCGCATCGAAGATTGGCTGCACAGCGGAGACGTTACGCACGTGGGTAAGGCGGGCGGAGACCGATCAGGGAATTCGCGGAGGCATATCGTCATCGGATCGTGAACGACTCAAGCAATTAGAGCGCGAGAATCGTGAGCTTAAACAAGCAATTTTGCGAAAGGACGCTCGACCGCCGATCGAAATGATGGTGGCATTTGTAGACGAACACAAAGCACGGTACGGGGTCGAGCCAATCTGCGAACAAATTCAGATTGCTCCGTCGATCTATTATGAACATAGGACGCGCGAACGAGATTCTGATCGATTGCCTAATCGGATAAAGCGGGACAGGAAACTTGAACTCGATATACAGTGGGTATGGAAAGACAATTTCCGGGTTTATGGTGCCCGCAAGGTATGGCGGCAACTGCTGCGAGAAGGTATTGAAGTTGCTCGCTCGATTCGCTATACGGAGCGTCTGAGGCAAGCCAATATAGCTTCCTCTGTAGGCAGAACCGGGGATTCATATGACAATGCCATGGCTGAAACCATCAATGGCTTGTTTAAGACTGAAGTCATTCGGCACCGCAGCCCATGGCGCGGTATAGAAGACGTGGAATTTGCCACCTTGGAATGGGTGGATTGGTTCAACAATCGAAGATTGCTGGAATCAATCGGTAATATTCCACTGGCAGAATTTGAAATGGATTATTATCAACAACAGAATGGGTCTGCTAAGGCAGCTTGACTCAACAAAAAAAGTCTCCGGAAAAACCGGGGCGATTCACTGGACAGCTGGACCGATTATTACAATAATGAAAGAACTCATCAGGGCAAAATCTGCAATGAAAAAACTCCGATGGAGACTTTGCTCAGTGGGAAAGAGATTTGGAACAGTAAAAACTTGAACCAAATTTAACCTGACAGATACCCAATCAATTGGGTATCTGTACGATCTGATCTGAGCTAATACACTTGATCTGAATGAGCAATAAGTCCCTTATCCGGATGTTTACTTTCAGTTGCATGAAACAAAGCTTGTATAACCAGATCCTTAGTCATTCTTTCATTCATGGCATAGCCGACCAGTTCTCCATTAAACAGATCCTTTACACCAGCCAAGTACAACCAGCCCTCATCCGTAGGAATATAAGTGATATCACTGGTCCACACTTTACTAGGCGCGGCTGCTAGAAAATTCCCGGTTCAGAATATTGGGTGCAACGGTAAATGATGTTTAGAATCGGTCGTTCACTTTGAATTTCAGTTTTTGCTTACAGCGTAAGTTCAATTTCTTGCGCAATGTTCGAACACGGTATA
>NZ_FONE01000067.1 GCF_900112825.1 Nitrosomonas sp. Nm166 | reverse complement strand
GAATAAGCAAATGTCCTTTGATACCAGATCCAAAATATCGCAACCAGCAGCATCGTTGCCATGCCCAGCTTGTAGTACTTAGAGTCGTACCACAGTGACATGTCGTAGTCAGCACTCTTGCTTGAGCTAGTTGCGCCATATGTTGTTGCCATTTTCTACCTCCTATTAATTAATGAGTTAGTTAATAGAAATATATATGATTAGCATAGAACATAGAAAGCAATCTATAACTAATCATCTACATTAGACAAGTAGTATTTGAAAAAAAGTTCCCACTAGTCCAAGAAACAAGGAGCGACGAAAATCACTTATCATTTCAATTCCTTATTTTAGAAATTAATTATCCTTAACACAAGTAGTTACTTCATTACTGAAGTTCGGAATGGAAAAACATTTTGTCACAAAGCTGTAAAAAAATGCAACTGTCATAAAACTGTAACATTGCTGCTATATAACGATCGCCATCTTATGTAACTAACTTTTGAAACCTGGATCAAGAAGAATATGAAATCATTCAGATTTATTTTGGCAATCGCAGTGGCAATAAATTTATGCGCCATATCCAGTACTTATGCATTGGATTTATATGTAGACACAAAAACCAAGCAGATTTTCGCAGAACCAGGACCTGGCCGGGTACATATAGGTTCATACGTAAAAGAAGAAAAAGTAGAATCACCACCGGTCTCATCACAACAAGTTTTGGCAGACTCTGCAAAAAAAACAGAATCGACTGAATCAGCTCCAGCCCGTCAAAATCAAGCCACAGAAGTCGCGAATAAGGCCTTACCTGAACGTCTCGCTAGTCAAGTCTCGGTACTCGAAGAACGTGTCAAGGAAGTTGAAAAAATACACGGAAATTTTGATGATCGCGGTTTACATTGGTCAACCAAGGACGGTAATTTCTCAGTATCGCTCAATGGGCGTATACAACCTGCTTCGCAATACAATTTTATCAATGATCCTGATCCTGCTTTTGGAGCTAATCTGCCTAATGAATTGAATAGTGGTGCGAATATCCGTCGCGCTCGCTTGGGTATTGAAGGCACCTTTTTTAAAATATGGGATTATAAATTCGAGTATGACTTTAGCCGTGGTAATGGCACGGTTGGATCCGGAATTACCGACGCATTCGTGCGATTAAATCATACCAATGCGCTATCTTATAAAATTGGTTCATTTAAAGAACCATTCAGTCTGGAAGAAGCTGCCAGCAACCGGTTCTTAACGTTTATTGAACGCCATATGTCCGTTAACTCGTTCGTCGATAACCCTAATACTTATAAAACTGGTATCGGTGTCAATTACGCAGTGCAGCGCTGGCAAACTGGATTGGCTTTCCAAACAGAGCCTATTGGTGGTTGGTCAGCGGCTTCTACCTCAGTCAACGCCAACGGCAATCAGAACCGCAATAATGGCTCGGGTGATACCGGTTGGCAAGGTATCGGTCGCGTCAGTGGCAGACCATGGATGGAAGATGAAACCAAGTTCATGCATGTGGGTATCTCTGCGGGACACACTGCGGTTAATACCCAGTACCGGGCTGATGGCACCATGGTTGGAGAAGGACAGACAGGTGGCGGCGGCGGAATGGCATTCTTTGCATTTCCAGGAACCAACGTAGATCGCACCAATATACTGAATACCGGTAACCTGAGTACAGGCGCGCTAACTGATCCGAATCGCCGCGAGATTACCAGTTACGATCGCTATGGCGCAGAAGCCTGGTTTGTTTATGGTCCATTCTCAGCACAAGGTGAATATTTACGTACCAATATAAACGGTGCTGGTTACGACAATGAACATCTGACCGGCTATTACGGCTTTGCAAGCTATTTCCTGACCGGCGAGTCCAAGGCCTATCACGTCAGAAACGGTGCAGCAAACCGGATTAAACCTCATCGGCCATTTCAATGGAATGGTCCAGGCTGGGGCGCATGGGAAATCGCAGCGGGTTATGACTACATCAACATGAACTCTGGCGTAATCACTGGAGGTCAAGCTAATATGGTCAGATTCGGCCTGAACTGGTATCCCCATTCAAATGTTAAATTTCAGGCTAACGTCATCCATATGCTGGATATCAACACCGCAAGAACGCCGATCACCAATACGGATGGATATTCTGGTGGTAGTGGTGCACGGACTAATGGATGGAATAATGCGGATCTGAGCGCATTCTTGACACAGTGGACAATTGATTTCTAACAATCTTTATCAATAATTTAAGTTGTGTTTATGTCTAAGTTGGGAATTCGGTTTTCTTCTGTTTCTGGATTCCCAATCCATTCAAAAAATCTGCTTAGTTCCATGAAGTCGAATTGCAGTAATCAGAATACTGTCATTTACTAAAAAAATCGTTAATATGGTGCTTATAAAATCTAAAGCCCACTACATCAAGCAATCATCTCAAACAGGAGGATGAAATGCCGCAGTTATACAATATTTATTCATTAAAAATATTAATATTATTGAGCACCATCATGAGCGCTGCCAGCGCAAATGCTCAACCGCTTATTAAGATTGATGGCTCCAGTACTGTCTACCCAATCACTAAAACTGTAGCAAGCAAGTTTGAGATCGCTAAAAGGAATGCCGTTAAAGTAACAGTTGATATTTCAGGTAGTGGCGGCGGTTTCAAGAAATTTTGCCGCGGTGAGCTCGATATTGCCAACGCTTCCCGCCCTATTCTTAAAAATGAAATGGCAGATTGCAAAAATGCCAGTGTGCAATATATTGAAATACCCGTCGCATTTGATGCATTGACCGTGGCAGTAAATCCGGAAAACAACTGGAGTACGGCGATGACCATCGCAGAGTTGAAGAAAATGTGGGAACCTGCTGCGCAAGGCAAAATTACCAGATGGAATCAGATAAACCCGGCATGGCCTGATGAAGTCTTCAGACTCTATGGTGCAGATGCTGATTCCGGCACCTTCGACTACTTTACTAAGGCCATCGTTGGCAAGGCGAAATCAAGTCGCAGTGACTTTAACGAATCTAAGGATGACAACGTGTTGGTGGAAGGCGTAGCCAGTAATAAGAATGGACTGGGGTTTTTTGGATTTGCTTATTACATCGAAAACCAAAACAAGGTGACAGCAATTGCCATAGATAATGGCAATGGCGCTATCCTTCCATCTGTGGAAACTGTTGAAGACGGGAGTTATCAGCCTTTATCCCGTCCTATCTTTATCTATGTAAATGCTAAAGCGGCTGGGAAAGGTGAAGTTAAAGAATTTGTTGAATTTTATATGAAGAATGCCCTACTTACAGTAAAGGAAGTCAAATTCTTCCCGTTGCCACCCAGAGCTTATACAACTATGCTAGAGCACTTCAATAAGAAAAGAGTGGGGACGGTATTCAATGGCATATCGGCAGTAGGTCTTACTATTGACGACCTGATCAGGCGTGAAGGCCGCCTAGAATACGATAATTATTAGTCTATTCATTACAATTGAGATTCAGTAATACAGTGACAGTGAAACACCTTAGTCTATAGGTGGCACTGCCTTTCTGCCAAAAACTTTCCTATAATTTTCATTGTCTATACAATTTGCATTAATGATAAATAACGCGCAGAACCCACAAACAGTGCAATGGTGTCAATATTTGCTAGATAGCTATGCCTACTGGACTAAACAGGAACTCATCCATCGGCACGGCACACCACTTGAGCAAGCTGAGCGCTTATTCAACAGCCCATTTGTAGTCGCATCGCATGGTATAGAAAATGATCCCATATTGAATTACGGTAATCGAACAGCCCTAAATTTATGGGCTATGGATTGGCAACAGTTTACTCAGACACCCTCAAAGCTCACCGCTGAACCAATCAACCGTGAAGATCGCGCCCGCATGCTGGAGCAAGTTAAAACACAAGGATATATCTCCAATTATAGCGGTATAAGAATTTCCAGTACCGGAAGACGTTTTCTGGCTGATCAAATCATCATTTGGAACATCCAGACATCTACTGGCACAGTAATAGGACAGGGCGCTACCTTTTCCATTTGGAAACATTTAAGCTACTAAACTTCCAGTTCTACAAGCGACTTAAAACAAATTTGCCCGAAAATAAGATCTGGTTTATTCTTTGTCCCTTTGTTTATTTCTAATCTGGAGAAGTGACCGAGTGGTTGAAGGTGCACGCCTGGAAAGCGTGTGTACGGCTCAAACCGTACCGCGGGTTCGAATCCCGCCTTCTCCGCCAATAAAGTCAATAATATCAACTACTTATTTGATATTAACTGACCAAATTTAGGCATAATTGGTCATGTTTTGGCATAGTTTGGTCAGCATTCTTAAAGCTAAAATTCTTATTTTTGAATAGATTCCTTCCCTCTCCCATCGATCTTTGCAATGATCATCAGCACAAGTTTTTATTGATTCCGGAAGCCATTGCATATTCCTTACAGCATCGCATCCGCCTTCTGCTAGCGGTATTACGTGATCAATTTGCCAATCAGCGCGGTTATAACCAGCAGGCAAAGGATAAAGCCGCTCAAACTCTCTAGTGACAGTACGGCTACGCTTAATCGACCCATCAGCATTACTATTAGATGACAATTACCCTGTCCGGTCCGTATTGCCTCAATCAAAAATCATACTATTATCTAACGGTACACCTCATCACAAAAAGTTTAGTTTCAAAGCCTACGAGCAGGGCTTACCCAGTATACCTACAGTACGATCATGTCAGTAATTAAGTGATTTCGCTACATCCTTTTTCCCACAATCCAAATTAGTCTGAATGCCTGTATCTGTAATGGAGAAAGTCAGCGGAGGCGTCATTTGATTGGTCATGAGTGCTCGCAATGTTTTTTCATGACTTTCTTGTTCCTGGTGCCATTGTGCGATTCTTCTTTGCAGGGTCCTGGTTTGACCAGTGGAAAACTGGCTTGGGTACTTTCCCATGACCCACTGTATAATTTCACTGGCTGTAGTCTCTGGCATCAGCTCTAGCCGCAATCGAATCTCATCCCAAACATTTTCAAAAGGATCTTTTCTCGTTCGCCAAGTGCGAGGAGCTTTTCTTAAGTCTACCTTTTCGCTTGTGTGATAATGACGATTTAAATTACCGCACTTCTCCGGTTGCGTATTTTGATCGTTAATATCATCTTTGCTGACGACAAAACTGGATTCTGCACTGTCGTTCTTGTTCCAAGAAAATTCCCATAACTTATCTTGTAGCATTTCCAGCTGAGCCAGTATATCGACAGGGTCGAATATTTCATATTCTGCAGTTTACGAGTCTTTCTTTGCCTGACTAATATGCTCAGAGAGCAGGATACGTTGGAATGGCGTCTTTGCGCTATCGTATCTCTTTGATACTTTAGCCCCTTGTCATTCTTTCTCTGGCAGCTTCAGTGATGGATGAAAAAAGTTAACATACTTCCTCAATACGCAATACAACTTAGCCAGCGCTTCCCAGGCTTCCCGGCCTTCGAATCGGCCATAACCCACCAGTCTACGCGCTACCGAGCCATTCTTTTCTTCAAATGGGCTTGATCGTTTTTTACGGTGTGTTCGTGCGCGAGTAAAGGTAATAAACCTATCTTCACAGTAGTCTAACAAGTCATAGTTAATAAACTCACTACCGCAATCAGTATCTAGTCCTTGCAAAGGGAATGGCAATAGTTCATCAGCGACTCGCAAACCGTTAATAATATCACTGGCACATTTTCGCAGCAGTGGCATACCTTCTAACCATTCTGTAGATATATCAACCAGAACCAGTGTATTTAAGAAAGCGCCATTAGTGTTTCCACCACAGTGCGCGACCAAGTCAGCCTCCAGAAAACCTGGAGTGACATCGTTCCAATCAGCAAATGCCCTTACTTTAATTTGATGTTTTAAGAGATTGCCGCGATACGTGGTACTGACGCTTTTCTTGATGTTCTCTCGCTCCGGCCTCAACATGCGATCTACAGTGGCCGGACTGATGCTGAGCAAGTGTGCTCGCACATCGACTGGTAACCGTAGATGGTCATGATGTTCCATGGCCGTTACCAGCTGCGGCAAAAACGGCACGAACGCTTTGAGCAAATTTGGTTAGCGGTAACCCAGACTGAAATTAAGGCTTGTCGTACTTGTTCATCATACTTCTGGGATGCTGGGCGCTTTTTTGGTAGGGTAGGCATTTCTGCACTGTTCATCAGCTGAATGGCATACTTCCGCTCGTAACCTGTGGCAGCAACAAATCCATCCAATAACTTACTCCTATCCGCCCAACTCGCATTATGATACTTCTGCTTAATAATTGCCTGCAACTCCCTCCGAGCAGCTAGACTCTGATTTGATCATCATCTAAATCTCCTTTCTTATTGTTTCCAACTGGTATGATTTTAGATGAGGCAACGGCTCCTAAGTAGTATGATTTTTAATGAGTCAATGCGCAGATTGGATTTAACGGTAGTTTCTTGCTGCAGGTAAGGAAGGAATATTTCTGGTTTGACGAATCCGCCAATTTGGTAACGGCCATTTTCTATGTCTCCTGGCTTTAAGTTTTTTGAACTCGAAGCTGACTCGCCATGGAGACACGCTTCACGGAATTTTTGTATCCCATGATGCGTACGGCCTTCTTCTAACTGGATTTTCTCATCACGATCAATTCAATTTTGAATCGATTGCAATATTAATAATCTTTTTGATAAATATCAAGTTTACTTATAAATATATAGATTTTGATCAGATTCTTTTATGATAATCATAGGGTTATATTTCTATTTGTGTTGACATATATACTATATAAGCATATGATTATGTTCATGTTTTTAAAGATATGAACAAAGGGGACAAAATGGAAATGAAAAATTACTCAGTAATTAAAATTTCTCAAGAACTGCTAACTGGGCAAGTTGTAACAGAAGAAAAAATCTTGGAAGCGATTGAGAAAGTTGGGCGGTTCTTTAGCGCTCGCTACGATCAAAAAGCATATGTGGTAGAACTGAAACGCAGAAATAACGTTCATTAATCCGGCCCGGCGGGACCAAATCTAAACTGGAGGGTTAATGATGTTAATCAAAAAAGAATTTGAACAGGTTGTCCAAATAATCTACCACCAGATTGGTGGGCACAAATTTAAAGTTATGACTGGCGCAAAGCTTTTACAACACATAACGAAAAGCGAGGTGGTTTATCGTTCCTTTTACCTAGAATATCAGGTTTAAAAGTTAACTACGTAAAGATACTTTTAAATGATGATGACTTATATGAAATGGAGTTCGGAGAAATCACAAAATCAAAAATAGGTTTTCAATACAAATTAATTCACAAGCATATCAATGTCTTCTGTGGTTAAACAATGCAGTTTCTAACCCTGGTGTTTTAAGCTCTGCTTATGCAGCATTTCACAATTACAGCTTAGGCGATATGCTTGCTGACGCTTTCAATGCGCAAGCCGTGGACTGAATTTAGGACCAATTGCGTCATATAAGGCATGGCAAGAAAAGGGACGCAGCGTCAAGAAAGGTCAGAAAGCTATTGCTCTCTGCATGCCAGTCACACTGAAAGGCAAGCGCGAAAATGAAGAAGGCGAAACTGAAGAATTTCAATTTTCTCACTTTGTTTGGAAAAATAACTGATTCGTCTTAGAGCAGACTGAGGGTGAAGATTATGTTAATGAAGTAGTCTTCCCAAAATGGGACAAGTCAACTGCGCTTTCAAATTTGTATATTACGGAAGGTAAATTTGACCTTTATGACGATAACTGTCAAGGCTACGCATCAGGTACCTCGATCGCTATCAATCCGCTCGCACAGCATCCGCATAAAACACGATTCCATGAAATTGCTCACGTCGTTTTAGGTCATACTACAGAACACACAATGACAGATAGCGAACAAACCCCAAGGGTTATCAGAGAAGTAGAAGCAGAATCAGTAGCTTTCATATTGTTGTGTACTTTACTGGATCTGACAGGCAAGACGAATCGCGTGGATATATTCAGCACTGGTTAAATGAGGCGACCATTAGCGAAAAATCAGCACAAAAAATTTTTAGCGTAACTGACAAGATTCTGAAAGCTGGTGTCCCATCAAAAGAAAAAACTGAACTTACAGCATAACCCCCCAAGCCGCCGCTCGGGCGGCACAACTAAAAGGAGAATTGTGAATGTATAAACTTGATGAATTCCTAGATGATATTAAACCAATCTTGGAGTTTGATGTATTAAAGGCCCTAGATGCAGCCGGGTACCCAAGTATTGAAAGTGACGATTACATTAAATCCGGTCCACAGTATTTACGGACGTTTTTTAAGACTGCAGCCGATAATGCAAAAGAGTTAATCGATGCCGGTTTGCCCGAAACCGCGCTCATGGATGATATTCATAAATTTCTTAAAACTGGCATATCAGAGACTGACGAAACACCAGAGCTATTTAACCAGCCACAAGTCCAGGCATGTGTTAGTTCGATAATAGAATCTATGAGTAAATAATATTAATCACGACTACTCAAGCGCCTGATTATAAATATATAAACCAGCAAGCCATTCAAATGAAGATAAACCCATGCGCTTGGTGCTTTTCTGTCAGGGCGCGCGTGCAATGTTTCGTCACATGCGTACATCAAAGGATCGTACTGACCGCAGAAATTCATGGCAGCGATGATTTGCCCGAATGTTAAGCGCTCATCCTTTTCTAGATTCAAGCAAGCTTTTAGTCGAGCGTATGCAGAATCAGGCTTCATGTGAGGAAATAAGTAGTCACCCCTGAACAATTCTATTTTCAGGCGTAGGCGAGTGTAAGACGATGGTTGGCTCCGTCATCATTCATTAATGGCCAATGCAATTGCACGAGAATGAGGGCGAGAAGAAGCCTCAGCTTCCTCAGAATCATC
>NZ_FONE01000026.1 GCF_900112825.1 Nitrosomonas sp. Nm166 | reverse complement strand
ATTTTTGCGAAAAGCTTACAAAAAGTACTTCATTGCTCACAAAAAAATCTGAACTGAATACGCTTCAGGTAAAGTTATGTTTTTGCAAAGGTCTCTGCTTAACTTTTCTTTGAACCTGCATTGATGGAATTGAAGATATTTATGCCAATAAAGAACAAAGATTTAATTGAATTATATATAAATAATTTTGCGACGCGGAGCTTCAGAAATACTGCTGATCTTGATTATATTGCTGCAAGGATGTGCTATAGAGCGGCATTGTATTCTCAATTCCTCTGGTCTGCCCTTCAGGCATTTGAAAAATACTACAAAGCTATTCTTCTCTATAATCGAATCGTAGCAAAAGACATAAAACATGATCTTGCGATTGCACAAAAATATGCGAAAAAACTATGTTTTGTAATTGAACTTAGTGCCTCTTCTATTAAACTACTTGAACACTTAAATTCTTACGGTCAATATCGATATTTAGAAGTTTCATATTTTGTAAAAGGATCTGTGTTCGCTGAGCTTGATAAAGCCGTATGGGAGCTAAGGCGATATTGCCGTGTCCTTGATATTCCGTTTCAGTTCCAGGTAAAGAACCTATTCCAATGCTTGCCTTAGAGCTTGAAGCTATTAAAGATGGCCTTTTAGAATCAATTATTAACAATAAAAACCATCCTGCTCGGCAAAATTTAATTTGGCAGAATTGCTATTTTGAAAAGTTAAGAAGAAGAAAAGTTACAATACCTTGTGCTTCATATGCAGAAAATGCTCCGTTATCTTTAGATCCACATATACTCGAGTACCTGGAAGAATATATTTTCTTGCCAGCAAACTTAAAAGAAGCCTATAGGTGCCAAGCTAAGAAAGAATAGCGAATTTATTATATACATTACTAACAAATTATTTTTTTCAAAAATATGAGTTTTTCTTATAAATGGTAGAACTTAAAGCCGCTTAACAGCCTATAGAAAATCTTCAAGAATTTTCTGATTTTCTACTAAGTTCTATCCTTTTTTTTTTATTTTTACATAATTCAAAATATAGTTAGTTCTAAATATCATTGAACAGTCAATAAGATAACAAAACTATAAATATGAAATATCACTCAAAGTGGAGAAGAATATATGATCCCTAGTTAACTTAATTTTCGGATTAATAAATTATCCTAATATTTGCAGTAATTGATTCAGTAATTCTATAAATTCATCAATAATAATAGCTAAAGGTCCACTATCTAGCAGATTAGCAATTGCACTTAGCAAATCCCCAAGCAACCCGCCAGCTGGATTAGCTATGATGTCTATTGAAATTGGATCAATATGAATTTCTAATCCAAGCAGATTAAGATCTAATGCTCCAATATCTAAATTTAAAGTATCACATGTTACCTGAGTAATAACTGCTCCCGCATTGCCATCTGGAGATAATGCCTTGGGATTAACTGGTACGGTAAGATCGGTTGACTAAATTCTGTTTACCAACAGATCCTGATAGAACACCAACAGCAAGAACTTTGCTACCATTATCTGATTTGATGAAGTTTTTTATTGTAAAAATTCCCTCAAACTTACCTGTTCCGACGGTGGTTCCATCTCCAGATGATTTGACGTTACCAGTAACCGGAACATCCAATCCAACGCCAGGAGTTACCGCAGCGTGGGAAGGGTGAGTAATGCTGCAAATAAAAATGATGTAATGTATTTCATGGGGATCTCCTATATGAATAGATCAGTGAGTACTTTTTTTGAAGTAAAACTAACAGAAGCTAAGGAATTACTAGTTAGCTTTAATCTTATTGATAATTTAGAGGATTAACTTTTAACTAATCTGGTTCCGTTGAAAAGTATTATTTACTTTTACCAACTTCTATCCGATTAATGACCTTTTTAACGCCATCCACAGAATGCGCAATACTATGTGCTCTATCGCTTTCAGCTTTTGTTTTAGCTGTGCCACTTAAAACAACTATTCCATTGTTATCTGTATCTACCTTTATATCCATAGAATCAATATCCTCTGCACCAAGCAATTTTGATTTGATTTTGCTCGTGATAGCCGAATCTTTTACAAATGCACCAACACTAGAGTCCGAATTCCTATCTTGAGCAGAACCTATGGCAGGCACAAAAAATATGCTAAATAAAAATAATATTACTATTAATTTAATATTTTTCATGGTTTTTACCTTATATAAATAAAAAAGAAAATAAATTTTAAAACTTAAATTAGCCATAGTCTGTTCGTTCACGAACCCAAATCTACTGTTCCAGATGAACAAATTGAACAGCAGGACGTAGACGCCGATCTTGAAACGCCTGAATCCTGGGGTGCTGGTTTTTATCCTGTCGATGAAACAATTAACTATAGGTACGGCATGTTAACCTTTGATTTTCAGCCTACTTGTGATTTCGCAATTGAGTTAAAGCCTGTTTTACTTTTTATAGCATCGCTTTCAGCGATGTTTATCATCTCAGGAGTCAAGGTTGAATGAATGAGAACTTTGCACGGTCAGAGCCAGTTTCAGATGCGATTAATGATATAATAGTGTTTTTAATCATACAATTGAGTTAATTGATATGAGCTTTTCGGAATTTGATGTCACCCGCCGCACCCGTAAAGGAAACTTTCTCAAACAAATCGATCACCTGATTGATTGGACACCGGTAGAAAAAGCAATCGCCCAGCATTACGCACCTGTATCAGATGCTGCGGGGCGTCCAGCGTATTGTGGATTGCTGCTATTTAAATATTCTCCCCAGTGCTTCATCAGATTACGTCTTTTTTCAAATAGGTCACTTCTGCGATATGCTGCTTCAGTTTGATTCTGAACCGCATGGGCTATGCAGCTTCGCATACTTCTCTGGAGAAAGGGGTAGTATCACCACACCAATCGCGAAATGAGCTTCTCAAGCCGTGTATTGTTGCTTCAGGATAAGATATAAGTTTTAAGGTTTTACTTACTGCTACATCGCTAAGCTTGTTAACAAAAACAAAGTCATTGTTCATCGATTTAAATTGAACTAAGGCAGCCAAAACATCCATACATTCATCATTTAACGGTACACGATGCTCTCTACCCGATTTCATTCTAGCGGAAGGTATAATCCATATTTTGGCGTTCATGTCAATTTCTTCCCATGTCATTCCACGTGCTTCTGAACTTCTACAAGCGGTCAAGATTATCCACCTGACGCAATAAGAACTCATACTGGTCTTGGCCCGTAACACCTGCATAACTTCAGGTAATTTAATATAAGGGATGGCATTGAAATGAACAACAGGAGATACTTTTTTGGGTGCAGCAAATACATGATCTAAGCATCCTTTCCATCGAGCCGGGTTACTTTTATCGATATTCTCATGAAGAAAAGCGTAATCCAGCACAACTTCTATTCTCTGTCTTACCCTTGAAGCGGTTTCCGTCTTACCTTTCCATATTGGATTGAGTACTGCTTTGATATCATCCACACCAATATCTGTTACAGATTTGTTACCGATAAATGGGAAGGCATATTGTTTTAGTGTATTTATCCACTGGCTTGAATGTTTGCGATTTCGCCAACCAGCTTTTTTCTGTTCAATGCACTCAACCGCATATTCAGAAAAAGTTTTGCTAGGCTTTTCAACTTTCAATACTTCTTTAGGAGATTGGCCACGTGCGATTGCTCGCCGCATATCGTTAGCAATCTCGCGTGCTTCAGCTAGTGTTCTGTCATTTGTTGAACCTAACCCAAGCTCACTTGCTCGACCATTTTGTTTATAACGGAAAACCCAGCTTCTTGAACCTGATTCTCTAACTCGCAAAAGTAGATTGCCGCCGTCTGAATGTGTACCTGGTGGGAGGGAGTTAATTAGTACTGCTTTAAGCTTTTTGACTTCATGCGCCATCTCGTCTTTCCATCCGTCTTTCCCTAAATGCTGGATGATAGTATATTTCAGGAGACGTCTATGGACAAGAAGTTCTAGTAACTATATTGTTTTATTGAATTATATATACTTTACTGGATGTCTCTGGAAGATTGGTTGGCGGAGAGGATGGGATTCGAACCCATGTGCCAAGTTACCTTGACCAACTGATTTCGAGTCAGCGCCGTTATAGCCGCTTCGGTACCTCTCCATTTGCTAAGAATGATACATCCATTTAGCTCATTTTGGAGTAAATGAATAAAATCTGTTTTCAATTATTAGTTGTCATAACACCACGCATTTTCTGCAGTGCTTTGGCTTCGATTTGACGGATACGTTCTGCTGATACTCCTAATTCATTAGCCAGATCATGCAAGGTAGCGGTATCTTTTTCTCTTAACCAGCGCGCTTCAATGATGTGGCGACTGCGATCATCTAGACAATCTAATGATTGCTGCAGCTCTTTGCTGCGTAAGTGGTTAATCTGCTCTTTTTCTAGGATTTGTGAAGGTTCAGTACCATCTGTCAAATAACTGATCGGGCTATATGCGTCGTCTTCATCATCGGATACTGGCTCCAATGAAATATCCGAGCCATTGAAACGTTTTTCCATTTCGACCACTTCCTCAGATTTAACGCCCAGTTGTGTAGCTATCGCATTGACTTCTTGGGGATTCATAGTATCTAATCCTTGCTTCATACTGCGCAAATTGAAGAACAGCTTGCGTTGCTGCTTGGTAGTCGCTATTTTAACCAAGCGCCAATTACGCATAATAAATTCATGAATCTCGGCTTTAATCCAATGCACAGCAAAAGATACCAAACGAACACCACGTTCCGGGTTAAAGCGTTTGACTGCTTTCATTAGACCGATGTTGCCTTCTTGGATTAAATCAGCCTGTGGAAGGCCATACCCTTTGTAGCCACGCGCTATTGCAACCACAAAACGCAAATGCGATAAAATTAATTGCTGTGCAGCTTTAATATCGCCATGATTCAATAGCTGGCGGGCCAGACTGGTTTCTTCTTCTTGAGAAAGAATAGGAAAAGAATTAACAGACTGAATATAACTTTCAAGACTTCCTTCCATTGAGGGTAGTGTTAAAGCATTCGTCATTTTAATAATCTCCTGGTCATGGATTTGCATTTACTTTTTTTATTTTAGCACTCTCATCCTGAGAGTGCCAACTCTTTAAAAAGTTCGAACCCTTACTTTAACTTATCTGGGCTCAATTTGCCAAAGATGGCTTGCGACCGACAGGCGTGCGCCTAACCAACCCAGCCAGGATGAGAATATCAGCAAGCTGATGCTATTTTCTGAAGAAAGATGCTGTAAATGTAGCTCAAGATCATAGAGCCGGGTAAGTGTAACAAGTTCTTCATTCACTGTTTCAATGGCAAAAGCAATGATAGACCAGGCAGTAATGCCACTGGCTAATCCCTGAACTGCACCAAAATAAAGAAAAGGGCGCCGAATAAAGCCATTGGTTGCGCCAATTAATCTGGATAGCTCGATTTCATCCCGCTTGGTAAGAATCTGCAGGCGAATAGTGTTGAACATGATGGCAATAATCGCAACACTTAATAAAGTGGTCAGCATGAGGATTACGTAATGTCCTAATTTGAGTAACGCATTCAGGCGCTCAACCCAGGCAGAATCAAATTGTACATGTTCGATCTCTGGCCATTTCTGCATGGTCATGCGTAACTGCTCCAGAGTTTCAGTGTCGCTTGCCAATGTATGCACGATAAAAGCATCGGGAAGCGGGTTATGGGCTAAGCTCGCCGTGACATCCGTAAGCCCGCTATGTTGTTGCAGCTGGTGCAATGCAACATCCTTGGAGACGAACTCAAAACTTACAATCTGCGCATTTTCTTCCAGATACTGCCTGATTCTTTCAATGTCTTCTTTTACCGCATCCAGTTTGAGAAACAGGCTCATTTGCGGTGAACTTACTGCTTGTCCGGAAATGGACTGCAGATTTTTCATGAATACATAAATACCAGCCGGTAGACTCAGAGCGATGCCCATCACAATGACACTGAGCAAACTCGCAACGGGTGTAGAAATCAGCCGCTTGAGTGTGAGAAAAAACATAAGCCCGTGCTGCATTACCCATGCCCGAATCATACTGTTAATTTTCCTTGTTTAAGGGATAAGATGCGATGTTGTGTGTCTTCCAATAAAGAAGCATCATGCGTTGCGATCAATACGGTGACGCCCACCTGATTAAATGAGATAAACATCGCCATAATATCTCGGGCATATTCAACGTCCAGATTACCTGTCGGTTCATCAGCTATTAAAATATTAGGACGATGAACTACTGCACGTGCAATGCATAATCGCTGCTTTTCTCCGCCAGATAACGCAATCGGCATGGCTTTTTCTTTTTTTAACAAGCCGACTTTATCCAGGGCGGCGCGTACACGACTGGCGACCGTTTTATTATCAAAGCCACTGATTTGTAGTGGCAATAAAACATTGTCAAAAACATTGCGATCAAACAAAAGTTTGTGATCCTGGAAAATGAAGCCAATCCTACGGCGTAAATAAGGAATCGCCCCTGGCTTAAGCTGTGCGATATTTTGCTCATTGATCATAATCGTACCGGAAGTCGGGCGTTCAATTGCGGCGATTAATTTCAATAAGGTACTTTTGCCTGCACCTGAGTGACCAGTCAGAAATATCATTTCACCTGAATTAACCGTAAGATGAATGTTATTTAGCGCAACGTAACCATCCGGATAACGTTTCGAGACATTCTTGAATGTGATCATAGGACGCCATGTATTCCCAGATCAGTCAAACATCGCTTCAACAAACGCCTTGGCATCAAACGGCCTTAAATCATCCAAGCCTTCACCGACACCCACAAAACGCAATGCCGGAGGGTTTTGCGGGTATTGGCCAGCAATCGCTGCTACAACGCCACCTTTGGCGGTGCCATCCAGCTTGGTCAGGATCAGGCCGGTGGCGCCGAGTGCCTCATCAAAAGCTTTCACTTGTGTGATTGCATTTTGTCCGGTATTGGCATCAAGCACTACTAACACTTCGTGCGGTGCATCGGGCATGGCCTTGGCAATCACACGTTTTACTTTTTTGATTTCTTCCATCAAATGCAGCTGAGTGGTTAAGCGTCCGGCAGTGTCTGCCAGTACGATATCTATGCCGCGAGCTTTGGCTGAATTAACTGCGTCAAAAATTACCGCGGCCGGATCACTTTTTTTATTCGGATCGCTGTCGGGCGCAATCACGGTGACATTATTCCGCTCGCCCCACGCAATCAATTGTTCGCGTGCAGCCGCACGGAAAGTATCGCCGGCGGCCAGTAATACCGATTTGCCTTGCGCTTGAAAGTACTTGGCAAGCTTGCCAATGGAGGTTGTTTTTCCTACTCCATTAACCCCCGTTATCATAATGACGAAAGGTTTTGGGACGGTGGTGTCCAACGGTTGAACAAGCGGCTCTAGCATGGCGATCAGTGATTCCTTAAGCGCCTGTTTTAATTGCGTAGAATCTGTTAATGCATCGCGTTTTACTTGCTTGCGCAAATCTTCAAGCAACTGATAGGTTGCATTGACCCCGATATCGGAAGTTAGCAAAATAGTTTCCAATTCTTCATAAAGCGCCTCGTCTATTTTGCCGCCGCCAAATAGACTCGATAGCTGCTTACCCCAACTCTGCCTTGTACGCGCCAGGCCTTGTTTGAGTTTACTCGCTAAGCTTGTTGGCTCATCGTTTGCTGGTTCAGTAGGCTTGGATTCAGACTCAGTATCGGGCGTGATCTCTGTTTCAGAAGGATCTGAGGGGTCCTTTTTAGATTTAAAAAAACTAAACATTCTGGTAGGCTTTAATATGCATTGGAATTCTCAAAGCTTAATTTTATTCTGTTTATTCATACTTGGGTTAGGAAAAATGAAACCTGGTCATCGTATTGCTGTTTTCCGCTTTTTTTCATTCTTTGGGTTGTTGTTCCTGTCAAATCTGCTGATTTCTTCTCCCGCTTTTGCCAATCCATATGAATATCTACTAGATAATGGGCTAAAACTGATTGTAAAACAGGATCATCGTTCACCCGTCGTGGTAACGCAAATCTGGTATCAGGCGGGTAGCATTGATGAAGTAAATGGAGTAACCGGTGTGGCCCATGTCCTAGAGCATATGATGTTTAAAGGCACAGAAAAAGTTCCCAGCGGGGAGTTTTCGAGGAGAATCGCAGCTGCCGGCGGGCGTGAGAATGCTTTTACCAGTTACGATTACACCGCTTATTATCAGCAATTGCATAAACGTCATCTACCTATGGCAATGGAACTGGAAGCGGACCGGATGAATAACTTGATTCTGACAGAAGAAGAATTCGCAAAGGAAATCAAAGTCGTGATGGAAGAGAGAAGGTTGCGCACTGAAGATCAGCCCCGTTCCTTGTTATATGAAAAAATGATGGCTACTACTTATCAATCGCATCCTTATAAGAATCCGATTATCGGCTGGATGAATGATCTGGAAAATATGAGCGTAGAAGATGCGCAAGAATGGTATGACCGATGGTATGCACCTAACAATGCCATATTGGTTGTAGTTGGTGATGTGGAGGCAGATGAAGTGTTCAAGTTAGCGCAGAGAAACTATGGCGCTATTAAAAAGCACCCATTATTGCCGATCAATGCCCGTAAGCCGCAAACTGAGCCGCGGCAACTTGGTATCAAGCGGATAACGGTCAAAGCACCGGCAGAATTACCTTATCTCATAATGGGATATCATGTCCCGGCAATAAAAAATGTAACAACAGATTGGGAGCCTTATGCGCTAGAGGTGCTGGAAAGTATATTAGATGGCCATGCCTCAGCCAGATTGAACAAGTCACTGGTGCGTGAAAAACACATTGCCAGTTCAGCGAGTGCTAGCTATAGTGCAATGGCTCGCGGTCCGAGCATTTTTTTTCTGAGTGCGATACCCAGCGCAGGAAAAACGGTGACAGAAATGGAGCAGGCCTTACGCGGTGAGATTGAGAAAATCGTTCAACAGGGTGTTACCGAAGAAGAACTGGCTCGGGTTAAAGCTCAAGTAGTGGCTAGTCATGTGTATCAGCGGGATTCTATTTTCTCTCAAGCGATGCAGATTGGAAGATTGGAAAGCATAGGGCTGTCTTTTCGTGACATTGACCTCATGCTGGAGAAATTGAAAGCGGTCACTGCCGAGCAGATACGGGATGTGGCAAAAAAATATTTCAATGATGATAGTCTGACCGTAGCTATATTGGACCCACAACCATTGGAGCAAAAAAGATCTGCGAAGGTGTCTGGTGAATTAAGGCATTGAATCAATTAAAGCTCTGACAGTTGCTTTGAAATAAAGTCACTGTCAGAGTGTCTGAGCTAAAAATTAGCGGATCATTTTAGCTTCACGAGGTACTTATTTTTTTGCATCACCAGGTGCATGGCCCCCCTGTTTGTGCTGATCCTGTTTATGTTTGTGTATGTGGCGTATCTCTGTGTCATCCAGAAAACCATCCTTGTTAGTATCTTTTTTATCAAACATGGCTTCGTGATGCTTCATGAATTCTTCCTTACTAATTTTGCCATCTTTATTTTGATCTACTGAGGACATTTTATGATGGTCATGGTGATCAACCTTCATATCACCATGGCCTGTAGCCTGTCCACTTTGGTGCTGATGGCTACTATCTTTAGCGTCGGTAGCGAAAACTGTTGTTGTGCTGAAAGTGAGTAAAAGAGCAGCTCCGGTAGCGATAACGATCGAATTTCTTTTGTCAGGCATCTTGTATCTCCTATGGTGAATGAAAAGTAAAAATTTTTACTTCGATTTTTAGAAACGAGCATATCTGGAAAGTTCGAAAACCAGTGTAATCTTAGTATTCGAGGAAACATACATGAAATGCTGTTTCACGCAACAATAAAATACTGACGGTAGTATTTAAGCTCATTAATGGAGTCATAAATATCGGCCAGAGCTTCGTGCTTGCTTTCTTTGGTGAGACCGGCCGTTATTTCCGGCTTCCAGCGTTTAGCCAGTTCTTTAAGAGTGCTGACATCCAGATTGCGATAATGAAAGTATTCTTCTAGTTGTGGCATAGAGCGAACCATAAAGCGGCGGTCCTGGCAAATTGAATTTCCACACATGGGTGATATGCCGGGAAGTATGTGCAATTTGAGAAACTCGATCAACTGTGCTTCAACTTCAGCTTCATTGAATCGCGAAGCTTTCACTTTGTCTATCAGGCCGGATTTGGAATGTGTGGATTTATTCCACTTATCCATCGCATCTAATACCTCATTCGGTTGATGAACTACCAGCACTGGACCTTCAGCTACCGTATTGAGTTGTGAATCAGTAATCACCAAAGCCACTTCAATGATGCGATCGGTATCCGGATTGAGTCCGGTCATTTCCATGTCAACCCAGATGAGGTTATTGTTGTCTTGTGCCATAATTATTTCTGTATTTTTTGAATGCAATGCGTTCAATTGTGTCATATTGACTTCGGTCCGTCATTTTTAAATAAGCACTGCTAAATTCAAATTTCAGAGTTAAAATTATTGACTATGCAAACATTTACACTGGTTTTTCTTATCGCGCTATCGCTCACAACATTAACTCAGATTTGGCTGGCGGCACGGCATATTCGCCATGTACGTGCACATCAAAGCAAGGTGCCAGAAAAATTCGCCAATCAGATCAACCTGAATGATCATCAGAAAGCTGCCGATTACACTTGTGCTAAAACACGGGTAGGATATGTAGGTATTTTGCTGCAAGTCGTACTGTTGCTGGTTTTTACACTGGGCGGTGGGTTAGATGCTGTGAGTAACTTCTGGGTAGACTGGCTGAATGATCCCTTGGCTCATGGAATGGCTTTGATTATTAGTACTTTTATGATTATTGGCATCACTGAAATTCCACTTAGCTATTACCGCATTTTTGTGATCGAGTCACAATACGGCTTCAATAAAATGACCCCTGCCATGTTCTTTTCTGACTTGATTAAACAATTTCTTCTTGGCTTGTTGCTGGGCGCACCCTTACTATTTTGTGTGTTGTGGCTGATGGAGAAAATGGGGGAAAGTTGGTGGCTGTACGCCTGGTTTGCCTGGATTGCTTTCAATTTAATTGTTCTGGCGGTTTATCCAACTTGGATTGCACCGCTGTTTAACAAATTTACACCACTGGAAGACGCTGCTCTCAAGGCGCGCATTGAGCAACTGATGAATAAATGTGGTTTTAAATCCAGCGGATTGTTTGTCATGGACGGTTCACGCCGCAGCAACCATGGCAATGCGTATTTCACCGGCTTTGGCAAAACCAAGCGGATCGTTTTTTTCGATACCTTGTTGTCGCGCCTCAATCCAAATGAAATTGAAGCAGTACTGGCGCATGAGCTGGGACATTTCAAACATCACCATGTGATCAAACGCATAGTGATATCGTTTGCTATGAGCTTGGCGTTTTTATGGCTACTGAATTATTTGATGGGTCAAAGTTGGTTTTATGAGGGCTTGGGCGCATCAGTTGCAGCCGTGCCATCAACCGCGATGGCGTTGACGCTGTTTTTTCTGGTAATGCCGGTATTTACCTTTTTGCTGCATCCGATAGCCAGCATTTATTCACGTAAGCATGAGTTTGAGGCCGATGCCTATGCCGCGCAGAATTCATCGGCGGATGATTTGATTCAGGCTTTGGTTAAGCTATATCAAGATAATGCGGCTACACTTACGCCAGATCCGCTGCATTCGGCTTTTTATGATTCACATCCACCAGCCGCCATCCGAGTGGCTCACCTACAAAATCAGGGGTAATCATGAGTGAAACTATTTGTGATTTAACATCCAAGCAGTGCAAACCTTGCGAAGGTGGCGTGCCACCGCTATCTGCCGATGAGGTTTCCACTTTTTTGCAGCAAATTGCCGGATGGCAATTACATAATAAGCAAATCACTAAAACCTACGCATTCAAAAATTATTATCAAACCATGGCCTTTGTGAATGCGGTGGCGTGGATTTCTCACCGGGAAGATCATCATCCGGACATGACCGCAGGTTACAATCAATGCATTGTAACTTACACAACACATGCGATTGGCGGCTTATCCGAGAATGATTTTATCTGTGCAGCCAAAATAGATAAGTTGTTCACCATTTGAGTATTCGTTCCAAAAAACCAAAACATACAGTTGAGTATTTGAGTGGGCAGGTGATCGCCGCGTTTGGCAGGCATTATTCAGTTGAAACAGCAAGCGGTGAAATTGTGTCTTGTGTCATGCGCGGCAAAAAAGGTGGTATTGCGTGCGGCGACCAGGTTGAGTTGCAGTTGACCGCCGCCGGGCAGGGCGTCATCGAAACTATAAAACCGCGCGCATCGCTGTTATACCGCAGTGACGCTTTCAAGGAAAAAATCATTGCCGCCAATGCGACACAAATTATCATTGTTGTGGCTGCATTTCCCAGCTTTAGTGAAGAGTTAATTAATCGTTGTCTGGTAGCTGCTGAGAGTGAAGACCTCGCGGTGCTGATTGTGCTGAATAAAGCCGATCTTGCAGGGCCCACCCAGACGGCTATGGAAACCCTGTCGCTTTACAGGGATCTGGGTTATACGCTATTGCGGTTAAGTGCAATAAAGAATGTGTCAGCGCTTCGACCCTATCTGGCCGGCCATCTCAGTGTGCTGGCCGGCCAATCCGGCATGGGTAAATCAACCCTGCTTAATGCACTGATTCCACAGGCCAGACGAGCTACTGCAGAAATCTCGCTGGCGCTGGATTCCGGCTGTCATACCACGACCCATTCACAGCTTTATCGTATCGATGCGGATAGCGCAATCATCGATTCTCCCGGATTTCAGGAATTCGGATTGAATCATATTAAGAGCGAGAATCTGGGGTGGGGATTTATCGAATTCCATCCTTATCTCGGACACTGCAAGTTCAATAATTGCCGTCATATCAACGAACCCGGTTGTGCTGTGGTCCTGGCGGCGCAAGAAGGAAAAATTCACCCTAAGCGGCTAGATTTTTATCAACGGTTGCTGCGTTAAGCATCTAGCAGTCTTCAAGAAGACAAATTATTGCTATATCTCATGCCATATTCATGGGGTGATGGGGTGGAATTAATTTTAGGGAGCTGACAGATCCTGACTAAGCAATACCGGCTAAACCTAAAATACTATGATCAAGGATTCCAGTAACATCCATGTTATTCCAGTACTCATCAATAAGAATCACCGTTTCGTCGACGATAAGGTCGGCTAAATCCTGGTCGCTTCGATTAGCAGGGTCACTCAAAGCGTCAATTAACATGGACCGGTATTCGTTTACATTACTTTCGTTATGAGAAAAACCTCTAAGCTGGCTTAATTCGGTCTCATCGAGTGCAGAATATATGTTTATTAACGTGCCATAAACCAGCGATTCAATACTTTCATCAGTAGCAGGAACATTACCTAAGTGCGAAACACCTAACTCATCTGGAGTATATATCCCATCAGCTTGTTGATAATCGAATACTGGTTCATAAAAGAAGCTATAATCCGATGAGTCAACATCTAATTTTACTTGATCACCTAGTGAAGCCGTAGATAAAACTCCGCTATGATCATTAAATCCAACAAAATTGGCTAAATCACCTAATTCTGAGTTAAACAAGATTTTAACCTCGTCAAGCAACTTAGTATCTAGCTCGAAAGCTGCAAAAAAATTTTTAATGGTGTCGGTTGAATATCCAGTGATGTCACTAAGATGCTGGGTTGTGGCCCCAACATCGTACGCAGCATCAAAAATAATCTCAGGCTGCCCAATATTTTCCTGAATAAATTTATTGGCCTGTTCAACAGTTAATCCTAAGTATGCTAATACTTCTTGTCCTGTTGCCATCAGATTTCCCCTCGAAAATTAAGTTAATATTATAGATCATTGATTCCATGTTATCAAAGCACATTATTCAAAACAAGCGGTTATATAAGTATAGTTCTTTATCATGTAACTTACTATGAGGCAAACTACAACTGATGATCTTGTTTTGTAACATTCATTGACGCACAGAAAACGCTCCGGCATGATGTGAAAATTCACGCTGAACCACGTATGGCTTTATCAATATTTTACCTTTAAGCTTAATACGACATGGCCATCACCTTTAATCGTCAATGGGCATTGATTGCCGGTCCATTGCTTGCAATCGCTATCGCAGGTGGGATGTATCAATCAGGTTGGGAAATGTTTGCCTGTTGGACCGCTGCGGTGGCTGTTTTGTGTGTGGTTTGGTGGATATTTGAGCCTATCCCTATTCCTGCTACTTCGATCATTCCTTTAGCCATCTTTCCACTGACCGGTGTATTACCACAGGAAAGAATATCGATTGCTTACGGCAACGAACTGATCTTGCTGATGCTCGGCGGGTTTATGCTTTCAGCGGCAATGGAGCGTTCCGGGGCACATCATCGCATTGCTCTGGGAATGATCAATTTAATCGGCGGAACCAGCAGCCGTCGTATCGTGTTAGGTTTTATGGTGGCTACTGCGACACTAAGCATGTGGATATCGAACACAGCAACAGTATTAATGATGCTACCGATCGCACTGGCCGTGATTGCGCAAAGTCCCGACCAAAAATTGGCCATACCACTGCTATTGGCCATCGCTTATGGTAGCAGCATTGGCGGGCTGGGCACACCCATTGGGACGCCGCCAAATCTGGTATTTATGCAGCAGTACGAAAAATTTACCGGTACGGCAGTCAGCTTTACACAGTGGATGAGCTGGGGATTGCCAGTGGTATTGTTGTTTTTGCCGTTGGCCAACTTATGGCTCACGCGCAAGCTGGATTATCATGGAAGACTCATCATTCCTCCTACTGGAGATTGGCGGCCAGAAGAACGTCGAGTGCTTATCATTTTTGGTTGCACTGCTTTTGCCTGGATAACACGTCTTGAGCCCTTTGGCGGCTGGAGTACATGGTTTGATCTCAAGGGCGCGAATGATGCGATTGTGGCGTTGATCGCCGTCGTGATTCTGTTTGTAGTATCTGATGGGCGCGGAGGCAAGCTGCTTGATTGGAAAACTGCTGAGAGAGTGCCATGGGGTATTCTCATTCTGTTTGCGGCGGGAATTGCCATTGCACAAGCTTTTGTCGAATCTGGGCTGTCCAGCTTTATCGGTACCCAACTGGCGATTCTTGACAGCTTACATCCGTTGATTATTATTGCGATCATTACGCTGATGGTTACTTTTCTCACCGAGACCACCAGCAATACCGCGACAACCATTTTATTGATGCCGATACTGGCACCGGCAGCGCTTGCAGCAGGCATGGATCCCACCCTGCTGATGGTACCCGCAGCGATGAGTGCGAGTTGCGCTTTCATGCTGCCTGTCGCAACAGCGCCGAATGCCATCGTTTTTGGGTCTGGCCATGTTTCCATTACCGACATGGTTCGCGAAGGATTAACGCTTAATTTTATCGGTATTGTTGTCATTACCATGGTTTGTTATTTTTTATTTGTGTGATGAATTCAATGAGGTTGAGCATTGGGTGAGCCATCTTGCATTGCTTCATTATTATTTGTAGGAATTTTTATCTTTTGGGAAAGTAAATGAACAATCTAATCAATAAACTTGGCTGGCTGATGTTTTCTCTCACCGGTGCGGTTGCGTTTGGTGTCATTGCATTGCAGCGCGGTGAATCCATCGGCGCTATCTGGATCGTGATCGCAGCGATTTGCGTTTATCTCATTGCTTATCGTTTCTACAGTCTGTTCATCGCGAACCGTGTACTTAAATTAGACGCCACGCGCATGACACCGGCTTATAAGCACAATGACGGCCTGGATCATGTGCCGACTAATAAATATGTCCTGTTTGGGCACCATTTCGCAGCTATTGCCGGTGCAGGGCCATTGGTAGGCCCTATCCTGGCGGCACAGATGGGCTACCTGCCTGGCATGTTGTGGTTGTTGGCCGGTGTAGTGTTTGCGGGGGCGGTGCAGGATTTCATCGTGTTGTTTATATCCACACGGCGACACGGCCGCTCGCTGGGTGATTTGATCAAATCGGAAGTCGGACAGCTACCTGGCATGATCGCGATGTTTGGGACCTTCTTCATCATGCTGATCTTGCTGGCGGTACTGTCATTAATTGTTGTGAAGGCGCTGGCTGAATCCCCTTGGGGTACTTTTACAGTAGCCGCTACGATTCCCATCGCACTGTTCATGGGAATTTATACGCGCTATTTTCGCCCATGCGCGATCGGTGAAGTGTCCCTGATTGGTTTTGTATTATTGATGCTGTCGATCGTCGGTGGGCAATACGTTCAGGAGATTCCCGAATTAGCCGCTATTTTTACGCTGACCGGCGAGCAACTGACCTGGCTGCTTATTGCTTATGGATTTATTGCCGCAGTGCTGCCGGTTTGGCTGTTACTGGCGCCGCGTGACTATTTATCGACTTTTCTGAAGATCGGCACGATCGTTGGGTTGGCCATCGGTGTAATATTTATTTCGCCGCAACTCAAAATGCCCGCGATCACGCAGTTTATTGATGGTTCTGGCCCCGTCTGGTCAGGTAACCTTTTTCCTTTTTTGTTTATTACCATTGCTTGCGGTGCGATATCCGGTTTTCATTCGCTGATCGCCTCCGGCACCACGCCAAAAATGATCCAATCTGAGACCGATGCGCGTTTCATCGGTTATGGCGCAATGCTGATGGAATCGTTTGTCGCCATTATGGCGCTGGTCGCCGCTGCGACACTGGAACCCGGCGTGTATTTTGCCATGAACAGTCCTGCAGCAATCATCGGTACCACCGCAGAATCGGCTGCACAAACCATCGCGCAGTGGGGTTTTTATGTTACCCCCGAGATGATTACCCAAACCGCGCAGAACGTCGGCGAGCACAGCATTATTTCCAGAACTGGGGGTGCGCCCACGCTGGCAGTCGGCATGGCGCAAATTTTATCTGAAATCATTGGCGGCACTGCCATGATGGCGTTCTGGTATCACTTTGCTATTCTCTTTGAAGCGCTTTTTATCCTGACCGCCGTCGATGCCGGAACCCGCGCAGGACGCTTTATGTTGCAGGATTTGCTGGGTAGTTTTATTCCGGCCATGAAACGCACGGATTCAGTGATCGCCAGCCTGACTGCAACCGGTCTCTGCGTTGCAGGCTGGGGATATTTCCTCTATCAGGGAGTGGTTGATCCACTCGGTGGCATCAATACCTTATGGCCGTTGTTTGGTATTTCTAACCAGATGCTAGCGGGTATTGCACTCATTCTGGCGACTTGTGTACTGTTTAAGATGAAGCAGGATCGCTTTGCCTGGATCACGCTTATTCCGCTGACGTGGGTCAGTGTCTGTACGCTTACTGCAGCCTGGCAGAAAGTTTTTGATGCCAATCCGCGCATTGGTTTCCTGGCGCATGCGAATCAGTATAAGGATGCAATCGCGGAAGGGATTATTCTGGCACCAGCCAAGTCACTCGAGCAAATGCAGCAGGTCATTTTTAACGATTATGTGAACTCAGCACTTGCTGGCCTGTTCATGCTGGTACTCACCAGCATGCTGGTGTTTGGAATTCAAACTGTGCTTCGGGCGCGCCTCAGCTATCAGCCAACTGCCAAAGAAGCGCCCTTTGAGCTATTACCTGCTTATGCAGCAACTGAAAAGTAAATATTGGAGAAACGAGCAATGTATAACAAAATTACTCAGACGATGCGTCAACTTTCACAAAGCATGCGATTGATGGTGGGTGTGCCGGAATACAGCACTTACGTCGATCACATGAGAAATGCGCATCCGGATCAACCAGTCATGTCTTATGCGGAATTTTTTAGAGAACGTCAGGAAACACGATACGGTGGTAAAGGAAGATTAAATCGTTGCTGTTAATGAGATTATGAATACTTTATGAGCCATATCCTTCGGATAACACCCATGCTTTCCATCCGGCTAAGCAAAGTAACGTAAGAAATGCAGCGATCATATCATCAAACATGACGCCAAACCCTCCTTGCAGACGGCTATCGTAATGTCGGATAGGGTGGGGTTTGGCAATATCAAAAAAACGGAATAAGAGAAAGGCGGCTAACTGCCATATCCAATTTACCGGTGTGAAGTATAAAACCAGTAGAAATGCCACGGTTTCATCCCATACCATACCGCTATGGTCTGGCGTGCCCAGTGCTTTGCCGCTGAGACCGCATGCCCAGATGCCGACAATAAACATGATATCAATCAGCAGCAAGAAATAAATCGGACTCAGATAGTGATTAAACAGCCAGAATAACGGAAACGCGACGAGCGAGCCCATCGTACCTGGAGCGACGGGACTTAATCCGACCCCTCCTGAGAATGCGATGATATAGGCCGGATGACTGTAAATTAACTCTAAATCCGGTTGAATCTGAGCGGGCTGAATGTTGGATAAATCATCAGTTTCGGGTACTGAAGTGGTCATATCCTCTGGTCTCCAATGTAATGGCATTTCCCTGGGCATCTTTCACGATCAAACCCTCGCCTGCAAGAACCTCACCGATGCGAGTGAGTGGAATAGCCAGTTCAGCAGCAAGATTTTCAATTTTCTCGCGATTTATTTTAGGCACAGTGAAGCATAGCTCGTAATCATCTCCGCCCGCCAACAAGCAATGGATAGCGAACGATTGATGCAAATATTTTTTTAATGTGGATGAACTCGGCAGATCAGCCATATAGATATGGGCTGCTTTCTCTGAAGCGGCCAGGATATGCCCCAAATCTGCCATTAATCCATCGGATATATCAATTGCACTATGCGCCAGGCCGATCAAGCGTTGCCCAAGATCAACCCGGGCTGTGGGAATCAGTAATGCAGGCAAGCATTGCGCAATCTCATCGGATGTCAGGATGATCTGCTGCAGTTCATGATTGAGTGCCAATGCAGCATCGCCTACCTGTCCGGAAACCCAGATATCATCGCCCACTCTGGCGTCACTGCGGCGTAAGGCTTGGCCTGCTGCAACCTCTCCTATAATTTGCACACCGATATTCAGCGGCCCGGAAGTGGTATCGCCCCCGATTAACTCCACCTGATGCGCATCAGCCAGTGCAAAAAAACCGTCACTAAATTTATTTAGCCATGTTGTACTCTGCTTCACCAAATCGCCCGGCAGCGTCAAAGCCAGTAATGCCCAGCGAGGTTTTGCTCCCATTGCGGCCATATCGGAGAGATTTACTGCCAGGGATTTATAGCCGAGTTTATAAGGGTCCGTATCAGCAAAGAAATGCTTGCCACATACCAAAGTATCCGTTGAGATAGCCAGTTCCATTTTGGCTGATGATGTAATAAGCGCAGCATCGTCGCCAATTCCCAGCACTGCGCGAGGGGTTGGCCGTTTGAAATAGCGATGAATAATATCGAATTCTGAGCACACGTTGTTTTAATTAAATTATGTCTGGTTCTTTGCCAATTTCTGCGCTTCTATCTCAACTGCGCGCAACTGAATGGCCAATTTGTCCAATACCCCATTCACATATTTATAGCCTTCGCTGCCGCCGTAAGTTCTGGCCAATTCTATCGCTTCATTGATGATCGCTCGGTAAGGAATTTCCGGATGATGGATTAATTCAAAAGTGCTCAATAATAAAATGGCAAACTCTACCGGGCTCAGTTCGCTGAAAGGACGATCCAAACAGGGCTGGATGTGCTTATCAAGTTCTGACACATCCTGTAAGACGCCTTGCAGCAAATGTGAAAAATGCTTTTCATCCACATGCTTGAATTCATCGGATTCGCGGAGCTGTTGTTCAATAAAGCTTGCTGTGCCTCCAGCAATTTTCCATTGATAAATACCTTGTAATGCAAACTCGCGCGCAATCCGACGACGGCTCTTGTGTTGTTTATCCATTTCTTATTAACGATCAGTTCCTGTTCAGCTGTTGCAAATCTAAAATCTATAAGGCGACTTCATCAATTTTTATCTGCAGGTTAGCCATTTCCAGTGCGGCCTGTGCAGATTCGGTGCCTTTCTGACTCATGCGGACGATTGCTTGATCATCGTTATCCGTAGTCAATATGCCATTGGCGATCGGAATTTCTGCTTCAATCTGCACCATTGTTAAGCCACGCGCAGATTCATTAGCGACTATTTCAAAATGATAAGTATCGCCACGAATGACTGCACCCAATGCAATCAATGCATCAAATTGATCGGCCATCGCCATTCTTTTCAATGCCAACGGAATTTCCAGAGCACCCGGGACAGTAACGAGCAGGATATTGGCATCTTGCACCTTGTTCTTCTTGAGTTCCGCGATACAAGCGCTGAGTAATCCTTCCCCGATTTCAATATTGAAACGGCTCATGACAATACCGATGCGTAGATCAGATCCATCCAGGTTAGGTTCAAATTCTAGAATATCGTTGTAGTACGGCATATCTGGCTCCTGTCAGTTAATTGAGCGATGCTAAAAATTTAAAATTATCGCCTGTGGGTTTCCGCGTAACTGGTCACTTCCAAACCGAACCCTGTCACGCTGGGCATTTTTCTCGGTGCGGCCATAAGTCGCATTTTCCCAACGTTCAGATCTTTCAGTATTTGGGCGCCGATACCATGATTACGCAGGTCTGTCTTGATAGGGCTAGCGTGAGATTCCTTTAATTGAATGCGTTCAATCGATTTGGCTGAACTTTCTTTACGATGTAGAAGGACGATCACTCCTCGCCCTGCTTCAGCGATCAATTTCATTGCTTCATGGATATTCCAGGAGTGCGTATGATCGTCCATATCCAATAAATCAATCACAGACAAGGGTTCATGGACGCGTACCAATGTTTCGGTTGTTGGATTGATCTCGCCCTTGGTCAAAGCCAGATGGGTGGTATTGGCTATTTCATCATGATAGGCTATCAGCAGAAATTCACCGTGCAATGTTTGAATCTTACGCTCAGCTACGCGCGAAACCAAGCTCTCGGTTTGACTACGGTATTGAATCAGATCCGCAATAGCGCCAATTTTGAGCTGGTGCTTACGTGCAAATTCCATTAAATCAGGCAGCCGCGCCATACTGCCATCTTCTTTCAGAATTTCACAGATGACCGAAGCTGCTGTCAAGCCTGCCATTCTAGCTAAATCACATCCTGCTTCCGTATGGCCTGCACGCACCAGGACGCCGCCTTTTTGCGCCATCAATGGAAAAATATGCCCTGGTTGCACAATGTCTTGCGGTTTGGCATCGGCTTTAACGGCTGCTTGAATGGTATGTGCGCGATCGGCTGCAGAAATACCTGTGGTGACTCCACTGGCTGCTTCGATGGATAGCGTGAAATTAGTACCTAAGGGCGCGCGATTAGCGGATACCATTAAAGGTAAATCCAACTGATGACACTTTTCCTCAGTCAAAGTCAGGCAGATCAGCCCGCGGCCATGGGTGGCCATAAAATTGATGGCCTCTGGCGTCACAAAATCGGCGGCAAGGACCAGATCCCCTTCATTCTCACGATCTTCTTCATCGACAAGAATGACCATTTTGCCGCATTTAAGATCAGCAATAATGTCCTGGATGGCGCTGATCGTCATGACTGTTTAATCTCGTTGATAGACTTAAGCATTTAAATTTAATAATCGTGCCACATAACGCGCCAGCATGTCTGTTTCCAGGTTCACACGCATGCCCGGCGCAAGTTCGTTCAAAGTCGTCATCGCTAAGGTATGTGGAATCAGGTTGATAGAAAACTCATCGTCGTCAATCTGATTAACCGTCAGGCTTACGCCATTGATTGTGATTGAACCTTTATGGGTAATGTATCGCAGTAACGACAGCGGTGCTTTAATGGTCAGTAAAAAGCTCTCACCTGCCGGTTCAAATTTTACCACCGTTCCAGTGGCATCCACATGCCCGCTCACCAAATGTCCACCCAATCGGTCGGACAAACGCATCGCCTTTTCCAGATTAACGCGTGCATCGATCTGATCCAATCCTTGCGTACAGTTTAAGGTTTCCTGCGAAACATCCACCGTAAAGAGGCCATTTGCTAATGTGGTGACTGTCAAACAAGCGCCATTCACAGCAATACTATCGCCTGGCTTAACATCGCTCAGGTCCAAATTGCCCGGAAAAATACTTAAACACAGCCCAAAATGTATATTATTTTCTATCGGACGAATCTGCCTTATTTCACCGATGGCTTCTATGATTCCAGTAAACATCACACCCTTTTCTATGGCTTTTATGACAGGGATCATATTGCAGGCATAGCTGGGAATCAAGGATATCTCGAATAGTTTTCGAATAATCGAGGCATTGGCTGCAGCTCTGCTATATGCGCTTTTTATTTATTAGTGTTACTCGGCCGTCCAAAGCGAGATGCAGCAAGGGATACGTCGGCACGTGCCCAGGCCTTTTTGAAACGTGCTTCAATGAGCGCTGCTTGATCATCCTTCTGTTGCGCACGCAAGGCTTGCACCAATCCGTACAGCGCCCATCCATTGTTACGATTGCGCCGCAGATCTTCCCAGTAAACCGTTTCTGCTTCGGCAGGCTGTCCTGATTCCAGTAAGATGGCACCCAGCGCCAGCCGTGGCGGCAGGTGAAACTCCGATGGTTCTGTATATACCAGGGCATCTTCCAGGCGAGCTGCTTTCTCAAGGTGCGCAATGGCCTGATCGAACTGGCCACGTGCTGCAGCGATTTCGCCCGCAAGTACCTCTGGCGCGGCGTTCAGCACTGTGCTGGTGGTATTTTTCGAAAGTAGCGGATGGTTTAGTGATGGATCTTTCATGATCTTACGCAACGCTGACAACTCCTGCTCAGCTTGTTGCAATTGCTGTGTTGCGACCAATGCAAGGCCGCGCACATAATGCCAGCTTCCAGTTAAAAATGGACTGGTCAACGGCGGCGCAGGCTCTGCAAGAATTTCCTTCCAGTGCCCGAATCTGGCGAGCGCCCAGTAAGGTGTCACACGGAAAATTGCTGTCAATGGAATGGCCTTGAGTACTTCATCGCCAATCTTGCTGGCAGCTTCTCTTGCAGACTCGATGGCAATTTTGCTTTGACCATCTACGGTAGCTGCGAACCAGAGAAAGTGAATGTTGTGCGGATAGTACACCATCGGATATAAACCGTGCGCATGGCCCTGTGTAATATAATCCTCGTCTGCTGCGATAGCCAGTTGATTGCTCTTCATGGAATCGGCGTAGCGGCCGACGCGCTGATAAATATGCGACGCCATGTGTACCGTGTGTCCTGCCGCCGGCATCAAAGTCAGCAGTGTATCGGCTGCCTGCTCTGCTCTCTCGGGTGTGCTGGTCGGCTCTATCAGGTGAATATACATGTGTAGTGCACCGGGGTGTTTCGGATTGCGTCGCAACACTTCTTCAGTAAGCGCGACAATTTCGGCTGTGCCCTCATAGGGCGTACCATCCGGCATCCAGTAGCCCCAGGGTCGCAGATCCATCATCGATTCAACGTATAGCATGGCAATATTCAAGTCGTCCGGAAAACGCTGATATACTTCTCGCATCGCCTCCGCATAAGCCTTATCATTCGTTGTCCGGTACTCGGCTTTTCCTGAATAACGCTTCTCAAGCGCGCTGATAAGCGCTTGTTCTCTCGGTGAAGCGTTTATCATCCGTAACTTGGCTTGCTGCACCAACTCCAGAGCCTGTGGCTCCTCGTTCGGTTCCATCAATGCATTAATGTTAGGACCGAGCACGAGTGCCTGACCCCAGTAAGCCATTGCAAGCTCTGGATCGAGCCGTGCTGCCTCGCGGAACGCACGCCGCGCTTCGGCATGGTTGAACGCGTACGCAAGGTTAAGACCTTGGTTAATGTATTGTTGTGCTAATGGATTTCGGGTGCTGACGGGAAATGTGTGCGTACCCAGGTTATGCAGTCTGGGTGCAAGTTGATCGTCCGACTCCGGTTTACGTGTTGCATCGGATGGTACAAAATGCTTATGGCGCTCTTTTGGTTCTGCTGAGGTCTCAGGTTTTCTGGTTGCGGTTAATGTTTCAGTCGCGGCAAATGATCCGGAAATGCCGACAACGACCAGGATCAGAATGAATACCGTGAAATGAATAGCATGAGATTGCATGAGCGTTACCTCTTAATAAAATTTCGTGATCAATAGAAACTTTCCTATTCTATTCAGCCGTGGTTGGATCAATCACGGATCTAACTTGAGAGACACAATTGGCGGGAAAGTCGCCTTGCTCGGCATGTGCTCTGATGGTGGCTTCGTCGGGTGCAATGTAGACGCAATAGACTTTATCATCCGTCACATAGCTTTCCAGCCACTGGATGCGTGGGCCCATGCTGTTCAGGATGCTGCATGATTTCTGTGAAATGGCTTGCAGATCTTGCTGGCTAAGCGAGCCTGCGCCGGGAATTTCACGTTCGATAATATATTTTGGCATTTCACTTCTCCTGTAGTATTGGCTAAAATATGACCGGTCGTCTATTTTATGAAAGCATCAATCAGGCTTTAAAATAATCTTCCAGCAAAGTATGGCAACATTGTTTAATCGGTGCGGATGATTTTTCTATTTTCATTCGCAATAAAGCCCCTTGCCAGGTATTTACCAGCAAATCAGCCATTTCCTCAGCTGTCTTGTCCCTTCTTACTGTACCTTGCTGCTGGGCCCTGGCCAACCCAGATTGCAATAAATCCCGATAGTTTTTAACTGCCGATTGAAGGGATTCCTGACAAGCATCACTGCTATTGCCGATTTCTCCCATCAGATTGCCGAGCAGACAACCTCCTTTGAACGCGTTCTTTTCAAGCTCCTCAATGAGCTCGTCAAAATAACGCCTGATTGCACCCAGCGCATCCGTGTCGGATTGGTTTAAGTATATGGATAATTGTGCGATAAACGGATGGATATAATGCTGAATGACTTCGGCACAAAAATCGTCTTTACTATCAAAGTAATTATAAAAAGAACCTTTGGGAACGTTGACTGCATCCAAAATCTCCTGTAGTCCGGTACCGTGATAGCCTTGCGCTATAAAAAAGGCAACCCCTTGGTTCAGCAAGTTTTCTCTATTCAGTTCTTTTTGGATTGATTTAGGCATTTGTTTATAATACGACCGGTTGTCTTGAATGTCAAAAAAAATCCCATCAAAGCTTTTTTTGCAGCTCTATCTATACATTAGATGATATATGGCGCGCCCAACACGATTCGAACGTGCGACCCCCGCCTTCGGAGGGCGGTACTCTATCCAGCTGAGCTATGGGCGCTTTGATGAAAGTTTTGATGACTTTTATCGGCTGACAGGATATCTGCTTTTATAGTTCTCGTCCAACCTGGATTAAATTTATATCAGCACGATAACACTAAAATTCGATTAGAAATTTTAAACTACTCCTGGGTTTTTGTTTCAACTTCTGTCAAGGCTGGAAAAATTCTAACAGTTTTTACCACTCGGTTTTTGGTTTGAATGATTTCCATTGGATAACCGGCAATATTTAGCCCGATTCCTGCTTCCGGGATATCCTGAAAATGTTCCAGTATCAGGCCATTCAAGGTTTTTGGCCCATCCAGTGGAAACTGGAAATCAAGCTTGCGATTTAATTCACGCAATAATGTGCTGCCCTCGACAATCACGCTGCCATCTTCCTGCTTCAAAAATGTGCTGGTTTGAGTGGGTGCATGGGTCGTAAACTCTCCAATAATTTCTTCGATAATGTCTTCCAAGGTAACCAAGCCCATCCATTCACCATATTCATCAACCACCAAGCCAACTCTCTGCTGATTTTCCTGAAATAGCTGCAATTGAGAAAATAAGGGTGTACCTGAGGGGATAAAATAGGGTTCACGCATCACTGCTTCAAGCGCTTCTGCTGTTATTTTGCCATTTTGCATTTGATTCAAAACCTTGCGCACATGAACAATACCCACAATATTATCTACGCGTTCACGATAGATGGGCAAGCGCGTATGATGACACGTCAATAATTGCGCATGGATCATCTCATCATCCGCATCCATATCAATTGCTTCAATCTGACTGCGCGGCACAATGACATCATCTACCGTGATGGTTTCTAGATCGAACAAATTCAGCAGCATACTTTGATGCTTATGCTGTATGAAATGCCCGCCTTCCAATACCAAGGTCTTAAGTTCTTCGGTACTTATTTTTTGCTCGAGCTCGCCTTTTTTGGGTTGCAATCGAAACAGGATCAGCAATCCTCGGACAAACAAATTAATGAACCATACAACAGGATAGCAAATGATTAATAAGGGGGTCAGTACATAACTAGCTGTTAACGCAATACGCTCTGGATAGGCAGCGGCGACGACTTTGGGAGTAATTTCACTGAACACCAGAATGGCAAAAGTAACAGCTATCGTGCCTATGAACAGTGCAAAATCATCATGAGCAAAAAGCTTAGCGATAATGACAGCCACTAACATTGCAGAGGCTGTGTTAAGTAAATTATTACCCAGTAAAATGACACCCAGTAAGCGATCCGTATGATCGAGCAATTTTACAGTCAATCGAGCGCTACGATGGCCTTGCTTGGCGAGATGCCGCAAGCGATAACGATTAATCGCCATCATGCTGGTCTCAGATAAGGAGAAAAAACCGGATAGAATTAACAAGAACACCAATGCAATCAGCATGATGTGCAGCGGCATGTCTTCCAAAGAACACCTTTATAATGTGATGAAAATGTTAAAAAACCAGGCAATAACAAACACTCTAAATGAATAAGTATGTATTTTGGATGCAAGGGGAGGTTTGTCAACTGCAAATGTTAATTGAGCAGCCAATAATGTTGGATTTACCTGATATTTTGCTTTCGATATTAAAACCGGAGAGTGATTGATGTGCACAGAATTTTTGCCAGTGCGCAATCTGAGCCAATTAAATGCTAGTAGCCATAAAAATGTAGAGGGCACAACACGTATTGGCTTTTATAGATGGTTTGACATTTATAAAAATGTGGTTAGTAAGCTCTTAATCTTTCATCATATCCCGAATGAAGAGTATTTGCTGAGGGGGGAATTTGCAATACATCAACTATGGTTTGAGAACTGAGCGCTGTTTTATCTAAAACAGGTAATCCTGTAGCATCTTCAGTTTCAATTACCGCCCGCGGAGAAGCTGTCAATCGGCCGCTGATTGCAGTCACAGGTAATTTTTTACGTTTTAAACTTTCAATCCCTGCTGCTGCATCCAGTGCATCGCCTGCGGCGAAAATCACGCTGTCGACAAGCTTCGCAAACGCTTTAGAATTCAATAAAGCGGTTGTTTCGCATCCTAACAGACCACCGGCTACTTCCATGACAATGGCGTCCATCTTAGCTACGCTTAAATGCGTAACAAGCGTTTCAATAATATTTTCAACCTGTTCTGGTGCAACAAGGTGAGTCGATGGAAAGCCTACATGGGTAAAGTCTAAAGTTAATTTGGATCCAGCGTCTTCCATAAGCCAGGCATCTCTGCCAGAACCAGTACCAGTTACCTTAGCCGCGCCGACTGTATATCCTGCATTGGCCAAGCCGTGAATCATCGTAGTTGCAGTCATTGTTTTACCAGCATTAATAGTCGTGCCAACCACCGCCACCGTATATGGATGAGGAAATAAACTGAATAGTTCAGGTAGGGCATTATTTTTTAGATTGATTCTTCGTTCATTGCAATCTGCTAGCAGACCAATGGGTTGAATTCGAGTAGGCTTTCTTACACGGGCATGACGATAATTCATGCGTGCTGCAATACCTCCCGCTGCCACTAGGTCACATATTCTCAGATCATTGGGCACTTGTGCCTCAAACTGATCGGGTGCATAGCGATTTCCGTAGCATATGATGATTTCATCTCCTACAGACAAACCAGAACGTCGGCCAGGCACCAATTCCAGTTCGTTATAGTGACCTACTGTTATGATTTTGGCTAACAGCATATCTCCGGCATGAGGAACAACATCATCTCCATCCAATAAAATTGCCACTGATTCCGGGTTTAAGTTACGTGACGTATAAGCTATTTTGGCATTCAGCAGACGCTCCTGATTAATGAATGAAATATTCATTTTAAATCCTCTGCTCGTTTATTTTAGAAAATGATTAATTGATCTTCAAAGACATTCTAAGGCCTAAAATTTACTATCAACCCATAGAGCGTAGAGTTTATAGAAGGTTATATTATTGTAGATTACCTCCCTGAAGCTTTGGTTCCTGAATTTGCGCGCTTTTTCGATAAGTACCTTATATTGTTAGTTTTATTATTTATTGTGCTAGATAGTGAGTTTTATAAAAAAATTAAGCAATATAGCTTTCTTGTTATTTTCTAAGCGTGCTGCAGAGAATGTTCATTACGAGTAACTTATGAGTTATTGACCAGAAACTAAAAGGGGCGATTGTCGCCCCTTCTTTATTTAATGCTAGCTAGCTCAACACACTGACATCATCCCAGCTAATTTGGTCAGGTTGTATACCCACGAACGTGATGGAGACATCCGGGCCAAAGTCTACAATCAGATCCTGGTCGTCATCACTACGGCGAATATCGGTAACAAAACTCGCCAGATGATCAACGGAGGTTAAGCCAAGGCCAGTATCAAACACCAGCAAGTCACCTTCGCTAGAATTAAAATCTCCGATACGCAAATGCGCTGCTTCACGGAAAACAAACTGATCTGCTCCGGATCCACCATGGCAATCCTCACCGCCACGCACGGCAATAAGATCATCATCGTCTGTCGGGGAAAATTTGAGTTCATCTTCAATATTAAAAGGTCCGCTTCCGGGTGTGTCGGGTATCCACTGTTCAGAAATGCGGTGATAAGAACCGTCGCCATCGATATCCGCATAGCGAGTGACCTCAATCCCGAGAGTTTCAATTTCGGTATGGACTACTTCAGTGCCATCCACTGCATAGGTTTCGCTATTGTCATCAACCGATTTAGGTTCTGGTACACCGTCTTTAATTTCAAATACTTCGGTTATCTGGTCATCGGAAATAGTGAATTGGAAGGTTTTGTGTTCTCCACTTTCCGGCGGATGATCATCCTCGTCATTAATGCTGTCATCATCACTATCATCGTTGTCATCCGTATCATCCGAATCAGAGGAAATGGTGTACAAGCCATCACCATCCGAATCAGAATAGATGGTGACTTCAGATCCATCAGCGGTTTGCTTTGTGTGTGTAATCTGATCACCTTCAATAAAAAAGGAATCTTCGTTATCAATTGATTGTTGTTCACTAACGCCGTTTTCAACTTCGAAAAAAGCCGTCACAACGCCATTCTCAATGGTAAACATAAATTGTTTGTCACTTTGGGTGGATGAATCATCATACTCTGTACTCATCTTTTCTCCTCCTTCTCTAAGTAAATAAATTCGGCAATATAAACGGTGTCTAATGTCCTAAGATCTTATCAAACACTGTTCACGTTCACGCCCATCATTGATTAATTGAGTTATTTAATCGGATCGCGTTGCGCTGGTGTCAGTTGACTACTCCAGGAAGCGGGTAGATTCTGAACCCAGCCGTTATAAGCCAGGGGGATTGGCAGGATGCCTTGTCCTCCCATTCCTGGATTACCTTTGATGGTGTCATCCATTTGCGTTGTGTCCGCAGCAAACAATCCTACCGTACCTGCAATTCTGGCATCGGAAGGATCGCCGTCACCGTTTGGATCAGGATCCACAACTGTCATTCTGTTTGAGAATTTGCTGGTAACATACGCATAGTAACCACCGCCTTGTTTGGCACCGTATTGCACACCATGGCAACCTGGATCACATGGCAGCATGGCAACAACTTCATCAGTAGTTACCAGACCTGGCCGTGTATCAATAACGGTAATCGTGTCTATGAGCATATTGGCTGTGACCATGTGTTTTCCATCTGGCGAAACAGGGGTTTGAATCGGTAGGGCACCGGCAGGTCCAGAAATGGTTCCTGCTACAGGATCATAATTTTCTATCAGATTGATCTTCTTGATGACATGGTGCGTATTCATATCCACCACCGCAATGGTGCTATCTAATAGACTTGCAACATAATATTTGCTGGCATCCGGCATCATGCCTGTGGCTATAGGATGGCTAAACGGACCACTGACCGGCAAAATGGCTTCAATCGTATTTGTTTTGAAATTGTATTGCGTGGAATCATCTGAAAGGACATTTGGCGTAACCATGGTTTTTCCGTCGTGACTCATCCAATGTCCATGTGGATTGCCTCGTCCAATATCCACTCGGCGCAACAGCTCGGTTGCAAACGGAGCCAGTTCCATCACAGCATCAGTGCGGGTATCGCCGTTATTGGTGACGTGAAGGCGGTCGCTATCCGTTAGCGTCATTACATGTGCAGGTGCTTCGCCCACAGGAACATTACGAATCAGTGCACCTGTTTGACGATCATAAACGGTCAGTTTGTCATCAAACCATTGTGTCGCATAGATAACATTTTGATCCTTATCCGTCCACATATTGTGTGCATTGTTCATGTTGATGGAGGGCAGTGCTACTTTGCGAGTGACTTGCCAAGATGAGCCATCTACCGCTGATACCGTGCCTGGTTTTGTCTTTCCTGTGGTGGTTTCAAACTGAGTGGCTACCCATATTTCCCCTACCGCGGGTGTCTTAGGATTTACAATTGCTGCCAGGGGAATGTCATTGCCGTAGCGGGCATTCAAAACAGCCGGTAAATTAACGACACCGGTGTCCACCCGCACATCAACATCAGGATAGGTAACATGCCACGGTTTATTACTTGTATAGTCTTGCCAGTTAGCGGGATTGGTTGCGACAAAGAAAGCTCGCAGCAGGCGTGTTGCCAGGTCGCTGCTGCTTGGCACGGTAATGCCATTGATTAAGCTGATTGAAGATCCAAGATCGAGGCCGCTTGTGTTTGGGTCATCAACAATCACCGCACCTAACATAAAGGGATGAATACTGCAGGTGAAAACATATAAGCCTGGTGTTGTCAGTGTTACATCATCGCCGCCTTTGGTAGGTTCTGTATTAAATGGCATGTTAGCGGCGCCGGTTGGAAAGATCACACTGGTTCTCGTGTGCACCGTTCTGGAATCACCGGCAAATTTGACACGTACACCTGGGGAAGCGATTGCAAGGGAGCGACTGCCTGCGATTGCTGTTCCGGTATCAAACCAGTGTGCTGGGTTGTCTGTGAGTTTAAATTCGATTTCGTTAGCGCCAGCAGAAGCGTTGTTTATCGATAGAAGGGCTAAGACCACTGAAGAATAAGCTGTAAGGCTCACAATCTTTTTAATGAAAGATGTATTAAGCATATTAAATGCTCTCCTTGGTTTGATTTAATAACATTAATTTATTTGCTGCCTGCCTTTGTATTAACTTAGTTGCGCCGTTAGTTCGGCGTAATCGAGTTTTTCTTTAATACACCGTGCTACCTTTGGCGCCATTAATATAGCTAATCCAAAGTAGTTTTCCAATGCGCCTTACTTCACGGTCATTGATTTTGACTACCACAAGTAAGCTCAGCAGCATCATCTACGTCGCGCCTTTGCCTTTGTTGTGTTAGATCATTTGAGCCATGCTCATATCGCTCGACTGGATTATCTGCATGACGCATAGAGTATCCGGCATAATTATCTAAGGCTTGTCGTGCTAGGACTGGAGCTGAGACAAGGCCCTGAGACGAGGCCTATACTGAATACTAGAATTGTAATATTTGAGAATTTTTTCATAGTACTTTTCCGCGATTAATTAAGTAAGCGCAGCATCGGTAAAACTATCAGGATGTGCATATGTGTGAATATTTCCCACACAGTCTCATCATACGTGGGAAATTTTCTCATGTCAACAATTCATGTAATAATTTCCCACATTGTGTTATCACATTGTGCTATCATGATTGATAATTTCTATTTTTAAGGGCTGTAGCGGCTAATCAGATAAAGGTAAGTGATTGTAATTAATAAAATATACAATCCGGAAACCGAATATTTTGTATTAGAGAAGTGACAGAGATCATCGGTATTTGCTAGAAATTCAGCGCATATTGCAGCGTTGTTTTATATAATCGCTATTTAGCGACACAAGATCTGACACAGATTTGACGAAGTAACACCGACTTCTAGATGCACGCCACTGATCACATGTAAATAACATCAGCTAGCTTAGTTTGCCCAGCTATTGAAGTTATAACGCACAAGACGTAAGACTATCCTTACCTGATGCATTAATCACCCTATGCTATTACAAGGTAAAAATTATATGAATGGCATTGTGAGTTTGTGGAAGCAGGTAAAGTATCTGACAAAATACAGTAAGATCTCTGAAAAAGAATCTTTTTCATTATTCCTTAAGAAAGTAAGTAAATTAATATGAACCCTTATTAAAAATGGACTCAAATTCAGAGTTAATCTACTATCCATTTTTAATTTAATTATTTGATATTTCATTTGAATATGTACTGCATGCTTCCTTCCATTTCAATATTTTCACCTGCACTTGTTGCTGCGCTGCGTCGAGCATTGCGTCCATTGGTCAAACTGATGCTTGCGAAAGGAATTACTTATAATTTTTTAAGTGAGATACTTAAGGAAATTTTTGTAGAAGTGGCAGATAAGGAGTTCAGGATTGGAGAAAAGCCTTCCACCGATAGTCACTTAAGTTTGCTTACAGGCATTCATCGTAAAGATATTAAACGCTTGCGCCATTATGCGCACTCAAATATCGAAATTATTCCGCATACTGTTTCTCTGGGTGCGCGGCTTATCAGCCTTTGGACAAGTGATGCGCGTTATTTGGATGAAAACAATCAACCCAAGCCATTACCTAGATTTATTAAAGAAGGTGGAGAAATTTCTTTTGAAGGCCTGGTTACCAGTGTGAGCTGCGATATCCGTTCGAGAGTTGTGCTTGACGAATGGCTAAGGCTGGGTGTTGCCCGCTTTGATGATAAAAAGCGTGTTTGTCTTAACACGGCTGCTTTTATTCCTGTGCATGGCTTTGATGAGAAAGTTTATTATTTTGGTCGTAATCTACACGATCATGCAGCAGCTGCTGCCAGTAATTTACTGGAGGAAAGTCCACCGTTCCTTGAACGGACTGTTTATTATGACGAATTAACCGCGGACTCGATTAAGATACTCGCTGAGAAATCTGAAAGTCTTGGGATGGAATCTCTATTAGCAATTAATAAAGAAGCGATAGAACTAGAAAAAAATGATATCCTGAAAAACGAGCCGCGTTATCGCATGACATTTGGTATTTATTATTTTAGTGAACCTGCTCAATCAGAAAAGTCTGCCGAGATGAAAAACAGCATGTCTACTGAGCGGGAAAATACTTGGAATTCTGCATGACAAAAATCTCATTGACAGCGCTATATCATATCAATAGATATATATTAGGCATCATGACTCTGATGCTCACATGCTCTGTCGACGCATTAGCGAAAAACAATTGTAATTCAAACGCTTCATCAATTAATCCTTACATCGCTACTAATTCCGGAATAGGCGGTACAGGTGGACCTCAGTTAGAGATGGGGGGTGTTGGGGGTACTGGCAATACAGAAGGGGGAATAGGCGGTACCGGAATTGAAGCCAAGGATGGCGGTATCGGTGGCACAGGTATTATTGGAATCATTACCGGATTCGCGAGTATTTGTGTTAATGATGTTGAAATTCACTATGATGCCAGTACGCCTGTCTCAGTCGATGGGCAACCATTTACCATACATGACCTGGCCGTAGGTCAAGTCATTGCTGCGCGAGCTGTAGGTGCAGGGCATGAGTTTACAGCACGTAACATTGCGGTCTTCCATGCTGCAGTTGGACCTATTAGTGACCTAGATCCTGGAACTGGAGAATTGTATGTATTGGCTCAAACCGTACAAGTTAGGCAATCGCAAGATCAGGATAATTTTTCGCGCTTGAAAGCCGGTGATTGGGTACAGATTAGTGGTCACAGGCTCGCTGGTAATGTCATTATCGCATCCCGCATCGATTCAATTTCACCTCTTGAAGAGGCTAGAATAAAGGGTCATGTCACTCGAGTTGATGCTAATGGCTTTGAAGTTAATGGTACTCGCATCATCAATCATGATTTACCGATCAACATCATGCAAGGGATGGAAGTTCTGGTTGTGGGTCGCTGGGATGGTGCTTATCTGGAGGCGCAGTATGTCCAGACTGAACCTACCCGTCAAAGTATTGGAGATGTAGAGCATGTAATAATGGAAGGCTACATTCATGCATTAAATGACGAGGAATTCAATTTGAATGGCCATATGGTCACGCTTGATTCCAATGCGCAGATAGAGGGTAATGCAAGAGGTGATCTCAAGCAAGATCAGCTTCTCCAACTCAGCGGGCGATTAGATGCGGATCAGCGTATTGTTGCTGAACACATTGAGTTAAAGAAGGAATTTCCTGTTCAGTTTCATGAAAGCGACCATACTGGTCAAACTGATAGCGATGGTGAAGATAAAAAGCACCATGCAGAAAATGAATTAGAAATTAAATCTACTGACGAAAGTGAGAGTAGTCCAGCAGCAGTCATCGTGATGTAATAAGATAACTTAAATTGATCATAAACTCAGTAAGAATCATACGATAACCTTCGTCATAAGCTCAGCGTTTTACAATTGGGTGCGGGTATATATAATCATGCCTGTCTATATAGAACTTGTACATTCAAGATTTTTCTATGTCCCAATTGAGTCACACTCAATCGATCGGAATCATGTTGTTGATGGCTGGCCTACTGAGCGGCTGTGCTTCCATGTTTTCCGGTACACTACCTCACTCGGCTGGCGGTGAGCACCGTGCCCCCAACTTTAATGCAGCTTATAATAAACCTTATAAGATTAACGGCGTTACTTATTATCCATTAAAGTCAGCTGCCGGATATCGTGAGGTTGGGACTGCGTCCTGGTATGGCTCAGAATCGGGCAATCGCACAGCCATGGGCACACGTTTTGTCCCTCATGGCTTAACCGCTGCTCATAAAACCTTGCCTTTGCCTTCCAGAGTCAGAGTTACCAACCTGAACAATGGTCGCTATGTGGATGTCATCGTCAATGACCGTGGTCCTTTTAAAAAAGGCAGAATCATTGACTTATCTCATGGTGCCGCAAAAAAAATCGGTTTACATGGCGTAGCCAAAGTAAAAATCGAGCATCTCAACAGTAAGATCAGTCAGAAATAGACAAGCCCAGTTCAATTAAACGAACTCTACGCCACTTTGCTGAAGCCCGACGAGATTGATGTTCGTTTCGTTTACGTCAGAATTGGCTGCAAGTTCCAGCAATTGCGCCTGAGTGGATGTTCCGCCTTCCAGCATTCCGACATAAAAATCATGTTCTGCAGGCGTAGGGGCTGTACCGACTATATTTTGAAAAACCGTATCCACAAAATTCTCATTGCTGAGATTCATAAAATCAACTACGAGTTGTGATACTTCAAGCACACTTTGACCAGAATCGAACAGATTCAGTCCGACGCCCACATAATCTGGATGCTCCTGGATAGCAGGTGCATCGAACGCTGCACCGATGATACGGACTGTATTGTTAGTCGCTTGTCCGTCGTTAAGATCAATAGCAAAATTTCTATCTGCAAATCGGAAACGTTCGATACCAGATAATGTATCGTTACCATCTGGTCCAGAAACACTTATGCCGGATGCTGTTCCTGAGATTGAGTAGCTCGCGCGGCTATTGCTGTAGATTACGGTATCGATACCCGAGCCACCATCCAATGTGTCATTGCCGCCTTCACCATTCAACGTATCATTGCCACCGACAGCCTGAATAACATCATCCCCTGTCGTACCTGCCAAATTATCAGGACCATCGGTGCCTGAGATCACGTTGTTCTGTACAGGTACAGTGCCTGTGTTACCGGCAAAATTCGTTGGGGAATTGATTCCAGTCGTACCATTACGATTAAGTGACAGTCCCCCGTCAGTCGGTAACTGCGACCAACTGAGTGTACCCCCAAACATTCCTGGAAAATTGATACTGCCATTGGTGGTAAACAAGAATCCGTTCGGAATGATGTAGTCAGGCGTAACAATACCTAAATCCGCAAACCCTTGAGTTGCAACCAGTACCGATTTGCCGCTGGTCGCTGCGTTGGGTAGATTGGTGTTGATAGAATAGGTATTCGTGTTGGTACCGTCGCTCGAGGTGATCGAATGCCCTGCCCACACGTGCTGACCGTCGGCATCGCCCACGAATTCAATGAATTGAACAGTTCCATCAGCATTGGAATACACTTCGTTAATGTGGAAAATATGGAATGCCATTTTCTTCTCCTCCTTAAATCAAATGATTATTTTGTTCTTCCGTAGCTAAATTCTAAATTCTCTTAACTGCGGAATAAGGAAAATCCAGGTAACTTCCGCTGAAAGGACTCACCGTCTATTTCATCCTGGCAGCGTATTCTGAAAAACATACATCCAATATAAGAATCCAATAACACTATGAGACGAATAATAAATGATTTTGTTTCTCTTCTTCTTTAACTGTTAAATAATAAGCTTTAAAAAAGCTTAACGCATTCTTTTCGACAATGAAAGCTTTTTGATCTAAGCTTAATTAAATAAAGAAGGAATTAATAATACATACACAATGTAATGACGGTATTGTAATTTGACACAGCGCGCATTTTTTCAGCGTTGATGAGTTCACAGTGAGCAATAAGCAATTGCATAGCGGGGGAAAGTTCATGAATAATTTCGAACATTCAAAATGCATGATACCGATGATGCAGGTGGTTCTTATCTGCAGCGTGCTATTTCTGACTGGTTGTGTTGCCGTAAAAACTAGAACGGCTGCACCAATGGCTGCACCGATAGATATTACCCAGACAGCCTGCCGGGCTTTGTATGAAGAGGTTGATGCTGCTATTGATGATGCAGGTATGCGTGACTATGGTGCATTTCGAATTCAAGGTTTTCCCTATCTTCGCACGACACGTCTGCTGTCCTCGTTCAGCCACGAACTCAGCGATGCATCGCCACAGTGGTCAGCATGGATTGATCATATGGCTGATCTTGATGCTCGAGCGCGTGCATTAGAGTTACGCAATTTACCTTCCACAGCAATGGGAGGGCGGCAAAAAGATACTGTACTTGACGAACTCAACAGTTGCCGTGATTTATTGATCATGGTTGATCTAATGAGACCGGGCACGGCACTTCCTGTCCGGCTGCGCGAGGCCGTCCGCATTCCGGATGACTACGTGACCTGGTGGCAGGTATTGGGGCTTTATCCAATTACTGCCCCGCTTGTTTCTGCCGGTATATCCGCATGGCATAGCAGAACACATGATACCTTCGCCACACCGCTCGCATTACTGCCTGTTATGGGTAAACTGGTGCGTTGGTTGCCACCTGCAACGACCAATATTACCGCAACAGGCATTCCATTACCTAATAAACCTAAACCTCTCAACACTCAGCAAATCAGCGATATCCTGCAACGTTCGCGTGATCCACTCGGGATTCCGTTGCCCATGGCTGCTGAATTGGAGCAGCTTTTTGCCACGTTTGCACCAATATGGGAAGTGGATGTCGTAGACGAGAACGATCATATCGGCAGGGTAGGCTGGAGGGGAAACGAGGCGACTGTAGACATCACCCACTCAACGCTCTATCACAAGATTTCACATACACGTTTCGGCGATCAAGTGTTGCTGCAGCTTAATTATATTGTCTGGTTTCCAGCGCGCCCGGGAGATGACATCTATGCCGGTAAACTCGACGGCATTAACTGGCGGGTAACTCTAGGGCCGAATGGAAAGCCTTGGCTTTACGATACCATTCATAACTGTGGCTGCTATCATCAATTCTTCCTGAGTCACCAGTTGCGCTTGCGTCAAGATTTGCCCTCTCTCTATTTTGAAGCGCCACTACTGCCGCAATCGGCGCCCGAGCAACAATCGTTGGTGCTGCGCATTGCTTCCCGTACTCATTTCATCCAGCGGGTCTATCATGATAATGTGCTAGGCAGTCAATCATCGGTGATACCGGCGAGTCAGCCGCTGGCGTGGGGGGATTATAATGTATTACGCTCGTTACCTGCGGATGAAGGGTATCGCAGCTTGTTCGGTGAATATGGACTGATTGCTGGAACGGAGCGACCGGAACGCTTTATTCTGTGGCCGATGGGTGTTCGCTCACCCGGCGCAATGCGCCAATGGGGACATCATGCCACTGCTTTTAACGGACGTCGTCATTTTGACGATGCGTTTCTCATCGAATCGCTATTTGAGAAGATGCAATAACGCATGAGGAAATTCTTATTCTGGATGGTAATCAGTCTGCCGGCTATGTCATGGGCAGAAGGTGAGCGTGTAGATATCGCCCGTTTCTCACAAGGTGATCTAAGTGAATGGCAGAAAAAAGCTTTTGTTGGCGAAACCCGTTATGCGCTGGAGAACTCGGATGGACAGCTTGCCTTGCGTGCTGACAGCAGTGCAGCGGCTTCGGGGCGCTATCGCGAAGTCAGCGTCGATCTTGACAAAACACCCATCCTTCACTGGAGATGGAAGGTTGGCAATATATTGACGGGTAATGATGAGCGCACCCGCGCAGGCGATGATTATCCGGCACGAGTTTATGTGGTATTTTCCGGTGGCGTGATGTTTTGGCGTACCCGCGCCATCAATTACGTGTGGTCGAACAAGCAGCCGGTTGGCAGCAGCTGGCCCAATGCCTTTACCAGCAATGCACACATGATTGCAATAGAATCAGGCTCTGATCGGGCTGGTCAATGGATCAGCGAACGCCGGGACGTGCGTGCTGATTACCGCCGTGCCTTCGGTGAAGAGCCTGGTCAAGCCGATGCCGTGGCCATTATGACCGATACGGATAACGCAGGTGGAAGGGCTACAGCCTGGTACGGTGATATCTGGTTTACAGAAAAATAATGATCTTCAGTGATGAGAAGCTGGATTCTTATAGATTTCGCGGTTAACAAGAAAGCATGTCATTATGAGCTCTTTTGTTATTTCTTTTTCCATTGCCCATTGATCTGAATCCAGGTTCCTGGCGGGACCTGCCGGATGATTTCTTCTGCATACACTTTTCCCACCTGTTCAATGTCGATACCCTGGGCAGCGGCTTTTTCCTGATAAATCGCACTGCGTCTGGCGTTAATCGCATCAGCTTCGGCCTTTGCACCAGGGTCTCGCGCTATCACATAGCCATTATAACTTTCACCGATAGCGCCGGATGCGCGTAAGCTTTCCAGGCTATCAGCCCATACAGATGCCCCGAGAAGCGACAATGTCAGCAGAATGGTATTCATAATTCCCCACAAGGGTCTTGTAATGATCCTCTTTGGAACATAGGGCATGTGATTATTCTCCTTTTATCTGGTGAGCATTAGAAGATGCCAGGATTGGCAGCGATATCTTTTTTAGCTTCTTCTTCAAGCTTTACTCGAATATCGGCATCTAGCTTGATATTGAGATTAATAGTGATCGGTTCCTCGGGAGGATCGACTTTCACTGTGGGTGCGCAGGCAGTCATTAACAAGCAGCAAAGGGTCAGTATTACTTTCGCAAGTATGGCATCTGCCATTTGATCAATGTGGCGCATGATTGCACTCCTTTTAATGAGCTTTTATTTGCTTCCTGGCTTTAATGTAGCGCAGTATAACTTAATGGAGCCTTAATGAACCGCGCAGAATTTCATGAGATAAATTATATCCTTGATTGATAGTTTCCAGGATCTTGTCAATGTCCGTTTCCAGTTTGATATTCAAACGAAAAGATCGTCCCTTTTTCACCTCAGGATTTTTCCCTAACAGGGAAAGTTTGACTATCAAATCGTGCGTGACCGATTTGTCCAGGTTCAGTGTTAATTCAGTGTAGTGAAAATCCTGTAGCGCTTTCAGTAACAGATTTATTTCCTCACCTGCACTGGCCAATAGCTGCGAAGCTTTTTCTAATTTTAAACGCAGAATGCCGGGTGCTTTGGCTGCGAGACGGCCGTTTTTTATCGTGACCTGATTACCTTCCTCCAGGATAATCGGGATATCGCCGTCGAGATGCCCGCTTCCCGTGAGACCTTTAACCTGAATCAGATCAAAAAAGGTTGTGAGATTGAGATTATCGATGTGTATCAAGATCTCGGAACGGGCAGAAGCCGGATTGATGACCGTGGGTGCCAATGACACTACGCCATCCATCATGGAAAACTGTGCTTTTTCAAGAATGATGCGAGGTGATTCTCCGTCTTCGATTTGATAGGAAACCAACAGATTTTCCAAAGGTATGCCCAAATCGATGCGCTGGACCGTAATGGCTTGTTTCGGCTGGCTACTGGGAGATAATAAATCTTCTATATGGAGCGTTACATTCAGATTGTCGATTTTCGCGGCCTCGCGAGCAAACGATACATTCTGTAACTCGACTGCACCGTGGCTGTCGCGCATCCCTTCATTGGACCACTTAATTAGAGCGCTTGCGCTGAACAAGCCGCTGACATCATCCAATGACCCAAGAAGGGGGGAAAGGGCATCCGGTTGCAAGCCATCCGGTGAAAAGCGTAGCGGAACAATCTCTGCCTTTAGCATGCCATTACCGCTATCGGATGCGTGTTTGCCAGTGATTTTTAAATAACGCACAGTCGACACGCCACCTGCAATATCCAATGCATATACCGCCGGCTTTCCAGCAACGGCTTCGTTCCTGATGCTGCCGGAAACGGACAACGGTGCAAACAGCGGCTCGGATGTCAGATGCTGCAGTTGGCCGATGGAGAAGTCAGCAATTTTATTGGCTTGTGTGGTACCAAGATGCAAATTGGTCGAGATATTTTTTAATTGCAGGTGGGATTGAGGTAGCAACAGTGCGGCATTGCTGAGAGTAACTTCCCCTTGGTATTTCTTATCGACATTGAGTTGTCCACTCAACACGATTTCTCCAGGGCGGATCTTTGCTTCAATCGCTGGAGATTTTTCTTGCTTTGCCAGCAAGGTAAAATTTGTGGGTGTCACTGCAATTTGATGTTTAAGTATATTTTCTGCCCATTCAATATTTGCCTGGGAAATAGAAAATCCCAACGGACCTTGGAGGATCAGATCATAGCTGGAGTCAATTTTGCCAAACCTGATCTGCCCCGGATTTCTCAAACCTACTCGTGCAATTTTCTGATTGAGGCTTACCTGTAGCGGCAGTGAAATGGACATCTGCTGAATGGTTACGGATTCCGCCGCCAGGTGGCCGCCATCGACATTTAGATCTAACTCTCCGCTCAAAGGCGATCCGCGAGCATTTCCTTTAAGCGTAAGCCGGTTAATGGTCATATTATCCAGCTTGAATGTCTGCTCAGGAACTGACTCTGGCAGCGGTATTGCTGACAGATGAATATCCGATAACATGAATTCGGTTTGGATCAGTTGCAGATGCCGTGCCGCTAGCGCAAAAGTTGTTTCACCGGCAAACCTGGAAATTTGGATTTCGGGTGAATTGAGCGTGCCTTCTGAGACAGTGATTTTACCCTGCATATGGCCCTGCCTATCCAGAGTTGCAGCCAGCATGACTTTGGTTTGAGCGAATGAGCCAGAAACTATGGCGCTGAGATGTACCGCCTGATTTCCTGATTGGCCTGGCGTGATATCTCCGAACAGCGCTACAGTCAAATCACCTGCCGTCGAATGGAAATGAATCGCTGAATCCCGTAATGAAAGGATAGGCAGCCAAGGGATTGTCAAATCCTTTTCTGTGGCTGAAGTCATTGATTGCAGGGAGTCTGAAAGAGAAGGCTTCTTGCTTAGATCGAGCATTATTTGCAAGCCGCTGATTTCTATCGCAATCGGTTTGCCGGCAAGCAGATCACTGAAATCCCAGGTTACCAGAATTTTGTCAACACGCATTTCCTTGTCAACGCCTGCTGTCAGACCCTGCAACCGTAAAGCATTGAGTGAAACATCAAGCACCGAAACGGATTGCAGCGGAATATTCTGCTTGCGTAGTTGATCGCTAATCAGTGCTTCCAGCAGCGAATGGCGAAAGAGGTAAAGGCCAGCTCCGACGATAATGATAAGGCTGGTCAGAATCAGTAACCAGGTTTTTAAATGTTTACTCACTTATTTTCCCTTATTTCTTTGCGCCTTAACGAAGGCAATAAGAATAAATCGCACTCAAACCCTTCATCTTTTCTATACTATACGTCATTTTAAAAAATTTTTCGTACTGTCTTTTAAATTATGGACTTATTAACTCAAGGATTGCTGGGCGCCACAATGGCTCAATCAGGTGCCAAGCAACCAGACATACGCATGGCAACCGGTATCGGATTTTTTGCAGGCCTGGTTGCCGATGCTGATATTCTGATTCAATCAGAAAATGATCCGCTACTGAATATCGAGTTTCATCGTCATTTCACGCATTCGCTGTTTTTTGTGCCGCTGGGCGCCTTGATTGCAGCGCTGCTGCTGTGGCCTTTTTTGCGTAAGCGTTTGCCTTTTGCCCGCCTGTATGTATTTGCTTTGCTCGGCTATTGTTTAAGCGGCGTGCTGGATGCTTTTACCAGCTATGGCACGAATCTGCTCTGGCCATTGAGCGATGCACGCGTAGCATTGAATATCATTTCTGTGCTGGATCCGGCTTTCACAATGATCCTGCTGGTCGCCATGGTGGTTGCTTTCAAGAAATATAGCCATGCTGCAGCGCGCATTGGGCTATTGCTGGCTGCCGCTTACCTGTCATTCGGCTGGATACAATTGCAACGCGCTGAAACCGTGGCTCAAACATTGATTGCCGAAAGAGGGCATAAGGCTGAAGAGTTACTGGTGAAGCCTACACTCGCCAATCTGGTATTGTGGCGCTCGATTTATCAATTTGAAGGTAAATTATATGTGGATGCCATCCGGGTCGGTTTGTTTTCCGAGCCTCACATTTATCCCGGGGAATCGGTTGATAAATTTGTGCTGGAGCGCGATTTGAGCACATTGCCCGCTTCATCAGTGCTGGCGAACGACATTGCACGTTTCAGCCATTTCTCAGCAGGGCTGCTCGCGATTCGCCCGGAACAACCGAATGTATTGGTGGATGTGCGTTACTCCAATTTGCCGATGACACTGGCGCCGCTCTGGGGCATCGAAATCAACCCGGAACAGCCGGATCAGCATGCGAAATATACGCTTTATCGGGATTCATCGAGTGCTACGCGCGATAAATTCCTGAAGCTATTGTTGGGCGAGCATATTTTGGATTGATACAAATTGATTTCATAGATCGCTTTGCGTATATTTCACTGCATCAAGAGTATGTTTATTTTTATCATTTTCTCAAATCTCATCATTTCAGTGATTATTTCACAGCCATCTATTTTGAGAAATTTTCAGGCGACTTTCTCCTATGAGTCGACTATCCCTTTCTTTTCTGATTGACCATGAGAGTTTATCTTTCATCGACATTGAAAACGATTTGGGCCCTGAGCGCGAAGCAGTCCGGAAAGCTCTTGGCGGTGATTGTACGGTTGTCGAAAGTTATACGGCTGACGAACGCGTATCCGCGAGAGCTGTCTGGCAGATGTAGCGGGGTGCGGAATTATCGGTCGGCGTTATGGATTCACCCTCCCGGTCAGCCCTTTTCCATTACTGAGCTTGAATACCAGCAGGTGCGTGAGCATAAGCTGCCAACACTGATCTCCGTTAAGGACGATGGCGCGATCTTGAGCCAATTTCATGACGCAGTTACTCAGGAGAATCCGCCAGACCTGATCGGATCGTTTCGGCAGCGCGTCAATAAGGGTGCGCGTGGTTCTCGAATTACTAAGCAATAAAAATCCAGAAATCCTTGACTAATTCCAATTACAGATAGAAACAGTAATAATATAAGCCTTTACCTTTGGTAGAGGTCATCATGGCACGGAAGGCAAGTGGAACGGAGCAACTTG
>NZ_FONE01000014.1 GCF_900112825.1 Nitrosomonas sp. Nm166 | reverse complement strand
ATCGTGGCAACCAAGGCGGTAGCCGTCAGCATTCCCACACCGGGGATCTCAGTAATCTTCCTGCAAACAGCCTGCTGTTTCTGCCAATCTTTGATCCTGCGTTCAATGTGCTGCACATCCGCCTCAATTTCATCAATACACTTCAATTGTTCCTTTACCGCCTCAAACAGCATGCCAGGCAAGATTTCTTCCAGTTCAGCCATGCGTTGTTGGATTTCTGCCAGACCTGCAGGCCTGCCGCCTTTCAACGTAATACCAAATTCGTAGAGCAGGCCGCGCAGTTGGTTCACCTGCATGGTACGAAACTTGATCAGCGACAATCTCATCCGGTGCAGCGCCAACATCGCTTGTTGATCTTCTGTTTTACCGGCCATGCGCATCTCCGGTTGTCGTACCGCTGTCCAGATCGCCTTGGCATCCGCCGCATCAGTCTTGTTGCCTTGCACAAAGGGCCGGACAAACTTGGCATGGATAAGTTTGACTTCATGCCCCAGTGCCATCAGCTTACGCCGCCACCAGTGCGCACTTCCACACGCCTCAATAGCAATCAGTCCAGCATCTCGTTGTGCAAAAAACTCCAGCAATTCCTTCTTGCCAAACTTGCGGTTATGAATCTCGCCGCTCTCGTGTGTCACCCAGTACAGTTGAAAAACTCGCTTTGCAATATCCAACCCATAGGTCGTAAAATTCATTTCAGCCCCTCCGTCCGTTTGTGGAAAGATTCTATTATCTCCACCTTGGCACGTAGATGCCGGCAGGTCCGCGAGGGGCTGCGTCATTCTTTACTGCTTACCCTGCTCCCCGTGAGGAGGGAGGCGTCCATACCATCTCCTTGATGAGTTGTACATTAGCAAATAAAGATATCAGCTAAGGAAGAGGAAATTCTATTATAATCCTTCATACTCATACACATAAGAAATTACCCTCTTTGTGAGAATACTCTTAAATCTTTTAACTTGCTAGAAATAAAAAAGAGATGCTATTGATTGGAGTTCCAAAATGCAGATATTGCCTTGTTATAAAAAGATATAAATTTCAATATATTATATTATATTCTTGAGATAATGCATATGTACAAATAGCGATAGTATATGTTCTAACAAAGAAGGAAAAAAACTCCTTGCCCAGAATTTCCAGAAGTCTGGTGGAGAAATCCAGAATTTTATCTATATTTCTAAGTCTTCCTGTTCAGGGTAATAATATTCGTCTGAGATAATGTTTCTTCGGCCGGTTCGAACCATGCAAGATTCAGGTGTAATTTGACGACTTCTCCTACGATGATCAGTGTGGGTGGGGTTAAGTTAGCAGCGGTGGCTAGGTCGGGGAGGGTTTGAAGTGTTCCAACAACAATCTTTTGTTTCTGTGTGGTACCTTGCTGAATAATTGCAGCGGGAGTAGTATTCGGTAGGCCGTGGGCAATCAGTTGCTGGCATAAAACAGGCAATCCGAGCAGTCCCATGTAAATGACGATAGTCTGATTAGGACGGGCAAGATAAGGCCAGTCTAAGTCAATACTGTTGTTTTTAAGGTGTCCGGTGACAAAAATACACGATTGCGCATAATCCCGGTGCGTGAGCGGAATGCCTGCATACGCCGCAACACCTGAAGCAGCGGTGATGCCGGGAACAACTTGGAAGGGGATACGATGTGAAGCCAAAGTCTCAATTTCTTCGCCACCACGACCAAAAATGAAAGGATCTCCACCTTTGAGCCGCAGTACCCGTTTTCCTTCTTGAGCCAGACGTACCAGTAACTGATTGATCGATTCTTGTTCCAGTGCATGCCGGTTACGTTCCTTGCCAGCATAAATGCGCGTGGCATCGCGGCGTACCATGTCGAGAATGGCAGGTGAAACCAGGCGGTCATAAACGACGACATCGGCCTGCTGCATGAGACGCATGGCGCGAAAAGTGAGCAAATCAGGATTTCCAGGCCCGGCGCCCACCAGATAAACCTCGCCTTGCGGCAACTCGTTTTTCTCATGCTGTAATGATTGCAACAAATGATCCTCGGCAGTTTTGTCTTTGCCGGCCAATACCATGTCAGTAAAGGTGCCTTGTAAGGCTTTCTCCCAGAATATACGTCTTTTTTCCGGATGAGCGAAATGTTGTTTGACGTGTTGACGAAATTTTCCTGTGATGGCTGCGAGCCGCGAATAGGCAACTGGTATCATAATTTCCAGCTGGGCGCGCAACAATCTGGCCAAGACAGGGGATTGACCACCGCTGGATATGGCAATCAGTAATGGTGAGCGGTCGACGATAGAAGGCATGATGAAAGTACACAACTCCGGATCATCCACTACATTGACCGGAATTTGCCGCTGGCGGGCTGCCTGTGAGACTTGCTGATTGACGATGCGATCATTCGTTGCTGCAATGACTAGAACAATATTTTCCAAATGCTCGGGTTGGAAATATTCAGCGCAGTGTTTGATCCTGCCGTGTGCGAGATATTCATTCAATGGCGCATCCAGTTTAGGCGTTACCACGGAAACTTGCGCTCCGGCCTGAAGTAAAAGCATGATTTTGCGCGTAGCAACTTCTCCTCCTCCGACTACTAGGCAGGTTTTATTGTGAATGTTTAGGAAAATTGGTAGAAAATCCATACTTCTCCGAGTAGTCCTTAGTCCCAATAATAAAGGAAGTACTGGCTCATTCTAAGTCAAGTTGGCTCGTGAGTTAAATGGTACTTCCTTCAAAGATTGGGATTTTCTTACAGATGCTTGAGCGCAGAAGAAAACTTTAACCTGATTTATCTTATAAGCTAGATTCCAATCTCAGAATATCTTCTAGTTTTATATTGCTTCCTGTGTCTTTGAATACTGTACCTGTTTTTTTCTTGTTCAAGTGTTCGATATTGAGATGGTATACCTCTTTAGAAAGCGGAAAATACTTGACCTCGGTTACCAGTTCTGGCGCATTTTTCATATAGTAATTAACAAATTCATTAACCTCTGGCTTCTCAGCTGATTTTGCGTTGACATAAATGAATATCGGACGTGATAGCGGTTTATAACTATTATTTTTCACTGTTGCGGCAGATGGAAGCACTCCGCCATCGCCGCTATTAATCGCAACTGCATTTATTTTTTTCATGTTTTCAATGTAATAGGCAAATCCGAAGAAACCCAGTGCATAAGTGTCGCTGGCAACGCCTTGCACCAGAACGTTGTCATCTTCTGAAGCGGTATAGTCGCCACGACTAGATTTTGCTTTTCCAACAATCGCTTCGGTAAAATATTCAAATGTGCCAGAATCCGCACCGGCACCGTAGAGTTTAATTTTTTTGTCAGGCCATGCAGGGTTTATTTGATTCCAGTGAGTAATCTTACCTTGGGCATCAGGTTCCCAAATTTTCTTCAGCTCATCAACGGTAATGGTTTTGCTCCAGGTATTTTGGGGATTGATAACGACAGTCAAGGCATCAAAAGCAATCGGCATTTCAATGTATTGCACACCTTCTCGCTTGCAAGCTTCCATTTCAGTAAGGGTAATAGGGCGAGATGCATTAACGATATCAATTTCATTTCGGCAGAATTTCTTGAATCCACCGCCTGTGCCCGAGATACCAACGGTAACGCGAATTGCGCCGCGTTTGGCGATCTGGAAATCTTCTGCAACCGCTTCTGTAATCGGAAAAACAGTGCTGGAGCCATCGATTTTGACGATTGGGCTGGCGTTAACTGTTCCGATACTCATCAATGCGTTCAGCAGGATGGCTAACGTGAATGCTCTGAAGTTAAATGAATTCAACATGAATATTCTCCAAAATGATCTATAAGACAGGTAAAAAATGATTAGAATTGATGCCAATACTATGTCAGAATTATTACAATATTATGACGATTAATTCCTGCACCAAAACCCATCGTAGTATCACATGAAGAATGTGAATGAACCAGTTTTATGAGCTGCTGGCAATTTGCACTGTTTCAGCAATGCGTTCAGTCCAATGATTAACCTTATGCTTTGATTCACCCTCAACCATTACACGAATTACGGACTCTGTACCGGATGCACGGATTAATACGCGACCTTTGCCATTCAAATCGGTTTCGGCTGCTTCTCGTATGGCCTTGATTGCTTTATTAGTATTAAAATTAAATGACTTAGGAATTTTTACATTAATTAATGCTTGTGGATATAGAGAAACGCCACGTACTAATTCAGCCAGGGTTTTTTGGGTATCACGTAATGCATACAATACCTGCAAAGCGGAAATGATGCCGTCACCCGTGGTATGTTTATCCATGCAAATGATATGCCCGGAATTCTCACCGCCGAGATGCCATCCCTGCTTGTGCAGTAATTCCAATACATAGCGATCGCCAACATTGGCGCGGAGGAACGGAATATTGAGTTCCTTGAAGTGATTTTCTATCGCAAGATTAGTCATCAAAGTGCCAACAACACCGCCGGTAAGTATTTTTCTTTGTTGGCGATGTTTGGCGATGATATAGATTAGCTGATCACCTTCGTAAAGCCTGCCTTGCTTATCCACCATCATGACGCGATCACCATCACCATCAAATGCAATGCCTAAGTCGGCATGATGATGTTTAACGGCTTTTTGTAGTGTCGCACAATGAGTGGAACCACACTCGAAATTAATATTTAGACCGTTAGGCTGTACACCAATGGTGACGACATCAGCGCCTAATTCATGCAATACATGACCGGCAATATGATAGGTTGCGCCATGTGCACAATCTACCACGATCTTTAATCCGCGTAAGTCAAGATGGTAAGGGAAAGAACTTTTACAGAATTCGATATAACGACCGGTTGCATCTTTAAGGCGCTGTACTTTACCGAGTTTTTCGGAAGGCATGGTTTCAATGGGTGCATCTAACAAAGATTCTATATGATGCTCCATGTCATCGGGTAGCTTGCACCCATCGGCAGAAAAAAACTTAACACCATTATCCTCGAATAAATTATGTGAAGCTGAGATCACAATACCGGCCTGCAATCGCAGGGCGCGAATCAGATAGGCAATGGCTGGGGTCGGCATAGGTCCGGACAGCAACACATCCACACCTGCAGCACATAATCCTGCTTCGAGGGCAGATTCGAGCATATAGCCCGATACTCGCGTATCTTTTCCAATAAGAACTGTTGGGCGTTTTCCTTCTAACAGATGCCAATCAGCAGCAGCCAGAACTTTTCCTGCTGAATATCCCAAATGCATAATGAACTGAGGGGTAATAGGATGCCTACCTACTCGTCCTCGTATACCATCGGTTCCAAAATATTTTTTAGTCAATTTGAGAATTAGATCGAAATGAAAAAGTATGAAACAGTGAGTTATTAAGTTGTTGGTTAATATATATCATATTTTTGCATTGCTGCGTAGACGGCAAGTGCATCTCTGCTTGCTTTAACATCATGCACACGTACAATTTTGGCACCTTTGACGACTGCCAGCAAGGCTGCAGCAACACTTTCATGAATTCGATGATTAACGTTGTTACCAGTGATGGCTCCCAGCATGGATTTACGCGATAATCCGGCTAATACGGGGACCCCGAGTGTTGTAAATTCATTCAATCGGTTAAGTAGCACAAGATTATGCTGGAGCGTTTTACCAAAACCGAAGCCGGGGTCGATAATCAGCCGATTTTTTAAGATGCCTACAGATTCAGCTGCATGGATGCGTTGTTGTAAGAAGTCTTTTACTTCAGAGACAATATTTTTATAGTAAGGGTTTGCTTGCATATTTTGGGGCGTACCCTGCATGTGCATTAAGCAGACCTGTACGTGATCATTTTGCGCAACAATTTCTAGAGCCCCTGGGCTCCGCAGTGCAGTAACATCGTTAATTATAGAGGCACCTGCGGCTATTACATGCTTCATTACTTCAGGCTTGGAAGTATCAATAGAAATAGGAATGCTAGTATTAACTAATGCCTCCAATATAGGCATAACACGGCTGAGTTCTTCATCAATACTGACCGGTTGACTACCTGGGCGCGTTGATTCTCCGCCAATATCTATTATATCAGCACCTTCATCTATCAGATTTCTAGCATGTGCGATGGCTTGCCGAGTCGACAGATAAAGACCTCCATCCGAGAAGGAATCGGGCGTTACATTGACAACACCCATCATCAGTGGATGATGGGTTGAGAAAACGAAATTCTGCTGTAATAAAGGCAGCATTAACGAAATAATAGATGGAAATAAAAGCGGGATACGATCAAAAATCGTATCCCGCTATTTGAACTTATCAAAAATTAATCAACTTCTTTCGCTATTTCCTGCGGTGCCGCGGGTTCATTCTGTGCGTTAGGTTTTACTGATGAAGGTTCGCCGCTGGGGGTTGAAGGCCTTGATTGAGGCGGTTTGGGCGGACGTGGTGGACGACCTTCCATAATGTCCTTAATCTGATCGCTATCAATCGTTTCCCATTCTAATAAAGCCTGAGTCATTGTTTCGATTTTATCTTTATTGGCTTCGATGAGTTTGCGTGCCAGGGCATATTGCTCGTCAACGATACGACGAACCTCCGCGTCAACCTTTTGCATGGTTGCTTCGCTCATGTTTTTATGAGTAGTCACTGAACGTCCAAGAAAAACCTCTCCTTCATTTTCGCCGTATACCATTGGGCCAAGCTCATCAGACATCCCCCATTGGGTTACCATTTGCCGTGCTAATTCTGTTGCACGCTCAAAATCGTTGGATGCTCCCGTTGTCATCTGATTCATGAAGACTTCTTCGGCAATACGTCCACCGAACATTACTGCGATCCTTTGCAGAATTTCTTCACGCTCCATACTGAAGCGATCTTCGGTTGGTAATTGCATGGTTACACCTAAAGCGCGTCCACGTGGAATAATGGTAACTTTGTGCACCGGATCGGTTTTGGGCAGTAACTGAGCTACTACGGCGTGCCCTGATTCATGATAAGCAGTGTTTCGCCGTTCATGTTCAGGCATGACTACTGAACGCCGTTCTGCGCCCATCAGAATTTTATCCTTTGCACGCTCAAAATCTTCCATGTCCACCAAGCGCTTATTACTACGTGCGGCAAACAGCGCTGCTTCGTTGACCAGATTGGCCAGATCAGCACCGGACATGCCCGGTGTACCACGTGCCAGTATATCTGCTTTTACATCAGGTGAAAGTGGCACTTTGCGCATGTGCACATTAAGGATCTGTTCGCGTCCGCGGATATCAGGCAACGGTACAGTTACTTGACGGTCAAAACGGCCGGGGCGCAGCAATGCTGGATCTAACACATCAGGACGGTTGGTGGCTGCGATGACAATTACACCCATTGAACCTTCAAAGCCATCCATCTCTACCAACAACTGATTGAGGGTTTGCTCACGCTCATCGTTTCCCCCGCCTAGACCAGCACCGCGTTGACGGCCTACCGCATCGATCTCGTCAATAAAGATGATGCAAGGGGCGTGTTTTTTGGCTTGCTCAAACATATCGCGTACCCTGGATGCACCTACACCTACAAACATTTCGACAAAATCAGATCCAGAGATGCTGAAAAAAGGTACTTGTGCTTCTCCTGCAATTGCGCGAGCTAGTAATGTTTTACCCGTTCCGGGACTACCTACCATCAGAACGCCCCGTGGAATACGCCCACCCAGTTTCTGAAATTTGGTCGGATCGCGCAGGAATTCGACCAGCTCTGCAACTTCTTCTTTGGCTTCCTCGCAACCTGCAACATCATTAAAAGTTACTGTGTTGGCCGACTTGTCGAGCATGCGCGCCTTGCTTTTACCGAATGAGAATGCGCCTCCATTTCGTCCACCACCTTGCATTTGACGCATGAAGAAGATCCATACAGCGATCAGCAGCAGCATTGGAAACCATGAAATGAAAATACTCATCAGCATGGAAGGTTCTTCTTCCGGTTTGGCTTCGATAATCACGCCGGCTTTCAGTAGATCACTGACCATCCAGGGATCGGAAGGCGCATAAGTAGTAAAACGCCTGCCATCAGACTTTGTACCTTTAAGCGTCCGTCCTTCGATGACAACTTTAGCGATTCTACCTTGATTCAATTCGGTGATGAATTGAGAGTATTCCATTGCTACTTGCGTCGGTTGACGTACGCTGAATTGATTAAATACTGTCATCAACACAAGTGCAATTACTAGCCAAATGGCCATGTTTTTAATTAGATTATTCAAAGTAGCTCCTTGGTTTGCACCTTAAAAATCATTGATTAATCATTCTAACCTATTTTATAAATATAACAGAATAGTTCGTGTTATATATCATTTGCTGTAAGAACTATAATCTACTTATTTACTTATAGTAATATTCAGAGCCCATTTTTATTTTTTAGCAAATTTCCCTGCTTCTTCTCAAGGCCTAATAAATATAATTCATTACTGCGATCACGCGAGGCTTTGGGTTTCCTTATCATAACATTCTTGAATCCAGCGCGCATGTCACGTAGAAACTGATCAAAATCCCGTCCTTGAAACACTTTGACCAGAAAATTTCCGCCATAGTTCAGTTGCTCCATTGCGAACGCCAACGCTAGCTCAGCCAAATGCATACTTCTCGCCTGATCACTGACAACAATACCACTGATATTGGGTGCCATGTCTGAAATTACAAGATCTGGCTGAAGCTCACCCAAATGCTTTTTCAATTCAAGAATAGCGCATTTTTCTCTAAAATCGCTCTGAATGAATTTAACCCCTGGTAGTGGCGCCATCTCCAGAATATCTAATGCAATCACTTTACCTTGATTCCCTACGATATGACTAGCAATCTGAGACCAGCTACCGGGTGCTGCACCTAAGTCGACTACCATCATACCTGGTTGTAGTATGTGATCTCGCTCATTGATTTCGATCAGTTTATACGCGGCACGTGATCGATAGCCCTCTTTTTTGGCCTTCTTAACAAAGAAGTCGTTGACGTGTTCTTTCATCCAGGCTTTGCTGGTTTTAGCTCGTTTCATCAAGTAAAATAGTATATTTAAAGGGAATTCATGTTAACACTAACTATCGCTCATCGGCGTGAACTAAAAGCCCGGGCACATGCACTTCATCCGGTTGTGATGATCGGAAAGACCGGGTTGTCGGTCAACGTTATTGAAGAACTGGATCGCGGACTTGCAAGCCACGAATTAATTAAAGTTAAAGCTCAAATTGATGATCGAATTGCTCGCAATGCACTTTTTGAAGAAATTTGCCGACAATTGGACGCTGCACCGGTACAGCATATTGGTAAAGTTTTTGTTATTTATCGACCTAAACCGGAAGAAATTGATAAAAAGCCTGTGCATGCACCCAATAAAAAGAAACGTGAACCATTTCGCACTAAGCGCAGTTTCCAGAACTGAAGTTTCTATTATTTGCTAGATATGCTAGATATATTTGACATCGAGAATTTCATACTCGCGTCTGCCGCCGGGTGCCTGAACTTCAGCGATATCTCCTGCATATTTACCGATCAGTGCGCGTGAAATGGGAGAGCTGATGGAAATTTTTCCTTCCTTGATATCAGCTTCATCATCACCAACGATTTGATAAGTAACTATGTCACCGCTTTGTAAATCTTCCAATTCCACCGTGGCGCCAAAAACACAGGCACCGTCCGCATTAATAAGTGCCGGATTGATAATTTGTGCGCTGGAGAGTTTACTTTCCAGCTCAGCGATGCGACCTTCAATAAACCCTTGCTTTTCCTTTGCCGCATCATATTCGGCATTTTCAGAAAGATCGCCATGAGAACGCGCTTCAGCAATCGCTGCAATGACGGCAGGGCGATGTATGGTTTTCATTTCACGCAGTTCCTTGCGCAGCGCTTCCGCTCCTGCCACTGTTAATGGAATAGTACTCATCGTAATTTCTTGCCTTTAATTTTTATCCTGTTTTTCAGTAAGTTAAGGAGAATTTTTTTGCTTGTGCATTAAGTTATAAATGTAATTTCTGCAAATTATAAACTTGCAGTTCACGTTTATTAGTGATACCTACACAGGCTGCGCGCGCACCTGCCAGCGTTGTATAGTAGGTCACTTTTGCCTGAAGCGCGGCATGTCGAATCGAGGACGAGTCCCGTATTGCACTGAGTTGATTTTTAACGGTATTAATGATCAGATTGATTTCGCCGTTTTTGATCATATCCACGATATGCGGACGACCTTCCGCTACTTTATTAACAATAGTAACATCGATGCCAGCTTCTGCGATCGCAGCAGCAGTTCCACGAGTAGCATAAAGAGTGAAGCCGAGTTCTGCAAGACTACGCGCAATTTCGACTGCATGCGGCTTATCGGATTGCCGTACGCTGATGAAAATCTTGCCGGAAGCTGGCAGACGAACATCGGTTGCCAATTGAGATTTAACGAAAGCTTCAGCAAAGGTGGCGCCCATTCCCATCACTTCACCCGTTGATTTCATTTCAGGGCCTAATATCGTATCAACACCAGGAAGTTTAATAAAGGGAAATACAGCTTCTTTGACGGAATAAAAATTAGGAATTACTTCTTCAGTAACACCCTGATCAATCAATGTTTTTCCTGTCATACAACGAGCCGAAATTTTTGCTAGCTGAAGGCCGGTTGCTTTGGAGATGAAAGGCACGGTGCGTGATGCTCTGGGATTGACTTCGAGCACATACACCGTATTGTCCTGAATCGCAAACTGTACATTCATAAGTCCTCTGACATCCAGTGCACGTGCCATTGCAGCCGTTTGACGACGCAATTCATCCAATGTTTCAGGCTGCAAGTTAAAGGTCGGCAGAGAACAAGCAGAATCACCCGAGTGCACACCTGCCTGCTCAATATGTTCCATAATGCCACCGATCAGAACGGTTTCTCCATCAGAGACAGCATCAACATCTACTTCCGTTGCATTCGTGAGAAAGTGGTCCAGTAATACGGGAGAATCATTGGAAACCTTAACAGCTTCACGCATATAGCGTTCCAGATCAGATTTTTCATGTACAATTTCCATGGCGCGACCACCTAGTACATAGCTGGGTCGCACGACCAGCGGATAGCCGATTGCTTCAGCAGCGACCAAAGCAGCCTCCGGATTGCGTGCTGTGCAATTAGGCGGTTGTCGTAACCCCAATTGTTGCAGCATTTTCTGAAAACGTTCACGATCTTCGGCACAATCGATCATGTCGGGACTGGTGCCAATAATCGGTACACCATTAGCCTCCAGGTCGCGTGCAAGCTTCAGGGGAGTTTGTCCACCATAGTGGACAATGACGCCATGTGGTTTTTCTATCGCGACAATCTCGAGCACATCTTCCAGGGTCAGCGGTTCAAAATACAAGCGATCCGATGTATCGTAATCAGTTGAAACCGTCTCTGGATTGCAGTTAACCATAATGGTTTCAAAGCCATCTTCGCGGAGAGCCAATGCTGCATGTACACAGCAATAATCAAACTCAATGCCTTGACCAATACGATTGGGTCCGCCGCCCAGTACCATAATTTTCTTTTTATCCGTGGGACATGATTCGCACTCGTCTTCGTAAGTGGAATACATATAAGCCGTGCTGGTAGCAAACTCAGCTGCGCAAGTGTCAACACGCTTGTAAACCGGTCGCAGATTGAGTTGGTGTCGATAAGCGCGGACTGTAGTTTGATCAGTATTGAGTAACTTTGCCAAGCGCCGATCGGAAAAACCTTTGCGCTTGAGTTTGCGTAATGTTTGTTTATCCAGTACTTCTAGTTTGGTATGGATCAGAGCCTGCTCTTGTTTGACCAGATCTTCAATTTGCGCCAGAAACCAAGTATCGATATGTGTTAATTGTTGAACTTCGTCGATGGACATATTGCAGCGGAAAGCATCGGCGATAAACCAGATCCGTTCTGGGCCAGGGTTGGCCAGTTCAGTGCTGATGGTTTCCAGGTTATCGGTTTTCTCATCTAAACCATCCACGCCGGTCTCCAGCCCACGCAAAGCTTTTTGCAAAGATTCCTGGAAAGTACGGCCGATCGCCATGACTTCACCAACCGATTTCATCTGCGTTGTCAGGCGATCGTTGGTTTGCGGGAATTTTTCGAAAGCGAAACGCGGCACCTTGGTGACGATATAGTCAATGGTAGGTTCAAAGGATGCCGGGGTGATGCCACCGGTAATATCATTGCCTAGTTCGTCCAGCGTGTAGCCGACTGCAAGTTTGGCAGCAATCTTGGCGATCGGAAAACCGGTTGCTTTTGAGGCCAATGCCGAAGAGCGTGAAACCCGCGGATTCATTTCAATTACCAGCATACGGCCGTTTTTAGGATTAATCGCAAACTGAACATTGGAGCCGCCTGTTTCTACACCGATTTCACGCAACACAGCAATCGACGCATTGCGCATCAGTTGATACTCCTTATCGGTCAGCGTTTGTGCGGGTGCTACCGTAATGGAGTCACCGGTATGCACACCCATCGGATCGACATTTTCAATGGCGCAGACGATGATGCAATTGTCCTGTTTGTCGCGTACCACTTCCATTTCAAATTCTTTCCAACCAATCACGGATTCTTCAATCAGTAATTCTTTGGTAGGAGAGGTTTCCAATCCGCGTTCACAGATATTCAGGAATTCTTCCCGGTTGTAGGCAATACCACCACCACTGCCGCCCATGGTAAAAGAAGGACGAATAATTACCGGATAGCCTACCATGGCTTGGACTTGCAGCGCTTCTTCCATACTGTGCGCAACTGCCGAACGAGCGGAATTGAGTCCAATGCGCGTCATTGCCTGCTTGAATTTTTCACGATCTTCAGCCATGTCAATGGCTTCACGTGACGCACCGATTAGCTCAACGCCGTATTTTTCCAGTACGCCGTGTTTGACCAGATCCAGTGCACAGTTTAGGGCAGTCTGACCACCCATGGTTGGCAGTAATGCTTCAGGTCGTTCAATGGCAATGATCTTTTCAAGCATGGTCCAGGTAATGGGCTCGATATAGGTAGCATCGGCCATTTCTGGATCCGTCATGATAGTAGCGGGATTGGAATTCACTAAAATGATGCGATAGCCTTCTTCACGCAAGGCTTTGCAGGCTTGTACGCCGGAATAATCAAATTCGCAGGCCTGGCCGATAATAATCGGACCGGCACCGATGATGAGAATGGATTGAATGTCAGTACGTTTAGGCATACTTTTTAGCGGATAAGAATTGCGTAGTAATGAACTTATATGCAAGTTACTAATTAATTTTTAACGTTGCATCATTTTAATAAAGTGATCAAATAAATAATCGGCTTCATGCGGCCCTGGACTGGCTTCCGGGTGACCCTGAAAGCAAAACGCAGGCTTATCCATTAACTTGAATCCTTGCAGACTGCCATCAAACAGGGACACATGGGTGATGCGCACATTGGCAGGCAGCGTATCTGTATCAACAGTAAATCCGTGGTTCTGGCTGGTAATGATTACCCGGTTAGTATCAATATCCCGTACCGGATGATTGGCGCCATGATGGCCAAATTTCATTTTGACGGTACGCGCGCCAGTGGCTATGGCCAATAATTGATGACCGAGACAAATGCCGAATATCGGGATATCCTGTTCCAGTAAGGTGCGGATGGTAAAAATTGCATAGTCACAAGGTTCCGGATCACCGGGGCCATTAGATAGGAATATTCCATCCGGTTGAATTGCCAAAACTTCTTCGGCTCGAGCCTGCGCGGGGAATACTGTTACCTTACAGCCACGTTGCGCCAGTTTACGCAAGATCGTGCGCTTGATACCAAAATCAAACGCGGCGACATTAAATTTTGGATTTTCCTGAATCCGGAAACCGGATTCCAATGACCATTCGCTTTCCGTCCACGTATAGGCTTGCTGGCAACTGACCACTTTGGCAAGATCCATACCATTTAACCCGGGAAAAGCTCTGGCGGCCTGTAATGCTTTATTTTCATCAACCTCTCCCGTCATGATGCAACCAGACTGTGCACCCTTTTCTCGTAAAATGCGGGTAAGCTTACGTGTATCGATATCAGCGATAGCAATCACATTTTGTTCTTTGAGAAATTCGGAGAGCGTATGGGTCTTGCGGTGACCGCTGGCGACCAGAGGAAGATCACGGATTACCAAACCAGCGGCATATACTTTATTAATATTACCTGATTCATAATCTTCCGGATTGGTACCGGTATTGCCGATGTGCGGATAAGTTAGGGTAATGATTTGTTGACAATAAGAAGGGTCGGTTAATATTTCCTGGTAACCTGTTATTGCTGTATTAAAAGCAACTTCGCCTGTATTAATACCTTCAACGCCAATAGACACGCCATGAAAAATGGTTCCATCGGCAAGTGCGAGGATGGCGTGTGAACGTTGTGACACAAAAACTCCTTGGATACTGACAAGATATGGAAACAGAACCAAGGCTGATAAGTTTCAAATACCTTGGTTTTTGAACCTGAAATTATACGTGAAACAGGTTTGTTTTTCTATGTAGTGAGAATATGTTATTGATTATACCATTTCATTTTAGCAGTCTGCTGTGGTTTAGTGATCGCTTAGCTGATCAGATCAATGGCGAATAAGGGATTTTATTCTCAATTACTGATTAGAAGGCGAGCCTGTACACTTATAAAGCAGAGCGCTTGATTAATGAATTTAGATGAATTATCCCATTGCAGGGGCTGATAGTTGCTACTGATTTTAAAGTGTTTTTTAGGAGCTACCGATTTGCTGTTGTCAGCAGCTAATTCTTAATATAATCGGGCTCTATCAAGGTATATAGGGATATAAGATTATTAAGATTGAAATAGCAGATGAAATAGAAGCACGAATCTGAGGTAAGGGGAATGCATAGATATGTGTTTGAAAATAAGAAATATTTTAAGATAATTTGAAAGTTAATGGTTTGCTATCGTTATGCATGCTGATTATGCGTTTATTTTCTTGTTTTCGGCATAACCGATTAAACAAATTCAAGCAAATAGGGGGTTATCGTGAAGCAATACTTTATATCGTCAGAAAAACAGTTTTTGTTTTATATTTCAATAGCATTCTCTCTCATCACATCGTTATCGGCCTGTAAGTTAATTCCAGAGACTGATCCTGATCGTGGTGCAGCTACTATAGAACAAGATCAATTTGGTGATAGCTATACCACTATCAAATATCTTGAACAAGGCTGGGATATTGCTGACAGTTTGTGGTTTTATACGACTACGCAGGGTTCAAACCTGATGCCTTATGATTTTTTTATGGTATTGGAAAGACCGGGAGAATCTACCCTGTTTCGCTCTGATGAGAATATGAATTTCTATCGCTACTTACCCCAGAAAGCGACTTCCAGCAATCCGGATGCATTGCCCGTTGGATGGGTCAAAGATAATTACAAGGGGAAAGAATACATCGGTCTGACTTGTGCAGCCTGTCATACCGGGCAGATCAATTATAACGGTATTGGTATTCGTATTGATGGCGGACCGGCAAGTGCAGATATGGAAGAAATCATGAAAAGCTTTGCCAGCGCTTTGAAATACACATTTGAAAATGAGGAAGTCAGGAATCGGTTTGTTAAGAATGTATTGGCAAAGGGCAATTATAAATCGGAAGCTGAAGTACTTGCTGATATGGAGAAATTCGAGCTGCGCCTGACCAATTATAACATCATCAACCGTAGCCCGACCCCCTATGGTTATGCACGGCTGGATGCATTTGGACGTATTTATAATCGAGTCCTTGAGCATTTGATCAATGAGAGAGAATTAAGAGAGTTATTACGTGATCGCAAGATCATGCGTAATGATGAGTTAACGGAAGAAGAGCTAAATAGTATATTGAAAGATTTAGATAAAGTACTTACCAGTGATCAACGCGATCATGTGTTTGAACGTCTCTCTAAAACACTGACCAAATGGCAGCTGGGAAGGTTGCGTAAAGAATTATTCAATCCCGCGGATGCGCCTGTCAGCTATCCTTTTCTATGGGATATTCCCCAGCATGACTATGTGCAATGGAACGGACTGGCCGCCAATGCGGGGTTAGGGGCGGTGGGACGCAATACCGGCGAAGTCATTGGCGTATTTGCTACGCTTGATTGGCAAGAAGGGAAAAGAACTACATTATCCAATATTATTGGCGGTACTGATATTGATTTTTCTTCTTCTGTGAATGTGCATAACCTGCGTAAAATTGAATCACATCTGCAAAAACTGCAATCACCCTTATGGCCGGAAGATATTTTAGGTCCAATCGATAGAGAACGTGCTTTTCGAGGCGAATCCATCTTTAATAAATATTGCGTGAGCTGTCATGCCAGGATTGAACGTACTGATCCAGAGCGACGAGTTGTTGCACATATGTCCAAGGTCAGTGCGGTGGGAACCGATCCCCGCATGGCTGAGAACAGTATTCATGCCCAGGGATTTTCCGGCATTCTGCGAAATCAGTACGTTGGTCTCGGTGTAGGTGATATTTTACTGGATCGAAAAGCACCTGTTTCTGCCTTGCTTACTAAGGCGACTTTAAATGTGGTGGCTACCCCCGATTCTGTCAAATGGTTCTTTCAACGTTGGGCTGACTGGATTGTAGATCTAGCCAAGGCATTTTTTCATAATGAAATTAAGCCTTCTATCAAGCAGGGTAATTATGATCCGGATACCACAGCCAATCCAGTTGCTTCATTGAATGCTTACAAAGCGCGATCACTAAATGGTATCTGGGCAACTGCACCTTATTTGCACAATGGGTCCGTACCTACCCTTTATGATTTACTCTTGCCCAAGAAGCGTGATGGCGATCCGGAAGATGGGGAATATCGTCCTGATCAGTTTGAAGTTGGATCACGCGAATTTGATCCTGTCAAAGTCGGCCTTAAAAGTAGCGGCTATCAAGGCTTCACCTTTGATACCAGTTTAAGAGCGAATAGTAATGCTGGGCACGAATACGCATCCGGTAAGACTGCGCAGCTAAATGGTAAAGTTTTAAGGCCTCTTACCAGAGAGGAACGGTTGGATCTGCTGGAATACCTCAAGACGCTGTGATCTGAAATATTCTTTAACAATGATTATTAAAAGGGAGTAATGCAATGAATACGGATACAAGCTATCTTGAACAGTATGATACAGCAGCTGATGCCGATAAATTTCCACTCGTGCGCCGCTGGATTGATACGGAGCCTTTGCCATTTTTTAGAGAATTGCGTGAAAAACGTCCTATTTTGGTAACGCCAAAATGTACACTGGTCACCCGGTTTGATGATGTCAGGGAAATCCTGACGATGTACAAGGTTTTTACGGTCCAACCTTATGTGCCGAAAATGGCTAATTACCTAATGATGCATGATGATGACGCGCTGCATACTCGAGAGAAATCACTCATGCAATTCATGCTGAATCGTGATGATCTGCCCAAGGTACGTGTCATGGTGGCTGATATTGCCAGGGGAATTCTCAGCCGGACAAATGGCCAGATTGAGATTGTCAACGATTTTTGCCGTATGGTTCCGGCTACGGTAGTGCAGAAATATTTTGGACTAACGGGTGCCAAAAGTGCTGATTTGATTGAATGGTCTTACTGGAACCAGTATGACACTTTTCACAATCATCCGTTTGACTTGGTGCCTGCGGAGTTATCGCAGCAGGTTATAGATCGTCACAACGAAACTTCTAAAAAACTGGAAAGTTTTATCACGAAACTCATTGCAAAACGCTTTCTGGCTGTAAAAGCCGAAAAACTGACGTTTTCAACAATCATTAAATTGCGTGATGATATTGTTACCAGAATGCTACGCACCAGTTTCGCAAAAGAACTGGATTTCGACATTAAGCGCTTGGGCGTTAACGCCGGTGGCCTACTGATTGGCGCCATTGAAACGACTTCGCAGGCAGTCGCTCAAGTGCTGCAATATTTGTTTCAGCATCCGGAATGGCTGGATATAGCCAAAAATGCTGCGCAGAAGGATGATCCAGCTGAATTCGATGGTATCGTTTGGGAGGCTTTGCGCTTTGTTCCGATCACGCCTTATTTATTCCGTACTACTGCAAGCGATTATACGGCAGCCAAAGGCACGAACTATGAAACGGTTTTGCGCGCAGGTACCTATGTTTTGCCTGTGACACTGTCTGCCATGTTCGATGAGCGGGCATTTGAATCCCCGGAAAAATTTATTCCTCAGCGTAACTGGTATAACTATTTCCATTTTGGATTTGGCAGCCATCAGTGTCTCGGTCGTTATGTGGGGATGGTGATGATTCCCGAAATGGTGCGCCAAGTACTGCTGAAGAAAAGTATTGAACCTAAAGGCAATATAGATTATAAGTCTGGTCCTTTCCCAGAGTCGTATCATCTTTCATGGTCTGTGCGATGAAATTTTTCACCTATAGCGACTGAATACAGGCTTGCGTGGCGAGATCATGCTGATGCAGAGAAATACAAGTCAATAACACTAAAAGACACTACAGTGTTCTATAACTTGGATTTGCTTGTGATTTAGAGTTATAGAACACTGATTGACACTTACTTTAGTAATTGGATTTTTCTTCAGTTGATCTGGCTTTGCCTCTGCCTTCTTGATCACTGGCCGGTATTTGATGGAAAGGCTGAATAGTCTTGCCATACGACTCAGGGTTAGGCGTTTCCGGAGCCGTTGGTCTGCCACCGCACGCAACTAAAGCCAAAACTGCTGAAATACAAAAAGTATGAATTCTCATATGAAACCTTTTCAGTATTGGTTGATGACGAATCATTTTTGTTACCACAGTTCGTAGGTTACCGGTTACGGATATGCAAGACATTGATCTTGATCAACCAAAGTAATGTTAATTTAACAATAGCCTTGTCAATGGCGCAGATCAGACTTCATTTTTATCAGTCCTTAAATGATTTTCTCGCACCTTCATTGAGTCATACTGAAATTATTCATAACTTTGATCGAAAGGCTTCAGTAAAGGACATGATCGAATCTTTCAATGTGCCGCACACCGAAGTAGGGCTAATTTTAGCGAATGGGATTGCAGTCGATTTTAATTACATTGTTCAAGATATTGATTATATTCGAATTTATCCGGCGCTTGAAGATAGTCCAGGAACATCGTCAGTGCTACTTCGTCCAGAACCATTACGTCCACCCCTATTTGTAGTGGATACTAATCTTGGAAGGTTAGTGCGCTATTTAAGACTATTGGGATTCGATTGCCTGTACCGTAATGATTACGATGATGACGCAATAGCACAGATAGCCAGCGAACAACTGCGCACGGTGCTGACTCGCGATCGGTCATTGTTACAGCGCAAAATCATCACCTATGGATATTTTGTCCGGTCGGACATGCCTAAAATTCAAACCAAAGAAGTTTTGAAAAGATTCGATTTATATTCTTTTTTAAAACCGCTCAGCCGTTGCACTCACTGCAATGGAAAATTAATGGAAACTGACAAACGAGAAATAGCCCATCGATTGAAACCATTGACAAGGCAGCATTACGACAGATTTTTGATTTGCTCAGAATGCAATCAGATTTACTGGCAGGGAAGTCATTCTCTGCGTGTAAGACATTTAATCAATGAATTTTCTATCAAAAGATGATGATTTTATTTCATTACTAATAATCAAAGCCAGGCAGAGGTTTATGCCGGTAATCAGCTTTCCGATTAGCTCATCAGTGCTGCTGAGTTTCTCTAGATTCATTCGCAATCGTAAACATTTCCAACAAATATGATTTCTTTGTCGACACCGGGAATTTCATATTTGCCTGAATTGTTGGCGTAGATAATATGCACCGTATTGCCGCCCAGTTTCTGCGCTTCGCTTCTTAAATTGTTTCTGGCATTCATTAGCCGGCTAATATAGGGGGTGTCTTTTTCCTCGGTCCGACTGTCTTTTGAAGAGCCTTTTACTTTGCCGAGTAACTTGCATCCATCAGGACTGTGCTCGCCGACCTGTATAGTGACTGTTTTTACTTCTTTTGGTTGTGCTGAAATTTCAGAACAGCCCATAATGATGAATACGCTTGCGATTGTTTTGACTAATTGGCATGATTTTATTTTGATAACACTCATGAGTGACTCCTGATTCCCAGACATTTTTAAGCCAGTAGCATAGATAAGCGCACCATTGGCCGTCAATAACTAAACTCCTGCCTGAAGCTGAGCAGTGTGGGGTGTTGGTCATGTTTCTGCATGAGTTTTTGCATTTCGCCTAGTTGAGTTAATTCGCGCATACACAATTGCGCCCTTGTTTTTTTGCGCGATAAAGTTGTTGGTCTGCCAGAGAAATTAATTCATCCAACGATACATGGATATTGTTAGTATGGGCCACACCGAAGCTTGCGGTGAACGAGAGCTTTTCTCCTTTAACAGTTGCAAGCTGGATAGTAGAGACTTTTTTGCGTAGCCGCTCCGCAATGAGGGTGGCATCGGATAATTTAGTGTCAGGTAAGAAAATAAGAAATTCCTCACCTCCCCAGCGTGCCAGAATATCCCCACTGCGAGCTTCTTTCTGTAACGTTTCCGCTAAGCGCACAAGAACCTGGTCTCCAAGGGCATGGCCATAATTGTCATTGAACAGTTTGAAATTATCGATATCTAACATGATGGTTGAGGTATGACTGTTGTTGCGTAAGCCCATGGCCCAAATCGGTTTAACAAATTTATAAAATGACCATCGGTTATTCAGATTGGTCAAAGAATCAATTCCAGCCATTTTCTCGGCAACCAATTTTTCGTTCTGACTGATATTAAAGCGCTCCGCAAGTGCAAGTGCAAGCAAAATGGCATCAGCCATCATACCAATTTCTACTGCGCGATAAGTAAATAAGTTAAAAGGAATTAATCCCCATATTGCATTTGCCGTGACAGCGCCGCCACATATCGTGGAAATCGACGCCAGCAGGAAGTACTTGGCAAATCTATTGCCTGCTTGCAGCGACATAACACCCAATATGACCATCAGAATAGAAAAGAAGAAGATAAAAATGAGCGACATCAGAAGTGTTATTGCATAGCTGCCCGTCAGTGTAGCTATTAGCAGTAATAAGATACTAAACCCCATGCAGCTTCCAATGACAATACGGTAAACGCGGGGTAGAGCTATTTTGACATTCAGGAAATGCAGCGCAAATATAAGCCCACTGATGGAGCAGATGACGATCAGAACAGGATTTGACCATTGCTGCCATCGGGGTGAATCAGGCCACAGCCACTGATAGCCGTGGCCGGTATAAGAAATATTCAGTATTAAGAAAAATAACAAGTAAATAGAATAAAACAAATAGGAGGGGCTATTCTGTAATCCTACGTAGAGCATGAAATTGTAGGCGATGAGCGCCAGTATGACGCCGTACACGAAGCCATAGCTATAGCTTTGCAATATTTTTCTATCAGCTATCTCTTCATTACTCATGAAATAAATGGGTAGGACCATGGCATCGATTGACTCTACCCGGATTAATACAGTGGTCTCACCGTATTCAAAATGATGTCGTGTGACAAAAAATCGATGATTGAGTGGGCGTTCCGGAAACCGCATGTGATCACCGACGTGATAGCTGTTGATTAATTGATTTTCCTGGAGAAAATAAATATCAATTTTGTCCAGCCACGAAGTTTCGAACAGAAGATTTCGATGGACAGCGCCAGGTCTAGGATTTCTTACCTGAAGCGCAAGCCAGACCGGTTTTGAATTAATGCCAAAATTAATGATAGGATGCCTGGTTGAAGAAAAATATCCATTTCTGTAGGCTTCTAAAGCATCGTCCAGACTTAAGTTAACATCCTCATTCTGATAAACTTGAATATATTGACCAATCGTTCCTTGGTACTCTTTAGAAATATCTATTGTTTTTGCACTTGCCGGAAAAGACCCGAAAAGCATCCCTATAGAGGCGGCCAGCAATAGAAAAAAAGGGTTTTTCATGCAGTACTTTATTGTTATGTTTAAGCTATTAGAAGAGATTATAAGAGAATAGGCTGCGCATGCCTGGTTTGAAACCAAATAACTTAAACCTCCTGAGCCAGTGATGTGAGAACTATCTTATATAATAGCTCAATATTATTCGGTTTCTTTTTTCAGATAAAGGCAGAAAGTATGGCTCACCTTTAGGAAAAGACAAGTTGTAGGTATGATGCTTTCATAAGGAGCTATATTGCTCGGTATCTGAGAATAACATCATTGATGAATAAACCATTTAATTTTACTCATTGGAGTTTCAAACTTTCACTGTTTGCTGCGTTAATCGCAGCTTTTGCTGTGTTGGGGTATCGGTTAAGTATTGTTGATTTTCAACCGGCGTTATGGGGGTTGATAGTCAGTACTTGTATCGGATTACTGGCAACTGTTTTAGGGTCGGTGGGAACGCTGAGGGCGATCAAGGCGAAGGAATCAGAAATAATTGCCTCTACAATGGCTGGATCAACATTGGGTTTGTTGGTCGCGATGCCTGTCCTTTTGACTGCATTAGGTGGTGTCGGAGTGCCGCGTATTCATGATATTACGACCGATTTGGAACATCCGCCTGAGTTTGTGGCAATTAAGGCGATACGGACACCCGAGCATAATTCTCTGGATCGCCTCAAGCCAGAGAACCTAGCGCTGATGCAGCAAGAAGGTTATCCCGATCTTGGTCCTGCATGGATTAATCGTCCATTTGCTCAAGTGTTCGAACAAGCAGTCGTGTTGGTAAAGAAGCGGGGCTGGGATATTGCTGTCGTTTCCGCTGCCAATGGCAGAATTGAGGCAACCGATACGACACCCATCATGAGCTTCAAGGACGACATTGTGATTCGGGTCCAGGAGATGGGAAACAGAACGCGGGTTGATATGCGCTCGGTTTCCAGGGTTGGGGAGAGTGATCTGGGCGTAAATGCCAAGCGTATCCGGCTTTTCCTCACCGACTTAGGGAAACGCTGACTAATTCGGCGAACGTGATGAAGCGCGAGGCGCACGGAACGCAGCAACCGAGACATATCAATCAGATAGACGAGGAAGCGAGTACCGCGCAACGAAGCGATTCGCTCGTACAGTCAATTAATCAGCGTTTCCTTAGAAAAATGATGGTCAATATCTCATCGGGCATTTCTATTTAAATAGCGTGGATTAACAAATCCCAAACACACGGTTAGTGTAATTGTAATGCTATCATTACAAAATTTTTTCTTATCTACTTCATGAGTTTATGGCAACATGATTAATCCAACATCTATTCAAATAATTGCTGCAGCGTTGTTTGCATTGGCTGTGATTCATACCTTCTCAACCAAATATTTTGAACATCTGGCACATATTCAGCCGCGCCATGCAGGTATCTGGCATTTATTAGGTGAAGTGGAAGTCGTGTTTGGGTTTTGGGCGTTGATTCTGATCCTTTTTATATTTGCCATGAGTGGTCAGCAGGAGGCGATTACTTATCTCGAGTCGCGTGATTTTACCGAGCCCATGTTTGTGTTTGTGATTATGGTAATTGCCGGTACTCGTCCCATTCTGGATGTTACGGCTTCCACTGTTCAGCGCGCTGCATATCTTTTGCCGATCAATACAGGCATGGCCATGTATTTTTTATTGCTGTCTTTTGTTCCTTTATTAGGTTCATTTATTACCGAACCTGCTGCAATGACACTTGCAGCCCTGATGTTGCGGGATACGTTTTTCAGCAAGGAAATATCCACCCGTCTGAAATATGCCACAGTTGGTGTGTTATTTGTCAATATTTCTATTGGTGGCACGTTGACGCACTTTGCGGCGCCACCGGTGCTGATGGTGGCAGCAACATGGAATTGGGATACCAGCTTTATGCTCACGACTTTTGGTTGGAAAGCTGCACTGGCGGTGGTTGTCAATGCATGCACAATTACGTGGTTGTTTCGGCATGAATTGAGGCAAGTTGATCAAAAGAACAGTGCTGTTATATCGAAGACGCCATTGCCTGTAGTCGTGGTTCATCTCATATTTCTTATCTTGGCTGTGATATTTGCTCATCATTCTGTTGCATTTATGGGTATATTGCTATTCTTCCTTGGGTTTACAACTGCTTATCAACGATATCAAAACCCGTTGATCTTGCGCGAAGCACTACTGGTCGCATTCTTCCTGGCCGGATTGGTGGTATTGGGTGGACAACAACAGTGGTGGCTTCAGCCGTTGCTGATGGATATGGATGATACAGCTGTGTTCTTTGGCGCTACTTTACTAACGGCGGTAACGGACAATGCAGCATTGACCTATCTGGGCTCCTTGGTTGAAGGGTTGAGCGAAGAATTTAAAATTGCCCTGGTTGCGGGCGCAGTCACTGGCGGCGGTTTGACAGTTATTGCAAACGCGCCTAACCCTGCGGGTTTTGCTATTTTAAAAAATAAATTCGACGAGCAATCGATTCACCCGCTGGGTTTATTGATTGCAGCATTACCACCCACACTGGTAACTATCATTGCATTCCGTGTTTTATGAACACTTCTTGAGTAGTGAAAGATTGAATCAATGGATGAATTGCACTATCAGTAATTTAATCATTCATTATTTTAAAAACAGGACTGAATGATAAGATTTTCATCCTGTTTTTTTAGAGCAAATTATGCATTCTTAGCAGGATCTTGAGCAACTTACGGTAATGGGAGCGATTCCGGCTGAGCAGGTGCTTCGGATTGAGCAGGTGATGGTTTTTCAGGCTTATCGTCAAACCAGCGGTATAACATCGGCATGACGACCATCGTCATCATGGTTGCTGTTGTTAACCCGAAAATCACCACGATGGCAAGCGGTTTTTGCACTTCAGACCCCAAACCTGTAGCAGCCAGGAATGGCGCCAAGCCTAGTACTGTCGTGGCCGCCGTCATCATAACGGGTCTGAACCGTTGTGCACAAGCTTTCCTGACAGATTCTTCGATACTGAGCCCTTGACTGCGCAGTTCCCGAATGAAAGAGATCAATACCACACCATTTAATATCGAGGTGCCCCATACCGCAATAAAGCCTACGGATGCCGGCACAGACAGGTATTGACCAGTAACAAAAAGTCCGACAATGCCACCTACCGATGCGAATGGCAATACCAAATAGATGAGCCCAGCCAGCTTGACTGAATTAAACAGCATGAACAACAAGAAGAAAATGGCTGCCAGGGTGATGGGTACAATCACAGAAAGCGTTGCCATGGCACGTTCCATATTCTCAAATTGCCCGCCCCAGGAAAAATAGTAACCTGGCGGCAATTGGATTTCTTTCGCGGTACGCGCCTGGAGCTCTGCGACAAAACCGCCCAGATCGCGTTCATGCACATTGGCACCGACGACTACGCGACGTTTGGCAAATTCACGGGAAATAATCGCCGGCCCGTCGACCACTTGAATATCCGCTACCGCGCTGAGCGGTACCAGCATGCCGCCAGCCGCTACTGCGCCTGATGTCGCATGAGTAGGAGGCATTAACAGCAACTCCTTTATCGCTTCAACATCATAACGGAATTCTTCCGGGAATCTCAAAAGCAACGTAAAACGTCGCTCACCCTCAAAAACCTTCGTCACGGCTTTGCCGCCGATTGCCGTAGCAATCAGCTCGTTGACATCAGAGACATTCAGGCCATGGCGGGCAATCGCGCGGCGGTCGATATGAATCGTCAATTCTTGCTGACCAGATAAGCGTTCAATACGGATATCCCTGGCACCACGGGTTGATTTGACAATACGCGCTACCTGTTCTGATAGCTTGCGTAATTCTTCCAGATTATCTCCAAAAATCTTGATGGCTACTTGTGAGCGTACCCCGGTCACCATTTCATCCACCCGCTGTGCAATTGGCTGGGAAATCACAATATTGACACCCGGCAGCACTGTCAACGCGTTACGAATATCCTCTTCAATTTCTTGCTGCGTGCGACCTGTTCCCTCCAAATCCAGATCTGCAATAGGATCCGATTCATTCTGCGACGCCGGGTCCGCAGGCGATTCACCTCGTCCCAGCTTGGATACCACGGATTTAACTCCAGGTATGGCGGCAATCATCTTCATCGCTTCTGTTTCTAGCTTGATGGCTTCTTCCAGCGAGATGGAAGGCGCGCGGATAATCACTGGCGTGACAGCGCCTTCCTTCATGATCGGAATAAAGGATTTACCGAGTAGCGGAAACAGTGCGAATGCGACCATCAATAAACTGATGGCAATGAACATGGTTTTTTTCTGATTACGCATCGCTAGATTGAAAACGCGCAGGTACGCGTCTTTGAGAAAAGCGATTATACGCGTATCCTGTTCGCTGCCGCCTTTTAACAAATAGTCGCTCAGTACAGGGGATAGAAGAACTGACACGAAAAGTGCAATCAATAGCGAGATTGCAATCGTGATAGCCAATGGACTGAATGTTTTGCCTTCCATGCCTTCCAGTGTCATCAGCGGCAGAAACACGAGTATCGTGACGAATACGCCAAAAATGACAGGTGTGCCGACTTCAGCCGTAGCCTTAACGATAATTTCAAATTTGGATTGTCCGGTACCCTGCGCCTGACCCAAGCGCTGGTAAATGTTTTCAACGACAACGACGGTCGGATCGACCATCATGCCCAGTGCAATCGTCAATCCGCCTAACGACATCAAATTAGCAGGCATACCGTAATAATTCATTACCATAAAGGTAATCAAGGGCGTGATAATCAGCGTAAAACATACCACTATGCTGGTTCGCACAGTGCCCAGAAATATCGATAACACAACAATGACAAGAATCAAGGATTCCATCAGGGTACTTTGAACAGTGGCTAATGCGCCATCCACCAAATCCGTCCGATCATAAAACGGCACTATTTGAAGCCCACCCGGCAGTATCCCACGTTCATTGATTTCAGCTACTTTTGCCTTAATTCGCTCAACAATTTCCTTAGCATTGCCACCGCGCAGCATCATGACAATACCGGCAACCGCTTCGGTGTCGCCATTCTTGATACTCGCGCCCTGACGAACTTCACCGCCAAATGTTACATGAGCTACATCGCGCACGTAGATCGGTACGCCATCCATTTCTTTGAGCACGATATTACGAATATCGTCCAGTGTTGCAATCAAACCCACCCCACGGATCAGATATTGCTCATATTGCAGTGCCAGAATATTTCCGCTGGCATTGGCATTGTTACTTGCCAGTGCGCGGTCGACCTGTGTCAGGGTTAAATCGTAGTGCCGCAGCTTGTTGGGGTCGACATAAACCTGATATTCCTTGACATGCCCGCCAATAGAGTTAATTTCCGCCACGCCACGAATTGAACGTAACATGGGACGCACGACCCAGTCCTGTATCGTGCGCCGCTCGGTGAGCTCCTCTACAGTCAGGGCACGTTTGCCGTCATCCGGGTGTTCTATTGTGTATTGATAAACTTCACCCAAGCCCGTAGAAACCGGTCCAAGTACCGGTGTAATGCCAGGTATCAAACGGGGCGTTACATCAATAATGCGCTCCATCACTAACTGGCGGGCAAAATACACATCAGTTTTATCGGTGAAAACCAACGTGATCAGCGATAATCCGCTCTTGTTCATCGAGCGCATCTCAACCAATCCGGGCAAACCCGTCATGGCAATTTCAACCGGTACGGTAACTAACCGTTCCATCTCTTCAGGACTGCGGCCAATTGCGACAGTAGCTACCTGTACCTGGATATTAGTCACATCAGGGAATGCATCGACGGAAAGATTCTTTGCGGCAAAACCGCCGGCAATACATAGCGCCAGTCCGATCACCAGAACCAGCAGACGTTGCTTAAGCATGGCACGTACGATAGCTGCGATCATCGGTTACTCCAGTTCAGCAAGCTTGCGCTCGCTGTCTAAATGGAAGGCACCCTCTAGTACAATTCGATGATCAATCGTAATTCCATTCAGTACAGGGCGAAAGCCAGCGACTTCGGAGCCCAATTCAACCGGTACACGCTCGAAACGGTTATCACTGACTGCTATAAAGACATAATCCTGATTTAATTCGCGGACGACGGCTGCTTCCGGAACCACCAATGTTTTATTGTGTGCATCTGTGATATGCATGTTGGCCAACATATCCGGCTTAAGCTTACGGTCCGGATTTTCTACCAGCACGCGAGTCATGACAGTACGTGTTAAGCGGTTGACAGTATCTGAGACAAATATGATGACGCCATCCAGATTACCACTGCCTACCGCAGGCACATTAATTTCCACATGTTGGCCAAGCCGGACATCGCGAGCAATTTGCTCGGGCACATCCCCGACCACCCAGACATGGGATAGATCAGCAACCTGAAACAGTGGATCAGCAGGTTGCACAACTTGGCCAACAATGACTTGACGATCAATAACATAGCCCTCTCGGGTTGCTTTAATATCGAGCCAGGGCAAAATTCTTCCGGTTTTGTCCAATTCTTTCAATTCAGCATTGCCCATCCCAAACAGCCTTAATTGATCTGCGGCAGCACTAAATTCAGCCTTGGCAATTTCCAGTTCGGATTGCCGCCGCTCCACCTCTGCCACCGGTATGGCATCGGCAGCCAGCAAATGGCGGGCGCGGTCAGCCGCTTTTTGGGTTACCACGACACGTGACTCAGCGCGTAAATAAGCGAGTTGAGATTGCGTTAAGTCCGGGCTGGTGATACGCGCCAGGCGGTCGCCTGCTTTGACGTAATCGCCCAATATCACAAACAAATTGATGATACGCCCGGTGACATAAGAACCAATTTGTGCTGTCCTTTCCTCATCGACTTGAACCCGGCTGGGGACCTGTATTTTGTCGGCAAGATCAATCAGCGTGGGTTGCCCAATCTTCAACCGGTCTGCCAGTTCTGGCCGAACAGTAATGCTGTTGATATCCCGCTCATCATCAGCTGAATGCTGGGAAGCTTCTTCCTTGGGAACGCTGTCTGATTCTTCAGTGCCGCATCCTGTCAGCAACAATGTAGAAATAATGGAGGCGTTGATAAAAAATAATCTGAAATTCATTCTGGAATTAACTCCTTGGGATATTGTGCGCGCAGCCGGTCAATTTCAGCGACTGCCGATTGCAGATCAAAACGGGCCTGCAGGGAATCGCTCAGAATTCCCCGGAGTATGCGTTGCGTATCCAGAAACTCTATTAAGCCTCGCTCACCAAATTTGTAGGCAGCTTCAGCAACTCTTACCGCGTTTTCCGCTTCTTTGATGAGGCCGCCATCGAACATGGCCACCCGTTGTTGAGCAATCTGAAAAGCCTGCCATGCCGCTTCAAACAGTTGACCGATTTCGTAACGTCGGTATTCAAGTGTTTCCTTGACTCGTGCCGAATCATGGATAGCGGTATCAATTTCACCACGGCGGCGATACCAAATCGGAATTCTGACGCTCATGCCAGCAGTATTGGAAGTAAATTGTTGATCTTGATAGTTGGTATATAAAACATTCAATGACGGTAAAATGGAAGCGCGTTCTTGGCTGATCCGTTTATTGGCGCGTTCCTGCTCGGCTTCCAGGCGAACGATATCCGGATTGGCGGTAGGTACTTGTTGGCGCAATACATCCAAGGAAGGCAAATCAATCGGGTCTTTTAACGAGGCCTTGATCTGGAAATTTGCTGGTAATGCGCCGGCTGTCAGTTGCAGCAAAAAAACCTTTGCACGTACTGCATTTAATCGTGCAGCTTCCTTGCGGTTGGCTGCGCTTTGCAATTCAGTATCTGCCCGGATGAGTTCAAAACGGGCTGCTTCGCCTCTTTCGACGTTAGCTGCAATGCGCCGGCGCACCTCGTTCAGCAAGTTATAGATTCCTTGTTCCATGGCAGCTTGTTCCTGTCGCAGCAGTAACTCATAAGCACGCACCCGCAGTTGTGCCGCCAAATCTGCGCTTATTTGATCAAGACTGGCCCGGCTGGCATCTACTGCTGCTTCCGATGCACCGATACGTGCACTCCGCATGAAAGGGTTTTCAATTGGCTGAATCACTGTTATCGAGCGCTGATCGTTTGCGGGTCCTGTCAAATTTTCCGGAAGCCGCCTGTCCATCGGCCCTAGCATAAACATGACTTCCGGATTGAGATAGGCTGAAGCGGCGACGACTCCACCTTTAGCCATACCGACCTGCGAACGCGCGGCAAGAACCAGACCATTCGCCTGTAAGCCTAATCTTTGCAGCTCTTCAATCGTAAAAGGTGCTGCGGGCCCGCCTGGCTCAGCCGATGGCTCAGCCGATGGTGATGGTAATTGTGGCTGCGGCAACTCCTTAATTCTTAAAGGTGTTATGGATGGAACCTCACGCGCAGGCGGCGACGAGAGCGCTGGTTGTCGCAGCGTATCTGTCCCAAGTGGAAGTGGGGCTGTCGGTTGTGCTGATGTGGTTGATGATAAGAATACGAAGAATAAGCTAAGCAATAAATACCGAGATGAAAGAATTTGCATAGAGCCTTCTTTTCTTGAAAATGACGAGGATGTTGTGCTCTTCACATGTTTTTTCACATGTTCTTCACATAAAATTAACCGCCAATAATATACCAATTTTAAGATTCAGCAATATGAACATCCGAGATAATATATTCTTTTGTTTTTGTTTTGAGTCAACATTGTATTGAAATTAGTCATTAAAATAGGTAAAGAATGAATCAGCGGCAGATCATCTTTATTCCCGGAAAAAATCCTAAACCTCCGACCGATCAACACCACAAATTATTATGGCGCATCCTTCTGGAAGGTGTGCGTCGTGCTGAACCTGAAATTGCGAGTAATCTGAGCCAGTATGCTGATAATTTCAAGTTGATCGCATGGAATTATCTTTATTATCATAAAAATAAGGATATCAGCAGTGAATTGGCCTGGATTGACGCTTTAATCAATCAACATGGTCCCACTGAACAGGATATTCGCGAGGCCAATGCGCAGCATCGAAGATTAGATCGTTTTCTTTATTACCTTGTTGATCACTTAAATTTTTTGCTGCGTTTGACACCAAAACCGCTGCAATCGACCGCGAAGGAGATGACACGCTATTTTCAGAACGAGCAGAACATTGCTTGCAAGATTAGGGACTTATTGAAACAATCATTGCGTCCGCTGCTGACTAACAATGACAAAGTGCTATTGATCGGTCATAGCTTAGGTTCGGTAATTGCTTATGATACCTTATGGGAATTGTCGCATCTGGAGCGCTTGCCGGGTAAGATTGACCTGTTTTTAACCCTTGGTAGTCCGTTGGGTATGAATTATGTGCGGCGCCGCTTAATGGGTAACAATTGGACAGGAAAGAAAAAGTATCCCACCAATATCCGGCACTGGGTGAATATTTCTTCCGTGGGCGATATGACCTCACTGAACAGAGTTTTCGCGGATGATTTTGCACCCATGTTATCGTTGGGGATTATTGACTCCATTGAGGATCACTGCGACGGAATTTACAATTTTTATCGTAACGAGCTAGGATTGAATTGTCATCGCTCGTATGGGTATCTGGTAAATCCTGCGGTAGGTAAAGTGATTGCGGATTGGTGGCAGCGATCCGCATGAGCTATGAGATGTTAAGTCACTATCTACGATGGGTAAAAATACTGACATTGATTTTGATTGGATTTTCGATAGCGTGGGGGATCGTCGGTGTATCTCTGCGGATGTACGAATTGCGTGACGATGATCCTGATCGTGGTGCTGCCATCATTGACGTCAATAAGTTCGGTGATCACTTCTCCCGGACAGTTTATCTTGCGCAAGGCTGGTCGGTCTCGGATAGCTTGTGGTTCTACAATACCACGCAAGGCTCCAACTTATTACCTTATAGTTTTTTCTTGGTACTTGAGCAATCAGATTCTAAAGCTTTATTCCGCAGTGATGGAAACATGAACCGTTATGGCTATCTGCCACAACGTCCGACAGCAAGCAATCCAGATGGCCTGCCGGTCGGAATGGTGCGTGACGAATATCAGGGCAAGCCCTTTATGGGATTTACTTGTGCTGCCTGCCATACGACTCAGATCAACTACCAGGGTATCGGAATTCGTATCGACGGGGGTCCTGCCAATGCAGATATGGAAACTTTCATGATCGATCTGGCAGAAGCGCTGTATGCAACGCTGCAGACTCCGGCAAAACTTGACCGCTTTGTGACCCATGTATTGAGATACAGTCATTATAAAAACGCAGAGGAAGTATTGGCTGATCTGAAGAAATATGCGCAGCGTATCAAGACCTATACCATCATCAATACACCACGGGACACCAAACGCCCATTAACGCGTTATGGGTATGCGCGGTTAGATGCCTTTGGGCGTATCTATAATCGGGTACTCGAACATATTATGAGTGCCCAACAACTGCGTGAACTGCTGGCTGAGATACTTACCCCGGCTGAACTGACTGAGGTCATGTCAGACGTAGAGCCACTTCTAAGCAGTAGTGATCGTGACCATATTATCGAACGCACGCAGGCGTATCTTACGGAAAAACAAATCATCAAATTACGCAATAAAATCTATAATCCGGCAGATGCACCGGTGAGTTATCCGTTTCTGTGGGATGTTCCTGTGCATGATTATGTTCAATGGAATGGCAGGGTCGATAACAGTGGAATTGGACCGATGGCGCGCAATGCGGGGCAAATAATCGGCGTATTTGGCACACTGGACTGGCAGGAAAAAGAAGGGTTTACCTTATCCTCGGTTTTGGGTGGACAAGGTTTTGGCTCCAAACATATCGACTTCCAATCCTCGGTTGACATCCGAAATTTGCGCCGGGTAGAAAAGCATTTGCGTCAATTGACATCCCCATCTTGGCCAGAACATATTTTACCCAAGATCGATAAGACACGACTGGCTAGGGGTGCAAAACTATTTGCGCTGTATTGTTCCTCGTGCCACGATCAGATTAACCATGCCGATCCGAATCGCCGGGTGGTGGCTCAGATGATTTCGGTTTCTTCAGTAGGGACCGATTCAAAAATGGCTGAGAACAGCGCAGCGTTTACTGGCTATAGCGGTATTTTGCGCAATCAATATGTCCAAACCAATGTAGGAAACATCTTATTGCAACACCAGGTACCGGCGGTTGCCTTATTGACAGCCGCTACACGCAATGTAGTGACTACACCTGATCGAGATAAGTGGTTCATACGGCGATGGATCGAACGGTCGCTTGATTTTACCCATACATTTTTTGATAACGAAATTCGACCTTCACTGAAAAATGGAAATTACACACCCGATACGACAGCCAATCCTTTTGCTTCGATAATGGCTTATAAAGCTCGTCCATTGAACGGTATCTGGGCAACTGCTCCTTATTTGCATAATGGTTCAGTACCGACGCTGTATGATTTGCTGTTACCCAAAAGACAAGCAGATGATCCGGCAGAGGGTGAATACCGACCGGATGAGTTTATGGTCGGTTCGCGTGAATTTGATCCAGAAAAGGTTGGTTTTAAATCGAAAGGTTATGATGGTTTTTTGTTTCGAACCAGCATCTGGGGCAATAATAACGGGGGGCATGAATACGCTTCTGGCCGTACACCACAACTTGACGGAACATTTCTTCCCGCATTGACCAATGAACAGCGGCTGGATCTATTAGAGTACCTCAAATCTTTATAAGCTGTGTAAATCACCTAGGAAGAAGATAAGAAAGATGAAAAATAATCCTGCAATATCTAATTTGATTTTCATATCCTAATCACTATTTCATGAGGAACAAAGTGACTTTACGAATTTCACGCACATTCAAATTTATCATCATAATGAGCCAGGTGGTCTGGCTTGGTAGTTGCGTTAATCTACCTTATTATGCGCAAGCGATTGGCGGACATATTGATGTTCTGCATCGCGCGCAACCCATCCAAGCAGTCATTGCTAATCCGGATACCGATCATAAATTAAAGCATTCTTTGACCAAGGTTGTGCAGTTACGCGAATTTGCCAGCCGTGAACTCAAGCTGCCGGATAATTTGAGTTACACCAGCTATGCGGATTTAGGACGCCCTTATGTAGTATGGAATGTCTTTGCTTCACCCGAACTTTCTCTTAAGCTCAAGAAATGGTGTTTTATTCAAGCCGGTTGTGTCAATTACCGTGGTTTTTTTTCTCAAGCTAAGGCAGAGCAGTATGCGGAAGAGCTCAGAAAAGAGGGTTATGACGTATATGTTGGTGGAATTCGCGCTTATTCTACCTTGGGCTGGTTCAGCGATCCGGTATTGAATACCTTCATCGGTTATTCAGAAATGAGTCTTGCCCGCTTAATATTTCATGAGCTGGCCCATCAGGTGGTGTATGTGCCTGATGATAGTGTTTTTAATGAATCTTTTGCCAGCGCGGTTGAACATGAGGGTGTCCGACGCTGGTTTGAAAGCAATGGTACCGTTATAGAGCAATCTGCATTAAATGCAAAACAAAAAGGGGAGGCTATCTTTGCCGAGCTGGTATTAAAACATCGCAGACGCTTACAAGAGCTGTTTCAGTTAAACATCAGCGACATTGAAAAACGCACCCAGAAAGCACGCATTTTTGCCGAGCTGCGTGAAGAGTTTTTGCGATTGAAAGCTGAAAAAGCTGAACTCAGCAACTATGATCAATGGTTTGCGCAGCCATTAAATAATGCATTGTTGGCAACAGTTTCGATTTATAACCAACTGTTACCTGCATTTCAGGCAATACTCCAGCAAAATGATCAGGATATGGGACGGTTCTTCGATGCAGTGATGAAAATCAGCAGGCTGCCAAAGAATGAGCGAGATTTTGTGCTGCGAGAAGTTGCTGAAGGCCATCAGCAATGGAATATCGCCGAGCGCTAAATAAAATCAATCAAATATAAGGACTAACATGGCTTCAACGGCGTCGCAAGCCATCGATCGGCCTGAGCCAGTATCCTTCAGGCAGGCATTCATCTATTGGCTCAAGCTGGGTTTTGTCAGCTTTGGTGGACCGGCTGGTCAAATCAGCATGATGCACCAGGAGTTGGTTGAAAGGCGCCGCTGGATTTCCGAACAACGTTTTTTGCATGCTCTCAATTACACCATGGTATTGCCGGGACCGGAGGCTCAGCAATTAGCGACTTATATTGGCTGGTTGATGCATGGCACATGGGGTGGCATTGTGGCTGGTGTGCTTTTTGTATTGCCATCTCTTTTTATCCTGATCGTATTAACATGGATTTATATGACTTATAGTGGAATTCCAGCAGTCGCAGGAATTTTGTACGGCATAAAACCTGCGGTAACAGCGATTGTTCTTTTTGCAGCTTATCGGATTGGCTCCAGGGCCTTGAAGAACAATATACTGCGCGCTATTTCAGTAGCAGCATTCATAGCCATATTTGTATTCAATCTACCTTTTCCCTACATCGTGCTGATGGCGGGCCTGATCGGTTATGCAGGTTCTCACTTGATGCCTGATAAATTTCACGCCAGTGGACACCATAGGCTTTCAAAAATCACCTACGGCCCTGCACGGATCGATGATGATACGCCTGTTCCAGAACACGCTTGCTTTAAATGGAGCCGATTCCTGGTATTTGCAGTAATCGGAGTTTTAATTTGGGGAGGCGTAATGGCTCTGCTGGTAGTGCAATATGGCTGGGAAGGGACCCTGACACAAATGGGCTGGTTCTTCACCAAGGCGGCGCTAATGACATTTGGTGGTGCTTACGCTGTTTTACCTTATGTTTATCAAGGTGGCGTTGAGCATTACGGTTGGTTAAATGCTTCGCAGATGATCGACGGATTGGCATTGGGTGAAACTACCCCGGGACCACTCATTATGATTGTGGCTTTCGTCGGGTTTGTCGGTGGCTGGACTAAAGCGCTTTTCGGACCTGACTTGCTTTCTCTGGCGGGTGTGGCGGGTGCAGTGATTGCTACCCTCTTTACATTTTTACCCTCTTTTATTTTTATTCTGCTCGGAGGGCCGGCGGTTGAGGCCACCCGACATGATATTAAATATACTGCGCCATTGACAGGTATTACAGCAGCTGTGGTTGGGGTTATTGCCAATCTGGCAATATTCTTTGCCTATCATGTCTTATGGCCCCATGGTTTTGAGGCTGAGTTTGAATGGCTCTCCGCTTTGATCGGAATCGCGGCATTTATTGCATTATTCAAATATAAAGCTGGTATTGTTCCTGTCATCAGTGCTTGTGCGATGGTTGGATTGAGCTATTCATTCTTTGGTCTTCATTAAAAATTCAGGGGAGCCATTTTCTGCACTGAGCTTATGGTGTTTGAAACTAAATTTCGATGTTTTACCTGGATTTTAGGAACTGTGATGCATAGATTACATAGTATTTTGGTAATAAATTTAAGTATCCTCAATTACTTATAAAACTATATGTGTTAGCGATTATTTTTCCAATCAGCTTGGTAATACTGCTGGGGCAGGAGCACGCAGGATAATGGAACATCTCGCGCAAATCATTTTGCTTTTAGGTGTGGCGGTAGCCGTTGTGCTTACATTTCAGCACTTGCATATTCCAACCAGTTTGGGATATTTGCTGGTAGGTTTGATTCTCGGACCGCATACGGTTGGGCCAGTAGTTTATGTGCCGGAATTCAGGATGCTCGCCGAATTTGGAGTGGTTTTCCTGCTGTTTACAATCGGACTCAATTTTTCTTTGCCGCAGTTGCGTGCGTTGCGGCACCAGGTTTTGGGGCTTGGAACCGGGCAGGTTGTATTCACAACGGCAATAGTAGGAGCCGTTGTGTGGATGACTGGATTATCTGCTGCTGCTGCATTCGTTATCGGAGCGGTTTTTGCGCAATCATCAACGACTATCATCGGCAGTCAATTGGCCGAACAGGGCGAGGAGAACAGTCATCATGGTCGATTCGGACTTGCCATGTCGGTTTTTCAAGACGTTACTGCTGTTCCCTTCCTTGTAATCATACCTGTGCTTAGTGTGTCAGTTGGCACCGATGTACTTGTCGGTGCCTTGGGGTGGGCGTTTACAAAAGCAGTCATTGCATTCACGCTCGTGTTTATTACAGGTCGTTGGCTGCTACATCCGCTGTTTCATATGGTTGCTGCACGACGATCTGCAGAAGTATTTACCTTGGCAGTGTTGTTGGTTGCATTATTGGCAGCATGGACCACAAGTAGCTTTGGGTTATCTTTGGCATTTGGAGGATTTCTTGCTGGAATGATACTGGGTGAAACAGAATTTCGTCACCAAGTAGAATCGAGCATACGCCCCTTCCGTGATGTCCTGCTGGGTCTTTTCTTTGTCGGTATCGGTATGCGATTTGATCCAGCTGCTATATTTCCGATATGGCATTGGGCCATACTGGGGACATTGCTCATTATGGCGAGCAAAATACTGATTGTCGCCGCCATGATGCGTAAAAAAGGAATTGATGTCATGGTTGCATGGCGTACCGCTTTACTGCTAGCAGTGGGAGGGGAATTTGGACTTGCCCTTGTGGTGATAGCGCTCGATTCTGGCGTAATCGATATGCAACTGGGTCAAATAGCGATGACATCAGTCCTATTCTCGATGATTGCAGGCGCTTTTATGATTCATTTCAATGGGATTGTGGCAAATTGGTTAGTTGGAAGCCGAAACGATGAGGTTGGGAGTGTTCCTGATAAGTTATCAGAGGCTCCGGAGCAGCAAGTATTAATCGGTGGTTATGGACGTGTAGGGCGTACGATAGCCGTGCTGCTTCAGTCAAGCGGAATTCCATTTTTGGCTTTAGATACCGACCCGAAGCTGGTGGCGCAGGGTCGGATTGATGGTCATTCGGTATCGTATGGCGATATTTCTGATCCGGAATTACTGACTGCCATCCATGCTGAACGGGCTTCTTTGGTTGTGCTTGCTGTTGATCATTCCACTACAGCCTTACGGGCAATTTTATTTCTACGCAAAAATTGCCCGCATGTACCCATTATTGCACGGGCCCGGGATCTCGAAACCAGCTCCCGCTTTCTTGATGCAGGCGCAACTCATGCATATCCGGAAGCAATTGAGGCGAGCCTGCGCCTCGGTGAAACTGCCTTGAAAATACTTAATGTTGCAGAGGAAGATATCGATCTGGTAATCCAGGATGTAAGAGATTGGGGTTATAGATCCATTCTTGATGAAGAACAGGATAAATAAAGAAAAAATAAAACTTCTAAGTACCATTGAAATCTTTAAACGGCCCATTAATCTAAAAGTGATTAAGGAGCATGAAATGAAACAGTTCAGTAATATCCTATGTGCAGTGTCGGCTGGAGAATCAAGTAGACCTACTTTAGAACGGGCAATATCATTGTCAGAAAATAATCAGGCGCAACTTACGGTTGTCGGCGTGATACCACGCGTTACAGGGGGTCTCATAATGACAGATGGAACAGCTATCTCTGCTGATTTGCAGGCTGCGATGATAACTGAATGTTTGCAGGTGTTGCAGTGCTTCACTGAACCTTATCAGCAACGGCTCTACATCCAGCACGAGGTACTGATAGGGACCGGATTCCTGGAAATTATTCGCACCGTGTTGCGCAATGGGCACGATCTGTTGATCAAGCCGGCTGAAAATCCAAATTTCGTTGATCGGTTGTTTGGCAGTGACGATATGCATTTGTTGCGCAAGTGTCCTTGCCCAGTATGGCTTACGCAGCCAGCCGAAAAATCAAATTACAAGTGTATTCTGGCTGCGATTGACTTTGATCCCGAGAGCCCTGACGCAACAGAGCAGGATCTTAATCAACAGATTCTTGATTTATCCAGCTCGCTTGCACTGTCCGACTTTGCGGCTTTGCATTTTGTTCATGTCTGGGATGCTCCTGGCGAAGCGACTGTACGGTCATGGAGCAACAATGCTAATGAAGCGGCTATAAGCTATGTTGAAGGGGAACGATTGCGCCATGAAAGGGGGTTGGATCGGTTGCATGAGCAGCTAAAGAACTATCTAGGCAAAGAAGCCTATGAATATCTCTCTCCTCAATTCCATCTATGCCGCGGAACAGCATCTATGGTAATACCGGCAACAGCAAGACAATTTCAGGCGGATATGGTGGTTATGGGAACGGTTGCACGAACAGGTATAGCTGGATTACTTATTGGTAATACCGCAGAGACTATTCTTGAACAGTTAAGATGTTCTGTACTGGCTATTAAGCCTGCTGGTTTTATTTCACCGGTAAAGCTCGCTGAGTAACAGTTGGCTAGGGAAATTCCATGAAATATAGAAGATGTGGCTTATCACAGCCTGAATCGCTGTAGTGCTAATCCGAGCGCGTATGGATTTCGCAAGAAGCAAAAAGTCCAGACTGACTTGACGTATAAGTAGCGTGAATTTGATACCGGGCGGAAACCGAAGGATAGCCTTATGATTTTTTTGCGTATGCGATACACCAGCCTTGCGGGCTGATACTGCCTTCTACTACCTTACACTCGCCGCTTGCTTCAGCGGTCTCGCCTGGGACGAACTGCATGCAATTACTACATTTTTCCTGTCCATTGGGTTTGTCTCGGTACTGCATTGCTTCCTTTGAAGCTTTTGCCGCTTGTGCTTGACCAACGAGCGAATTTATTAAGGGAACGGTGGCCCCTAAGACCATGAATTTTATAATCTTGCGACGTGATAATTGGTTCTGATGGTCATTCATAATCGCTTCTCCAAATTTGATAAGTTAAAACGCAATAACCGGTGCAAATATGCTCACGCATGCTATTAATAAATTTGCAGTAAAGCTAATTTCAGGAAGATTGATACTGTTACAATAAATTGCTTATGTGAACCGGGTCTTTTCAATCACTTGCAAAATTAAAAAAATAATACCCTGGCTTAACATTTATTTCAGTTAATCAGCACACTTAGTAGTGCTTGACTTCCGAAAGCTTGCATATAGAAATCTTATCGTCTCGTCTCGATAATAACTTGAGGTAGTATAGTTTTTGTTAAAGCTATTCTATTATTGGCCATTTATTTCAAATAAAAAATCAGGATATTTCATGAAAGCCATGGAATGATGGGTGGTGGAGTGCGCGGTGGTCGAGGCAGGATGGGAATGATGATGTCGCAACCGCATCCTATTCATCTGCATGGTCAGCAGTTCCAAATTCTTTCGCGAACGCAAAACGATCGGGAGAACGGCTATGATACGGTTAAAGATGGATTCATAGACAGTGGCTGGAAAGATACTGTTTTAGTCATGCCTGGTGAAGAGGTTGAAATTATTAAACCATTTGAGAATTATACCGGCTTATTCCTTTATCACTGCCATAACCTGGAACACGAAGATATGGGAATGATGCGCAATTTTTTTTGTGAGCTGAGCGGATGTTGTAATTGCCTGATTCTGAGTTTGGTGATCTGATTGAATAAATCAGATCCAAGTTTTCTCAGTTTCTTTCTCATTGATCTTAAGCTTTCTGCGAAGTCCGGCAGATCGAATTAATGGGTTGTTGTGATTGGCTTTTTCAATAGCTAAAACAGAAGAACGGCAAATGCGTAGCGTTAAACGCTTATGCCAACATAACCGCAGCTTCGTTTTTTAGACTATGGAATTGGCTTCAAGTGAATCGACTTCAGGTCGATTTCTTTGAAGATGTTCTTGTCTTCAGTGAATTCTGAAAGATGCCAGATGTGAAAACGGCTATTTTCTCTTAAGCCATCTTTGTTGAAGACATATTCGTCCAATTCTCCAGCAAAGCGGCGATTGTCCCAGATAGCGGCCCTTTCCATAACGATTCGTAAGACCTGACGTGCATCAGTTACATAACGTATATTGAAAAGCTGTTTGAGCCAGTAATGTACTAAACTCTGGCGTTGCATTTCCTCCGCAAAATGCAAGCTCGTATCGGCGAGAAGATCATTAACAATAGAGCCAATGTCCCTTCCTCGTTTTGCATAACCATCCTTTTGAAAATTATCCACTGGCATTGGGTGAGTGATGTAGAGTTCAGGAAGTTTAGTCTCAGTTTGAATCCGATTAAATATGGCTGCCTCCACGACAGTGTCACTCAAAATTATCCTGGGAAGGGGTGAGTCAGTCCAGAGAGTGCCGACTTGTTCAAGCAGAACACGGGCATTAGACCATTTGCCTATAAAGAAAATGCAATCGATGTTTTTCAGTATATCCCATGAAGGAAGCGTCATACTGGAAGAAAGTAAGACAGTGACTTGCTTTTTTTCTTGAAGTGCGGCAATGAATTCATTGATGAGGAAATCAGAGTAAGTAGGGTTGGTTGGATCGCTGACGATCCAAAACGCCTTGACATTGTCTCTTTTGGCATTGTTCTCTTTAGAAAGTCTTTCGGCGAGCGCGAGCTCCGCAGCAGTTTTTGCTTGCTCCTTGTCGGTCGGTGAGAACCTAAAAATTGGATAATACTGATGATTCTCGGCGATGGTGGGAGGGAGCAGATTCGGGTTAGTCTCTATCGGAAGAATAACAGGAATCGGCGGCTCGGTTTGGAGATAGGCTGGAAGTGCCATCAGACTCTTTGAACTTGTCATGTGACCGATCACCATTAAAGTATCGACGCGCTCCGCCAATTTCCCGGACAGCATCTTGGCGTTCTCGGTGGATCCTTTGTCATCGATGCGCTGCAGATTGACCGGAATATTATTAATTGAAGTCTTTTCAAATTCTTCAGATATACCTTTCCAGAGTTCATCTGCAATCTGACGATTTTGCCCGCTAAAGTCTCCGACTACATACACGTGATAGGCTTTAGGTCCGGCCCACCATTCGGCGATCCTCGAGAGTAAGACAGCCGATATCGCCATCCCGATTAGAGGGAGAATAATAAATGTAGATGCCCATTTACTTAGCATCTGCCGCCCCTTGGAAGCAGGGCGGCCTGTTGTGTCCTCTTGAGAGTTCTTTGATGATGTTTGATCGTCAGCCATATTCTTTAGTGATCAATATCACTGTTTTCTCCGTTTCTTTGATTATGCATGCCTTAAACAAATGCTGTAAAGCAGTTATAAACTTGATGGATAATTTATAATCTGAACAATTAATAAATTTGCCGTAAAAAGATTTTAGATATTTTGAACAGGAATCCATCATGAAAAGAAAACAGACGTTACGTATGATTGTGTTTCTGATAATGCTGCCGCTGCTATCCGGTTGCTGGACGTTGATAGCTGCTGGTGCGGGAGCTTATGGAGGCTATAAAATGAAAGAAAACGGCTATACCTTACAAAATCCGATTACGAAGGAAAAAAATCTAGTCGATAAGATAATTTATCAGGAATGGGATTGCGGGCGATTACTTAATTTTTTTGCCGGTACTTTGCGGATTTCTCTTATGCTGAAAGCTTTCATAAATCATCAGCACAGCACCGATAAAAATAGCTGAATCGGCGACATTGAAGGCTGGCCAGTGATAGTTGCTGATATAAAAATCCAGAAAATCGATGACATGGCCCAGTGTAATGCGGTCGTATAAATTGCCCAAAGCTCCGCCCAAAATCAAACTTAATGACAGGCAGAACAATTTCTCAGATTGGTATTTATTGAGCAGATAGATGATCAGAACAACGGCAATGCCTGCAACGCCACTCAAGAACCAACGTTGCCAGCCGGATTCTTCACTCAGAAAGCTGAAGGCGGCGCCTGGATTATAGGTTAATACCAAGTTAAAAAAACTGGTGAGTGGGATTTTCTGACCAAACTCTAGCATAGACTCTACCCAATATTTGCTGGCGAGGTCCAGTATCAGAACGATTAACGCAATGCTCAGGCTAATGTAAAGCTTCATAATGAGAAATTCTCTCTAAAAAGGTTAAGCATAATGCCGTTCTTCACCATTGCCATACAGATTGGTGATGCAGCGTTTGCACAAAGTCGGATGCTCTCTATGATGGCCTATATCCTGGCGGTAATGCCAGCAGCGCTCACATTTTGCATATCTGCTTGGCGCAACAACAATACATTCTTGTTGCGCGTTACTGACCTGAATGAGTTTAACTTCCGAGGCAATCAGCACAAAGCGCAAGTCATCGCCCAATGTATTGAGCAGAGCAAAGTCTTCGCTGTTGAGTGATATTTCAACGATTGCCGCCAATGAAGAACCGATTTCTCCCTGCGTACGGGAATCTTCCAGTTTTTTCAGTACTTGAGAGCGCAAAGTGCGTATTTTCTTCCAGCGTTGTTGCAGTAGCCCGGTATCTGGCTGCGATGGAAAATGATGCCAGCAATGTAACAGCACGCTGCCCTCGGTGTCATTCGTGAGGTGTTCCCATACTTCTTCCGCGGTAAAGCTCAGGATCGGCGAAAACAAACGCACCAGGCTATGTGCGATATGGTACAGCGCAGTTTGTGCCGAACGGCGCGGCATGCCTTTGGTCGCTGCCGTGTACAGGCGATCCTTGAGGATATCCAGATAGAAACCGCCCAGATCTTCAGAGCAGTAATTATGTAACTTGTGCACGACTTGATGGAACTCATATCGCTGATAGCTTAGCGTTAAATCTTCCTGGAAGGCTTCTGTAAATGCCAGCATGTAGCGATCAATTTCAAGGCAGTCTGTGATGTCAACCAGATCTGTCTTTGGATTAAAATCCATCAGATTGGCCAGTAAAAAACGCAGTGTATTACGAATGCGTCGGTAACTTTCTACCACACGCTTCAGAATTTCCTCAGAGATAGAGAGTTCACCGGAATAATCAGTTGATGCTACCCACAAACGTAGAATATCGGCGCCGGAAGTATCCATTACTTTCTGGGGTGCAATAACATTTCCTTTGGATTTACTCATTTTATGGCCATTGCCGTCCACCACAAAACCGTGCGTAAGCAGCGCGTCATAAGGCGCACGGCCATCAATGGCGCAGCCGGTCAGCAGCGAAGACTGAAACCAGCCGCGATGCTGGTCGGAGCCTTCCAGATACAGATCAACCGGAAATTTTAGCTGTGCATCGGGCTTAACGACAGTGTCATGCGTGGTGCCAGAATCAAACCAGACGTCCAGCGTATCGGTCAGTTTTTTGTAATCCCTGGCTTCTTCTCCCAGCAATTCAGCAGCATCCAGCGCAAACCAGGCTTCGATACCTTGCTGTTCTACCTTTTGCGCTACCTGTTCGAGCAGCTCGAGTGACCGTGGATGTGGTGTGTGGGTATCCTTATGTACAAAAAAGGTCATCGGAACCCCCCAATTACGCTGGCGTGATACACACCAATCCGGACGGTTTTTAATCATTGCTTCCAGCCGGGCTCTACCCCAGGCTGGGTAAAATGCCGTGAATTCTACCGCCTGCATGGCCAGTTCGCGCAAGGTTTTTTTCTGTGCAGTTACATCAGCTGTGCGGTACAGGTTCATGCCAATAAACCATTGCGGTGTAGCACGAAAAATGATGGGAGTTTTGTGCCGCCAGCAATGAGGATAGCTGTGGTCGATTTTTTTTAGGCAAAATAAATGCGCGCTGGTTTTGAGTGTGTCAATGACGACATCATTGGCTTTCCATACCGACAGACCGCCAACCAAAGGCGTATTGGCAATAAACTTGCCATTGCCGTCAACCGGGCTTTCGCAGGGCAAGTTGTAATTCTGTCCGACAAAATAGTCGTCCAGACCATGTGCTGGCGCAGTGTGTACAAGTCCTGTCCCGGCTTCCAGTGTGACATGCTTGCCGCAAATGATTTTTACTGTGCGTTGCTCAAACGGATGCTGTAAAGGCAGATGTTCCAGCGCCTGACCTTTGCAGATAGCCAGTATTTCTCCCGTTAAGTTATAACGTTCCAGACAGGTCTGTTTAAGCTCACGGGCGAGTATCAATAATCCACGCGCAGTTTGCACCAGTGCATAGTCGAAATCAGGGTGGACGCTGACTGCTTGGTTAGCCGGTAATGTCCAGGGCGTGGTAGTCCAGATGATGGCATAGGCTTGAGTATCCGCAGGAATGGGGATACCAAAGGCGCCGTTGAGTTGCTGGCTTGCATCGGAGTCGGATGATTGGACTGCGAAACCTACGTCAATGGCGGGTGAGGTTTTGTCCTCATATTCCACTTCCGCTTCAGCCAATGCAGAACCGCAATCAATACACCAATTGACCGGTTTCTGGCCCTGATACAGATAACCGTTCTGATAAATTTTTCCGAGTGCGCGAATAATGTCGGCTTCTGTTTTGAAATTCATTGTGAGATAAGGATTATCCCAGTCGCCCAACACACCCAGGCGTATGAAGTCAGCTTTCTGACGTTCTACCTGTTCCCTGGCAAAAGCACGGCAAAGCTCGCGCACCTTGCCGGCGGGCAAATGCTTGCCCTGTTTTTTCTCGATCTGATGTTCGATGGGTAAGCCATGGCAATCCCAACCCGGGACATAAGGCGCATCAAAACCAGCCAGGGTTTTGCTTTTAATGATGATGTCTTTGAGAATCTTGTTAACCGCATGACCGATATGAATGTCGCCATTAGCATAAGGAGGGCCGTCGTGCAGGATGAATTTAGGGCGTCCTTTGCTGACAGAGCGGATTTTTTGATACAGATTTTTTTCTTGCCAGGCTTTAAGCATGCCGGGTTCACGGCTGGCGAGATTGCCACGCATCGGGAAAGGCGTGTCGAGTAAATTGAGAGTTTTTTTATAATCAGTCATGACTGTAAAATGGGTGAGTTAAAGGGCGCTGCATACACTACTTGAATGAATTGGGGTTGTTTTGAAAAAGTCCTTGGCCTGCGCGACATCTTGCTTAATTTGCTGGATGAGCGTGTCGATGTCTGCATATTTTTCTTCATCACGCAGCTTATGCAGGAAATCAACCTGTAAGTACTGCCCATAAATTTTATAGCTGAAATCAAATAAATGTACTTCCAGTACGAGTTTGCCATTCTCATGGGTTGTAGGCCGCACACCCAGACTGGCAACGCCAGGCAATATTGTTGCGGGTGACGATTGGATGGCGCCATGGACGGCTACTACAAAAATACCCGAAAGGGGGGGATGAGGATTTTTCAATTGGATATTCGCAGTTGGAAATCCGATTTGCTGGCCTAATTTATCGCCATCGATCACACGTCCACTGATGCTGTATGGCTTACCCAACAATTTTGTGGCTGTATTCAGATCGCCGCCGCCAAGTGCTTGCCGGATAGTGGTGCTGGAGACACGCTGACCATCCATGGTCACGCTGGGCATGACTTCCACTTCAAAGCCATTTGTTGCTGAAAAAGCTTGTAGCATAGCAAAATCACCAGCACGCCGAGCACCAAAACGAAAATCATCTCCTACCAATAACCAGCGGACTGATAACTTTCGATTCAAGATGCGCGTAATAAATTGTTCAGGGCTGATTTTGGCAAAATTATCGTTGAAGCGGCAAACATGAATGCAGTCGATTCCTGCCTGGGCGATTAATTTCAGTTTTTCCCGTAGACTGGTCAGTCGTGCAGGCGCCTGAGCCGGTGCAAGAAATTCACGCGGATGCGGCTCAAAAGTCATTACACAAGCAGGAAGTCCTAGCTTATGGGCCCTTTCTTTTAGGCGCGTCAATATGGCTTGATGGCCTAAATGGACACCATCAAAGTTACCTATGGTCAGTGCAATTGATGTCTTAGCGTATATCGATGCTCTTCGCCAAGTGTGCATGAGCAGAAACCCAAAAATTGGCAATTTTAGCTTGTTTAAGGTAAACAGGTCTAGTTTGCGCGATATTATTATGGGTATTGATTTAGAATGATTATTGAGTATTCGCTCAATAAACTGATGAGCAAGAATCTGAGTTAAGCGCTGAATAGTTTTCGCGCGGGTTTATTATTTTGCTATATTTTAGCTATTGCTTTTTTATTTATTCACCGCTATCCAATTGAAACGCGCATCTCAATCAATAAAATCAAACGAGAGGAAAGATCAGATCTTGCAAGCTCTGGCCGGGATGCTGGAGCATCCTCAAAGAATAAGAGTTACTGTCGCAGCACTAGCCGCTCAACTGGGAGTTTCTGAGTCATCGCTATATCGCTACTTTTCCAATAAATCTCGGATGTTTGAAGCTTTGATTGAATTTATTGAGCGAACGTTATTCGTATTGATTAATAAGATCTTGCAAGAAGAAAATTGTGGCGCTAAGCGGATTGAAAATCTACTCCTGCTGCTACTGGGTTTCTCACAAAAAAATCCGGGTATGACTCGTCTCTTAATCGGTGATGCGCTGGTTAATGAAAATGAGCACTTGCAGTTGCGTATTAATCAGCTGCACGATCGGCTGGAGGCAACTTTAAAGCAGGCATTACGATTTGCAGTCAATGAGCGACAAATAAATGCCAGCTTTGACATTGCGGCGCAAGCTAATTTATTCATGTGCTTTGTTATTGGCCGCTGGTATCAGTTTGTGAAAAGTGAGTTCAGGCGCGACCCGCTTGCTAATTGGGAATTACAGCGATTGACTTTACTTCCATCTGAGCTTCTTTAAGGTGCAAAGATTAACGGCTTATTGCGACAGCATAAGTGGGTGTGGGTATTGTTGTGTAACATACCGGGCAAGCCGGGTCTTTGTGCAGCTTGATTGAACGCCAGTTCATCGTAAGACCCTCCAATAATAGGAGGCGACCATTTAGGCTTTCACCGATATTTAATAAAATTTTTAGTGTCTCCGCGGCTTGCATGCAACCGATGATACCCACCAGTGGCGAAAACACACCCATGACTGCGCAGGGCATGTCCTCGTGCCTTCCATCGGCTGGATATAAGCAGTGATAGCATGGGCTATTTGAGTATCGTAAATCAAACACACTGACTTGACCGTCAAAACGTACTGCGGCGCCAGAAATCAGAGGTTTCTTATGCAAGACGCAAGCGTAGTTCACATGATAACGGGTGCTGAAGTTATCACTGGCATCAACTACGGCATCTACTTCTGCAGCAAGCTGCCGGAGTTTTATGGCATCCACATGCTCCTGGATCGCGATGACATTTACTTCCGGGTTAATTTTAACGAGTGATTGTTTTGCCGAGAGAACCTTAGCCTGGCCGATTGAATCGCTATTATGAATAATTTGCCGCTGCAGATTGGTCAGATCAACCTGATCACCATCACAGATGATCAGGTTACCCACTCCACTAGCCGCAAGGTACATTGCTACAGGAGAACCCAGACCGCCAGCGCCAACAATTAATACGCTTGATTGATTAAGCTTCTCCTGTCCTTCGATATCAATTTGTGATAGCAGAATATGACGGCTATACCGGAGTAATTGGTTGTCATTCACTGTCCTTGAAATCAGCTATCTGTTTTTTCATTCTTTCTCTCGGGCGATGATGAAGTAATACCCTTAAAGTAATTCATCGCTTGAGTTAACAAAAGATCTTCTGCAGAGCCAAATTCGATAGGTGTTCTGCTTTTCTTTTCTTTATCTTTTTTCTCTTTCTTGCTATTTACAGGCTTTTGCGCTGCTTTCTCAGTTTCAAGAACCGCTTTTGCTTTTGTCTCTGCTTTCTTGCCGTTGGACAGATGGCGGTTCAGATCCGCTTCACGTAAACGCTCTTCATCACCATTATCAGTTTCATCCAGAATATCAGGTGTAATTCCTTGAGCCTGGATGGATTGACCATTAGGCGTGAAATAACGGGCAGTTGTCAGTTTAATCGCAGTATTATTTCCTAATGGCAATATTGTTTGGACAGATCCTTTACCAAATGTTTGTGATCCCATTACTAAAGAGCGTTTATGGTCTTGTAAAGCGCCCGCTACAATTTCTGATGCAGAAGCAGAGCCGCCGTTGACCAAAGTAATCATTGGTACTGTTTTGACTTCGGGAGGTAATCCTTTTAAATAATCTTCATCAGGGCCGCGTAGATAATACTCTGGAGTTGCATGCAACTTCATTTTAGCGTCAGGACTGCGTCCTTCCGTATACACAACCAGTGCATTTGCTGGAAGAAAAGCGGCTGATACAGCGACAGCACCGTTGAGTAATCCACCGGGGTCATTACGCAAATCCAATATGAGCCCTTTCATCGATCCAGTATTCTCAGCAAAGAGTGTCTTGATGGCTTGCGCTAAATTTTCTCCCGTCTGTTCTTGAAATTGTGTGATACGGATATAAGCGTAACCTGGTTCAATCATTTTTGATTTGACACTCTGGATTTTTATGATGTCACGTACTAAATTAAAAACGAGCGGTTCCGACTCACCTTCTCGTACAATCGTGATCTTTATCGAAGTTTTGGGTTTGCCACGCATGAGCTTTATGGCATCATTCAGCGTCATGCCTTTTACAACAATATCATCCAGCTTAACAATCAAATCGCCAGTTTTGATTCCCGCGCGAAACGCCGGCGTATCTTCAATGGGTGAAATAACTTTTACTACACCATCTTCCATCGTAACCTGAATGCCGAGTCCACCGAATTCACCTTGTGTTCCGATTTGTAATTCTTTGTAATCGTCTTTATCAAGATAAGATGAGTGAGGATCTAATCCAACCAACATACCATTGATAGCCTCGGTAATGAGTTTTTTATCTTCTACAGATTCGACATAATCACTCTTAATTCGACCGAATACTTGGGCAAATGTACGTAATTCTTCGATTGGGAGCGGATGAATTGCTTCCAGATTGTCTTTTTTGGCAATCGCAGAGAAATTCAGACTAAGCATCATTCCAGTGATTATGCCAATTAGAATTAAGCTTGTTTTTTTGATTACGTTACTCATGATGCTATCTCCGCACTGATCGAATTGATATCAATAAATATAATATTATGTTCACTCTATTTTTATCCATGTCATAGGGTCAAATGGTTTGCCTCTATGACGCAGTTCAAAGTATAAACCCGAATCTGCATTACCACCGCTATTCCCAACTGTTGCTATTGTATCGCCTCCTCGAATAACATTACCTACTTGCTTATGAAGAGTTTCATTATTGCCATAAAGGCTCATATAGCCGTTTCCGTGATCGACAATGATCAGATTGCCGAAACCCCTCAACCAGTCTGCAAATACCACTCTACCTTCAGAAATAGCTTTTACATCGTTGCCGTTCCGTGATTGAATAAACAATCCCTTCCACGTCACTTGCTTACCTGAGCGTTGACCACCAAAGCTATTCAGAAGTTTCCCTCGCACTGGCAAATTTAACTTGCCCTTGAGTGATGAGAAAGGAATACCCGAGGTGGAAGCATCAGGAAGTTTGTTACTGATCAGTGTACCCTTAGATTTCACTTGAACAAGTAATTTATTAATCTCATTGACTAGCTTAGTGAGGCGTTTCTCATCATTTTCGAGTTTATTAATTTCTTGTTGTTGTTGGATAATTTGACCGGATATCTGAGTCAGCAGAATCTGATGCCTGCTCTTTTCCTGTTCAAGTTTTTTACGTTGTTCGAAATATTCGCTTTGAACAGCAGTGATCTCTTTTTTTTTCTGGTGGCTCTCCTCGGCTAAGGCATTAATTTTATATTGGTTATCCTGAAGATTCTGAATGCTGCTTGAGCGCGCGAGTGAAAGCTGCTTGTAGTAATGCATATCTCTTGCAATTTGGTTAGGATCTTGCTGACTCAATATTAACCGCAAGTAACTTTGCTGTCCTCCCAAATATTGTTGATAAAGCAATTTTTCTAGTTGATTGCGTTCTGTCTCGATTTCGCTTTTAATTTGTCTTTGCTGTATTTGTAATTGTTTGAATTCTTCAGTAGCTTGCCGGTCATGCTCAATGAGTTTGGTTAGCCTATGATTAATAGCGCTGATTGTGCGTTCAGCTTCCTGTAAGGTGTCTGAGGTATTCTGTTTTATTATTTCTCTATCTGCCAGATCCTTTTGCAAGGACTGGATACGTTCGCGTAATGCTTTAAGATTCTCTTGATTATCAGAAAAAGCTGAAAATGGGTAAAAAGAAGTCAAAATGCAAATCAGCATTATTTTGAAGACACTGAATATAGATAAAATTAAACGTACCGATTCCCAATATTGTATGTTGTTCAACTATATTCTTAAGCCTTTGATTTTCCCTGATTGGCCACCATCTGCATGGCTTCTTGAATCTCGGAGAGATTTCCCAGGTAATAGTTTTGGATGGGTTTCATATCGTCATCTAGCTCATAGACCAATGGAATACCCGTAGGGATATTGCAGTTTAGAATTTCTTCCTCCGACATATCATCCAGATATTTAACCAGTGCCCGTAATGAGTTGCCGTGTGCCACGATGATAACGCTTTTACCTGCTTGAACTTGAGGTGCAATGGTTGTATTCCAGTAAGGTAAAAATCTTGCAACAGTATCTTTGAGGCACTCGGTCAAGGGTATTTCATTACGATTCAAGTTTTTGTAGCGAGGGTCAGCGCCTGAGTAACGATCATCATCGATTGTTAATGCAGGTGGTCTAGTGTCATAGCTGCGTCGCCAAATCAAGACCTGATCATCCCCATATTTAACAGCAGTTTCAGCTTTGTTCAATCCCTGAAGCGCACCATAGTGACGTTCATTCAATCGCCAACTATGCTGAATCGGAATCCACATTTGATCCAATTCATCAAGTGTTATCCATAGCGTGCGGATTGCGCGCTTGAGAACAGATGTGTATGCAATATCAAACGCATAACCTTGTTCTCGTAAAAGTCGCCCAGCATTTTGGGCTTCTTGTAGGCCTTTAGGCGTTAAATCAACGTCTGTCCAACCGGTAAAACGATTTTCTTTATTCCAGGTACTTTCTCCATGCCGAAGGAGAACAATTTTCTTCATATTTATCTTTGTAAGGGGGAATGATCAAGGGTAAAAATTCCCTCATATTTTATTATATTTTACTTTGAAATGCAGCATCTGGCTGATTTTTTACGCGAATATAATATGAGCTATCGACTTTTCTGTGAAAAATAAGAATGCAATTTTGATTTGAATAGGCTCTTTTCCAAGCAGGGTTTCAAGTGCTAGAAATGTATAAAGATTTAAGACTTGCAGGCATGGTGTTAATATGCATAAATTTAGCTAGTGAAGTTGACAAAATCTCGCGATTTTCTAGTTTCTGATAAAATTAATCTACTTGGGAAAATAAAAATTATATGGAACTATCATTATTTCAAGATCATTTTCTTCTTAGGCTCGAGAATTTGTTGTTTATAATTACTGCGGTAGTGAGTGGCTTATTGTTACTGTGGCCGTTAGTATCACAGCGCGGAATTAAAGAAATAGATACGCGCGTTGCTGTACAATTGATCAATTATCAAGATGCATTGGTGCTTGATGTTCGCGATGATAGTGAATATGCGGCAGGTCATTTGCCTAATTCAAAGCATGTCCCTTCCGAAAAAATTGAAGAGCGCTGGGTCGAGCTGCAAAAATTTAAAGAAAAACCTATTGTGGTTATCTATCGTAGCGGTATTCGATCGAATCATCCCAGCTTAATTCTAAAAAAGAATGGGTTTACTCAGGTATTTAATCTGATGGGCGGTATTGATACCTGGAAGCGCGCAAATTTACCTATCGTTAAAAGATAAAAGGTCATGCCTAAAGTTACTATGTATACAACAGGTTTTTGCCCTTATTGCAAAATGGCAGAAAGTCTGTTGCGCGCAAAAGGGGTCCAAGATATTGAAAAAATCCGCATTGATCTGGAACCTGCGCAGCGCATGGAAATGATAGATAAAACAGGACGTCGCACGGTTCCACAAATCTATATTGGCGAGAGGCATGTGGGTGGCTATGATGATTTAACACAACTCGATCGCAAAGGTGAGTTGTCTGCACTACTGATAACGGGATCATAATTGGAATGAAGGCAGTTCCAGTTTGATGCGTTAACTTTTTATTAAACATTCTTCCGAGTAAAAATAAAGATGAGCGAACAGCCGCAACCAATTTTTGCCATAGAAAAAATTTATGTAAAAGATTTGTCTTTGGAAATTCCTAATGCGCCCACTATTTTTTTAGAAAGAGATGCGCCTGAGATTAACATGCAGCTCGGGGGTAAGCATGAGAGTATTGATGAAGGGCTATATGAAGTGCTATTAACAGTGACAATAACAGCTAAAATCAAAGACAAAACAATGTTTCTGGTTGAAGTTCATGAAGCAGGGATTTTTCGTATTCGAAACTTATCGGATGAAGAAATAGATCCCGTTCTGGGGATTGGGTGTCCGAATATCCTATTTCCTTATTTGCGTGAAGTCGTGTCAGATACTGTGACACGCGCCGGCTTTCCACCCGTCATTCTCAGTCCAGTAAATTTTGAAGCAATCTATCACCAAAAAAAAGCAGAGGCCCATAAAAACGAGAACCAATAAAAATTAGAAAGAACTGAAGGATAATACAATGTATGTCAATGAGAAAAGACTTGATTAAGGTATTCTCGTTAAAAAGCAAAGTAAATGCTTTTTTGACTGGCATCTTGTTGTTTGTGCCTGGTTACACAATTGCTGAGATGGAATATTTTTCAATAGCAGAGAACGCTGTTGTGATGTATGACGCACCATCCCTCAGAGCGGATAAGCTATATGTGGCAAGTCTTCATCTTCCAGTTGAGGTTATCGTAGATGTGGAAGGTTGGGCAAAAGTACGCGATAGTAGCGGCAGTCTTGCGTGGGTTGAGAAAAAGGCATTAAGTCAACAACGTTATGTAGTTGTGACAGTGCCGCTCGCTGATATATACCAATCCGCAGAGACGAATTCAATGCTAGTATTCCAAGCTGAAGAAAATATTGTTTTGGAATGGCTGGATTCCGATACTAAGGGCTGGGTAAGAGTGCGTCACTCCGATGGACAAACTGGTTATGTCAAAGTCAATCAGGTTTGGGGTTCATGAAAATTGCCATATTAGGTGCAGGTGCATGGGGTTCAGCATTAGCAATTAATTTATCGGCACGCCATCAAGTCAGTCTGTGGACGAAGGATCCAGATCACGCGAAAGAGATGGGGACTCATCGAGTCAATCAAAATTTCTTGGCAGGTTATGGTTTACCAGAGTCTTTGAAAATCACGGCAGTACTTACTGAGGCATTAGACACCGCAGATCTTGCTTTAATTGTTGTGCCTATTGCTGGTTTACGTGAAACTTTGCGCGCAATTGCAGCAAGCAAAATTAGAGTACCCATTCTATGGGGTTGTAAAGGATTTGAATCGCAAACCTCCAAGTTGCCTCATCAAATAGTTGAAGAAGAATACTCTACTGTATTGCCGTCCTGTGGGGTATTTTCTGGCCCTAGTTTTGCGGAAGAGGTAGCGCAAGGTTTGCCTACTGCGTTAACGCTAGCATCTAAAGATACAGATTTTTCATGCAAGGTGGCCACTGAATTGCATAGTTCGAGATTACGTATTTATACCAGCCAGGATGTGATTGGCGTGGAAACAGGGGGTGCCATAAAGAATGTGATTACCATTGCAGCAGGCATCTCTGACGGCCTTGGGTTTGGGCATAATGCCCGCGCTGCATTAATTACACGGGGACTAATGGAGATTACCCGATTAGGGCTCGGCTTGGGTGGGAATATGAAGACTTTTATGGGACTAGCTGGGGTTGGTGATCTAATTCTGACGAGTACTGGCGATTTGTCGCGAAATAGGCAAGTGGGATTGATGCTGGCTGAAGGGAAGTCATTAAGCGATATTCTGAATGAATTAGGGCATGTTGCTGAGGGGGTACATACGGCGCGATCAGTATTGCGATTAGGTAATCAGTTAAATATTGAAATGCCTATTACCCAAGCAGTTTGCAGTATTCTTCATGAGGGTGTGGCAGCTCGAAATGCGGTTGAAGTGTTGTTAAATCGGGAACAAAAAACAGAGATTTATTGATATAAAATTTTATCAAGAAATTCTGGATAGCTTTAGAATAGAGTGGTTAGTTTTTATAGACTTAAAGTTAATGCTAATGATAGTTCTTGTCAAAATGAGTGAAATGACTAAATCAGCGATGTAACGGGAAGCCTTAATTTGCTTGACCAGGCGTTGACAGCTTGATATAAGAACGTTTGCAGTACTTGCTTGTGATTTAATTACCATTAACTTAGAAGGGGAATTATATGAACAAATCCGAACTTATCGAAGCTATCGCAAAGTCAGCTAAAATTTCCAAAGCCTCAGCAGGTAGTGCGTTAGATGGTGCATTAACCGCAATAAAAGGGGCGCTTAAAAAAAACGAAAGTGTAACGCTGGTCGGATTTGGAACTTTTAAAGTTGGTACAAGAGCTGCACGTACAGGCCGTAATCCACGTACTGGTGCCGCTATTAAAATCAAAGCAGCAAAGGTTCCTAAATTCAGTGCTGGTAAAGCACTAAAAGATGCAGTAAACTAGCGAGCTTTATGATTGGGTGCTTAGCTCAGCTGGTAGAGCGTCGCCCTTACAAGGCGAATGTCGGCGGTTCGATCCCGTCAGCACCCACCAGTCAGTTTAACGAGTTCTAGGAGTGGTAGTTCAGTTGGTTAGAATACCGGCCTGTCACGCCGGGGGTCGCGGGTTCGAGTCCCGTCCACTCCGCCAAATAAAATTTATCAGTTACAGTAACGATAATTTTTCGATTTTTTTTCCACTTCTTCGTATTTTCGGGTTCTAATTGTGTTTGATTTTGTCAACCGTAAGAAACGTGTCGTTCAAGTCATAATGGGGTTGGCGGTATTGCCCTTTTTGTTTTGGGGGGTTGAATCATATCGTAATATGGGTGACGAGGGCTATGTTGCAATAGTTGATGGGGAAGAAATACCGCGTCGTGAGTACGAACAAGCTTTGCGCGATCATCACGAAAGAATGCGAGCCATGCTGGGTGCTAATTTTGACAGTGCAATGCTGGATAGTTTCGAAGTAAAAAATTCAGTTCTGGAAAGGCTCATTCAACAACGATTACTTCGCCGAGAAGCCATTAGCAATGAATTTATTGTTCTTGATTCGCAACTTATAAAAACAATTCGTGATGTACCTGCTTTTCAGAAAGATAATAAATTTTCTAAGCAGCAGTACGAGGAGTTATTGCGCAATCAAGGGTTGACACCGACAATATTTGAATCGCGTGTGCGTCAAGAGCTTTTATTGCAGCAATTGCTAGATGGCTATAGTGAAAATGGATTTGCGCCTAAAACAGTCGCTGAAAAAGTGAGATATTTAAGTGAAGTGCAACGTGAAGTCAGTCAATCGAAGATAGAACCAGAACAATTTTTATCGCAAGTGACACCGGAAGAAGCGGATATTAATGCTTACTATGAAAAACATCAAACGGATTTTCATTTACCTGAGCGCGTGCGGATTGAATATTTAGTTTTATCACTGGATGAAGTCGCTAAAAATGAAACAGTCAGTGACGAAGCGGTCAATGCTTATTTTGCAGAACATCAAGACGAATTTAGTCAACCTGAAGAACGCAAGGCCAGCCACATCTTGATCAGTGTTTCGACTGATGCTTCAGAAGATGAGAGGCGGTTGGCTCGAGAGAAAGCTGAAAATATATTAGAACAAGTTAAGCAGAATCCAGAGCAATTTGGAGAAATCGCAAAAGAACACTCGGATGATCCTGGTTCTGCAGCTCGCGGCGGAGACCTTGGTTTCTTTAGTCGCGGTGTAATGGTTAAGTCTTTTGAGGATAAGATTTTCTCTATGCAATTGGGTGAGATCAGTGACATTGTAGAAACCGATTTTGGCTTACATGTGATCCAGTTAACTGATATTAAGGAACAAAGACGCCCCAGCCTGGAAGATGTGCGAGAACAAATTGAGAATAAGCTGAAACTGCAGATGGTGGGAAGCGTTTTTGGGGAAATTACTGAGGATTTCAGAAATGTTGTCTATGAACAATCTGATAGCCTTCAAGCAGCAGCAGAAAAGTTTGGATTAACGATACAACAATCGGATTGGATCACAAGAAATTCAACAGAACCTTTTATTATTGCTAATGAAAAATTGCTATCAGCTGTTTTTTCTGATGATGCGATTTCTAATCAGCGTAATACCGAAGCTATCGAAGTGAAACCCGATACATTGGTATCGGCTCGTGTCATTGAACATAAACCTGCCGCTGCGCAGTCATTAATGACGGTTAAGGATCAAATTATTGAGAAGCTCAAGAGGCAAATGGCTGAAGCAAAGGCAATTGAAGAAGGAGAAGCAAAACTTGCACGCTTACAGGCCGGTGAAGATGCTGATGTCAGCTGGGGTGAAGCCAAGCAAGTATCTTACATGCAATCGCAAGGCTTAGATCATGAAACTCTGCGAGCAATTTTCAGAGTAGAGACCAGTAGTCTGCCAGTGTATGTAGGAGCAGCAAATCCAAGAGGTGAGTTTAATCTGATACGAATTAATAAAGTTATAGAACCGGAGCCTACACAAGAAACAAAGCTTAATAATTTTAATAGACAGCTACAACAAATGATTACTCAAGAAGAGGTATCTTCTTATCTTGCTGGGCTCCGGAAACAATATGATGTGAAAGTTAAACAAGATAGCTTCTAACCTAGCTCTGCAATTAATTAGTCCATAAGGTTAAAAGCGACCGTGTTAAAACCTGCATCAACATAGGTTATTTCTCCGGTAATGCCACTAGCTAGATCGCTGCACAGAAAAGCTGCAACATTTCCTACTTCGTCAATTGTAACGTTGCGGCGTAGCGGTGAAACCTTTTCTGTATAGCCTAATAATTTTCCAAAATTTCCAATACCGGCTGCAGCCAGAGTTTTAATCGGACCAGCAGAGATGGCATTTACGCGTATTCCCTTAGGACCCAGGCTAGAAGCCATGAAACGGACATTTGCTTCAAGACTGGCTTTAGCCAAACCCATCACATTGTAATTTGGCATTACCCGTACTGCACCTAGATAACTTAATGTTAGCAATGAGCCATTCCTACTTTGCATTAGAGGCAGCGCCACTTTGGCAAGTGCAGAGAAACTATAGGCGCTGATGTCATGCGCAATGCGAAAAGCTTCTCTATTAATACTTTCCAGATAATCGCCAGTTAATGCTTCACGTGGGGCAAAGGCAATGGAATGAATAATACAATCCAAACCATCCCAATGTTTTTGTAAATTTTCAAAGCACAACATGATCTCGTTATCGCTGGCCACATCACAGGGAAATAGCAAGTTACTGTCAAATTCATGTGCCAGTTTCTCGACTCGCCCACGCACCTCTTCGCCCTGATAAGTGAATGCTAATATTGCCCCTTCACGCTTCATTGCTTTGGCGATACCGTAAGCGATTGAACGGTTACTGAGAAGTCCGGTAATGAGTATACGTTTGTCCTTGAGAAACCCCATATAATTTCCTTGTAAAATTTAGAGAATTGACGAATTATAGCTGAAGGACAGGAGAAGGGGGAGTTGTGCAATAGCTGATGTCTACGAGGTACGGATGTTTATTTAAATTAACTTCAATTCTGGTTATCATGATCAAGATGATTAATATGTCGTGGCTACTGATTTCATTTGCGGTCCTATTAGCGGCCTGCGATGAGCATAATTGGAATAATCCATATTCAGCAATCGATACTGGAAAAAATATACTTTATAGTGTATTTACAGAACGCCCTAAGCATCTTGATCCAGTGCAATCCTACAGTTCCAATGAGATTCAATTTACTGCACAGATTTATGAGCCTCCACTGCAGTATCATTATTTGAAACGACCTTTTGCATTGATACCTTTAACGGCAAAAGAAATACCTGTGGTAAGGCATTTCGATATTGAAGGTCATCAATTACAGAATGATGCGCCGGCTACAGATGTTGCTTATAGTATTTATGAAATTTCAATTAAACCAGGAATTTTTTTTCAACCGCATCCAGCACTTGCAAAAGACGAGCAGGGTGATTGGTTGTATCATAATTTAGGTGATCAAGAATTAGCTTCAATATTCAAGTTATCTGATTTTTCTCGAACTGGTACACGTGAATTAACAGCGGAAGATTATATTTATCAGATCAAGAGGCTGGCGCATCCTCGACTGCACTCCCCGATATATGGACTGATGGCAGACTATATAATAGGACTTAAGGATTATGTCGATGTGTTAAAACAAGTCAATCCAGAACGATCTGAAGGAGGAACATATCTGGATCTAAGAAATTATCCTTTAGAAGGAGTGCAAGTTATTGATAGATATACTTACCGCATCAAAATAAAAGGTAATTACCCACAATTTATCTATTGGTTAGCGATGCCTTTTTTTGCACCAGTTCCTTGGGAAGCTGATGCGTTCTATTCTCAGAAGGAATTGATACAAAAGAACATTACATTAGATTGGTATCCGATTGGCACAGGTCCTTATATGCTCACAGAAAATAATCCGAATTTAAGAATGGTATTGGAAAGAAACCCTAATTTCCATGGTGAATATTATCCAACCGAAGGCATGCCAGAAGATCAAGAAAATGGTTTATTGATGGACGCTGGCAGGGAATTGCCATTCATTGACAAAGTCATTTTTACCCGAGAAAAAGAGAGCATTCCGCGATGGAACAAGTTTTTGCAAGGTTATTATGATGCTAGCGGGATTGGCTCAGATAGTTTTGATCAGGCTGTGCAATTGGTAGGGCACGGGGAAGCAACAGTTACCGAAGAAATGGCAGCGCAAGGAATCAGGCTGGAGACAACTGTGGCGGTATCTACTTATTATATGGGATTTAATATGTTAGACCCCGTTGTTGGTGGAAGTAATGAGCAACAGCGCGAGTCGGCCAGGAAATTGAGGCAAGCAATTTCAATTGCTGTGGACTATGAGGAATTTATCTCAATTTTTGCAAATGGCCGTGGATTGCCAGCTCAAAGTCCTATTGCGCCAGGTATTGCAGGCTATCGCGAAGGAAAAGAAGGCGTTAATCCAGTTGTGTATGACTGGATTAATAATCGGCCGCAGCGTAAATCTATTCAAGTAGCAAAAGCTTTGCTCGCAGAAGCAGGCTATCCAGATGGAATAGATCAGAAAACAGGCGCACCACTTATTCTGTATTTTGATGTGACTGCACGTACTGCGGAAGATAGGTCTAAGCTTGATTGGATGCGTAAGCAGTTCCAGAAGCTAAATATACAATTAGTAGTCAGAAGCACTGACTATAATCGCTTCCAAGACAAAATCCGTAAAGGAAATGCACAGATTTTTGAGTGGGGGTGGAATGCGGATTACCCTGATCCAGAGAATTTTCTTTTTTTGTTGTATGGGCCGCAACGTAAAGTGGGCAATAATGGGGAAAATGCTGCTAATTATGATAATACTGAATATAATCAGTTATTTGAACAGATGAAGAACATAGAAGATGGACCCAAGCGTCAGCAAATAATCGATCGTATGGTAGAGATATTACAGCATGATGCCCCTTGGTTATGGGGATATCATCCAAAAGACTATGGTTTGTATCACGCCTGGTACCAGAATGTAAAACCAAACAGAATATCGAATAATAACCTTAAATATTTCAGGATCGATGCGAATTTGAGAGATCAGAAACGACGGGAATGGAATGAGCCTGTCTTGTGGCCAATAGCAGTGATGCTGGCTATGTTGATAATCAGTTTTATTCCGGCAGCCATGGCTTTCCGACGCCGAGAAAGTAGCACTGCGGTAAACAATATACCATCATCTTAAAGTTGCGACTGAGTAGTGACGATGCTTAACTATATTCTTCGGCGTGCCCTGTATGCGATACCAATTCTTATCGGTGTGAATCTTATTACTTTTACTTTGTTTTTCGTAGTCAATACGCCTGATGATATGGCACGTATGCAGTTGGGTATTAAATATGTATCGCCCGAAGCAATTGAGAAATGGAAAATCGAACGAGGCTATGATAAACCTTTACTTTTCAATCAGGAAAAGGAAGGATGGGAGAAGTTAACTAAAACAATTTTTTTTGAGAAATCAATATCGATGTTCATCTTTGATTTTGGACAGGCAGATGATGGGCGGGATATTGCGCAGGAAATCAAGTCGCGCATGATTCCCAGTCTTGCCATTGCATTGCCCGTCTTTATCCTGGGATTAATAGTGCATATTACTTTTGCGTTACTGATGGTTTTCTTTCGTGCAACTTACATCGATTTCTGGGGGGTAATTCTATGCGTGGCGCTCATGTCGATTTCCAGCTTGTTTTATATCATTGCTGGGCAATTTTTAGTAAGCAAGCTATGGCATCTGGTGCCTATCTCAGGCTATGAGAGTGGATTGGATGCAGGAAAATTTCTGTTATTGCCCGTCATAATAGGCATAATAAGTAGCCTTGGATCAAGTGTGCGTTGGTATCGCACAATTTTTTTAGAAGAAATGAATAAGGAGTATGTACGCACAGCCAGAGCAAAAGGACTGTCTGAACGCATTGTTTTATTCAAACACGTATTAGGAAATGCATTAATTCCTATCTTAACGGGTGTGGTTGTGGTAGTACCTTTGCTATTTTTAGGCAGTTTGTTGGTTGAATCGTTTTTTGGGATACCGGGTCTTGGTAGCTATACCATTGATGCTATCAACTCACAGGACTTCGCGATCGTGAGAGCCATGGTTTTTTGGGGTTCAGTGCTATATATAGTGGGCTTGGTCCTAACAGATATATCTTATACACTTGTTGATCCGAGAATCCGTTTAAAATAGCCGGTTTAATGAGTTGTTAATAATCTTCAATAAAACTAGCTATATTATAAAACTAGCTATATTATTAGCTTCTTACTAATAGAGTTAATAGCCTAAAACTTAAAATAGCCTAAAACTTAATTGACTTATGAATATAATATATTCATAATTACTGGTTTCGTTTGGAGGGGTTCCCGAGCGGTCAAAGGGATCAGACTGTAAATCTGACGGCTCTGCCTTCGAAGGTTCGAATCCTTCCCCCTCCACCACGTCTGGAATTGGTATAGAGAATGAGGTTGAGGGAGTGGCTAATTTAATTCTTAATGGTTTTTCGCCTTCGCCTATGGATGTAGAGATATGCGCGGGTGTAGCTCAATGGTAGAGCAGAAGCCTTCCAAGCTTACGACGAGGGTTCGATTCCCTTCACCCGCTCCAATTAGAAGAATTGCAGGTTTAAGTTTAATAATGTTGTTATGCTTGCCCATGTAGCTCAGTGGTAGAGCACTCCCTTGGTAAGGGAGAGGTCGCCAGTTCAATTCTGGCCATGGGCTCCAAGGTGCATGATGGGATTGGTATAGCTAAAGCACGTAAAGGGGAACAAGTGATGGCAAAAAGTAAATTTGAGCGTTCGAAGCCACATGTTAATGTAGGAACGATAGGGCATGTTGATCATGGTAAGACGACGCTGA
>NZ_FONE01000107.1 GCF_900112825.1 Nitrosomonas sp. Nm166 | reverse complement strand
CCAATCAAATTACCCTAATTCACCAAATTATCCTTATTTCTAACAACTTATTCTAATGGCTTCCATTAGAAAATTCCTCTAATGGAAAATTTGGGATAAAACCAGAATCGAGTCAGGTACCCGTATTCATGCAGACAAGGCTTATTGTAGCCAGAAACATCGTGATGCTTTGAAAAACACGCGGTATTAAAAACGGCATTCAGGATAGGGCGGTTAGAACCAGGCCATTGACACGTCGGCAGTTACAACGCAACAGTCTGATCACGAAAGCACGTTATGTTGTAGAGCGCACCTTCGGCAGCCAGGTGCGCTGGTTTGGGGGTAAATTACTGCGTTACTGCGGCTTGGCCAGGGCACATGCCTGGCACATCCTGCTGGCTATGGCGTATAACTTGAAAAGGCTACCCAAACTCTTTGCCAATCGTCGAATAATCACGCAAACATAGGAATATTGCGCCTTCTAAACCGGAAATGGTCGGCTTGGAGTGATTATTCCGGGTTCATTTGTACAAAAATGGCTAAAAATTACCCAGTCGCTTACAAATAAATCAGAAAATGGCATCGAGACATAGAGTTTATGTGATTTTGCAAAGGTCTCCTGCAATAACTGCAATAATTAATAATTCATCTTAACATAGCTTTTCAATTAGTAAGCTTGTAGCTTAAAACGATTATACATTTTTTAAAATTTTAAGTCATTGAATGCTATGATCTTGTTTTAATAAGCTATAAATTTTTTCAGCATGTTCGAGATGAGAGATAAGAATTGGAAAAGTTTTTTGCATAAGGATTCTTAACTCATCATCTTTTACATTTGGTACAAGCTGTGACTCGGCAACCTCTATTACTTTTCTATGAAAAATAATTTCTGATTCAATATATTTTTTATCGAATTCATTTTTTTCGGCTGCATTTAATATTTTTATCTCATTCTCAGTATTTAAGTTTAGTTCTTTACTAAATCTATTATCTAAAGGAATTAATTTTAGTTTATTTATTAACTCATGAATTTGTTTATTGCTGTCAGAATGATCATTAATCATTCTATAGGCATACGCCCTAACGTCGACATGTATAGCCCTTTCTGTGGCTAAGCGACTTTGTCGTATATCGGCTTCATTTGCAGTGACAAGAACATGAACAATTTCCTCTTCTCCCAGATCATTTTTTTCAATTAATATTTCTGCCTTAGCCGCTAACATAATTAATGACAGAGCTAAAGCTAAGGTTAAGGGCAATATTTTCATACATCCTCCAGAAATTTAAAATCTCAACAAAACACAATCTAATAATAAATTCTGTTGGAATCTCTAGTCTGTACGGAATCACACGTCTTAGAATTTATTTTTTAAACACTTAACAATATCTTAATTGAAATTTTATTATTACTTCTTGGATAAATCGTCCAAAAATAGCGATTAATACATTGAAAACTGCACCCTAAAAAGCGTAATTTAACTTATCCATAATCAAGACTCTCCCGTTTAGGATCGTCGTCCTAAGCGGGTTTTATTTCTAGAGCCCGCCAGTGAGCGGGTTTTCTATGCCTAAAGATCAAGCCCTGCATTTTATAGCAGGTGCAGGTGCAACATTATTTTTAACGTGAGTTCGACATAAGGATCACATCAGTACGACTGGAAGAGCTTGTGAGGATCTGATATTAAGGGAGGGTTTCTTCTCGCGGAATGTGTAA
>NZ_FONE01000110.1 GCF_900112825.1 Nitrosomonas sp. Nm166 | reverse complement strand
TGAAAAACTCATGGCGATTACTTCAATTACATGATTTAAAACATAATTATATCATTCCATGCAATTGAATGCACTTTCTGCCGTGCAAAGGTCTCAAGCTATGTTTGCTGAGCCAAGGCAGCGTCACGTTCAGCTTGAAGCATATAACGCACATCACGGGGGTCAAAACCTAGCCGTTACACTTGCCTAACCGCAGTCATCTCTTCACGAAATTCAGGGCGAAGAAGCGTGAGAAAAATGGCTCAACCTTGCCTCCGGACTCGCCACATCCCGCAGTCCAAGTCCGATATCGATGAGTACAAGGCTATCGTTAAACTCTACCAGCAAGCAATGACATGCAAGATGTCCATCGAATTAATGGCTCAGCCCGACCGCCCATAAGTTTGTCACCTAGAGGCAAGTAGAAATGCAGTTCAAATGATGAATATGCATACGGTTTCTCCTTATTAAATTCGGACATCAAGCAGTAAGGCGATGGCTTAAAACATGTTCTTCTTTATTAACAGCTCTGAATGACGTATTTATAAGGGCTTGTCCTTGCTGTCCTTTTTCCACAATTATTAGTATGAGAAATGCCTTATCTGACGCTCGGCGTCTATTCCGATTTCATTAAAGCTTTGCAATGATTTGGCTAGGTTGCAAACAATTCAGCAATTACCTTTGTAACGTAACTAATTCTCTTCCCTATCTCTTCTGTGGAAGGCTCGTGTTCTATACTGGTTCTTCATGACCCGAATAGAACGAAGTTGAATAGCTTACGGCTCGTTCGATGACGGTTTTAATTCTGCCGGCAAACTATTGCGAGCTTATTTCTTGGAAAGAGAGGAATGCGTAATAGTCAGGATGACCTTAAAGCTGTCAATTTGATGATCGGGCTTAAGAGTCAACCCTATCTTTCCAAATGATGTATTGATCCCTATGGGCTTCTGCTGCGATATTGCATTTACCAGTTCTGGAGGAATAGGTTTTGCCATAGCCTTAAATAGAGATACTGCTGCTGAATTAAGTCGTGAGAATGCTTGAGTACGCTCCTTGGCATTATTAATGTTGATCTTGAGGCGAATGTTGTTGGCCTGACTTGGATTCGTGCCATGAACGTAAAACGCAATGTTGTTTTCCATCCCATTAGAACCGGCTGTACCAAAAGGAATAAGTGTGGTCGTACACGACCATTCCCCTGGTACTGCCTTATTGGGTTTCCAACCTTCTGTACGTAACCCTTCCGAAACTAGGGCCGAGCAGAGTCGTTGTGGTTGTCCAAAGAAATCATCGGCTGCGGCAACGTGAGATGAGATTGCATACAAGATGACGAGCACTACGATTTTACTCATTGCGTATCTCCCGGTACCGAATTAGAAAACTAGATAAACTGTAAATTAAAATACAAAATTTGACAAATAATTAAAATGTAAACTACCAAACCCAGTCCATACTTAGTCAGCCCTGAACAATTCTATTTTCAGGCGTAGGCGAGTGTAAGACGATGGTTGGCTCCGTCATCATTCATTAATGGCCAATGCAATTGCACGAGAATGAGGGCGAGAAGAAGCCTCAGCTTCCTCAGAATCATC
>NZ_FONE01000003.1 GCF_900112825.1 Nitrosomonas sp. Nm166 | reverse complement strand
GAATAAGCAAATGTCCTTTGATACCAGATCCAAAATATCGCAACCAGCAGCATCGTTGCCATGCCCAGCTTGTAGTACTTAGAGTCGTACCACAGCGACATGTCGTAGTCAGCGCTCTTAGCTGCGCTCGTTGTACCATATGTTGTTGCCATGTTCTTTTCTCCTAACTGTTAATCAAATACTACTTCTCATTCCTACTTCTTAATACTAATTAATTAGTACTGCTTAATTTGCGGCAGCTAAATCAGCTCTTTTCCCTCCCCTGATTTAGCTACACCTCTCAGGCTAGTCGACCTTGCCCCTTAAAGTCAAGTCATTTGTCATAAAATCCCTTTACCACTCCATGGAATTCTAACCCCCTAATCACAACTTTTCCACTTTGAGAACAAGGGTTAAAGAGAAAAATTACTTCACAAAAAATTTACAATTTTTTCTATTTTTCTACCTTCTAATTGCTCACCAGGAATCAAATCTTTTAAAAATTTTAAAATTGTTTACTCAATTCTTACCATTCGCGCCAACCACAGATCAATGGAAAATAAATTCCCAGTCTTACAGGTCGTGAATCTATTTGTTGCATGAGTTTTGCATAGCAATTGAGTTGGTGATGATAGCGCATCTGTTCGCGATCAAGAAAACCTTGGATATCCGAACCTTCATGGCTACTTACTTTATAATCTACTATCCATCGATCGCCGTTGGAATCACAAAAAGTCCTGTCAATTACCCAGCTCACGGGTGTATTATCGATAATGCCACTGATTTTTAATTCATTCTGTGCCAGCCGCTGGGGACCCAAAATCCATTGCCCGCGCTTGTCGTTAAGTGCATTTGTCAATGTTAAAATAACGCGCTCAACCGCATACTCCATTTCCTTATTGTTTCCGCTCATACCATCAGCAAATAAGTTCTGCCTAAATTGATTGCGCATCCCTTGTAGGCGTGCAGGGCTCCAGTCCCGCATTTCATCTTCCGCAATTTGTTGTAACCAACGATGTGCTACATTACCCACATGACGAGCCATTTCACTTGCCCAAGAAAATTCTATTTCTTCCCGTAAATGTGGATTACTTTGCCTTTCTTGCCAAGTTACTGATTGTGGGGCAGCTGGTAACACCCATTCTGTTCTCAATCGATAAATATTCTGATTTTTTATATTTCTAATCGTTATTTCATAGCTTTGGTCTTCTGACTGACAATTCCCAGCTGCATTATTTTGTTCTGCTGCATCTCTATAAATTGATTGTACTCTTGACCAGAGCCTGGATAGCAATGAGCCTGTCAATGGCTTTTGAGGTATAAGTTTCCCATCAGTATCCGGAATCAAATTTACATTACCCATTAAATGTAAAAATTTCTTTGCACGAGTGGCGGCAACATATAGCAGACGATCTGCCTCAAATTGCTCCTTGTCATGTTCCAGTTTATCCAGCCACCTGTAAATTGAATCAGCGCCTGTTCCAGTTTCTTGAATAGGTGCAAGCAATAAATCTGCAATCGGCGCATTCTCTCCATTCATCGCTTTATTATGTGGCTGTTCTATCCATTTAAGCAGCTGCTTATCATTCTTACGCGATACTCGACCAAGTCCAGGCACAATCACCGTATCAAACTCCAATCCTTTGGCTTTATGAATTGTCATAATCTGCAAGGTATCATCTGCTTGCAGATCCGGTGAGGCATACAGCTCACTCAGCCCCCTTTCAAAAGCCGCCAAGTCCTGAATATTACCGGCTTCTTCTCGATTCTCAAGATAATCCAGATAAATCCTGGCATCATCCAGACTGCTTATAATCTGATCCTTATCTCCGGCCATTGGATTAATACAACCCGGACCACCCACTACTTGCCAAACGGCTTCCACTGTAATGCGCAATGATTGGCGCTGTCGATGATTCATGCAGAGCTTCAGCACTTCGCGTAGCCGGCGGATACGCACTATCGCATCGGCTGAAATAGCATGCCAGCGGCTTTCATCGCACATCAATTCCCACACCGTGGTTTCTTGAGTAATCGCGCCGCAATCATTTTCTTTTTGCTCAATTCCCGCTAGCGCCGCGATGTCCTTAAGTAGAAGGCCACACCATGGTGCACGCAGCAATGCAAACCATGCCAGGCGATCGGCTGGATTTACCAGCACTCGGGTAAGCGCCAGCAAATCCTGCACGACGGGCTTGTGATGCAGCAATTCGATGTCAATGGCGCGGAAACATAAACCAGCTGCTCTTATTCGTTTAACAATTTCGCTTAAGTGGTTACGGTTACGTACTAAAATAGCTATCGTAGCAGTTGGATCGTCACGCCGCGTTTGCATGATAATCTCTACAACTTGCCGGGCTTCCGCCGCATGATCCTTCTCAAAAAAAGGATGTATCTTTACTGCATCGCCAGTAAGGGCGGGGTGTATCCCAATTGAAGGCGCATAGGCCACAGCACCTGTTGCAATATCTTCGCAAGTAGGCAGGATTTGCGAAAAAGTGTCATTAACCCAGTCAATAATCCTCTGCTGTGAACGAAAATTTGCCCTGAGTATGATCGGTTGCAAAACAAGATTGCCAATTCCCACGTTTCGTGTTTGCAAAAAAAGCCCCACTTCTGCCTCGCGAAACCGGTAAATGGATTGCATCGGATCACCCACCACAAACAAGCTACGCCCGTCCCCTGCTTCCCACCCTGCGATGAGTTTCTCAATCAACTTAAACTGACTAATTGAAGTATCCTGGAATTCATCAATCATCAAATGCTTGATGCGATAATCCAAAGCCAATGCCAGATCTGTTGGAGATTCGGAATCACCTAACGCGAGCAATGCGCGTTGCGCAACTTCTGAGAAATCCACTTTTCCCTTTGACTGAAAAATAATTTTCAATTGCGCCACAGCATGCGGCAGCAATCTTGTGATTGCATCTAATATTTCCCATTGCTTATCGGAATAATACGGTGGTGGAAGTTGACGCATAGCATGCAACGCTTGCCGGAGAGTTTCTTCTGAACTCAGCGAATTGATCAGAATTTCCAATCGGTTCTTCCATGCCTTTGCTGCGTCTTTCTCAGTTTTGGTATTGCCTGGTGGAAAGCCTTCATTAGCAGAGATTCTTTCTCGCCATGTACCATTCTTAGTCAATAATAATTCAGCAATGCCACACCAATGTTCGACATTCGACGCTGATAACGTATCTAACTGATCGCAGTGCGAAATTATTGATGACTTACCTATAGCCACAAGATTTGCAGCTGCATAACGCAGCAATGCCAACAACTCATCGTGCATCGCGGCGGGAAATAACCGAAAAACAAATTGCAGGGCATTGCGACGTGAATTTTGCAGGGATGCTTCCAATTCTTCCCGGGTTTTGCCGTAAATATGACGCAACCAATGGTCGCGCTGCGCCAGCATCTCAGCAAGCAGTGTCTCAACGCGTGCCATATCATTATCCAGATGCTCGAGCAATCGCTCCACATCAAGGGCAATCGCATGGTTTTGTTCCACCTGCTCCAGTGTGGCTCGCGCTGCCTCAAGATAGAAATCCGCAGCATCTTCAGTCGTCTCAGGCTGTGCACCCAGTTTTGATAGCAGTGGCATTTGCCGCGTCAATGCAGCACAGAGTGAATCAATCGTTTGTATCCGCAACCGCTCTGGATTTTCGATGAGATGCCAGCCCGCTTGGCAGTCCCGCTGCAAAAAAGCCGCCACTAACTCGCGGTTCAGTTTTTCATAGGCAGTTTCGGCATCAATAGGCTTCTTTTCAACTTGCAGCGCAGCCAAGACGCGTGTACGCATTTCTGCCGCAGCTTTCCGGGTGAACGTAATCGCCACAATTTCTTCCGGCGCATCGACGCAAGCCAGCAATTTGAGATAGCGTTGAATCAGCAGCGCTGTCTTACCCGATCCAGCGGGCGCCTGCACAATAAATGATTGGGCGGGATCCAGCGCCCGGTAGCGTTCATCGGCATCAGGAATGAGTTCAGTATCAGCCATTTTCATCCTCCTGCTCAGCTGAATCCTCGCCTGTTCGCTCATGAATTCGACACAACAGTTGCATGTCGCAGTATGCACAAGTTGCCGGAAAATCCTTGGGATTTACTTTGGCATTACCACTGCAAAAACCCTCAGCCAGATGTGTCAATTGCTGCCGCCATGCCGTGATCAGATCTTCCCAGCTAGCAAATTGTTTACATCCACTTAATTGCGAAAAGGCTTTCACATCCGGCAGCAAATCCGCATCGCGCATAATCGCCGCAAATCCCATTTCTCCTCGCTTGAGAGAGGCGAATGCAACGCCTGCAGCCTGTTGCTTCGCTTCAGTAATGAGTAGATATAAAGGAAGCTGCGGTTCATCCGGACGATCCCCGATCATTGTCTGAATCGATGGTTTCCTGGTCTTGTAATCAATGATGACATGCTGTCCATTCTCCAGTTCATCGATTCGATCCAGACGCGCATTCAGCACCAGATCACCGATCTGAATGAAGCATTTCTCCTCAGTCGCAATCACTGTAAAATGACCCCGCTTCTTTTCTTCACTCAGCCATTCATAAACCAAACGCACCAGGCGTCGCTGTTCAATCTGCGCAAAACGCCCTGAAAGCGCAACCGGCTTGTGCTGCTGCATCTGTAAAATCGCGCTGTCAACAGCGCTCGTCAGCATATTTTCAAGATCATGCTCACTGATGGCATCCAATGCTTGCTTGGTTTTCAATTGACGCCATAATTGCGCTAAAACCTGATGCGCCAACGAACCCCGTTCCATTGAATTTAAACCGGTATGCGGTACATTCAGGCTTTCAATCTGCAACTGATGCTTTGCCCAGGCTCGAAATGGGCATGCCGCGTAATCCTTGATCACCGATGTACCGCCTTTGATGCCTTGCCTGATAGTTTCCTCATCCAGTGGCAATGCTTGACTGTCTTCTATTCGCTCGAGTTGGCAGGATTGGAGAATCAGATCGCGATGCGATATCACATCAGGGAAAACCGGCTTGGCTTCAGGTATGGATTTGATTAACGGGCTAGGTTTTAATTCGTGTCCGTCACGATCATCGCTATATTTTGGGTAACTTACAATGACTTCCTGAGCACTGGATAGCCACCCATCCATCAAGCGCTGACAATAAGCCGATGACTCCAGCGTAGAACCCAGCGGCATCTTGGCTCGGCGCTGCAACTCCAAAGACACGAACGGATTGGGGCGGGCACGCAGAGGCCACTGTTCATCTGACAAGCCCATCATCCATATATGATCAAACACCATCCCTGCCGCTTCCAGCACGCCCAGAATTTGAATGGGTACTTCAGGTGTTTCTGGTTGAAATAGTGTTTCATTTGCCATTTGCTTCAGCCGGCTGATCGCTTCATGATAGCTCGTTTTTGCCATGACATGATCCAGTGCCGCAAAATCCGCAATTAATGCTTGCCATTTCTCAAGTGTCTGATATTCAGAAGAATTCATGCCGCGTTCGCCGGGAAAACCCGTAATCTTCAATACTTCAGAGATAATCTTGGCAAAAACTGCGTGACTCGCTAAGTTGGGAAGTTCTGTTTGGCGAAATTTAACTAATGCTGATAGACATTGCAGCAAAATCGGGCAGCTTTCCTGGCCACCTGCTTGCAGAGCGAGTGTGAGCAATCGTTCCAATGTAATCACAGGCTCGGCATTTCGGCGAATGCGCGCATCCAGTAATGCGCGCTGCCCCAGTTCAGTTTCTCCTCCTGCAATAAACGGAGAGCGCAGCCAATGGCTCGCCCGGCTGAACTCCATCCCTTGATCCAACAGCGCCAAGCCTGCAAACGCTGCGTCAATCATTGGATAAGAGGTAAGCGTTAAGCCCAATGAGATATTAAATGGAGCAATGGGACGCGCAGCGCCCGGCAATGCAAATCTGATATCCGGATACATGACCGTATTAAAAATCCGCATCAGTGCGCTGCGGTAATTGGCTAATGCCGGCACCACAATGCCGACACGAACCGCAGGATCCGCTTCTATCTTTGATCGTGCCCATATGGCTGCCTGATAAATCTCATCACGACTGTGGATATATTCAACACGCTGAACTCTATTCAGTAATGACTGATGGTTTGCTGTTGAACTGGCAACCACTACCTCGCACCCGGTGGCAATCAGTCTCTCTAAGAAAGCATTCTGCTGCGGTGTAAAAATATCAAACCCATAACAAATCAGGCAGGATGGCTTCTTGATATTCAAAAATTCATACTGTTCTGTAATCAGGCTACAAAGACGTGCCTGATCTGTTTGATGATTACGCGTTGTTATTTGTTGATAAGAATCTGCCCAATTCAGAAATGCCTTACCGTCTTCGTTCAGATAAAAATCGCCAAGATGACGGATAAGTTGCCATGCATGTGCAAGTTGCCATGCTTCGCGAACCGACTGTGCTGTCTGCGGAATTCGCAGCAACACTTTTCCCGTCTCAGAGGATTGAATAATGGATTCCCACAGCGCCTGTTCTTGTGCTGCAGAAAGTAGTAAGGGAAATATCAGTGCTTGCTTTGAATAAAGCGCATCAAAGTAAATACGCTCAATAAAAGCTGTAAATGGCAGAATATCAGCTGAATACCACGCTGCCATTCGATGGTTGATTTGCTCGTGGTTAAATTTTTCTTTAAGCGCCAACGCGAGTCTTCGGTTAGATGTGATAACCGCAGCACCGGCATTTATGCGCTTAAGAATCTCATCAAAGGGAAGTTGTGGAAATTTTGAAGAGTCAGACATGCGGTATCGGCATTACCGCCATTTCCGCTTAGCGTTCTAGGTGATCGAGCTTATCCTTAACACTCGCCCAATCATCCGCATCAGGCAGTGCATCTTTTTTTTCAATAATTGGTCGCCATTTTTTAGATAACTCAGCATTCAGATCAATAAAATGCACTTGCTCATCAGGAACATCATCTTCAGCATAAATTGCTTCCACCGGGCATTCTGCAACGCATAATGTGCAATCAATACATTCATCCGGATCAATAACCAAAAAATTGGGACCTTCACGAAAGCAATCTACCGGACATACATCCACACAATCCGTATATTTACATTTAATACAATTCTCAGTTACTACATAAGCCATGACCACTATTCCTTGCTTGATACTTTTATAGAATTTCGCATTTTAACAGAATTCCAATAAACAAAGCCATCATCAACATTCCTGAACATAACCTGGTATGGATAGAAAAGCCTTAGCTTCAGCTTAATGTTTTAGTAGTCATCACAGCTTTATTTCTTTTTGCGCTGTTTCAAGAATTCTTTCTCATGCAGCCGAATTCTTTCTCATGCAGCCAAATGTTCCCTTGATATAAAACTGAAGCTTATCAATGATAAAACCATTGCCTCACTTTAATTTCTAGCAGTAGAATTCATTTTTAACCGGAAGGAGGCGGTGATCATGGTTTTTATTGAAAATTTTAATAAAACTGTATTATCCGTTTGTTTGTTGCTATTACCATCTACTATCCAGGCCAACCCAGTCGCTTGTTTTCATACCAACATGGGTCAATTTTGTATTGAGCTTTTTGAAACGCAGACCCCAATAACGACCGCTAATTTTCTTAACTACATCAATAGCGGTGCTTACACCAATGGAATTTTTCACCGCAGCGTTCCTGGTTTTGTGATTCAAGGTGGTGGTTTCAAGTTCGTCGATGGCAGCAATGGGAAAACACTTGCTCCCGTTAATACGTTCGCTCCCATTACTAATGAATTTAAAATCTCCAATACGCGTGGAACTGTAGCCATGGCAAAAGTCGCCAATAATCCGAACAGCGCCACCAGCCAATGGTTTGTCAACCTTGATGATAACTCTCAGAATCTGGATTTTCAAAATGGCGGTTTTACCGTATTCGGACGTGTCATTTTTGATGGAATGAATGTCATCGATGCCATCGAGAAACTGCCTGTAACCAACTTGGGCGGCAGCTTTACTGAGACTCCAATCATCAACTTTGATGGCTCACAAATTTTAGTTAGCAATTTCGTACAAATTGATCATGTTGAAATCACCCATGCAGCGGGTATTTTCACTGAAGGAACTTTAAGTTTTGCTGTTGATATTGGCGCTGACCAAACGTTAGCGGTTAGCTTACGTTTGGTCGAAGATAATCCGAACCTGGTATTTGAGCTTGATCCGGCCAGTATTGCAACATTACAAGCAAAGCCAACCGACATTGCAAATTTTTCCAGTCAGAGTGGTCAATTGCATATTCCGTCCGTCATGATAAACACTTCTACAGTTGTCACTAACGTATTGATGCAGTTGGCCAATCCACAATCATTTCAGTTTACCTTGTTAAGTTTTGATCCAATTAATTGATTGCTGCACAATTCGCCCAATCAAATCTTCAGGCTTCTTATAATCAATCAGAATTTAATTAAATGCCAACTTAATATCCGCAGCCTGTAGAAAACTTTGCTCAGTATTCAAATCGACGAGCGTTAAAGGATGTTTATCCAGCCAACCTGATGGGAAGGCCAGATCAACCCGGTTTTTGTTCACGCTGATGCGCATTTCCGGCAGACCGCTATTGGATCGGCTTCTATGCAACACGACTGCCAGCCTTAACAGAATACAAAGCCTGATCGCAGAGGTTCTTGTTGAAATGGCAACCGATTCAAATTCTTCCAGTGGAAACTTGCGGCGGTGGCTTCGAACCAGCATCGCGAGCTTCATTTGTTCCTGGCGGGAAAAACCCGCCAAGTCTGAATTTGCGGTCAAGTAGGCACCATGTCGGTGATACTGGTTATGGGCAACCGACAAGCCGATTTCATGCATTAAAGCTCCCCACATCAGTAATTTCAAATCCTTTTTCTCATCCAGTTCCCAATCGTTTTTTACCTGATGGAAGAAATTTTCAGCCGTGTCCCTGACCCGGTTCGCCTGTTCCATATCAACGCTATATCTTTGCGCTACTGCCATGATGGTTTTGTCCCTGATATCCTCGTTATGCACCCGGCCAATCAAGTCATACAACAAACCTTCGCGTAATGCGCCTTCCGATACATCCATCTTTTCCAGATTGAGGATTTCAAACACACCGCACAAAATCGCTACACCGCTGGCAAATACAGGTTTTCTGCGCTCTGACAAGCCAGAAAAATTGATCAATGCACTATCGCCGATGGCAATCAGTGCTTCCAATAACTGAGTCAATGCTGAAGCGGTAATGCCTGAATCGCACCACCCTTGTGCTTGCACTACATCGCGAATGGCAATAATGGTGCCGGAAGATCCTATGGCATGATCCCAACCCATTTTTTTATATGCCGTTTCAATCGACTCCAGTTCCTGCATCGCAAATAAGATGGCCTTGCGCATTTTTTTGGCTTTTATCTTGCCATCCTCAAAAAAACGCCGCCCCATATTGACGCACCCCATATAAAAACTTTCCGTACAGTAGGTGTCAAAACCACGGCCGATAATTAATTCGGTACTGCCGCCGCCGATATCAATGACCAGGCGTTTATTGACTTCATCATAGACGCTGTGTGCAACACCGGAATAAATCAACCTTGCTTCCTCGCGCCCGGCAATGATTTCTATCGGATGACCCAGCGCGCTATGCGCCTGCGACAAAAAAACGCCGCCATTCCTAGCCTGCCGCAAGGTATTGGTGCCGACAGCGCGAACATTCACATGCGGAATTTCCCTGATGCGTTGGCCGAACCGCTGCAAGCATTCCAAGGCTTGCTGCATGGATTCCTCAGACAGCTCCTGCTTGTCATTCAATCCGGAGGCCAGCCTGACCATCTCCTTTATGCGATCAATGACCTGTAAATGTCCGTCCACCAAGTTGGCAACAATCATATGAAAACTGTTTGAGCCCAAATCTACAGCGGCGTAAGATTCATCCATATGAGGTATCCTGGGAATGGTAATATGTCGATTGATGAATAAGTTTATAAAATGATTTATGCAAAAGCATCAGTTGATTATCATGCGGCATGCCAAATCAGACTGGTCTGAAGCGGATAAATTGGATCTCGACCGTCCTCTGACAGCACGCGGCAAAAAATCTGCAAAACTCATTGGCAAGTGGTTGAAGCAAAAAGCCTATCGCATTGATCGAGTCATTTGCTCACCTGCGCTACGGGCAAAACAGACCTGCCAACTGGTCACAAAGAAGCTGGATACACCTCAGAATAACATACTGTGGGAAAACGGGATTTATGATGCTTCACTTGATGAGTTGATTTCCCTTATTAATCACCACAGTGAAGGAATTCATACCTTGCTCATCATTGGCCATAATCCAGGACTCGATCAACTGCTCTGTTATCTGTCCAAAGATCCGCCATCGGTTAACAGCACCGGTAAGCTATTGACTACTGCCGCAGTTGCTGTGCTTGATTATGGTCATGACGCCATCACAGCAAAATCCCACCACGCACACCTGCAATACCTGATCAGACCTAAAGAATTATAAAAGTACCCTTCAGTCTTTTGCCTCAATCACAGAAACAGAAAATTTTCTCAACTGTATATTTGCTTAAGTCATTTGTTTTCCTACCGGAAAACTTATTTAATCAGGATTTCTTTTTATCTTTTCCTTTTTTCGTACCTTCTTTCTTCTTGTTTTTATTTTTTTCCTTCTTTTTCTTAACCTTATCTTTTATTTTTTCTTTCTTCTTGCCGCTCTTTTTATTTTTTTTCTTGTCCTTATCCTGATCTGTTTCTATCTCTATCTGATTTGCAGCTTGATTGACTACAGTTGCCTTCGGACTCGCAGCTTTCTTAACGGGGGCTGGAGGATGACTGGCTGAAGTAGCTAATTGTTTGGCTGTTTTACCCTGCAAACAATCCAACGCCGCTTTCTTGACGGCTCGTGCACGTAAATCACTAAACCCCGGCACTTTCTGCAGTTCTGCCAGGCTGATTGATGCCAGCGCTTCTACGGTATTAATGTTGTGTTCAGATAACAGCCTGGCCGTGACGGGACCGATTCCAGTTACATCAGTTAATTTAACCATGACTAGACTCCCAGTTCGCTTGAAAATCCCATTATATCCGTCTGTTCATTAAATACAACGAGCCTGAGATTGAGCTTTCATTAGTCACAGTTTTACTTTATCAGGCCTACGCTTATCCATTGAGTAGATTTTGTTGAAGATGAGGATTATCTCTAAGAGTACCGGAATGACTGTTAGAAATTGATATGCTGAATTACGGCTTATTTTTTAGCATATCCTTCAGATTGGCAAATGGACTGAACGTGGCAATCGTTTCATTTTTCTTACTATCGATACGACCCGTTGCATCTTTAAGCTTGGAATGTTCATGCTCATGACAATAGGTACACAGTAATTCCCAGTTACTGCCGTCAGGTGGATTATCATCATGATTGCTGTTCTTGTGGTGCACTTCCAGTAACTGCAAATTTTTATGATCAAACGTGCGCGCACAGCGGCCGCATACCCACGGAAACAACTTGAGTGCCTGTTCGCGATAGCCTTGGGCGCGTTTTTCTGCATTCCGACGCGCTTCCAGAACTACTTTATCCAACTTACTGGTATCTTTTGCCATTGATTTGTCTCCTCCGTAGCGGAGGTCAAGCTAAATTGTGATAACGTTTAAGGAATCTCTACATTCCTCACACATTTGTCATTCCAAACACAATCAAGAATCTAACGACATGAATTTCTCGCTGCGCTCGAAATGACAGTTATTCAGAGCTTACGACGCAAAATCCGTCGCCACATTCACGCCAACCAATAGCACTGCCGCATCATTAAAGTAAGTATGAAAATTCCCATGAATACCTCCATCTCCCCAGCCATGGCTTAATCCAACGATGCGATCACCTGCATTACCATTGACTTTCAAGGTATTGCTGGTGTCTGACAAGCTGAGTAAATCTGCTGCGGTTAACGTCAAGGTGTTGTCACCCGTACCAAACAGGCGAATGATTTCGATGCCGCTGATCCTGTCGCCTATATCAGTCAGATTAAGATTCAAGCCGCTGCCGCCCAAGGCCAGCGTATCGTTGCCGATGCCGCCATCCACGGACTCAAAGCTCAGGTCGGATATTCGAATATAGTCATCACCTGCTTCACCCAGAAACTCATCAGCACCACCGCGGCCGATCATTCGATCATTGCCGTCCCCCGCCTCGAAGCGTTCCGCCGCTGAAGTGCCCGTGAGGACATCATCCCCGGGAGTACCGCTTATCACACCATCATCAGTAAGGCTGCTTTTGCCAAATACCACATAACTGGATCCGGCATCACCAAGACCATTCGGATCAGCGCGATGGGCACCGACAACAATATCATCAAAACCGTCGCCATTGACGTCCCCTGCAGCGCTGACCGACTCGCCCATGACATCATATGCTGCTACTCCATTTACGCGAAAACCACTATTGCTGTTCAGGGTCGATAGATCCAGCACGGCATTAAAACCGGTGGCCTTGCCAAACACCACATAACTTGAACCAGAGCCATTTAGGGCCGCGGGAGCCCCTACGAGTAAATCATCAAAATCATCGCCATTGACGTCACCTGCGTCACTGACAGAGAAGCCAGAAAGATCCACTGCAACGCTATCAAGACGGAAACCATTGCTGCCATCTAAGCTGGACAAATCCATAGTTGCAGCAAAATCAGTCGCCTTGCCAAACACCACATAAGCGGAGCCCAAGCCGATACCGTTCGGGTTAGTATAAGGGGCCCCCACAATCAAATCATCAAAACCATCGCCGTTGACGTCTCCGGCACCACTGACAGAGTAGCCCGAACGATCCTCTTCTGCCACGCCATCAAGACGGAAACCATTGCTGCCATCTAAGCTGGACAAATCCATAGTTGCAGCAAAACCCGAAGCCTTGCCAAAAACCACATAACTTGACCCAGAGCCTTTTAGGGCCCCGGGAGTCCCTACTAGTAAATCATCAAAACCATCACCATTGACATCCCCAGCACCGCTGACCGATCTGTCCGAATCCGCACTATTCAGGCGGAAACCATTATTGCCATCAAGGCTGGATAGATCCATCGTAGCGGCAAAGCCGGTAGCCCTGCCAAACACCACGTAACTGGACCCGTGCGCACCAACAATTAGATCATCAAAACCATCACCGTTAACATCTCCTGCATTACTTACCGACCAGCCTCCCCCATCTAGACGAAAACCATTGCTACCGTCGAGACTGGATAAATCCATCGCAGCAGCAAAACCGGCAGCTTTACCAAATACTACGAAACTGGAGCCAGCAAGGGGAGCGCCAACAATCACATCATCAAAACCATCACCGTTGACATCCCCTGCATTGCTGACTGAAAAGCCCGATGCGCCCGCGCCATCTAGACGAAAACCATTGTTACCGTCGAGACTGGATAAATCCATCGCAGCAGCAAAACCGGAAGTTTTGCCAAATATCACATAACTGGAGTCAGCACCGTGAGCACCGACAATCACATCATCGAAACCGTCGCTGTTAACGTCCCCGGCATTGCTGACCCATATTCCGGAAAAATCCTCCTCAGTCACTCCATCCAACCGAAAACCGTTAGTGCCGTCGAGATCGGCTAAATTGATCACATCTTCTTCTATTGTAAACACAGCCCTATTTACCCGCAACAGCGTCCCATTATTGGTAAAAACATGATAATCGCCCTCGATGCCGCCATCCTTCCAGCCATTATTTCTTAGCCCAACACGATCACCCGCATCGCCATTGACTGTAAAAGTATCGGTAGTGTCAGACAAGCTCAACAAGTCCGGCAAGGTGAGCATCAATGTATTATCACCGCTACCAGTCAGATCAATGGTTTCGATGCCATCGATGGTGACGTGAAAGTCGGCCAGATTCAAATTGATGCCACCAGCCTCCAATACCAGCGTATCGTCGCCGGTGCCACCATCCACCTGTTGAAAATCAAGATCCGGGACCACAATGTTATCGTTCCCGGCCTCACCATGAAACACATCCGCCCCGCCGCGGCCGATCATTTGATCATTGCCGTCACCCGCCTCGAAACGCTCCACTGATGAAGTACCCGTGAGGGTATCATCTCCCGGGGTACCAAGTATGACATCACCAGTAAAATCGCTTTTACCAAACACCACATAACTGGCACCATAATTACCTTCATTTTCAACAATAGCACTGGGGTCACCGACAATCAAATCATCAAAACCGTCACCGTTGACATCCCCGGCACTGCTTACCGAACTCGCAGAAGCCCTATTCATTCCCTCTAAACGAAACCCACTATTGTCGTCCAGGCTGGATAAATTCATGACAGCATCGAAACCGGAAGCCTTGCCAAACACCACGTAACACGAATCAGCAGCATTGACAATCACATCATCAAAACCATCACCATTGACATCCCCTGCACCACTGACTGATCCGCCCACCTGATCATACGGCGCGTTACCAACGAGGCGAAAACCATTATTCCCATCCAGGCCGGATAAATCGAACGTGGCACTGAAACCCGATGCCTTGCCAAATACTACATAACTGGAGCCGGAGTAGCTACCGTTCGGGTCAGAACGAGGGGTACCAATAATCACATCATCAAAACCGTCGCCGTTGATGTCTCCCGCATTGCTGACTGATGTGCTAAGAGAATTATTTTCCAAGTCAACTAAATGGAAGCCGTTGCTGCCGTCGAGATTTGATAAATCCAGGGCAACTTCAAAATTGGAACTCTTACCAAACACCACGTAGCTAGAACCAGAATAAAGCGCACTAACAATCACATCATCAAAACCATCACCATTGACATCCCCTGCACTACTGACTGATCCGCCCACCTGATCATACGGCGCGTTACCAACGAGGCGAAAACCATTATTCCCATCCAGACTGGATAAATCCAGCGTGGCAGAAAAACCGGTAGCTTGGCCAAACACCACATAACCGGCACTATTGGCACCCACAATCACATCATCAAAGCCATCGCCATTGACGTCGCCGGCACTGCTTACCGAAACGCCTATACCTCCCCCTATATCCAGGCGGAACCCCTGGCTGCCACCGAGAGTAGATAAATTAATTTCCGCATCAAAACCAGAAGCCTTGCCAAAAACCACATAAGCAGCGCCTGGGTCACGCGTATAAGGAGGATAATCGCCAACACGACCCCGAGCCCCAATAATTACATCATCGAAACCATCGCCATTAATATCGCCTGCATCGCTGACTATAAACGCGGATGCAGCAGAAAAATCTCTAAGACGAAAGCCGTCCACGCTGGATAAATTCATAATTGCATCGAAACCGGAAGCCTTGCCAAAAACCACATAACTCAAGCCCTCGACAAGGAAATGCCGATACACATATGGAGCACCAATCATCACGTCATCAAAACCATCGCCATTGATATCACCTGCACTGCTGACTGTTTCACCGGAATGATACTGAAAAATTATTTCCCCATCTAAACGGAACCCATTATTGCCATTAAGTGTGGATACATTAATTATCGGTATTGTCATAATCTAAGCTCCTTATAAAATGATTCCTCTAGCTGCTTCAGAATACCGCAAGCACCATTTGTGCAACTTTTCGTTACGCAAAATCTGTCGCCACATTGACGCCCACCAGCAGCACCGCCGCATCGTTGAAGTAGGTATGGAAATCACCATGAACACCGCCATCTCCCCAGCCATGGCTTAATCCAACGATGCGATCACCGGCATTACCATTGACTTTCAAGGTATTGCTGGTATCCGACAGGTTGAGTACATCCGCGGCGGTTAACGTCAAGGTATTATCGCCGGTGCCAAACAGGCGAATGGTCTCGATGCCGCTGATCTTGCCAGCCATAACGGTCAGATTCAGATTCAAACCGCTGCCGCCCAAGGCCAGCGCATCGTTGCCGATGCCGCCATTCACAGACTCGAAGCTCAGATCGGATATTCGGATATAGTCATTGCCTGCTTCACCCAGAAACACATCCGCACCGCCGCGGCCGATCATTCGATCGTTACCGTCACCCGCCTCGAAGCGTTCTGCTGCCGAAGTACCAGTGAGGATATCATCCTCGGGAGTACCCCGTATCACACCATTATCAGTAAAGCTGCTTCTGCCAAATACCACGTAACTGGAGCCAGAGTTACTGGGATTAACTCCTGGAACAATCAGATCGTCAAATCCGTCGCCGTTGACGTCACCTGCACTGCTGATTGGTCCGCTCGGCCCTTCCAGGCGAAAACCGCTATTGCTGTCGAGACTGGATAAATCAATATTAGTATCAAAACCGGAAGCCTTGCCAAATACTACGTAGTTGGAGATAACCACATCATCAAAACCATCGCCATTGACATCTCCTGCATTACTTATAGGCCCTCCGTCTTGGCGAAAGCCGTTTGTGCCATCGAGACTGGATAAATCCAACGTAGCGTCAAAACCGGAAGCCTTGCCAAATACTATATAACTCATATCTTGGGAGACATTGACACTTACATCATCGAAACCGTCGTTGTTGACGTCCCCTGCATTGCTGACCGACCGTTCGAATCCCGCTTCTCCATCCAAGCGAAAGCCGTTTGTGCCATCGAGACTGGATAAATCCAACGTAGCGTCAAAACCGGAAGCTTTACCAAGCACTACGTAGCTGGAGAAGGTTTTACTATACCTATCAGCCGTCGAGACAATTAAATCATCAAAACCATCACCATTGATGTCTCCCGCGTTACTAACCGAATGGCCAAAACGATCATACTTCTCTATCCCATTCATGCTGAAACCGTTCGTGCCATTGATACTGGATAGATTCATTTTGGCTTCGAAACCGGAAGCCTTGCCAAAAACTACATAACTGGCCCCGGTATAATCGTAGCTACCACCAGCAAATTCTGCGCCGATAATCACATCATCAAAACCATCACCATTGACATCACCTGCATTGCTGACTGATGTGCCCGTATTATTATTCCCCGATCCATCCAAACGGAAACCGTTACTGCCATCTAGGCTGGATAAATCCACCATGGCATCAAAACCGGAAGCCTTGCCAAATACTACATAACTAGAACCCCCGTTAAGGCCGTAGTAGTTATCGCCATTATTGCCATCAGCACCAGGAGCACCGGTAATCACATCATCAAAGCCATCACCATTGATATCCCCCGCGCTACTGACAGATCTGCCCAAAGAATCCCATGCCGCTACCCCATCCAGGCGGAATCCATTGTTGCCATCGAGGCTGGACAAATTTATCGTGTCATCAAAACCGGAAGCCTTGCCAAAAACAACATAACTGGATCCAGATCTAAAGCCACTCGAGTCAGCTTGATCGGCACCGATAATGACATCATCAAAATTATCGTCATTAATATCCCCTACACCGCTGACCGATAATTCAGAAAAATCCTGCGATGCGCCAGTCATAGAAAAACCATTAGTGCCATCAAGACTTGATAAGTTAATCACTGTCGTAGCCATATCAAGAACTCCTTCAAAAGGATTTATCAAAAAAACTTACTTGAAAGAAATGCTTATTGCGTTATTTAAAATAACTAAATGGATACTACGCCGGAAAAATCCTACTGACAACCTGAGCAGTTTATGATGGATATGCATTCAAGGAATCTCTGAAAGATTCGCATTTGTTACTACGAATGCAGAGAGAAGATCATGCTACTAATTAAGAAAAAACTTTTATTGACAATCGGATTATCATTAGCAATCCTAATGTCCCTTATAAAGCCTATCGATTTCCGCCTGGTATTTCTCCATCACCTTCGCTCGTTTTAGCTTCATGGTAGGTGTCATCAAACCGTTCTCAACACTCCAGGGTTCCTGAACGACTGCAACACGGCGTATTCTGGCATAGCCCGGAAATCCATTCGTTTGCTGAGTGATTCTGTCCAACAAAATCTCTTCAATCTGCTGTCTTTGCTGCTCATTATCCAGGTTATCATTCAACCCATGCTGTGCGATGAAAGCTTGCCAGCGGGATGGATTCAAAACAGCCAAAACACTCAAATAGGAACGCATTTCACCGACCAGCATCACCTGCTCAAATAACGGATCGCGCAAAATAGCCGCTTCCATATCCGCCGGCGGTACTTTTTCGCCGGTAGACAAGACAATGATTTCTTTCAGTCGGCCGGTAATAGTGACGTGGCCTTGTGCGTCAATGGAAGCGATATCGCCCGAGTTGAGCCAGCCATCCGGTGAAAGGACGGCTTTCGTGGCTTCCGGATTATTCCAGTAACCCAGCATCACATTAGGCCCGCGAATCAGCAATGCATTGTTCTCGCCCAGTTTGACCTCTACCCCGGGAATCGGCAAACCGACACTGGCCGGCACGTTATCTTCAAGCCGGTTGGCACAGGCGACCGGGCTGCTTTCCGTCATCCCGTATCCTTGCAGGATAGGCAATCCCAGGCCGATGAAGATACGTGAAACTTCCGCCGATAACGCGGCACCGCCGCTCATCACAAACCGCAACCGGCCGCCCAATTTACCCATCACTTTATCAGCCACCAGTTTCTTCAGTAATGGCCAGAACAGATGTGTGAACCGCCAGTTCCCCCTTCCCTGCTGACGTTCAAAACGGCTGTAACCTATCGCAACTGCGAAATTAAATAACCAGCGCGCAAAACCGGGACCTTCAGCCAGTTTTGCATGTATACCGGCATACACTCGTTCATAAATGCGGGGAACCGAAATCAGCAATGTCGGGCGAATGGTCAGCAAATCTTCTTGCAACTGCGGAATCGAGCGTGCATAAGCAATCACGGCGCCTGCCATCATCGGCACATAATAGCCCGCTGTACGCTCAAAGGTATGAGATAAAGGCAAAAAGGAAAGCAATACATCATCCGGTAATACCGGCACGATTTGCAAACAGCTATCGGCGTTGCTCAGTATATTGTGATGACTGAGCATCACCCCTTTGGGACGACCTGACGTACCTGAGGTATAAATAATGGTGGCAAGGTTGTGCGGATCATCGCCAACATGCTTGACTTCACTGGCTTGTACAGGCAGCCAGTCGTAGGCGAAGACAACCCGGGTATTATCGCGTAAATTTCGGTTGTCTCGCTCAAAAGACTGGAGTATGACAATTCGCTGTACCCCCTCTATCTGATCGCGTATCGTAAGAAACTCCTGCCATTGATCCGAATTCTCGAGCAACAGCAGCTTGACATTCGCGTCATTGATGATATAAGCCGCATTTTCAGCGCGATCATCGGTATATAAAGGAATTACCACCAGTCCGAGACCTAGCGCTGCCTGCTCGAACATGACCCATTCCGGGCAATTCTTCATCATCACCGCCACCCGGTCACCAGCCACCAGGGGTTCTTTTGCTAATCCCGCTTGCCAACGAGCGACGAACTGATTCATTTGCTCCCAGGTATAGTTATCCCATTCCTCGCTGATTGGGTTGAAATAGCGATACGCGATTTTTTGCGCCGAGCGTTGCACACGTTCTCTAAAAAGACCATCGAGTGTTTTTGCCTTATCTACCGGGATAATCTCTGCCATTCTGTCTTGCCCTGCTTTCATCGTTTTCCCTTTAATGAGTGCTTTAATTGTTACTGCTTACTTCACTAAAATCCGGTGAAAAATCATCTACCTTAATAACCCGATTGCGCAGGTCTTTCATCCGCTTCAGCAAATCAGCTTCTGCATCCGTGATAATTTTGAGTTGCAATGCCTGTGTAATTTTCTCATCGCCTCGCGCAGTAATTTGGCGCAATTTCACAGCTTCGCGTAGCCTCGCTTCAATTGCACCGCCTTCGATGACACATTGCAAGGCTTGCTCGAGATCCGCCATCGGCTCGTTACCTGTCGTTGGTACATAAATTCCAGCAGTCAGTCGGTTGCGCACAGCACCTGGCTCCATCATCAGCCGGGCAATTTCATGGGCCAGCTTATCTGCCGGTGGTTTGCAGCGTTTGCCGAGCGGGAAAACCAATGCTCTCAGCAAACAAACCCACACCTTATGTGCCGGAAAATTGTCCAGAAACTCATCAAATGCCTGCTGCATGCGGTAAATGGCGTCCTGCATCGACCAGTGCAGCAATGGCAAATCTGAGCTTGGGCGGCCATCGTCTTCAAAACGCTTCAGTGTCGCCGAGCATAAATACAGCATACTCAGAATATCACCCAATCTGGCGGACAATCTTTCCTTACGTTTGAGCGAACCACCTAGTCGCATCAGTCCGATATCGGCGATATAGGCAAAGCTGGCAGAGAAACGTGCCAGCTGGCGGTAATAAACCGCCGTCTCAGGCGTGCTGTTTTCCGGCGCATTGCTTTTGATGTAATTACCGAATAACGCATACAACAGACTGTTCACAATATTGCGTAGCGTAAACTTTACATGACCGATCAAGGCTTCATCAAAAGCCCGTGAAGCACGATCCGGATTGGTATCATGCGCTGCATTGATTTCCTTTAACAAATAGGGATGGCAACGAATCGCGCCCTGACCAAAAATGATCATATTGCGGGTCAGAATATTGGCGCCTTCCACGGTAATGCTGACAGGAATCTGCTGATAAGTGCGTCCGAGATAATTTCTCGGACCGATGCAAATACCCTTGCCGCCATAGATATCCATCGCATCATTAATCGCCTGACGTCCGCGTTCGGTTAGATGATATTTGACGATGGCTGAAACCACCGAAGGCTTTTCCCCTAGATCAACCGCTCCAGCTGTCATCACACGGGCGGCGTCCATCATATACGTGTTACCACCAATACGCGCCAATGCTTCTTCGATTCCTTCGAACTGACCGATCGGTACTTTGAATTGGATACGTACCCGGCTGTAAGCACCACCGGTACGTGCAGCCAGTTTTGCGCCCCCTACACTGGTGGCCGGCAATGAAATGGATCGCCCTGCAGCCAGGCAGTTCATCAACATGCGCCATCCTTGCCCGACGCCTTCCTGTCCACCAATGATCCAATCCATCGGAATGAATACTTCTTTACCCGAATTGGGACCATTCTGAAATGCCCCATTCAGCGGATAATGACGCCGCCCGATATTCACACCCGGCGTGTTGGTGGGAATCAATGCCAGAGTAATGCCAAGCTCCTCTTTTCCGCCCAGTAAGCGATCCGGATCATACACCTTGAAGGCAAGCCCTAAAATGGTTGCAACCGGCCCAAGCGTAATGTAGCGCTTCTCCCAGGTTACCCGCATCCCTAGCACATCTGTTTGCCCGTCATGCTCACCGCGGCACACAATCCCAAAATCCGGCATGGCTCCGGCATCGGATCCTGCTTCCGGTGAAGTCAACGCAAAGCAAGGCACTTCCAGGCCTTTCGCCAGGCGCGGCAGATAATATTCTTTTTGTTTCTCGGTGCCATAATGCAGCAGCAGTTCAGCCGGGCCGAGCGAATTGGGCACCATCACCGTCACCGCGGCCGTGCCACTGCGGGAACCCAGTTTCATCACCACTTCGGAGTGTGCCAATGCTGAAAATCCGTAGCCGCCATACTGCTTGGGAATAATCAAACCAAAGAAGCCATTCTCCTTGATAAACTGCCACACTTCTGGTGGCAAATCCTTCAACTCATGCGTAATCTTCCACTCATCCAGCATCGCGCAGAGTTGCTCTACCGGACCATTCAGAAAAGCTTGCTCCTCTGCGGTTAATTGCGGCTTAGGATAGGCCAGCAATTTTTTCCAGTCCGGTTTACCGCTGAATAAATCGCCTTCCCACCAAACCGTACCGGCATCCAATGCTTCCTGTTCCGTTTGCGATATCTGCGGCAGCATGTTGCGAAAAATTTTCAGTATCTGACTGGTGACCAGAAAACGACGTATCACAGGAACTGCCAGAATGAGAACAACGATTGCAGCGAATAACAAAATGGCATAGAAGAGGAACTCGAGCATATTGGTTTTTTCCGTAATGAGTTAAGCCCAATCAAGTGATGCGCAATAACGCTAACTGTGCAAGACTTGCATCAGACTGTAAAATTCTGCATCTGCTTAAAAAACTTACAGCTTCAAATTTACATGATAATCGTTCAAATCCCTACTTTCACGCTAAAATTTGACGGAAATATTGTTGTGTAATTCATACACTCGGCTTTTAGAACGACCTAACTTCTTCAGGAAAAATTCATGCCCAATGATACCCAAGACACACTGACGCTTGCTCAACAACTCATTGCCTGCCGCTCGCTGACCCCATCCGATGGCGGTTGTCAGGAGATTTTAATCAGTCGTCTGGAAAAACTCGGCTTTCACATTGAAAGAATGCGCTTTGGCGATGTCGACAATCTTTGGGCACGCCGCGGCAATGCTGCACCGGTACTTTGTTTTGCCGGACACACCGATGTCGTTCCCACCGGCCCGCTTGAACAGTGGGACAGTGACCCATTTACGCCGGCCATTCGGGATGGCCGCCTGTATGGACGCGGTGCTGCCGATATGAAATCATCGCTGGCAGCCTTTATTACCGCCATTGAAGCATTTTTGGCACAGCATGCGCACCATCAAGGATCAATCGCACTATTGATCACTTCGGACGAAGAAGGCATCGCGATTGATGGCACCGTCAAGGTTGTTGAAGCGCTTAGAGCGCGTGGTGAATTACTGGATTACTGCATTGTGGGTGAACCCACCTGTACCGACAAGCTGGGAGATACCATCAAAAATGGCCGGCGCGGCTCTCTATCCGGCAATCTGACGATTAAAGGCATACAAGGCCATATCGCCTACCCGCATCTAGCCAAAAATCCCATCCACCTGGCTGCCCCCGCCATCGCGGAACTGGCGCAAACAGAATGGGACCAGGGCAATGACTATTTCCCCCCCACAACCTGGCACATTTCCAATATCAATGCTGGTACAGGCGCCACTAACGTCATCCCCGGCACACTGAATTTATTGTTCAATTTCCGTTTTTCGACAGCCAGCACCGTTGAATCACTCAAGGCCCGTGTGCATGAAATCCTTGATCGGCACGGCTTTGATTATGAATTGCAGTGGGAACTGTCAGGAAAACCCTTTCTCACACCAAAAGGCGAATTGGCTGATGCCATGCACGACGCCATTGCCCAAGTCATTGCCATCGAACCGCAGCTTTCCACTTCTGGTGGCACTTCAGACGGCCGATTTATTGCAGACATCTGCCCCCAGGTGATTGAATTTGGTCCGCGCAATGCCACCATTCACAAGCTGAACGAACACGTAGAAGTCGACGATCTCGAACAATTGTCGAGGATTTATCAATTAATCATGGAAAATTTGCTGACTGACAAAACTAATAAAACCGAAGTCATCAATTCGGATGCAAGTAGTTTACTCAGTAAGTTAAAAAAATACTTTTTGGCAACTAATAGAAAATGACAAGCACCTTGCGCATGCCTCTTGCAAGAGGCACGATCATCGGCTTACTTCTGCTGCTCAGCAGTTGCAGCATGCTGCGCATGGGGTACAACCAAGGGCCGCAGTTGCTTTGGTGGTGGCTCGATGGCTATGTCAACTTTAGTCACGAGCAGGTTCCGCACGCTAAAGAGGCAATTCACCAATGGTTTGACTGGCACCGCACTACTCAGCTTCCCGAATATGCCGCATGGTTATCGGTATTAAGCCGTCAGATTGATGATTCCGTCACACCGGAACAGGTCTGCGACTGGTACCAGGAACTACGGAACACTACTGCACTGGCGCTCGATCACGCATTGCAGCTTGGCGCGCCGTTAGTACCTGGTCTGGGCGAAACGCAATTGCGCCATCTTGAGCAGCGCTATGCTAAAAGTAATGAGGAATTTCACCGTGATTATCTACAGCCGACCATCGAGGATCGCCAGGAAGCGTCCGTCAAGCGCACTGTCAAACGCATAGAAAATTTCTACGGTAACATTAACGAAGCACAGCAGCGCTTGATCATCGACAGTATTGCCGCTTCACCTTTCGATCCTGCAGCCTGGCTGACTGAACGTCAGCATCGTCAAAATGCAACCTTATTGACACTGCGCCAGCTAATCGCTGAACCCGCTGAAGCCGAGCATATCGTCACTACACTGCGCAAACTGGTCGGGCATACCGAACGCTCCACGAATGCCGACTACCGTGCTTATCAAATGAAACTGACCGAATACAATTGCACCTTCATCGCGCACGTGCACAATAGCACCAGTCAGCAGCAGCGGCGACATGCACGTGAAAAATTAAAAGGCTGGGAAGCAGATTTTCGACTCCTGTCTATCCAATAACGCTACAGTTCTTCTATGATGCGATTGATCGCATCCAGCATAGTTTGATGGTTCAGATAATCAACAGCAATCGGAAACACGGCATGATTGTGGATGAGCCGCAAAGACGGATAAGAATGAACATCCATGCTTCTTGCCCGCTGAATTTCATGCTGCAATTGCTGTTCTATCTGTGGACTGGTTAAATCTCTCTTGAATACCTCCGCATCCAGTCCAATCTCACGCGCACATTCCTGCAATGTTACCAGCAAAGATGGATTCATGGCTTTCTGGTAATACGCCGTTTGAATGGCTTGCAACATTTGCGGCTCAGCTTTAGCATTCTGCTTTCTCGCCGCCAGAATCGCCCGGCAAGCAGGATATGTTGAGCGAATCGGCGTATTGCGTGACCAGAAATCCCAATTAAACCGAACGCTTGGAACGGTTTGCTCTATGCGCTGCCAAGCCTGTTGAATATTCTTTTGCATCGACATGGGCATCGGCGCTGTCGTATCCGGCGCAAGCCCGCCGAGCAGATAGACAATTCCGACATCATCCGGCACATCCTTTTGCAACGCAGTCCAGCTTTGGCTAAATGCATAGCACCAACTGCACATCGGATCATAAATATAAAAAAGACGAGTAAGCACTTTTAAGCCTCTATGGGGTATTTTTGGTAGAGCTATGGTGGGCTAGCGCCGTTTCTGACCTAATAACGATCCAAGCAAACCACGGGTAATTTCACGGGCGATGGATGATCCCACTGATCGGGCGGCGCTCTTCGCAAATGCATCGATCACGCCTTCTCGGCGCCCACCGCGTTTGCTAGATGAACCCAATAATAAATCGCTCAACTCACCCAAAATTCCCTCTCCGGTTTGCTTCTTCAAAATATCTGAACCTGCAGGTCTGCCAGCGCCAACTCGTGCTTGCAATAGTTCAAATGCGCTTTCTCGGTCGATTTCCTGTTCATACACACCTGCCACAATGGAAGACTGAATCAGTTGCTTTCTTTCATCTGCCGTAATCGGTCCGATCTGGCTAACTGGAGGCAGTATAAAAGCGCGCTCAGCGATATCCGGCGATCCATCAGCATCAAGAAAAGAAATCAGCGCTTCGCCTACTGAAAGTTCAAGGATGGCTTGTTTGACATTCAGTTTCAGATTGGGCCGCATGGTTTCAGCAATGGAATTGACTGCTTTTTGATCACGCGGTGTAAAGGCGCGCAACGCATGCTGCACCCGATTGCCCAACTGGGTCAATACCTTTTCCGGAATATCAAATGGGCTTTGCGTGACAAAATAAACACCGACCCCTTTGGAGCGTATCAGACGCACGACTTGTTCAATTTTCTCCAATAAAGCAGGCGATGCCATACTGAACAACAGATGCGCCTCATCAAAAAAGAACACTAATTTAGGCTTCTCACGATCACCGGTTTCGGGAAGATTTTCGTACAACTCGGACAACATCCAGAGCAGAGAAGTACTATACAATCTGGGTGAATTTAGCAATTTGTCAGCAGCAAGGATATTGATGACACCTTTGCCGTCGATGGTCTGCATTAAATCCTCGATATTGAGCATCGGCTCACCAAAGAATTTATCTCCACCCTGTTTTTCTATTTGCAGCAAACTACGTTGGATTGCACCGATCGAAGCTGATGACACATTACCATATTGGGTTTTGAATTGATCAGCATGATCACCAACAAATTGCAGTAAAGCACGCAAATCCTTCAGATCAAGCAACAGCAATCCATGATCATCGGCTACTTTAAAAACCAGTGTTAACACACCCTCTTGGGTATCATTCAGGTTCAGCAGGCGTGCCAATAGCACGGGCCCCATATCGGAAATTGTTGCACGTAACGGGTGACCCTGCTCCTGAAATATGTCCCACAATGTTACCGGAAAGCCTTCCCATGCCGGAGTATCCAGTTGTAGCATATCAATACGTGTTTTCATCTTGCTAGAAAGCGATCCTGGCCTACAAATACCTGTTAAGTCGCCTTTTATATCTGCCATGAATACCGGAACCCCGATAGCGGAGAAGCTTTCTGCCAGCTTTTGCAGCGTAACGGTTTTGCCGGTCCCGGTCGCACCGGTAATGCAGCCATGACGCGTTGCCATCGTGGGCAAGAGCGCCAAATCAGCTATGCTTGTTTTAGCGATGATCAATGGATCAGCCATAATGAATTCAATAAAACTTAAGGATTATCGATTACAGTATTCAGTATGGATTGGTATTAAAACTCATTCTTTCCTATTTCTAAAAAATGTACTGAATGACCGATTGTATGTCAAACCGCAGCAAACCTGATAAAAACATGTGTGGCCATGTATACTATCGATCTGTTTGGGCTAGTACTCACTCGCTCTCAGGCAGGCTCTTCGATCAATATTTTAATTGGTAAGCCATTGAACAGAAAAATTATTTACGGTGATATTGGAGGTACCAAAACCATTCTACAGCTGGCCGAAGTGAAGGATGGTGTAGTTTATCAGCTATTCGAACAGCGCTATGATAGTCAGACATTCATAAATTTTGCTGATCTGCTGAGAGATTTTCTGAACCGAAGCGCAGTAGCACATCCTCCAGTTGCAGCATGCTTTGCAGTCGCAGGACCCATCGTCGCACAGCAGGTTACATTGACCAATTTGCTCTGGCAAATCAGTAGCGCTGCAATTACTGATGAATTTTCTATTCCCAATGTTAAGCTTATCAATGATTTTGAAGGGGCTGCATTAGCTGTCGAAGATCTGTCACTAGGCGATCTGGTTACATTGCAAACTGGGCAAACCCATGCGCATGCAATGCGGGTCGTTCTGGGCGCAGGCACGGGAATGGGTGTGGCATGGCTTCCTTGGCTAGAAGGCCGCTATTTCGCCTTATCAACTGAAGCGGGTCACATAGACTTCGCGCCGACCAACAAATTGCAGGTCAGTTTGTTCGAAACGCTACACGATAAATTTGGCCATGTTTCTGTGGAACGCTTGTTATCCGGCTCGGGATTAACGAATATTTTTAATTTTCTGCAAATGCATCAGATAACCTCCTCCGGTTTGACAGCAACCCATCTGAAAGAAGACAGCGGCGCCACGATAACGACGCTTGCACAAACACACCGACACCCGATCGCCATCAAATCGCTCAATTTATTTGCTGAAATCTACGGTGCTTATGCTGGTAACCTGGCGCTGGCCGGATTGTGTCGTGGAGGCGTATACATTGCAGGCGGCATTGCGCCCAAGATTATCAATATACTCAAATCGGGCGGTTTCATGCGTGCATTCCGAGACAAAGGACGGTTTTCCGCGTTAATGAATGAGATCCCCGTGCACGTGATTACTAACACTGAAATCAGTTTGCTCGGTGCTAAACACGAAGCACATCATCTATTAAAAACAACGAATAGTCAGAATTAAAATTCGAACAGTTTCAAGTTTAAATTCCCGTTCTTCAACGCAATGAATCAACTAATCCTATAAAAAAAGATAATTTTCATTAAGGAGCCCATCATGTTGCCGCGAACTGCTTTCACCATTACTGTCAATCCTAAAATACCGCCACGTCTCAAACGCCTGCAGGAACTGGCTAATAATCTGTGGTATAGCTGGGATCGTGCGACACGCATGCTTTTTTCGCGGCTTGATCCGCACTTGTGGGAGGCGGTAGGACATAATCCGAAGGCATTTCTCAAACGTGTGGATGAATCAACGTTGTTGAAAGCGACAGAAGATCGGGTTTTTCTTGCCACTTACAATAGTATTCTATCGACTTATGATTCGTATCATGACGAGTCATCAGCTCAAAACAATACCGAAGGTTTAGGTGCACAAGATCAGGTTGCCTATTTTTGTTTCGAATTCGGCTTTCATGAAAGCCTGCCCATTTATTCCGGCGGTCTGGGCATTCTCGCTGGAGATCATTGCAAGGCAGCCAGTGATTTACATCTTCCATTCGTCGCCATAGGCCTGCTCTATCGTCAGGGATATTTTTCCCAAGCCATTGACAGTCAGGGCAATCAACAAGTCACCTATACGGTAGCGGATTTTGAAGATCTTCCAGTCACACCGGTATTGCATCCAGACGGTTCAAGCCTGCATATTGATGTAGCCCTGCCCAGGCGCAATGTCATCGTAAAAATATGGCAGGCAAAAATTGGCCATGTCGTCCTTTATTTGCTAGATACTGATTTACCGGAAAACTCTCCGCAAGACCGCTATATCACGCATAACCTTTACGGGGGTGATAAAGTCATGCGCATTGAACAGGAAATTATTTTGGGCATGGGCGGAGTGCGTGCATTACAAGCGCTGGGTATTAGGCCTACCGTGTGGCATATCAACGAAGGTCATGCCGCTTTTATGATCCTCGAGCGTATTCACAATTTGGTACAGCAAGGGCTAGATTTTCCGAGCGCTCTGGAAGCTGTGGCCGTGAATACGATTTTTACTACACATACCGCAGTACCGGCTGGTCATGATTATTTCAGCGCGGACATGACGCGCACCTATTTTGATGACTTCTACCGCAGTCTCAACATTACGCCCGAAGAGTTCATGGCGCTCGGTCATGTGCCTGGAAGTCCTGATTTTAATATGACTGCACTAGCGATTCACGGCTCACGCACGCACAATGGCGTCAGCAAAATACACCGAAGCGTATCAGCAAACATCTGCCAGGATTTATGGCCACAAATCGAGCCGGAAGAAAATCCGATCACCTATATTACTAATGGCATCCATGTGCCAACCTTCCTGGCACAGGAATGGTCTGACCTGTTTGATCGTTATCTCGGCCATGAATGGCGCAATAAGATGTGCGATACCGAATATTGGTCACGTATTGATAACATCCCGGATCACTTGTTCTGGAGTGTACGGCAATCGTTAAAATCGCAGCTATTTTACGGTATCCGCTCCCGTATTACTGAGCAAAACAGCCGAAATCATGGTTCTGAAGCACATCTGGACCGGCTATTAAAGTTTGTTGATCCTATCAATCCCAGCATTCTGACCTTGGGTTTTGCACGCCGCTTCGCAACATACAAACGCGCTGCACTGTTATTCGAGAATCTCGACTGGCTGCGGAAAATCATTCTTGATCAAGAACGTCCCGTGCTGCTGATTTTTGCCGGCAAAGCACATCCGGCTGATATTCCCGGACAAGATGTTATTCGGCACATCAGTCAAATTGCGCGTCTGCCTGAATTTGAAGGACGGCTTTTATTGGTTGAAGGCTACGATCTACGGCTCGCCCGGCGCTTGGTTGCCGGTGTCGATGTCTGGCTTAACAATCCCATTTATCCGCTCGAAGCTAGTGGCACATCGGGTATGAAAGCAGGCATCAATGGCGCGATTAACCTGAGCGTACTGGATGGTTGGTGGGGAGAAGGCTACGACGGCAAGAATGGCTGGGCAATTAAACCAGGCCCGGAGGATATGGCCGCAACACTGCGTGACCAAGAAGAAAGTCGGGCGCTGTATGAAATCCTGCAAGACCAGGTCATTCCGCTGTATTACAACTATGGCAAACTCGGCTATTCACCGGAATGGGTGAAAATGGCTAAACATTCAATGAAGTCACTGCTGCCGCGTTATAGCGCAACGCGTATGCTTGATGAATACATTAAAAAATTTTATCGCCCCGCCAGCCATAAGAGTTTGCTCTATGCAGACAATGAGTATGCTAATGCAAAAAATATTGCCACATGGAAAGCCAGGATAAGAAATGCATGGCATGGGGTCACGCTCCGACGCTTGGATGTTCCTCATGAACGTATTTTCTTTAATGAAGCACTGAATTTCAAAGTGGCCGCCAGACTGAACAATCTGGCGCCGGAAGATGTCGTGATTGAACTACTGATATGTCGTCAGTTTAAGACAACCCACTTATGCAACTTCAAGCATTTCAAGTTTGAATTCACAGAAATCCAGGATTCGGATGAGCATCTGTTCGAACTTGAGCTGACCCCGGAATTATGCGGCAAACAAGAATATTTCATTCGAATTTATCCCTATCACCCACTGATGACTCACCCATTGGAAATGGGTTTAATGGTATGGCTGTGAATGAAGCAATATTTGCTTCTTTATGTAAAACCAGTCCAGTTTTAAATACCGCTGAAAGGGCTACTTAACAGGTTATTTCAAGCTCATTACACACCTAGGCAAGTCAAGTATAACAGGATGAAAATGAATGGATGAGCTTGCAATATTACCTACCCGTTTGTTACCCTATAACATAATTGCTTGACAAAAGTGGATTGATATGAGCTGCCATTTCCGCATTGCTTCAAGTACCGATCTGCTTTGTTGTTTTTATTAATCCAACCACGTGTAATTTGAAGGCAGTAACTGCAGCTACGGCTGGCTTCCCCCTGCGCTAACTTAATAGTGAGGAAATAAACTCAATTCCAACATAGGAGCGAGATGCGATAAAAGCCACCGGCAGTGTAGCCGCAGCCTGATAAAATCAGGGAGGAATATTGACATGAAACGTTCTTTTCAAGCGAAGATTAAACAGAGATGTGCGGAAATTGCCATTCTAGTGTTTGTAGTTTTGATATCGTATACAATCCATGCACAGGAGGTCCCTCCCACACTGAGTAGTCTCAAAGGGGTAACCCCCAAACTTCCGAATCTGACAGGTATTGTCACTGACAGGCAAGCAGCGATTGCTCTCGGCAAAATGCTTTTCTGGGATCAGCAAGTAGGCAGTGATGGGCAGGCTTGCGCATCATGTCATTTTGCGGCAGGTGCCGATACGCGTCTAAAAAATCAATATAGCCCTGGCGTTCTTGACCAGCGTTTTTCCCGTGGAGATTTAACATTCGGAGGCCTCACATCTGTGCCCAATGATACAACCGATCCACGTGATCTATCTCCATCCGGCACTGCTGGCCGCACAGCAGGCGGATCTGATGCGGGACCCAACTATTTGCCGAATCTGGCTGACTTCCCCTTTCACCAACTGGCAGATCCGCTCGATCGCGACTCCGCAATCCTGTTCACCACAAATGACGTATTCAGTTCGCAGGGAGTCAAGCCTTCCAAATTTGTCAATTTGCAGGCAATAGTACTTCCCGGTACAACCGATGCATTTGACGAAGTATGTACTCAGGAATTCGATGCTGCCTTTCTCTTTCATCGAAAGGTCGAACCAAGACACACACCAACTACAATCAATGCGGTCTTCAATTTCCGCAACTTCTGGGATGGTCGGGCCAATAATACTTTTAACGGCTTCGATCCGTTCGGAAACCGCTCACCGGCGGCATTTGTGCTCGAAAAAAGTAAGAATAAGCGGGGCGTCAAGCCGACCAAGCTAAAATTGAAAAATGCCAGTCTGGCATCTCAGGCAGTAGGGCCACCCTTATCGGCGTTCGAAATGTCGTGCGCGGGTAAAACCTTTCCCAAGCTTGGGCGCAAACTGTTGAGTCGACAGCCACTTGCTTTACAAACTGTGCATACCGAAGATAGCGTATTAGGGCCATTGCTTAACGCGAACGGTACGATTTCAGGTACTTACTCACAGAAGATTCGTGCAGCATTTGATCCGAAATGGTGGAGTGCCTCGGGCAAATTTACCCGCAAAAACGGCAGCATCAAGGCAGATCCCAATGGCTTCACGCAAGAGGAAATTAATTTCTCGATGTTCTGGGGTATTGCAATTATGCTGTATGAGTCGACCCTGTTGTCCGATGATGCGCCATTTGACAATGATCAACTCTCCGATGCGGAACGGCGTGGTCAGGAAATCTTCGTCGGAAAAGGAAAGTGTATCGCATGTCATTCCGGACCGCTCTTTAACAAAGCAAACGAAGGTAGAATTGAACGCATGCGGATGGCCGAAGGCAATTCCCAACCTGCGGTCTATGACAATGCTTTCTACAACATTGGCGTAGTCCCAACAGTGGCAGATGTCGGGTTGGGTGGCAAAGACCCGTTTGGCAATCCGCTATCTTTCACCCGTCAGTTTCTTGGCAACAAGAAAATTGATAACTTTGGAACTGATCTATGCAATTTCGAAGTGCTGATCCTAGCCGAAGATCCTTGTAACCCAGCAAATCAGTTAGCTGCATTGGTTAAGGCGAATGAGCGCCAGGCCGTTGACGGTGCATTTAAAACGCCGACACTACGCAATATCGGGCTTACCCCACCGTATTTTCATACGGGTAGTTACGCGACACTGGAAAGCGTCGTTGATTTCTACAACCGAGGTGGCAATCGCCGTGGCCATCACCAGCCAACTGATTTGAACGATACCTCGGGCACAGGACCGCTTGGTAATAGTGATCCAGTGGTTAATCAGCGCAAAGGCAGCAATCTCGATCCAGATATTACGGTGCTTGGCCTCACTGATAGTGAAAAACATGATTTGGTTGCCTTTATGAAGGCGCTCACAGATCCCCGCGTTGCCTGTGATAAGGCGCCCTTTGATCACCCTTCGATCAAGCTGTTCAACGGTCATGACGACAGTGGAGCTGATCAGATATTTACGATACCGGCGACTGGTGGTACGAATGGATTGCAGTCTTGCCGTCCAAATTCGGGCGATCTGTTCCAGGAAGCAGCAGCACTTCCGCCCAATGATTAGGAGTAGAGCGAGCAAGGCAACGGCATGGATAATCCAGTCCTGCTTTGTGTTTAATGATTGGATTGTGGCTCAGTAATAGAGAGAGCGTTACTCGTTTGTTTGATTTAAGGATTCAATTCTTCTAGCAAATCGGTAACGCTCAAACTTAACTGAATGGGTCAATTTTAAATCCATTACCATGTCGCTTCGACCATAATATCCTCAAAACGTACAATGCATAGATTAATTCAATCAGAATCCCAAAAACTACCTGCCTAAACCACGAATAAAGGTAATGATGCGCTTCCTGGCTTCCTTATCATTGAATGCTCTTAGGGTTTGAAAGGTAGAAAATTGCAAGCTTGCTTTCAATAGATATGGCACATCACTAATTTTTGGGTAGTGACTTTGAATTCCATAACACAAGTCATTCATTTCGGAACTGCACAAACGCTCACAAATCCAACTTTCCGTAGTTGTAATACTCTTTCTATCTCCTTTGGAAAAGGATGAATTATGTCCTAATGAAGTCAATTCAGGAAGATTTATATCAGTACAAAGAAACTCTCCCAACTTGGCACATATATTAACCGTATCCGAAAGTAAGTCTTCATACCGTAACATTATAACGCGCGGGTGATCCTTAACCCTTTGATAAAATCTAACCGCCGAACGCCAATACAATGAATATACAACAGGATGATAACGCCGGATATCATGCCCTTCTCCACTTGCATATTTGTATGATGCCAGAATTGATCGTGGATCCCGAAATAAGAAAATGAATCGCGCTTTTGGAAAGCGTTCAGCCAGCAAATAAAAGTGATAAAAATTTTGAGGTGTTTTGTCAGCCCAGCGAGACTTTCCGGTGTCTGCTGACACCAGACTGAGCAGATCATTCATCAGATCATGCCATTCATAGCGTTTGTGTTTCTGCCTACTCAGCACTTCCTGCCGAATTCTCTGAATGGATTCCGGTGTAATGTTTAGTTGTCCTATAAATTCTTCATTGACATTCGACCGTACATTTATCACATTAAGTAATAAATCAACGAGTTCTACGATTTGTAAATGACTCAATTCTCCACTCGTTGCATCCATTGCCAACACTGCCTGAAGAAAATACAAGTCATTGACGGATAGAATATCAGGTGAATTATTAAGTAATCGGGATATCAAAGTAGATCCGCTCCGTGGCAATCCCATTACGAAGATTGACTCACAATCTACACTTTTTACCATCTTGCTCATTTACTTAACCATTCTCTAATCACCAACCGAGGAAATACCCACGCATCATGAATGTATCGCGGCAGCAGCCGCCGGGGTTCACTCAATGCGCGATGAAGCCATTCCAAGCCTATCTTGCGAATCCAATGTGGCGCACGAGCTTTCTCACCAGCGAGAAAATCGATAGTAGCTCCCACACATAGGGCTACTTTAACATCCAATTGATCACGCATGGCATGCACCCAAATTTCCTGTTTAGGTGCTCCTAATCCTATCACTAGCACATCGGGTTTAACTGAGTTTATTTTTTTCAAGACTATCTCGTTCGCAGGTGACAAAGCACTAAAACCCATGGGTGGACTATGCGTTCCACAAATCTCTACCCAAGGCCACCGCTTTTGAATTACAGTAGCTGCACGATCAGCCACACCATCAGCTGCTCCCAGTAAAAATATCCGTAGTTTTCTTCTGGTCCTAGCTGCTTCAAACAGTGCCGGGCATAAATCGCTGCCCGGCACTGTTTCCGGCAGAGATTTATTTAGCAAGCGTGAAGCTAATAAAACAGGCTTACCATCGACTACCACCATTTCTGCATCTTTATAGACTGCGCGGAAGTCTTCGTTATTCTGTAACTTAACTATATGATCAACGTTGGGTGTCACTACATACAGGCACCGGTATTCCTGTTTGTCAATCCAGCTCAATAATCGAGAAACTGCTTGGTTCATAGTCAGTCGATCAATCTCAATGCCAAATATTTTCACTCGATCAAACATGATCCAATATCCCCTCATACACCTTCGCCACCCCTTTAGCCATGCTACGATCAGAAAAGCAATTGATTTGCATCTGATAGGCATTTTCTCGCAAGGCCTGCCAGTCATATTTGTTATTCATTAGATCTTCCAGTATTGCAGTCAATTGCCTTGCATCGCCTGCGGCTGTTAGTAAACCTGTATGTCCATGGTCCAATACCTCAGGAATACCTTCTACATCAGATGCCACTACCGGTACCCCTGTCGCCATCGCTTCCAGGATTACCATCGGCATACCTTCACCAAAAAGACTGGGTAAGACTAATACATCCATTTTAACAAACTCAGCATTTACATCCTGAGCAAAACCAACCCAGTCAATGGCATCTGCTATACCCAAGCGTGCAGCCATCTCTTTGATGGCGCTTTCATACTCGACAGTTTCAAAGGTACCTACTGCTCGCAGACGTACAGTCCGTCCCTTGTGGTGTAGATTTGCCAAAGCCTGAATCAGCACTTCCATACCTTTACGTGGACGAAACAGTGCTACACTGCCAATTACCCATTCTGAAGCAGGCGCTACTCGATTCGGCAAAGGACCAGGCGTTACTACCCCATTGGCTACGATCTTAATTCGGTCCTGCGACCATCCCTGCTTCTTCAGATAAGCCTCAAGGCTTTGCGATACGGGGATCAATTGCGCAACACCAATGAGACTCAATCGCTCCATCATCGCGTTCATCCAGTTGCGCCAGGAACTTTCTGTATCACGAGTAGTAGGACTATGCACGTGATGCACCATTGGCACACCAGCCAGCCAAGCCGCCATTCGTCCCACTAAGGCGGCACGTGGAGTATGTGTATGCAGCAAAGCATAACCATCCTGTTTCACGATGCGTGCAATTTCCCAGGCTGGCGCCAAATCAAATTTGGATTGCATAGGCACCTCAAACAATGACACGGTGGAATTCCGGCATGCAGAAAACTTGGCTGGTTTCACGCAGGCAAAACCCACTTCATAACCATAGTCTGGTAAACGCAGAGCCAGAACATCTTGCACTCGTTCGGCACCTGAGAAAAATTCTCCATTGATAACATGCATAACCTTTATTTTTCCTTTGCTGATATTCATGTTACCTATCCAAAAATGAGTAGTATCAACCTAATAGAATTAATATGAATGCAGTACACGCTCACAAGTAATCGAACGAACGTACGAAATGTTATTATTTATCACTTCAATGATGCTTTATTCTTAATTCAATCCGGTAATTAATAAATACCTGAAATTGAAGTTTTCATCCTTTATTGCGCTGTAATCAATCTCTTCGCGCAAAAACTTCAAAAAAACGGGCACGGTGACGTAATCCTCTATCCAACAGCGCCATATCAAGTTGATTCAATGGCTTAACCAGCATGAGCCCAACTCCATAAATCAGTAGAACTAAAGCCAGTGCCCACCATGGGCCAAATTCAAATTCAATCGCCCAGCCAACGAATGCTAGTATTACTGCCAAACCCAGGCCGCGTGAAATGCCCAGCCAGTCCAATTCCATATATCCAGCCTGACGATTAAGCCAAAGTAAAGTCAGGCTATTCAATAACCATACACTCAGCACAATCCCGCTAGCAACTCCAATTAGTCCCCAATTCGAGCCAACAAAAACTGCTAGAGGTGTCATTACAGATAGCAGGCTAAAGTGTCTTAACTGGCGGGTATACGGAAATATTTGCATGACCATGCTAACCAGTTGGCCCTGACTCGTCGCTCCCAAACCCAACAGCATAATTAACATAACCATACCTGCATCAGCAAAGCGTCCACTGCTGGCCACCATAATAAGTACATCACCCGCAACACTTATCGTTACCATACAAGCAGCAATGATAAGCAAATTGCTCTTCCACAGCAGTGCCATACCTTGCTTAACCACATCAATTTCTCCAGCCACGTAGCGGGAAATCAGCATTGGACGAATAACGTTCGCAAGTAATTTTGCTGGTAAATAGCGACCGATGATCATCAGCAATTGTTGAAGAAAAGCAAACATACCTGCTGCTTCTAACCCCAGAGTGCGTGCTACCAAAATGCGTAATGCACCGAAGCTGGCAATAGCTCGGAGCAAATTAACGCCTATCATGTTCCATGCAAAATCGAATATATCACGCGTATTTACCCTAAAATTTCCCGTACCAGGTAAAGTGCGTAATTTCCGCATTAAGAAAAACTCGGCCAATAAAAAACAACTCAGGGAAATAATTAAGTCTACCCAAAGCAATTGTTCCAGAGTCAGGTTGCCAACAATGACGAGAATAGCTACACCAGCCAGACGCCCTAATGGCATAAAAGCACTAATTAATTGAGACCAGCGCTGTTCTAAAAGACATTCCAGCATTTCTGAGGCATAGCGAAAACCGATAACGGTGATGATAAGTCCCACCACAAGCAAGGTGGCATCTTGTTGCTGCATACTGAAGCCCATCCATGCAGCGATATTCGGCCAGAAGAAGGCAATTAACATTGCCCAAAATACTATAACGGTAAGTCGAATCAGAGTCATCCAACGAACAAACCATATCAAAACGCCCGGTGCTCCCCGTTCTGCTAATTCAGGCAAAAAGCGCCGCACTGCTTCCAGCATACCAAACGAGCTCAGTGGCACCATCATCTCTACCATTCCCCACAGAACCATGTAAATGCCATAGTCTGTTGGTACCAACAAACGCACAAGCCAAAGTGTAAAAATGAAAGAAGCTATTGCCTGCGCAGTTCGTCCCAGCAAAAAATACTGAACCGCCTTGCGAAACCGTTTACCTGAATAGAGATTGGAATTTTTCAAATCGTTTACCCAAGTAATCCTTGATATTTTGACTCCACCAAATCGGCAATCACATCATATGTGTGGTGAGTTCGTACCCAAGCTTGTCCTTTTGCTGCCGCCATCATTCGCGCACGCTCAAGATCTCTAATAAAAAACAGATTTCACCAGAAAAAGCTTGTTTACTCCATGAAATACATCTCCCAACACCACTGACCATCACCTGGCATTGCTCTGGAAGCTCGTTTGCAACAATGCATTTGGCCATAGCCATGTATTCAATTAGTTTAGTCGGAGATAAAATCAGAAAAACAGAAATAGGAGCTTTGGTATTCGCATCTTCAGGTTTCTCCACTTGGTCAGTTCGAATACCCATAGGAGCAGCCGTCATCTTAGCGAGTAAAATGCCATGTTGTGCTACATTCTCCTTCATCCATTCGCTCTGTACAAAAATATGATCCACCCGCGGCAAGATAACCTTGTAGAGCAGAATCTGGATAATTTGTACTTTCAGCTCATCTAGTTGATGATGCGGTATGAGTTGGTTACGCGCTTGATATAGTTTTTCCGCAAATACAAAGAATTTCTCACTCACCTGAATTACATCATACTGACCTTTGATGGCAATCGGCAGAATCATGAAATCTCCACTACGTCTGTCCGAGATAGTGAAAAACGATCCTCTACAATGTAAAACTTCTTCATGGTAATTTTCTGCTAACTTACAATAAAATAAGTATCTATATGTTTATTTCCTTGATTCGTAGTTCATATGTATACGCCAAGCAATAAGCTACAATAACTATCCATTAATTAAATTAGTAGAGATTAACAATATCTGACGAGATGTTTAATTCATTAGCAAGTTCAACAAGCTGTTCCTTGCAGCGCTCTCCTGTCTCTCTCAAGCAAAGCCCAGAGTTTACCGATACGTTGTTGAATTTAGCAAGCTATCTTTTGGTAAAACTCCAAAGCGATTCAATTCCATTATGTGGAAAGCTCATCCCGAACAAATTCCTAAGCGCCATGATTTACAGAAATTTTTATTTTTAATAAACCTACATACAACCCAACTATTGTAACTCTTCTGGCGAAAAAAACGTGAAGTCCATATTTATCTCCATGCTGAACATAGCCTTATAAGAAATCGGAAACAACTCTACTGAAAGCTGTAAATTACCATGCCGCCGAGCTTCAATTTACCCAATGCAGCTTACCGTAACAGAAAATATCTGTTTGCTTTTACGAATATCGCGAAAGTAACTTTCATTTAATCCCGCTACGCTATCAAAGATCTCGGGAGATGCTTCTTTTAAATAATAAACAATTGCTTTTTCGTATTTACGATAAACAGAGCTGCACTATTAGGTTAATTTCAAATATATCTGCTGATATCGCCATAACTTCCAACACAAATATTCCGGTAACTTTTATCGTGCTTTCTTACTAATCTACAATGGCTTATCTAAGCCAATCTGCTACTGCTACCATTTTTATATCTCAGTGTACTTGTAAAGAAAGCATGTTTTCTTACCGGTTTTATTTGTTGACATGGAATAATTTCCCACGTATAGTCTCGGTGCGCGTGGGAAATTATTACACTGATGTAATGAAAATATTACGAAAGAGAAACAGTTCTCATCTATTTTAATTTCTTCCGGCTTAATTCCTTACTCTTTGGAGTGTTTGGAATCTATAAAAGGAGGCATACCGAAAGGGGGAAAACGACACCCACCGTTTCTGCCGTAGCAGAAGTGGCTGTTCGAGGTTGCCTTTATTTTTTAATATCTTAGAAAATCCTGAATAAGTATCTAAGCTAGTGATTCGTTGCTAGCAGTACTCATAAAACGCTTATCGGTCTTTTAAGCGCTTGATTTACTGCGCTTTAGTCGCTAGCAGTTTTTCAGGAACACCTTAAATTTAAAGGGAGTTTTTTACATGCAAATTCAAAGTATTATTCAATCAAGGATAAGCACTATTCTTTTCCTCGCAATAAGGCAAACACGCGCTAGATTGATCGCATCATTGTTTACTGTAAGTGTAGTTTTGGTTGGCTTGGGAATGTGTGCTGCCGGGGCTGTAGCTGCAGTTGTTGATAATCCGGTCAAATGGCATCCGGGGCATTATGCTATGCTTGTAGAACCAGGTAAAGATAGTCCCCAACATATGGAAAACGTATACCGGGAACTTGCCAATACACCAGCGCTGCGTGGAATAGTAATCCGTTTTACCTGGGCAGAACTGGAACCCTCAAAAGGGGCATACAACTTCAAGTCCATTGATAAGCATCTAGCCGAATTAACTGAACGAAAGAAAAGGCTCATTATTCTACTGGAAACAAAATCTTTCCGTCATGATTCAATGGACGCACCAAAATACCTAAGAACAGACGAATACGATGGGGGCGTCTTTGCTTTTAGAGGGAAGACTACAGGGTACAACATCAAGTTATGGAATGACCGGGTGCGCGATCGCTTGAATGCTCTTGTGACCGCGTTGGGAAATCGCTACAACAACAAACCTTATTTTGAAGGCTTTGGTCTGCAAGAAACTGCAATGGGAGACCCGATCAAACCCATAACCGCTAAACAAATCGATGACTATTATGATAACTTGCTTGCGGTCAATCGGCAGATGCGTAAAAGTTTTCGCAATACGATGACGTTCCAATATACAAATTATCCTCGCGGAATTCTCAGTTCATTCATCGGTGCATTAAAGGGAATGGGCGCAGCATTGGGTGGCCCGGATATTTTCATCCAAGACCCAGGATTGCTCTTCAAGGGATCAAAGCATTCAGATCCAGGTCTCTATACTTTTTATCCCAAGCTTTCTAATATCATGCCTCTAGTAATTCAAGTAGAGAAATCGAATTATGAGGATACCCGGCATGATGGGTCAGGCTATAAACCCACTGTTAACGAGTTATTAGCTTTTGGACGAGACAAACTGAAGGTCAATTACATCTTCTGGACACGATCTCCAGGCTATTATGATAAGGTAGTGGAAATGCTAAGAATGCAAGCTCAGAAAAGTACCCCCTCGGGCGGATTAAATCCAGCTTGCCCTAGTGTCTTTGCTTCCTGTTCCAAATAGCAGTTTCCTAAGCTGATCTACTGGGTGAAGATTTATTACTGAGCTCTTCACCCTAATGATCAATCCTCATAATGGCCAATTACTGGCATAACAATTAAGTTTTGTATCTCAATGTAGAACTCACATGTTAGTGAAGCCTCTGTGGAGGCTTCGTTTTCATAGCGAGTATCAAAGTTATTTTATAGATTTTTATATGCCCTTCATCCATACAGGTCAATAAAAAATACAAGCATCTCTTTTACCAAGCACCTCTCTTCCCAGATGTCATATTGATGCAGTATGACATGGTGGAAAATAACCTCAGCTTGCCAAAACAAATCATCGCTCTTTTAATAAGTCGACTCAAAACAATCAGGAGATTATGATCTGCTATTTATTTCAAAGCCCCAGCGACGCAAAGTATCTTCCTGTAGGTTATGCACCATCTTCAATTCTGAGTCTGTCCAGTTACGAGCCCATGCTTCCTGTTTTGGCGCAAGATGCAAAGATTCTATAATATTCCAGTAAGCATCTTTTTGGGTAGTCACTTCCATGAAATCCAGGATACGCTGTAACTGCTCACGTGGGTTGTGCAGCAGCTTATCATATCGTACTTCCAACAAGTGATTACTTTGAATTAATGCTGTTCCCTGCTCCAGCGCTCGCATTTCCTCAACCCAATTTCGTGCTGCAAGCTCCAACGGGCTGAAGCCTTCTGCGATCATTTGTTGAGGAGTCTTGCTTGCCCAGTACAAGATGTGATTGTTCCACCAAGATACTCGTAACAAAGAATAGGCAACCGCACGACCATCTCTGATTAAATGAATATATTTTGCATTAGGAAATATCTGCTTGAGGATTGATACACGACGATTGTTAGCAGTACGCTTGGTTAGTAATACTTCGCCACGAGATATCTGGCGGACGCGCTCAAGTCTGTCTCGCAGACACTGGCCTGCTTGAGGCTGCAGGCGATAGTCATCGGCAGGTGTTCGGGGAATATTACAGCTAGCATATACCGATTCCGCCTCCGATGGCGTCGGTATAATAGATTGCAACCATGCACGCCGCTCATTGAAGTAAGCATTACCATGTTCCTTAAACCATGTTCTGCGCTTATACTCCGGAAACTGGTTAAGCAGATACTGTAAGTAGGCCAGAGCGGGCCAGTTTGGGTAACGATTTTGATAATTGCTCAGGTAAGCCACACTATGATGTATGGATAGCATCTTGTAGAGTAATGTAGTGCCGGAACGGCCTGCCCCAAGAAGAAATACTACGCAGCTTTTTCCTTTGCTCATAATGGTTCCTGAACCATATTCCTTGTATCCCTAGGTACAGCCCTATAAATATGTAAACTATCACTCACATGCAGGATCGTTACTTTCATTTTTTAGTAATTGACGCACCCTATAACGAACATCGGATACAGGCGGCATGTCGTTAGTTGCAAAGTTTAATTTCAAGCGAAATTGCCAAGGTGCATCGCTTCCCTTGATTTCTGAGCGACGTAATAGATATGGATCAGTACCCTTCCGGTTTCGCCCAGAGATAGTCGAACATCCCCCTCTATAACCGGCCTCTATAACTGCATCCCGAGCCGCCAGATTCCAGCTTCCGAAAGGGTACGCAAAATGGGGTATTTCTTGGCCAACTATATCTTCCAATGCCTTCTTACTATCTTCAACTTCCTTGGATACAATGGTTTTATCGGTCTTGCCAAGCCAAATATGATTAACGGTATGGCTACCGATATCTATACCTGATTCAGCCAAAGTACGAATTTCACTAACCGTAAGCATGCGCCTGCGTGGAAATCCAAAGACTTCAGCGAAGTCGTTATACCCACCTACCAGTTTGGATACAATAAAAACGGAAGCCGGGTAACCAAATTCCTGCAGTATCGGCAAAGCATTTTCATAAGCGCATGCTATGCCATCATCAAATGTTATTGTCACAGCTTTATCTGGAAGCTCTATTTTGCCAGATACCCCATCCAGTACCGCTGCAAATGAAAGAACCTGATAGCCAGCCTGGCGAATTTGCTCCATATCTTTCCGAAACGCCTCTGGCGTTCGACAGAACCGAGCCTCAGCAGCATTTTCCGGAGCCGCTACCATATGGTACATCAACATCGTCACAGGCATGGATTAATCCCCATCATGACTTCTTCTGCACTGCTGACCAACTTGGCCAAGGTAGATTCTCCCGTCCAAGCAGATGTACCAGTTCGCGCATATCTTCAGCCAGCATTTCTTGTAAACGGATTCTTGTATCCTCGCGCATGGGCGGAATAACTTTGCGTAAGTCAATCTGGTTATAGTTGCGACGTAAACGACGAACAAAATCACTTTTCTTGATTGCTTCAACTATTCCACTGCCACCTACAGATCGACCGAGCTTTCCCAGCTTCTTGAGAGAAGAATCCAAGCTGGAGTTTTTAACGACTCGACTTTCATTAACTTTTTTATCCAGAAACCAGGATTGGTGATCTTCAGATACTCCCAGAAAACGATATAAATTTTGTGCTTGTACCAAGGGATAATCACGAATATCCTCCTGAAAAATAACTAATATCTGATCTTTTGGAAAAACTGCAAACCAGCGAGCAAGATGCTGCGCGTAATGTGATTGCATTAAATACATGGGATTATTTTTCAGCCCATTCTCAAAATCAAGATTCTGACCGGTTACATGACCTAGTTTAACTTCAAACAAGTGATTAGAGTAAGCACGCTCTACTGGGTCGCGTAGAGAAAGAATGATTCGCATATTTGGATTATAAAGAAATACCCGATCGGGTGCTGCCAAATCAGAAAAATATGAAGCTGATATATCACCTACTGCCTTAGCGGAACTCGTATCGCCTAGATGCTTCTCGTACCATTCATATCCGAAATTATAGTAATATGAGAAAAAATCTATTTCTTTACCTGGATAGACTGCTACTTCTGGGTGATCAGACAAGACTCGGTGCACCCAAGTAGACGCACATTTCTGCGCACCTATCCCCAAAAAATCAATCTTCATATATAAACTCCCTTTAAACAAATACACGGCAACAGAAAGAGTAAACGGTATCACTGCATCTATCCAGATGGAAACAGATTCACAACGGCAATACCTTAAGCGTTACAATCAGAATATTGAGATTAAATTTGCACTATAACTCACCTCTCAGGATTTGCCTTTACATAACGTAACCAATAACCAGCCTGACCAAGCAGTAGCATCATCAGGAACTGGATAGGTATGGAGTAAAAATGAAAATTTTTGTAAAGCAATGTTATGGCAAGCAGCAATAAGCCAGTTTCACCCACTCTAAGAAAGATACGGTGAATCTCTGGAATGGTTTCATTTTTGGCGATGCGCCCCGAAGTTCTTGCTCCCTGTAGCAGTATCAGAAGAAATGCCAGATGTCCTACAATACCTGCTTCCCATAGCAGAACAAGGGTAGAAGATTTTTGGAGTGGATAGGGAAAACGTTGCGCCAACTCACCCACACCAATTTTACTGGCATCTGTTGCACCCATGCCATAGCCAAATAAGCTATGGTGCACATCGCCGCTTTCGATATTGAACTCCCACCAGAGATTCATATGATTTACGCGACCCAACTCGATCCCTCTTCCAGTCTCTGCATCTGGACTTAATGCCCTTAGCACACGATCATAAGTTGAAACAACCTGATCACTTTTGAATGTATGCATGGAAATATTGTCATAGTGAAGCTTTTCATAAGCGGTAAATATACTACCGACCAGCAGAAGTGCGCCGATTATAACCACAACCGACTCAATGGGTCGCTGCACTAGCTCTCTGCGGTAGTAGAGGCCAAAAACAACCGGCAGTAGCATGACCGCAGCCTTAACTTCCGCCAAACTCAGCGTGCAAAGCCCTGCTACCACTACCAAAGCCATCCAGCCAACATGTAACTTACCTTCACGCCATAATGCAATAGCGATTAGCATAGCAATTAATAACATGACGGCCATTGCAGCACTATCGCCACCGCCTTCGATATTGCCATGAAATGTGCCTATTACGGCATCCCACGGAGAATATCGTGCGTTCTTTGCAGCCACAAAGAAATATTGATAAATTGCCATAGGCAGCTGCAGTACCGCTACAATTAAGAGGGCCTTCCATAACCGCATCATTGTTTCAGGGCTTACGAGACCGAACATAAACACCAGCATTAATGGCCACATGAATAAGTAGTGGCGGGAGGCATTCACAAAATCCGCAAATTGAGGTTGATCAATGATCGTGGAAAAGAATATTAATACAATAAAAATAACAGGCCATACAAGATCACTTGAAATCCGAACTGATAGAATGCTAGTTTTGTTTCGCAGCAGGTGAAGCACTACAGACAACAACAACGCTGCACCTACCAATACCGTAAGCCATTGAAGTTGTGTGAATCGAAAAAAATATGCACTCGGTCCACTGATTAAAAAAGTTGCACAGAAAATAATCCAGATGATCCATGCAACGGGTGTAATAAGAATAAAGAAAATCCCATACAGCGCCAGCAAAGCAAGTAGGAAATATAAATTACCAAATGCTGCAAGTATGCCACTTAATACTGCCAAAAATAGGGCACTAACCGATACTAAAATAGTCAGCAATACATTTGATTGTGAATTCTTATTAATCATTAACACGAAAGATGATGCTTTCATAACTAATTCGTACCGCAAGATACTATATCTTTGTCATCATTTGTTGAACTAACTTAAGCATTTATGGATAAAATGACGTTTCCAGAACAGGAATTATTCCTGACACACTACAAACATACAGAAAAAATCAGAGTCATTCTCAGCATATGAAAGCGCTACATCGCTATCTATTGAATTAAGTAATGAATTCATTGTGCTAGCTAGCCATCGCGACCGCAACTTGACTAATATAAAATTTATCGGAAAGTAATTCTATTTCTGTAGCCATAATTGCACCCCCCAAGTCACTACGTATTATTTAGTAATTAATTCCTCGCGACAGCTAATTCTTAAATTTTCATAACCCTTCACTGTCAGGTCCTCCAAGTTATTAATCGGTAGTTTTACGATACACACCGTTACTGTTCAGATAATTAAATACATCTTAGCTAATTCAATAACTTTGAAGTAATTTTGAGTTTATGAATAGTAGACTCTACCTTATATCTTACGATGTAAAAATTAACCCCGCAAAACAGGGAATTAAACCCATAAGATCAAGCATTCCGTTATTCGAATTAACTAAACTTGTTTGATTTCATACGCTGCTAAAAGAGCATTTTATACTTCAAAAATTCCTATTAATCTGACACGTTCCTTGCCATCAACAGCTGACAATAAATCCTGAATAAAAATAGCTTGTAATTGATAAGCATTAGCATTATCTGTATCTATGGAAGAAACTCTTACTAATACCCCATCAGGCACATTCCCAGTCAAACCATAGCGCAGTTGCTGCAATTTCTGATCAAGCCCCGGCAAAACTGCTTTGCTACCAACCGTTACCCAGTAAGTTATAGGCTCGTTACGATTACCTTTAACCGCTAGTAAGCGTTTGATAGGTAATTTCCCGTATTGCGTAAGTAATTCGTCAGATAAAGCTTTCATTATCTCAAAACCTTGCGCGTAATAACATACTTCAGGCTTATGCACTGCCAAGTTATCGCTTTGGTCTCCCCCATATGCTATAGAAAGCATAATCCGCTCATTCCGAGAATTAACGTAGGTTCGTGCCAACGTTTGATTATATATCTTGTCTAGCTTAGCTTGTGTTTCGGCATCTACTTGCAATGGCACAATTGATTTATCAATTTGCCAGTCCCCAAACTTCTCAGGAATCATCATTTCAAGGTTAACTTTCTCCTGCTGATCAGCAATTCTTGTAGTTGGAGTCAGAGCCATAGTTAAAGCCCCAGATGACACCATCAATATACCCATAGTGATGCTGGTAATTAAAGACTTTCTCATTGACTTCCTCTTGGTCACTCAAAACGATACCGTATTATCTTTATCACTGATTAAAAATTCATAACTACGAATACTTATGAAGAACTGATACTTCAGTAAGGGCAATAACAAAATAGATAGCGTAACTTACCCAAACCCATCTTGATCCTGCCTTCCTCAATCTCAGTCTTCTTCTATTGAAGAAATAACAATTAGACAAGAAATATTTCTTCGCCTATAACTATATTTCCAATCAGGTTATAGCAGCATTAAGAAAATTTCACAAATGCAATTTCTTTGGTCAGTGAAATCAAGCACCACAATTACGACCGAAGACTTATCCATCCGGGTGTTTTTATCGCGATATATTTGCGATTGTTGATATAACTGCCCAGACAGACTAATTATTATTAAGCTGTGGAATATTTATCGGTTGTGTTTTTGCAAAATATTGCAATAATGTATCCACGCCAAGAATTAATATTAGTGCACTGATGAATAAAACCATTCCAGCAAATCCATGTAAAAAACCCTGTCCAGCAGCATCACCATAATGATAGGTAATCAGTGTAAGCACAATAACACGAATAACGTTGGCGGCAAAAGAAATCGGTATTATAAGAATGGCCAGTGTCACATTCCGGAAAACTGAAGTATGATGAACCAAATTCAGATAAAACAATCCGAGCGCTTCCAATGTTAGCAATGTCTGCAACCCAGCACACGCATCTGCCACAAGAAGCTGATACTGTCCAATTTGAAGAATAACTCCGTTCCGTGCTATAGGATAGTTCGCCCAAAATAAAATATGTTCTGCTACGTACGAAACAGCCATCTTCATGGGCATCGTTAGCAAGCTAACTAATTGACCAGGCAACGGAATCATAAACAATAAGAAAAAAATTGGGAACCACATAGCTTTCAGCGCACTACCACCTCGTTTAATAAGTAATATTGCTACAAGTGCTATGATAAAAGAACCGATTTCGAACACTAATATCTGTTGAGAACGACCGATAATATAAAGTAGAAGAGCTATAAAAAAGAATATCCATCCCCAAACTGAAGTGAGTTTACCTTCGCTTTTTTTTATCATTCCTGGCCACTGCCGATAGATAAGCCAGAGTGCAAGAAATAAAATGATTGGCCCATGCGCCTGCTCTTCGGTAGCCCATAAGCCATTAAAAAGATCATAGAAAGTAGGTATGTATAAAGCAAGTAACCCCAGCAGAACAGGCCATTCTGATATCACTAAACTTGAAATGTATGGTTTGGATAATAAAGGCATGGCCAATTATTTCAAAAATCAATCAGAACAGAGCCCACCACTTCACTGCCGCTATATTTCAGTTGCTCATTCATAGCATTGATATCACTCAAACGAGTATTGTTCTTATGTGCAACTATTAATACGCCATCTGTACGAGCAGCAATGGCTAATGCATCAACTCCACTTGAGAAAGCCAAGGTATCGTAAAGAATAACATCAAACTGGCCTGCAAGCTGATCATTCAGTTCGTCAAATGAATTACGATTAAGAAGTTCTAGGGGGTTGGGTGGAAGAGTTCCCGCTGGTAAAACAGATAAATCAACAAAAGATTCTATCTTAGAAATTACCTCAAAAATATTAGCTCGATCGGCAAGAACATCAGATAAGCCATGCTTATTTTTTAGATTAAAAATTTCATGTTGTTGCGGACAGCGTAAATTCGCATCAATTAATAATGTTCTTTCTCCAAGCTGTGAAAATACTACTGCGAGATTAGCCGTAAAGAGGCTTACTCCGTCATCAGGGTTATAACTAACAACTGCCAATGCCTTATGCCCAGAAGTAAACCAACGTAACATCAATTGGCTGCGCACCGCACGAAAAACTTCAACTTGAGTACCGAATGGCTGATAAGCAACCACTAGCTCTGGCGGATGATTTCCCTGTCCTGGTAATAAATAAGGATAATCAAACTGCTGCGCCAGCACTAACTGAATATCTGCCTCTGTGATTAAACCCAATTTTAATGCAGCATCACCGAAACGCAGACCAGTCTCTTTTTGCAAATGCAATATACGTTCTGCTTCAATTGGGGTGATTTTCCCCATATCCAGGAGAATATGACCTATACTAAACTTTCGAATAGCAGAGGTATTCGTGCTAATAGAGGCAGAATCGCTAAGTCTCTTAGTCTCTGAGGAGCCGGAGGTATTCATTTTCTTTTCCTATTTTAGGCTTAGGTTGATTCTTCTCATCAAACGCGGCCAAGGCAATGGCAAACGCCTCTGTTCCGGCGCTCCCCACTTTATTACACCAAGAACAGGTGCCTGGAGTACATCAACTAAGTCTTCTGCTGAGCGCACGCGCTGATCAATCATTTCCGCAAATAAACCAACCCCCAACCCCAACAAGGTCCCCAAAAATAATGATAAAACCATATTTAGCCATATCTTAGGGCTATCGGGTTGATCTGGCGTCTTTGCCGTATCAAGGATAGAAACACTCGATAAATTAGCTTGACCTTCAAGGGTAGTCTGATTTAAACGCTGCATAGCATTGTTATAGGCTTGCTGAGCGCCTTCAACTTCCCTAACCAGAAGGTGAAGCTCATCTCTCGCACGGTTAAGAGAGAGCACCTTAGCTTTTTGCTCTTCTAGTGCCGCACGAATCTCGGCTTCCTGGCTGATAGCATCTTTGGTAGTAGCTTTGATATGCCTATTAAGTTCAGACCGCAGTTTTTCAACCTCGGCTCTCGCTGCGGCGTAGCTAGGGTGATTGCGCCCCAGCTTCTGGGAAATTTCTGAAAACTTGGATTCAGCTTGGGATAAACTAATTTTAAGGTTACTAATCATTGCGTTTCTAGCAATACTTTGAGTCTCATTACCGCGAGAATTATTACCTTTTTCTGATGCTGCTCCTATCAATTCTGCTTGAGTAACTACCAATTGACTAGAGAGATCATTTAATCGTCTTGTCTCAACGTCGAGTCGAAAATCTGCATCAATAATTCCTTTTTCATGCTGGTACGATGTCAATTTTTTCTGTGCCGTTTCCAGTCTTTCACGCAGCATGTTTAACTGATCGGTAAAGTACGCGGCAGCCTTTTGCGAAGGCTCCACTGTGAGACGAATACTCATCTCCTGATAAGCATTTGCAAAGGCATTAGCAATGATTGAAGCAAATTCAGGATCTGTACTCTTAAAATTTATCCTGATCACACTGCTATCACGTGAGGTTTCAACACTCAAATTTCTAAGAAGAAAAGCAGCCAACCAGTCACGTAATTCCATATTAGTACTGCTGTCCTCATAATTCCGTTTTACAATTTCACTCTGATCAAGTTTGAGTTGATCTATCACCATTAATGCAGTTTTGGAGCTCTTAATGACATCTAACTGAGTAGCCATATGGCCTGTAATCTGTTGTGCAGACAGCATAACTCCAGTCACTGGATCGGGCCCTTTATGAGTCAATACTAACGTTGCAGTTGATTTGTAATTTTTCGGCAATAACAAACTTACAATCAGCGTAGTCAAGACGGTCACAATAAGTGTAAGCAGAATAATCTTGCGACGGGCCAGTATGATCAGAAGAAATCGAGAATAATTCATATTTAAAATCTCATCTTACTTGGTTTAGTGACAGTATTTCTTCGCAAAAAGAACGCAGGTTTTTTAGGAAATATCAAAATAAGCTTTCCTTGATATATATCACATCATCAGGCTGAACCAAATCACTGGAATTAACAGTTAATACTTGTAAATTGCCTTCCGCATCGCGACGCTGAATTCGCAAACCACGCTCAGTGCCTCGCTGAGTTAATCCCCCCCCTACTGACAATGCTTGTATCACTGTCATGTTTCGTTCAAGTCTGTAAGCTCCAGCACGTTGTACCTCACCATAGATATAAAACCGTGGAGCTCGTTCGACATAAATAAGATCATCACTTCGCACAGTCAAATTTCGACTCAGATCACTAGAACGAATCATTTCCAGAACGTCAATCACTTCCTTGATAGGCTTGCTTCCATCAGAGCGAACCAAAGTAATTACTTCTCCTCCCTCTGGAATGATGCCTCCAGCCATAGCAAGAATATCAGTTAAACTACGCTTGCCTTCGATGGGATAACGCCCTTGATTACGAACATAACCAAGTACAGATACCATTTGGCTTTGCAGTGAAGCAGCAAAAATATTTACTTGGGGTTTACGTATGAGGTCGCGACTTTCCAATAGATTGACTATCTTTCTTTCAGCAGCAGAAGGAGTTAATCCGCTCACTGATACTTCGCCCAACAATGGAAATGTTATATTCCCTGCTTCACTTACTTTCGTTTCAGTAGTAAGATCAGGATGTCCATAGACAAATATTTTTAGCGTATCTCCGGGTCCTAGTACATTTTCCTTAGGTTTTGCAGCAACTGCACTGCTAATACAAGCCACTAACAGGAGCATAAAAATCAATGCCAACAATAGCTTTGTTTTATTCATAACAAACACCCATTTACGTAATCCATTAAATTTGCATCATATAAATTTGATGAAATAAACCTTAAAATCCATTTTTATTTTAAACCCATAATACCACGTTCAATCGAACCTTCTGAAACTGACTCAGGTAAATTTAAGTTACCTGTTACATCAGGAATAATAATTGTTGATTGGGTAGCTGATCTTTCCGTGTTTGATACTGGTGCTTTAACGTTAAGATATTCTATTTTTGCTGCTGAGCGCAAGCGGTCAATTTCTGCATCAGTCGCTTGCTTGTACTTCTGATTAGTCAAATATCTTTCAATTTGTGGTGCAGCTGCAGCTGCTGTGATCGGACTATTTTTAATAGCATTAATGGAAATCAGGAGGCTACTCTCTTGCTCATTGATGATAAAAATATGATTCTTACCTTTTTCTAACATCATGGCCACCATTTCAGAAGGCAAATCAGTAGTACTACGCGATGTCAGATTACGGGAATATTGGACATTATGTTTACCAAGCCAGGCTGTGGCTTCATCAAGAGACTTAGCGCTATCTATAATTGCTTTTAGCTCCTCGCTAAAGTCCTTCGAAGCAATGCGCACTACCGTTAAATCAAATTGCTTGCGTTGTGCAAAATACTCCGGGTGCTTTTGGAAATACTCATCAATCTCGGCTTGCGATGGTTTAGCCACTTTATTTACTATGCCTTGCAAGTATGCTTGCGCAATAATTTGAGCATTAGCTCGTTCACGGGCCTGCATAACCTCAGGAGTTCGATCAAGTTTGTTATGTATCGCTTCATCGACTATTAATTGGCGGGCAATCAGCGACTCCAGTAATTTTTTGCTGGCTTCTTCATACTGATCAGCACGAACACCAGCACGCCTTATTTCATCATTAAGTTGGAGCGTAGTAATTTCTTGGCCATTAATACTAACTAATGCTTGCCCAGGCTTTTTCTCTTTGGGTTTATTATCACAAGCAGAAAAAGCCAAAATAGAAATAAGCGCTAGCCCCATCAATTTTATCCACTTATATGCTAATCCCATCAGTCTTTTCCTTTATAATTATAAATATAATGAGGTAACTCGTAATGCGCCCTTACTTCCACTGCCTTAACTACAATACTACAGTCAGTAAGAATCATATAATCATTTTGCAATCGGTATGACAATTAAATAAAAATTTTAATAATCTGGAACAGTACTTATTAAATAGAAATATAATCATACATATACTGATTACTCTGCAGAATAAATAAATTATAAGCTCTGCGTACCTCATCGGAATATTAAATAAATAGACAATATACGCTTCAATTCTCTCAATAAAGTTAAAAAATATTTTTGAAAATTAATGCTTATCAAATTGATGCTTATCTACGTCACTGTTTTTCCAAGGATTGCGAATTAAAGCGTATGCAGCATTTGATGCGGGAGGAAAGTTCGATCATTTGAAATGATCCAAGGCCATTAAGTGCGCAGGATGTTGAAATAGTGGTTGAGTACTGTAGTATTTTTCATAGTGATCTAAGCATGCTGAAAAATCAGTCAGCGGATTCTATCAGTCTTCAGCATTCTGATCGATGTATCCGAATAAATCAGTGTTTCCTTAGCAATTTAAGATAACGAATTGACAATTCTTAAGCCAGTTTTTTGCTATCAAAAACTTCTAAATTCTCATCTTTTGACGAGTAGCCCAAGCAAAAAGTCGACCACCCAATAACCATCTGGCTATCACAGCTGCCTTTGAATCCCACGGCAATGCATGTCGTACTGCAGGAATCGATTGAGTGACAGCTTCTAAAACCGCTTTGGCAATTATTTCTGGACCTGGTGCTTGGGGCTCACCAGCCAGAAGCCGATATAACCCGAGTATGATTTTTTGGTAAGCAGGCGGATGTTTCACCTTCTTAAGCAATTCCAATTCCTTGGTAACAAATTCTGTTTTGATCAAACCGGGAGCAATCATTACCACATCAATTCCAAAAGCTTTAACTTCCCCTCGCAAAGCTTCTGATAAAGCTTCCACCGCATGTTTGGATGCTGCATACCAGCCAAAGCCAGGGAGCGCAATTTTACCTAGAACTGAAGAAATATTAACAATACATCCTGACTGCTGTTCGCGCATATAAGGAAGAACTGCTTGCATAAACCTGGCATAACCAAAAACATTCACTTCAAGCTGATGATGAGCTGCTTCCATTGACACACATTCAACCGCACCCAATTGGCCAAAACCGGCATTATTCACTAATACATCAATGCGACCTTTTGTCGTTATAATGTGACTGATCGCTGCTTTGATAGCTTCTACATCGGTAACATCCAGCGGGATGGGTTCAATATGATCGGAGCGTATCTCTTCCAATCTTTCCTTACGTCGCGCCATAGCAAACACATAAAAGCCATTCCTAGCCAGAAGCCCGGCAGTAGCTCGTCCAATACCACTTGATGCACCAGTAACCAATGCGATTCGCTGTATCATGTTTTTCTCTCGTTCTATTGTTACAGAGGCGGAGTACTACTTTATCGATTTTTACAACCCACTTTTTCTTTTAGAAAAAAATTAATCTACAATGCACTGAAAATATGCAGTCAATCTTGCCAACATTATATGAAAGCACAAAATATTTTCTTAAATATTCCTCATAACCCAGAAAAAGAGTTATTTGAGCCTCTGGTCAAGCACGATATGATCGTTATAGAAAGGATTATTTCAAAAGGCCAAAAATCTCCGGAATCCGGCTGGTACGACCAAGAAAAAAATGAATGGGTCATGGTGCTACAAGGGAAAGCTGTATTATCTTTTGAAGACCAACCATCAATACAGCTTAATGAGGGAGATTTCATCAATATCCCCGCTCACAAAAAACATAAAGTTGCATGGACAGATCCAGATAACGAAACAATCTGGCTTGCTGTACATTATTGAACCTTATTCTGGTTAAAGCCAACCAGAATAATCAAATTTTTGTTTATCTATGCTGGTCGATTAAAACTTATCCAAGCAGCATTACTTATAACTGAAGCCAGCTAGCTTTTGTTGCAAATATTTATTTAGCTGCCTGCTTGCTATATTTCTGACGGAATTTCTCGACTCTACCCGCTGTATCTACAATCTTCTGCTTACCAGTATAAAAGGGATGACAAAGCGAACATACTTCAATATTCAAAGCCTTGTTCATGGTGGAACGTGTCTTAAAAACATTACCGCAACTACAAGTAACGGTTATCTCTTGGTATTCTGGATGAATGTCTACCTTCATTGCCAATATCCTCAATTATTCAATCCCTAAGGGGGAAGATTAAAAAGCCGTGTATTATCCTTGAATGTACGTATCGGTGCAACTACGGAAATCTATACCTAAACTCGCCTCATTGAATCAAAGAAATCAGAATTGTTCTTAGTCGCCTTGATTTTATCCAGCAAAAACGCCATCGCATCCATATCATCCATCGGATGCAGCAATTTGCGTAAAACCCAAATTTTTTGCAAAACATCCGGTGGAATTAATAATTCCTCCCGGCGTGTACCTGATCGATTTACATTGATGGCCGGATATATGCGTTTCTCGGCCATGCGCCGGTCAAGATGAATTTCCATATTACCGGTGCCCTTAAATTCCTCATAAATCACATCATCCATACGTGAACCGGTATCAATCAATGCAGTTGCAATAATAGTCAGCGATCCGCCTTCTTCGACGTTACGAGCAGCACCAAAAAAACGCTTGGGACGTTGCAACGCGCTGGCATCCACACCTCCGGTCAATACTTTCCCAGATGCAGGTACTACTGTGTTATATGCGCGCGCCAGCCGCGTAATCGAATCGAGCAGTACGACGACATCCTTCTTATGCTCTACCAAACGCTTTGCTTTCTCAATCACCATCTCGGCCACCTGCACATGTCGCATGGCTGATTCATCGAAAGTGGAGGAAATCACTTCTCCCCTGACAGAGCGAATCATATCCGTCACTTCTTCCGGACGCTCATCAATCAGCAGCACCATCAGAATCACATCCGGATAATTAGCCGCAATGGCATGCGCAATATGCTGCAGCATGACAGTTTTTCCCGATTTGGGACTGGCAACCAGCAACCCTCGCTGACCTTTACCGATGGGTGCGATCAAATCAATAATGCGACCGGTAATGTTTTCTTCGGCCTTGATATCGCGTTCAAGCACCAGTCGTTCATCAGGAAACAGTGGTGTCAGGTTCTCAAACAGGATTTTCTGTTTGGAATTCTCTGGGGGTTCGTTATTAACCTTATCAACCTTTACCAGTGCAAAGTAGCGTTCACCGTCCTTAGGTGGACGGATCTCACCATCGATTGAATCCCCTGTATGTAAATTAAATCGCCTGATCTGGCTGGGTGAAATATAAATATCATCAGGTCCAGCCAAATAGGATGTATCTGGAGAACGTAAAAAACCAAACCCATCTTGTAATACTTCCAGAGTTCCATGGCCGTAGATATTCTCACCCTTGCGCGCCTGATTCTTAAGCAATGCAAAAATCAGATCCTGCTTCCGCATTCGATTGGCCCCATCAATTTCATTCTCGACAGCCATTTTTACTAATTCAGTAACATGTAAGTTCTTCAGATCAGATAAGCGCATGAAAAAGCTCGTGAAAAAATAATACTCAGATGAAAGATAATGATATTGGAAGGAAAGTAGTGACAGATGGGATAATTAAAAGGAATATGCGGCCTTTACAAATTTTATATAATTTATAAATCTATCCCCATAAGACCAGCGAATTTAAATATGGCTGTCAATAAATGCTGTTAGCTGTGATTTTGATAATGCGCCCACTTTAGTCGCTTCGACATTTCCATTCTTAAACAACATCAATGTCGGAATGCCTCGAATCCCATATTTTGGTGGAGTTATTTGATTCTCATCAATATTTAATTTAGCCACCTTCAGGCGCTCACCATATTCACTTGCAATCTCATCCAGTAGAGGCGCTATCATTTTACAAGGACCGCACCACTCTGCCCAGTAATCAACCAGTACAGGGGTAGTAGATTGTAAAACCTCTGCATCAAAATTAGCATCTGTAACGTAATGAATATGTTGACTCATATGAAATCCTCATTCAATTTAATTTTAAGAATAGTAAACCTCAACATTATCTCTGAGATTGGTCTATGGGATTGCTTGGAATAAGCTGCAAAAGAAAGGTATTAACGTTCATTTGTTATGCTATAGAAAAAATTGTTAAAAGGGAAGTATCATTCTTTCAAAAAAGTGATCAGAAAACCTGTTGGGTAAAATTTGCACACAGATCAATTCAAAATCTGACTATTTGTCGATGACTGATTAAATGCCACAATATGATCAATTTCGAGCTTGATGCCTATTTTCTCGCCAATGAGGTGATTATGGTGACTGGGCACGAGTGATAACACTTTTGCTCCACTTGCAAGACGTAAGGTATATAAAATCTCTGCGCCACGAAATGCCTTGTGAACCACTGTAGCCTGTAGAGAACTGGTATCATCATGCACAATATCATCCGGACGCAGCAACACATCGACCCTGCCACCGTTATTACACTGATTAAAAACGGTTTCATACTGTTGCGCAATTTCACCCTTTAAAACCCCCAGTTCGATTTCAATCTGCTGTGCATTGATCACCTTACCCGGAAGAAATACACCCTGGCCAATAAAGTTAGCAACAAAACGATTGGCCGGCCGATGATAGAGATTGAAAGCGCTATCCCACTGCTGAATCTCACCGTGATGCATAACGCCGATTTCATCGGCAATAGCAAATGCTTCAGCCTGATCATGGGTCACCAGGATAGCTGTAGTACCTTGATTCTTCAGAATCTCACGCACTTCCATGCTTAAACGCTCACGCAATCCACCGTCCAGATTGGAAAAAGGCTCATCCAGCAACAGCAATTCAGGCCTGGGTGCCAGCGCACGCGCAAGCGCTATGCGTTGTTGTTGGCCACCGGACAACTCATGCGGGTATTTTCTGGCTATATCCGTCAAATGCACGACCTGCAGCAATTCATCAATACGTTGCTCGCGCTCTACTCTGGCTAATCGGTGCAGACCAAAGCCGATATTAGCGGCCACATCAAGATGTGGAAATAACGCATAATCCTGAAAAACCATCCCAATCTGTCTTTGTTCCGGCGGCACAAAAAAGTCTGCACTGCTCACACAAGCGCCATTGAGCAAAATTTCTCCAGCTGAAATCGGCTCGAAACCAGCAATACAGCGCAACGCGGTGGTTTTACCGCAACCACTCGGACCCAGTAAACAACCGATGTTCCCTTTTTGCAAGATCAAGGATAAGGCATGCAGGATGACTTGCTCACCATAAGCTTGCCGAACGTTGTTAAGTTGCAGCAATACTGTGCTCATCAATTTTACTTTTCAGTTTGGCGCATAAATAAGAAAATGGGTACTAATCCAGCCAATACAAGTGTTACAGCAGGCAGCGCGGCTTGCTCCCATTGCCCTTCAGAAGTCATCTCAAACACTCGGACAGCCAGGGTATCCCAACCAAATGGGCGGGTCATCAGCGTAATCGGCATCTCCTTCATGACATCGACGAACACTAACGTAGCAGCTGTAAAAATGCCCGGTTTCAATATTGGAATATGTACTTTTTTAATCATGGCCCAACCATGCAACCCCAGACTCATGGCTGCTTCATCGATACTGTGGGTAATGCGTTGCATCGCACCATCAATGGGATAATGGCCAACTGCCATGAATCGTACCAAATAGGCGATCAGCATGGTAATCAGCGTACCATGAATCAGTTGGCCTGTTTCAATCTGAAACCACTGCAGAGCTAATTCGTTGAGCTGCTTATCCAGCCAGGCAAGTGGGACATAAACCCCGATTGCTAAAACTGTGCCAGGCAGCGCATAGCCGATAGTTGCCGTACGTACCGCATAGCGCATGGCTGAACCCGGATAGCGCCGTGCCGCATAAACCACGGCAATCACAACCAGGCAAGTCAGCAAAGCAGCCAAACCAGACAACGATAATGAATGCCAGAGAAATTCCAGGTAACGGGCTACATCATAATCTTGTGTAAACGATTGTATGGCCCAGATACACAATTGCGTAACTGGTAACAAAAATGCCCAAAACAATACACTCAGAACAAAACCAGTAACCAGCCAAGCATACCAGCCGGTCAGTCGAATGCGCTGCGTCCGTGCACTCCTCTTACTTTCAGCATAACGCATACGGGACCTGAATTGCTGTTCCACAACAATCACGATGAAAACCATGATAATCAATAGGGAGGCAAGCTGAGAAGCCGTCTGCAAGGAAAACATGCTAAACCATGCCTTGTAAATAGCTGTCGTAAACGTATTATAGTTAAAGACTGCGACAGTACCAAAGTCTGCCAATGTTTCCATCAGCACCAGCATGACACCGCCGGCTATCCACGGCCGCGCCAGCGGCAGCACCACTTTGAAGAAGCCTTGCTGACGGTTTAAACCGAGAGACTGCGCCACCTCCAGAGAGCGCCTGCCCTGACTCAGAAAGGCATTTCGCGCCAACAAATACACATAGGGATAAAAAGCCAGGGTCATGACCAGGATGACGCCTGCTCTGCTGCGTATATCCGGAAACCAGGATAAATCAGTATCCAACCAGGTACGTAAGGCAGTCTGTATCGGACCTGTAAAATCAAACAAGCCCAGTGCGACAAATGCTGTCACATAGGCTGGCATCGCCATTGGCAATAATAATGCCCAGGAAAAAAAACGGCATCCAGGAAACTCATAAACGGCGGTAAACCAAGCCAAACTGATACCCAATAATGCGGTACCTCCGATAACTCCCAATGCAAGCCAGAACGTATTGACCAACAAGGAAAGCAGCGTAGTTTCAACCAGGTGTTGCCAAATATCACTGGTAGGCGCAAACATCGCTGAAACAATCACACCCACGGGTGCGAGCACCAGCACAGCCGCTATAAAGGGAACCAAGCGCCAGATGGCCATTAAGCGGTATGAACCAGGCCGTGGAAATAAATGTTTGCTTGAAGATGGTTTATTTTCTACCACCTCATACACGCTGCATGGTCCTTTTCACTCACCCTGCATTTTTACCGGTAACCTGCACGATCCATCAGTTTCACAGCTGCTGTCTGTAACTCCCCGGCTTTGGCCAGATTCATGGGGTTTTGCTTAAAACTACCCCACGCCGCAACAAATGGATCCGCTGCGATTCTTGGATTGGCTGGATATTCCATGTTCACGTCCGCAAAAAGGTTCTGCGCTTTTTCAGATGACAAAAATTCCAGCAGTTTGATGGCAGCCTGCTCATTGCGGCTATAGCGCGTAACGCCCGCACCGGAAATATTGACATGCACCCCGCCATTATTCTGATTTGGCCAGAAAATGGCCAATGGCAGCTTGGGGTCTTTCTTCATCAACCGACCATAGTAATAAGTATTCACCAAAGTCACATCACATTTGCCAGATGCCACGAATTCCAAGGCTCGGGTGTCATCCGATAAGGGATCTGTCGCCAGGTTGGCTACCCAGCCTCTGACAATCTTCTCGGTTTCAGCTTCGCCGTGTTCGGCAATCATCATCGCTACCAGCGACTGGTTATATACTTTCTTCGAAGTACGCAGACACAGTCGTTTGTTCCACTTGGGATCAGCCAAATCTTCATACGTAGAAAGTTCCGAAGGCTTCACTTTTTTGGTGTTATAAACCAGTGTACGTGCGCGTATTGACAAACCAAACCATTCATTCTGCGGGTCCTGCAAATGCGCCGGGATATTATTTTCCAGTACTTCTGATTTGACAGGCTTCAATAACCCTGCCCGCGCAGCTGCCCAAAGGTTACCCACATCTGCGGTTATCAGCATATCAGCAGGGGTATTTTTCCCTTCGGCTTCCAGTCTGGCAAGCAATGCCCCTTCGTTATCTGTTGTGTATTTGACTTTGATGCCGGTTTCCTGGGTAAAGGCATCAAACATCGGCTTAATCAGTTGCTCAATCCGCGCAGAATAAACCACCACTTCTTCAGCGTGCGCCAAGTGCATACCCAACAGGGAAAATAAGAATAAAACTTTAATCGCATAACGACTTAGATGAGATCTCAACATGACGAAGTTTCCAGTAAAAAATGTTATTTTTTACTATATTATGAATAAGAATAATTATCAATTAAATGCCACGAGCTCAGGTATTCCGATTCCACTATTTCTCAATGACAGGTTGAAGCTACCAAGCCAGTTCTTTGCGCCCTACCAACGGCAACTTGATTGCCAGTGGATCCAGGTCAACGCCAAAAGACAATCCTAGCAAATTGAATTCAACGCCTTCCACTGCACTGACCAGCACACCCATCAAGCCAAACACTGAAATCTGGAAACCGCTGCCACTGGGTGCTTGCGAAACCAGCCGGTAACCGAGGTAATCCTTGCCAATCGCCGTTGGCGGTAAATCCAGTTGAAGTTCCGGAACAGCCCGTGAGACCCAGGCAGTAAAGGTATTGGAATTGGGTCCTGGCCAGAGGGTGTAATTTCTGGCGTAGGGATAACTGCGCGCAGCCTGATCAATTTTTTCAATCAGCGCGTCCACACTGTCACCACGTTTCTCCAGCAATAACTCTGGCATATTGCCGTACCAGCGCCTGTCGGGTACATTCTCGTAAATCGCCAGCACTGGCCTTTGCCGTCGTTGCAACCAACCAATCACTTCATAGATAGTATAGGACTTGGCTTGAGTGGGCTTTACTGCGATCCAGGTATGAATGCCTAAATGACCGCGCCAGCTATAAGCGCGTGCGCCATACACCTGAATGATCGCTTCTGGCGTTACAGCCGGATCAGGTGCCAATCCAACCGGCTCACGGCTCGCTTTCCACCATTGCGCTTGTGCATGGTGCGGAATCGCTGCCAGGACGATGAAAACGATGAAATTCAGTAACAAAAGAAGGAAAAACCCAGGTAAAGTTCGGCGCACTTATCTACTCAGAAGATGTAATACAAAATTAACAGTGACAAAAGTATAGTAGAAATTGTAGTCGCTTTTTAACATTTATAGTCCGCTAGCGTCCGAAATGTTTTCCCAGTATCTCTGGCAAATCCAGCAAAAATCGCCCGGCGCTGGCCAACTGGCGCCGCAGCATGATCCAGTCTTCAGCACGTTTTCTCGCATCCAGGCAGCGCATCAGGCGCACTCTGAGCGCCTCATCCTGATGAGCCAGTATCGCTGCCCACAACGTATCATCCACGTTATAAACCTTACTGTCCAGCAGACAGACAGGAATAACCTGCTCAACCGGTACGGCAAGATCGGTTGCGATTGCCCGCACTGCAGCGTTTATATTGCTGGCTTTAACACTCAGCGGATGAACCAGATCATAAGGCGGCTGCCATTCATTGACCGGCCGCAATCGGTCGATAAAACTGACAACGACCAGCAAAGGTGGCGGACGGCGATCCATTCGAGCGGCCTGAAAAGCACGCAAGGTATCCAAACAGTCGCGCTCAATCTGCCGGTCAGGCCGATTTGCCGGGCTAACCCATAAAATCAAGTCGGCATTCTCGGTTGATGCCAGCATCTGCTTATTGTCAAACAATGGGCTATCACAACCCGGGCTATCGAAAATCAATGCCTGGGTTAACCCTTCGCGCGACAAAGCGAACGGCTTGAGTGTCGCGGTTGTATCAGGCAGCACATCGGTAGCAGTCGTAAGTTCACCAAACAAGGCATTGATCAGGCTGGATTTACCCGCATTCGATCGCCCAAGCACCAGAATACGTAACGGTTCCGCAACTGTCTTTGCCGTTTCTTCAGTTTGGCTGAGATCCGCCTTGGATAGCGGTGTTGGAGATGTGGTGGATTCTTCATCAATCAGCGATAAACGTCCGCTATAAAGATCGATGGCGTAATAACCCACCTTGCATACATAAGCCCGCAAAAACCATCGGTGCAGCTCATTTCCGGCCTGTTCAAAGCTGCGTTCCCGCAAATGTTGCCAGACTTCACTAAGCAGCGCATTCACCGGATTGATAATCATCCTGCCTGCCCGATAGATATTGAATAATTGTTCTGCCTTGGCTTTCCAGCGCTGGATGCGGAACCAATCACCGATTGTCAGCCGATTGCTGAAGGGTATTTTTTCAGCAATATCCCGACGCAAATCGCGGCTTGCACGCTCGATGATCAGCAAAGTATGCGGCAACGTCAATTCGAACAGTGGTTTTTCTACATCCGGATGGTAACAGTGCGCAACGGTCTCTAAGGTTTTTTGCCCCAGTTTCAGCACCCATGTTCCATCTTCGAGCGGCCAGTCTTCAGGGTTACAAGTTTGTGCCAATGCTTCAACCTGTTGCCATACCGCATCCGCACTTGGCGGCCAATCCGGATTGGGTTCGGTAGCTGCATCTGTCAACAATTGACGTTCACGTCGCACCAACCAATGCTGCAAGCCGTAACCCACCCCGCCACATAAGGCCATCGCAATCAGCCAGTACAGCAAATGATCACTCTGCCACAACCACAATATGCCGAAACCCAGCAATGCCAGTACAGGCAATATCAACAGGATGAATACCAATAATCGCAATGGATCAATATGCCTTAGAGATTTTTTCATGAGGATTTACCCTGCAAGCGATCCTTGAGTATCAACGCACCGCGTTCCAGTTCTTTGGCATAAATTCCGCGCAATGTCTCCGAATCAACATTCAAGCCATCCTTGCGCCTGGCAAAAAAGTAGATTGCAGCCTTGCCCAATGCATAAGTGGTAGCGCCACTGGAACTGGCACTCCATACCGCACCTATGGTCTGCCCCCAGAAAGGAATCACTTTGACTACAGCACGGCTCAGCAACCGTGTGACATAGCTGGATGCAATTCCTGCGCCTACCAGGCCGAGAAATTCTGTGATAGTGCTTTTATCCCAGCGCTGTCCATATAGCGTCGACAGACTATGCAACAGTTTTGCCTGAATCGCCGATACCGCAACCAGATCCACCACAGGTAAAGCACCTAGCCCTGCCGCTGCAAGCGTATAGCCCACAATATGCTGATGTGCCGTGCGCGCATACAGATCATGCACCTCTTTATCGCCCCTTAACTGCTGCTGCAAGCCCAACGGCAACAGCGATTCAATCGCTTGCCACAGCGCTTCCAGCCCATAATCAGGCGGCGTAAATCCATCTTCAGGCAGCGTCAAATCGACCGCTACCCAGCGCACCAGCGCGAAACCTGGCACTTGTTTCAGTGCGCTACGCTGCGCCAGCAAAGCGCGGCGTAAATCAAGCGGAACAGTATCCGGCAATGGTTCATCCGCATACGGCCACGGATGTATATGCTCATGTCCATTGGGATAAAGCTCATGCAGACAAGTTTGCACGATCAGCAACGGCCATTCGGGATGACGCCGGCGGATAGTATGCAGCACGTCAAACACGGCTGTCTGGTTGATATCTGCCGCCTTCATGACCGCAACCAGCAAATGCGCCTGAGATTCGCAATAGTGAATATCCTCGCCGGGATCATACGAAACCTCGCCCAGACCCCGCGTATCGAGAAACCTGACCACCGGCACCTCGGCAGGAAAATCGTAAAAACGGGAATTGCGCGTACACGGCTGAAAACCATTGCCAATCTCGGCCGCTTCGCTGCCAGTCAATGCTTTGATAATCGAAGTCTTGCCGGATTGCGTTTTACCCAGCAACCACAATACGGGCACCGGCATCTTTGCACGCGCCTCGCGCAAAGATGCTTCCAGCAATTGCTTGTCGACTTTGGGTTCCAGCAACGCTGCCTGGAGCTGCTCCCAATAGTTCGTCCATTTTTTCAGATCACTCAATTTCATCAGATTGCCTCGTTAGACTGCCACATCGGCGGATTTCGAATACTACTCATTTCTTTACGGCAGTAGCTGCGGCTGCGAATCGCTGTACCTTAATACAGACCCGCAATATCAATCAGTGTTTCCCTGAGTGTAACATTTCCCTTTAGCATATATTATCGATGTTCCTGTTTAGGAAGCTCTGAATAAGCCGTCGAGCACGATGAGATGCAAGGCAGAAGGAACGCAGGAAATGGGGCACATCAGATAGATAGATGAATTTCCGAACACCGCCTACAGTAACTCACTTGCGCAGACACTTATTCAGAGCTTCCTTTATTAAGCAATGGCGAAATGGGAACACGGTGCAGCCTATTAAAAATAACCAGCTTCGCTATACTCATATTAATCATTCATGAGGAAAAATGAATATGAATAGCATGATATTAATGAAAAGATTCGAAATTGTGACCGGAATAGAACAACTTGAACAATTAATCGAATTATTAGAAAGAAGCGGTGTAAGTGGATATACGGTTATCAAGAACACCGGCGGATATGGATCACGAGGGGTACGAAATCCTGATGATGTACTGATGGCCGATGAGAATGTTTCAGTCATTCTTGCCTGTCATGCAGATGAAGCACAAAAATTGCTTGCTGAACTGAGGCCAGCAAAAAAGGACCTGGGTGGCATATGTCTGGTTTCAGACTGCCACTGGATTGACGGGTTGACCGCTTCATAAAAATTTTACTCATCTCAGTCAGCCTGACGTATTATCAGAGTCTGTTTGAGTCATGACTATGCATCACCATCACTTCAAACTTACCCATATTTAAGTGACCCACACCTTAGCGGAGGTAATTCATGCGGCGATTGGTGTATGCAGCGATGTTTTTTGGTGTCATTTTTGTCAGATCCACGTTGGTGCTTGCCGTCAATGAAAGTGTATTACCCACTAGGGTCGAGAATTCGTTGGGCATGAAATTCATACTGGTTCCTGCCGGTGAATTCTGGATGGGCAGCGATGAATCAGCGGATGTTTTATCAAAAGCCTATCCGCAGTATGAGCGCCGTCGGGTTTCGGAACTTGAGGATGAAGCACCTGTGCATCGAGTGCGTATCACGCAAGCTTTTTACTTGGGTCAGTTTGAGGTGACCGTTGGACAGTTTCGTCAATTTATAGAAGCTTCGGGCTATGTCCCGGAATCGGTAGCCGATGAAACCGGGGGCTACGGATACAACCCACATTATGATGCTACAAAATCCGTTAGCGGTGATGCTTTCGAAGGCCGTGACCCAAAATACTCGTGGCGCAATCCAGGTTTTATCCAGGGAGATGATCACCCAGTCGTCAACATAACCTGGAACGATGCAGTGGCTCTGGCAAGCTGGCTTAGCGAAAAGGAAGATGTCAAATATCGCTTACCAACAGAAGCGGAATGGGAATATGCCTGCCGCGCTGGCACGCGCACACGCTATGCAAGCGGCGATCATCCGGAATCCTTGCTAAAAGTCGCCAATGTCTTTGATTCGAATGCCAAGGCGTATTGGCTACGCTGGGCCGAATTTGCGTTATCAGGTCATGATCATTTTGCCTTCACTGCACCCGTTGGCAGCTTTGCGCCAAATGCGTGGGGACTTTACGATATGCACGGCAACGTATGGGAATGGGTTTCGGACTGGTACGCTGAAGATTATTATGCGAGATCGCCCGTCGACGATCCGCAAGGACCAGCCGATGGTAACGTGCGAGTACGACGGGGTGGCTCATGGCATACCTGGACCTTATATGCCCGTTCCTCCTATCGCAACTGGATTTCGCCGAGCTCGCGCTACACGCTGGTCGGAGTGCGTCTGGTGCGCGAGGCACTAGCACGCTAAATGATTTGACTAAACGATCTGGTCTAAGTGAGGGGACATGACAGAAACCGATGGAATTACTGTTGAGGTACCAGGTGTAACGAACTGAGCAGATTAAAGTTATTCCTAAGTCCCTACTACTTTACCCCGGACGCGCGGATATAGTCCGCCTTGCTGGTTCGATTGGCACGTGGAGACCGTTCTCTGGCTGAAATTGCACGCGCTTTGGAGACTTCCTGGCCAGCCGCAAAACGTTTGGAAGACGCACATCATTCCCCAACTTTGAAACAACTTGAAAAGGTCGCCGCAGCACTGGGCAAGAAACTGGTTATTTCGCTTGAATGACTTCATTATTTTCAGCAAGCATCAGCAACCATGATCATCTACCCTCAGCGAAAGCGCTACACCTGGACAGGCTGCTCTACGGACAAAATGTTGCCGACACAATCGGACAGTTTTTTCTTGATATGAACAGAATCAAAAATATAGAGAATCTTGTAGCAAATTGCTACAATCAAATGGTTACTTTTTCAAAAAAATGAGGTAAAACCATGGCAAAGTCGGCTTCTCCTATTCGTTTGCAGGAAGATTTGATGCAGGCTGCAGCATTGGCCGGTGAGCGGTTTCATCGCAGCACAGCTGAGCAGATTGAATACTGGGCAGAAATGGGACGTAACGTATCCCGGATACTGGACCCGGATGACCTATTGTCGATTTCAGCGGGCCTGGCAAAAATCAAGGTTGAGCCCATCCATAGTGAACCCATTGATCCTGTTGCAGTATTTCAGTCGCTTGAAACTGAGCGTGCGAATGGGACACTGCCGCAATCAGTAGTAAGCAGTTCGATAAAGTATCAGATCTCATTAACGCACCCTGGTTATCTGGAACAAATCAGTCCGGATGGAACAATAAAAACCGGAAAATTCCAGCAAGGTGAATTCATTGAAATGAGCGAAGCAGTACTTTGAATGCAAAAAAAACAACTTTGGGTGCTGGCAGGTGGAAATGGTGCGGGCAAAAGCACCTTTTACCGCACACAATTGGCGCCCAGAGGCATGCCGTTTGTGAATGCCGATATCGTGGCAAAACTGCAGTATCCTCATGCACCGGAAGCCCACAGCTATGAGGCAGCAATTCTGGCGGAACAAATGCGATTGCAACTACTGCAGGAAGGAAGGAGCTTTTGTTTTGAGACAGCGTTCTCGCATCCTTCGGAAATCGATTTTATCGCACAAGCAAAAACGCTGGGTTATGAAATCATTCTGGTATTCATTCACCTGAGCGATAGTGCACTCAATCAGGCACGCATAGCGCAGCGTGTCAGCAAAGGCGGACACGCTGTTCCGGATGAAAAAGTGATTAGCCAGATTCCCAGAGTATTAAAGCTTATCAAGCAAACGCTACCGCTCTGCGACCGTGCTTATATTCTGAATAATTCGAGCGCCGATAATCCGTTTCAGCAAGTTGCTGTAATCAGTAATAACCACATTAATTTTCAGCAACATACAATGCCCGATTGGGCCAGGGAATTACTAGCAGATAATTTGATAGAAAAATAAAACCGGTTCCCGGTGGATGAATAACAAAGCAACTGAAGCTATGCGCAATTGTTCTAGCCGGTAGACTGGGATAAGCCTGTGAACTCCAATTTACCGGCCGCCGGTATTTTTCAAAATAACAAAGTAAATATTACGCTGGAAAAATTCTGCTGGCAGCCTGATCGGTTTGTCTGTTGAGATATTGATTGATACTCTTTTTCTAACCGTCCGGCATCGAATGTTCTGCCGGTCTTGTTTTTAACAGCCTGGTTAAAGCCCTAATAGGCCTTTGAAAAACGTTTTAGAGGCAGCCGATACAAGGCAAAAACAGGCGAAAAAGCGCAGTTTATGCGTAATAAATAAGCATTTTGAGCCTGTTTTTAACACCGTAGCGGCAACGCAGATAGTTTTTCAACGGCCTTCTAACGAATACACCGCACAGTAACAGGCAAATCCAGCGTAGTCCAGATTTGATCCGCAGTCAGGACGGGGGCTTGCAATTGAATGCCTACACTCAGGCAGGCACGATCTCCCAACGATAAGCCAGCATGCCGGGTCTGTTGCCAAAGCCGGCCAGCAAGCTCGGCTTCCTCGGCGGTAAAGGGAAAGACCTTCAGCCCCAGCGCTTCAAGATCATCCCGCATTCCGTTGACATCAACGCCCGCCATAACCGATTTTTGCACCACTTCAGCCCAATTGACGCTGGAGATAATCGCTTTCGGCAGAATCGCCTCCACCTGATCGCTCCCTGGTTCGTCCTGCAAAAAGCTGAGCAAAGCGGAAGCGTCAAGAACAGTTGTCATTCATTGGCTTCCCGCTTCGCCTCTTCCCGCCGCTCCGCAATCAGTTCTTCAGTCAAGCTGGCAGTTGGTGGCAAATGAGCAAAGCGATTCTTGAGACGCTGTTTGACCGTTTTGGCTTTTTCCAGAATCAAACGCCCATCTTCCATACGGGCAATTAAGTGATCTCCAGACTCAAATCCCAGCGAGCGCCTGAGCGGTGCAGGTATCACCAAGCGTCCCTGGGGATCGAGCTGAACTTCGGTTTGTGTGAATAATTTTGGCATAATATTTATCATTTTGGCACAACCAATTAAAACATGCCATTGAAATTAACTTGTGGAATAAAATTAGTGCATGAACATTTTAGTGTCAGTAGATTGGGGTAAGCCTGTGAATTCCAATTTACCGGCCTCCGGTATTTTTCAAAATAACAAAGTAAATATTCTACAGGCGCAACATGCTCATTTATCAAGCATACGCTGCGCTTTTTCACCCGTTTTTGCAAGCAACCGGCTGCCTTCGGAACCATTTTCAGCAGCTTGTTAACCAGGAATGTGTCGATAAAACCCATAAGTATCGATATATGATATTGACGTGTCGCTGATATCGACATAAGCTTGGAACGTGTCGATAAAATCAAAAAATATAAGCATGATTTAAAATGGCCTGGGAACCGGATCAACCCTATAACACGCTGCCAGAATTGCCGCCCAAGGTTGATTTGGAAACCAAGGCTGTCTTGAAACAGTGCATTGCAGCCAGAACAGCATTGGCTGAGCTTAAGCAGGCTGCCGAATTGATACCTAATCAGGGTATGTTGATTAACACGCTGCCATTGCTAGAAGCCCGCGCCAGTTCTGAGATTGAAAATATCGTGACAACAACCGATCAATTGTTTCAGCACTTACATGGAGAAGGACAGGCGGATCCTGCCACCAGAGAAGCTTTGCGCTATAGCCATGCATTACTTAAGGGTTATGTGGCCTTACGTGATCGTCCGCTGAATACCACCACCGCAGAAGCGGTATGCAGCCAGATCAAAGGCGTGGAAATGACAGTGCGCAAAGTGCCTGGCACTACATTGGCGAATGATCGGACTGGTGATGTGATTTATACACCGCCGGTTGGTGAGCAGCTTCTTCGTTCGCTGCTAGCCAATTGGGAGCGTTTCTTGCACGAACAAATTGAGCTGGATCCGTTAGTACGCATGGCCGTCGCGCATTACCAATTTGAGGCAATCCATCCCTTTACGGATGGCAACGGCCGTACAGGCCGGGTACTCAACAGCTTGTTCCTGATTCAGGAAAACCTGCTGACCCTGCCGATCCTGTATCTTAGCCGCTACATCATTGGCCATAAAGCCGACTATTATCACCTGTTATTGAAAGTAACCCGGGAACAAGCATGGGAGGAATGGCTTATTTATGTTCTTAAGGGTGTAGAGGAAACTGCTGTCTGGACGATAGCCAAAATCGCTGCAATTCGCGCACTGTCAGACCATACCCGCGAGCATATACGCCTGCAAGCGCCTAAAATATATAGCCATGAACTGGTCAATTTGATTTTCGAATTACCCTATTGCCGCATCCATAACTTAAGCCAAGCCGGAATCGCCAAGCGCCAGGCCGCATCAAACTATTTGAAGGAACTTGCCAGCATTGGCGTGCTGGTAGAAAAGCAAATAGGACGGGAAAAGCTGTTCATCCATCCTAAACTAATGCAATTATTGACGCGTGAAGGTAATACTTTCATACCCTATAACCGGGAATCATGAGCAAATACAATGGGCTTGTTAAGAGTGCTGAAAGAAATCTTGCAGATCGACTAGCCAGCGCTGAATTTTGGCAGGTATCGTATTGTCAATGCCCGGACACCAATGCTTTCATCACAAATAATGACATGAATTTCATGATTTTTTCCCCGGAAACGCCGGAGAAATCCGGCAAAACGCTGCAATTTAAGCATTTGTCATTCCGAACGCAATGAGGAATCTTTGGAATCAACAACACAGATTTCTCGCTGCGCTCGAAATGACAGTCATTCAGCGTCGTTTAAGCAAAATCTGTTGCCACGTGAACGCCAACCAGCAGCACTGCCGCATCATTAAAGTAAGTATGAAAATCACCATGAACACCGCCATCTCCCCAGCCATGGCTTAATCCAACAATACGATCACCCTCATTGCCATTGACTCTCAAGGTATTAATAGTATCCGACAGATTGAGTACATCCGCTGCCGTTAACGTCAAGGTATTGTCTCCGGTGCCAAACAGGCGAATAGCTTCGATGCCGCTGATCTTGCCGGCCATATCGGTCAGATTCAGATTCAAACCGCTGCCGCCCAAAGCCAGGGTATCATTGCCAATGCCTCCATCCACTAAACGGAAGCCAAGGTCGGATACCCGAATATAGTCATTGCCTGCATCACCATGAAACTCATCCGCGCCACCGCGGCCGATCATTCGATCATTGCCGTCACCCGCCTCAAAGACTTCTGCCGCCGGTGTGCCTTTGAGAATATCATCCCCGGGCGTGCCCTCAATCACACTGCCGCCGCCAAAGTCGCTTTTGCCAAACACCACGTAGCTGGAGCCGGACAAATCACCGTTCGGGTCAGCACCGTATGCACCGATAAGCAAATCATCAAAGCCATCGCCGTTGACGTCGCCTGCACTACTAACCGATCTGCCCGAATAGTCACGCTCCGCCACCCCATCCAGGCGGAAACCATTGCTGTCATCGAGACTGGATAAATCCAGCGTTGCGTCAAAACCAGAAGCCTTACCAAACACCACGTAACTAGAGCCGGAGACAAGGCCATTCGGACTAGCTTCAGGAGCACCGACGAGCAAATCACCAAAACCGTCTCCGTTTATGTCTCCGGCGTCGCTGACCGAAGAACCCGCTCTGTCACCATCCGCTCCATCGAGACGGAAACCGTTATTACCGTCGAGGCTAGACAGATCCAGCGTGGAATCAAATCCAGACGCTTTGCCGAATACCACGTAGCTGGAGCCAGAGCTATATCCGTTCACGTCAGTTCTATATGCCCCAACGATCAAATCAGTAAAACCGTCGCCGTTGACGTCCCCAGCACTGCTAACCGAATTGCCCAAAGAATCAAACGCAGCTTCCCCATCTATGCGGAAACCGTTACTGCCATCGAGACTGGATAGAGCCAGCGTAGCGCCAAAACCGGAAGCCTTGCCAAATACCACGTAACTAGAACCGGAGTTAAGGCCGCTCGGGTTAGTATGGAAAGCGCCAACAAGCACATCAACAAAACCGTCGCCGTTAACATCCCCGGCACTGCTGACCGAATTGCCCGACGCATCACCCGACGCAACTCCATCCATACGAAAACCGTTACTGCCATCGAGACTGGATAAATCCAACGTTGCATCAAAACCGGACGCCTTGCCAAACACCACGTAACTGGAGCCAGCATCGTAGATTCCGTTCGGTTCAGCTCCAGTTGCACTGACAAGCAAATCAGCAAACCCATCGCCATTGACATCTCCTGCGTTGCTCACCGAAGTGCCCGAATAATCACCTGCGGCCGCTCCCTCCAAAGAGAAACCGTTGCTGCTGTCGAGACTGGATAAATCCAACGTTGCGTCAAAACCGGAAGCCTTGCCAAACACCACGTAACTGGAGCCGGAGTAGTTGTCAGCTGTACGAGCACCGACGATTAAATCAGCAAAACCATCATCGTTGATATCTCCCGCATTGCTGACCGATCTGCCCGATCTATCATACGTTGCCACCCCATCCATACGAAAACCGTTACTGCCATCGAGACTGGATAAATCCAACGTTGCGTCAAAACCGGAAGCCTTGCCAAACACCACGTAACTGGAGCCGGACAAATCACCGTTCGGGTCAGCACCGTACGCACCGATAATCACATCATCGAAGCCGTCGCCATTGACATCTCCGGCATTGCTGACAGAACGACCCGATAAATCATACGCCGCTGCCCCATCCACGCGGAAACCATTGCTACCATCAAGACTGGATAAATTGATTGTTGTTATTGCCATTTTAAGACTCCTTCAAAAAATTTATCAAAAAATCTACTTGAAAGAAGTATCTACTCCGTTATTTTTTAAAATAACGGAGTCAATCCTACGCTCGAAAAATCCTCTTGACAATCTTGTAGCTGAAATCTAAGTAATTACTTATTTTAATTCAGGATCAGAGGGGAGTTATCCGACCTTTTCCGTGAAATTAAAGGCATAAAACGTCTTACTCAAACATTTTGACCGGATGGGTATGCTGCTACGATATTCATCCTCTTGCATTGAGAAAGAAGAAAACTCAGCAGCGGCAACTCCCATCTTGATTAAAAGGAAAAATTCATGAAACACACAAAGCAGACCCAGGATTTTTTAACCCTCACGGCAGCCATGGCGCTTATGATTGCCACACCGGATCATGCCACAGCCGGCATGGAACCCTTTGTGGGTGAAATCAACTATGTGGCATTTAATTTTGCACCCAACGGATGGTATCCATGTGACGGGCAGCTACTCCCCATCAGTCAATATCAGGCGCTTTTTGCGCTGATTGGTACGACTTATGGCGGCAATGGCACGACAAACTTTGCCTTGCCAGACATGCGCGGAAAAGTAGCTGTTCATCAAGGCCAACATCTGGGTGGTTCAATGTTCACACTGGGGCAAACCGGTGGCACGGAGAATATGGCACTGACAGTGAATAATATGCCCACACACACCCATCCGGCCACCGCCGTTTCGACCTCTACTTCGGCAGTAGCGCCCGGTGCCACGGCAACTTCAATACTCAAAGCAGTGAATAGCGATGCTGATAAAAAAACCGCTGAAGGGAATTCATTAGCGAATGCGAAAGGATTGAATTCCGCCTATTCTGCCTCGGCGCCCAATGTCAACATGAATGCAGCCTCGATTGAAACCACCCTGAATGGCGTGAATGTCACCACCACGACAAGCACCGCGGTCACCGTCGATAATGCCGGAGGGTCTCAACCGTTTTCAATCATGCAGCCATACACCACGGTTAACTGCATTATTGCATGGCAAGGCATCTTCCCTTCACGGCCTTAAACAACAAATCTTTTAGGGAAACGCTGATTAATTCGGCGAACGTGGTGAAGCGCGAGGCGCACGGAACGCAGCAACCGAGACATATCAATCAGATAGACGAGGAAGCGAGTACCGCGCAACGAAGCGATTCGCCCGTGCAGTCAATTAATCAGCGTTTCCTTAGATTAAACAGGAAAATCATCGGCTTAATTGAGTAACGGATCAATCCACCATTGACAGCAATTAGCCGGTGACTTCCAGTCACAAAAAAATGAAAAAAGCTTTGCTGTTATTTCTATACCCGATCATGCTGCTGCCCGAAGGCAGCGCATATGCACAAGCGGATAGCAGTCAGATCATGAAAGATGCCCAGGCAGCGCTGGCATCAGGCGATTATGATAAAGCCTTTACCGGATATCATGCTGCAGCCGGAAATGATCACAATGCATTGGCGCAATTCTCGCTGGGTCTTTTTTATCAGAATGGCTGGGGACGTGCAGTTGATCAGGCAACCGCCTGCGAGTGGTTTGAAAAGGCGGCACAAGGTGGCATTCCGGCAGCCCAGCATCTGACCGGCGCCTGCCTTGAGGAAGGCGCGCATCGCGCTCCAGATCTTGCACAAGCTGCCATCTGGTATCAGAAAGCGGCGCAGGCTGGACACCTTCATTCCTACTGCCACCTCGGTAATCTCTATATGACCGGAAACGGTGTTTCCAAGGATCCTGGTAAAGCGCTTGCGCTTTGTCACCCCGCTGCACAGCAAGGTTCCATCCCTGCGCAAATATGGTTAGGAAAATTCTATCTACAAGGTGATCCATCCGTTCAGGATATGCGGCAAGCCTATCGCTGGTTTGAAATCGCAGCACAAAAACAGGCACCTGAAGCGTTTTACTATCTAGGCATTATTTTGCATAAAGGCTTAGTGGAAGGCCACACACCGGAAAAAACCCGGCAAATGTTTGAACAGGCCGCCGGACGAAAATTTGTGCCGGCTTATTTCCAGGCGGGAAAACATTTTTATCATGCAGAACCGGATCCGCAAACCAATCAGCTATCAGCGGAACACCTCGCCAAGGCCTATCTATGGCTCTCTGCAGCCATACAACGATCCAGGAATCCTGAAGAAATCAGGACAGCAAAAGAAATGCTGCAACAAATACTGGTCGTGATGCCAGAAACATGGCTGGCCGAGCTGGATCAGAAAGTTGCACAGCACTTGCAGGAAGATTAAATAAATTTCCTTGAGGGAAACCAGACTACAAAGGTATCAGAATATGACTACTCAAACAGTACAACTAGAAAAATCGAGACATGGCTGTAATGTGATTAAAGGAAAAGGAGCGATTCAATGACGATTACAAACTTCGATAGCGGATCGTTAGTCGATAACCAGAATGTTACGTCGGCTACTTATAGCGGATGGACATTCGGTGCCAGCAGCTCGATTGATATCGTCAATGCCAGCAATTCAGAATTTTCACTTCTTTTAAATCAATCTGGCGGACGATCCATTCTTCTTAATTATGGTGGCCTTTCGGTAACCGATTTCTTTTTCAAATCCTCAGATGGCTCCGATTTTCAGCTCAATTCATTCAATATTGACAATGGCCCGAATGGTAATTCAACTTCTCTGGCAATTTCAGGTTACCGGGATGGCGTTTTGGTTGTCGCTTCGGAGTCTGTAGATTTAACCACCAGCGATGCTGCCGGAAACATCAGCTATACACAGCAAGGCAACGTAGCACCTAGTATAAGCGGATCATTAATATTTAACTCTGCATTCAACAATATCGATGAAATACGCTTTGCTTTTGACAGTGATGTAGAGCTTACTATCGATGACATTGACACTTCCGCAGCCGCGGTTCCTACCATCACATCCGCCACGTACGACGCCAGCACCAACTCGCTGGTCGTCACCGGCACCAACATGACCGCCACATCCGGCGCGTTCAACGACATCGATGTTTCCAAACTGACGCTGACTGGACAAGGCGGTGCAACCTATACGCTCACTTCATCAAACGTTGAAATCACCTCAGCAACTTCATTTACCGTTGCTCTGAATGCAACGGATCAACTCAATGTAGAAGGATTGCTGAATAAAAACGGTACCTCCTCCGTCGACGCTACAACGTTTAACATTGCCGCCGCCGCTGACTGGAATCCTGCTCAAAGCGGCAATGCGGACACGACTGGCAACGCAATTACCGTCAGTAACGTGCAGACACCCACCATCACATCCGCCACGTACGACGCCAGCACAGGGAGCCTGGTGGTCACCGGAGCCAATTTCGTCAAAGCCAGCGGCGCCACCAACGACATCACCGCCAATAAATTCACCTTTACTGGCGAAGGCGGTGCCACTCACACCTTGACCGATACGGCCAATGTCGAGATTACCTCCGGCACAGCATTCATCATTACGCTGAGCGCAACTGACAAAGCCGCCGTCAACCAGATCGTCAACAAGAACGGTGGAAGCTCCACGGACATCTCCACTTATATCTTGAGTGCTGCCGATGACTGGAACACCGTTATTGGCAACACTAACATTGCTGATACTTTTAACAACATTACTGCCAGCAATGTTGCAGTGCCAGCCATCACCTCGGCTGCTTATGATGCCAGCACCGGTGCATTAGTGGTCACCGGCACCGGCTTCCTGAGTCGGAGCGGTGCAACCAATGATATCGTCGCCAACAAATTCACGTTTACTGGTGAGGGCGGTGCGACCTACACGCTCACGGATTCCGCCAATGTCGAGATCACCTCCGGCACAGCATTCACCATCACCTTGAGCAGCACGGACAAGGCTGCCATCAACCAGATCGTCAACAAGAATGGCACTTCATCAACAGGCGGCACCACTTATAACCTGGCAGCCGCTGAAGACTGGGCAGCAGGTGCTGATGCTGCTGTCAATGTGGCCGATACGACCGGCAACGGTATTACCGTTTCCAATGTGGCTGCTCCTGCCATCACCTCAGCAACGTATGACGCCAGCACTGGCGCGCTGGTGGTAGCAGGATCAGATTTCCTCACAGCCAGCGGTGCTGCCAATGACATCGATGCGTCCAAATTCACCTTCACCGGCGAGGGCGGTGCGACCTATAGCTTGACCGATACCACCGATGTCGAGATTACTTCCGGCACGGCACTTACCATTACGCTGAGTGCAACTGACAAAGCAGCCATCAACCAGATCGTCAACAAAAATGGTACCAGTTCTACCGGAGGCACCACATACAACCTGGCCGCCGCTGAAGACTGGGCAGCAGGCGCCGATGCGGCCGTCAGTGTGGCTGATACGACCGGAAACGGCATTACCGTCTCCAACGTCGCAACCCCCACTATTACATCGGCAACCTATGACGCCAGCACGGGTGCGCTGGTGGTCACCGGTTCTGGATTCCTCATAGCCAGCGGTGCTGCCAATGATATTGATGCCTCCAAGTTCACTTTTACCGGCGAAGGCGGTGCCACTTACACGCTGACCGATACTGCCAGTGTCGAGATCACCTCCGGCGCCGCCTTTACCATTACGTTAAGTACCACCGACAAGGTGGCCATCAACCAGATCGTCAACAAAAATGGTACCAGTTCTACCGGAGGCACCACCTACAACCTGGCCGCCGCTGAAGACTGGGCAGCAGGCGCCGATGCGGCCGTCAGTGTGGCTGATACGACCGGAAACGGCATTACCGTCTCCAACGTCGCAACCCCCACTATTACATCGGCAACCTATGACGCCAGCACGGGTGCGCTGGTGGTCACCGGTTCTGGATTCCTCATAGCCAGCGGCACTGCCAATGATATTGATGCGTCCAAATTCACGTTCACCGGCGAAGGCGGCGCCACCTACATGCTCACTGATTCCGCCAATGTCGAGATCACCTCCGGCACATCATTCACCCTGACCTTGAGCAGCACTGACAAGGCAGCGATCAATCAGATCGTCAACAAAAATGGTACCAGTTCTACCGGAGGCACCACCTATAACCTGGCTGCCGCTGAAGATTGGGCAGCAGGCACCGATGCGGTTGTCAGTGTGGCTGATCTTACCGGCAATGGCATCACGGCTTCCAATGTTGCAGTGCCAGCCATCACATCAGCCACGTATGACGCCAGCACCGGTGCACTGGTAGTCACCGGTACTGATTTTCTGAGTTTAAGCGGCGCCAATGATATTGATGCCTCCAAGTTCACGTTTACTGGTGAGGGTGGTGCGGCGTATACGCTGACCGATTCTGCGGATGTCGAGATTACCTCCGGCACGTCATTTACCCTGACCTTGAGCAGCAATGATAAGACAGCCGTCAATCAGATCGTCAACAAAAATGGCACCAGTTCTACCGGAGGCACCACCTATAACCTGGCTGCCGCAGAAGATTGGGCAGCAGGCACCGATGCGGTTGTCAGTGTGGCTGATCTTACCGGCAATGGCATCACGGCTTCCAATGTTGCAGTGCCAGCCATCACATCAGCCACGTATGACGCCAGCACCGGTGCACTGGTAGTCACCGGTACTGATTTTCTGAGTTTAAGCGGCGCCAATGATATTGATGCCTCCAAGTTCACGTTTACTGGTGAGGGTGGTGCGGCGTATACGCTGACCGATTCTGCGGATGTCGAGATTACCTCCGGCACGTCATTTACCCTGACCTTGAGCAGCAATGATAAGACAGCCGTCAATCAGATCGTCAACAAAAACGGTACCAGTTCTACCGGAGGCACCACCTACAGCCTGGCTGCCGCAGAAGACTGGGCGGCAGGTGCTGATGCGGCTGCCAATGTGGCCGATACCACAGGAAATGGCATTACCGTTTCCAACGTGGCTGCACCTGCCATTACATCGGCAACGTATGATGCCAGCACCGGTGCACTGGTAGTCACCGGTACCGGTTTTATGAGTTTAAGCGGTGCAACTAATGACATTGTCGCCAACAAATTCACGTTTACTGGTGAAGGTGGCACAACTTACACGCTCACTGATTCCGCCAATGTCGAAATCACCTCCGGCACGGCCTTTACCATTACGCTGAGCAGCACCGATAAGGCGGCCGTCAATCAGATCATCAACAAAAATGGCACCAGTTCCACGGATGGGATAACTTACAATTTAGCTGCCGCAGAAGACTGGGCGGCAGGTGCTGATGCGGCTGCCAATGTGGCCGATACCACAGGAAATGGCATTACCGTTTCCAACGTGGCTGCACCTGCCATTACATCGGCAACGTATGATGCCAGCACCGGTGCACTGGTAGTCACCGGTACCGGTTTTATGAGTTTAAGCGGTGCAACTAATGACATTGTCGCCAACAAATTCACGTTTACTGGTGAAGGTGGCACAACTTACACGCTCACTGATTCCGCCAATGTCGAAATCACCTCCGGCACGGCCTTTACCATTACGCTGAGCAGCACCGATAAGGCGGCCGTCAACCAGATCGTCAACAAAAACGGTACCAGTTCCACGGGTGGGACAACTTATAACCTAGCCGCCGCAGAAGATTGGGCGGCAGGTGCTGATGCGGCTGTCAATGTAGCCGATACGACCGGAAACGGCATTACCGTTTCCAACGTGGCTGCACCTGTCATCACATCGGCAACGTATGATGCCAGTACTGGTGCACTGGTAGTCACCGGTTCTGGTTTTCTGAAAAACGATGGTGCTGCCAATGATATCGATGCGTCCAAGTTCACCTTCACCGGCGAAGGTGGCGCCACCTATAGCTTGACCGATACCGCCGATGTCGAGATTACTTCCGGCACGTCATTTACCCTGACCTTGAGCAGCACCGACAAGGCCGCCGTCAATCAGATCGTCAACAAAAATGGCACTTCATCAACAGGCGGTACTACCTATAACCTGACCGCTGCGGAAGATTGGGCGGCAGGTGCGGATGCGGCTGTTGATGTGGCCGATACCACAGGAAATGGCATTACTGTATCCAATGTCGCTGCACCTGCTATCACATCGGCAACCTATGACGCCAGCACCGGCGCGCTGGTAGTAACCGATTCTGGTTTTCTGAGTTTAAGCGGCGCTGCCAATGACATCGATGTATCCAAATTCACCTTTACCGGCGAAGGCGGTGCTACTTACACACTGACCGATACTGCGGATGTCGAGATTACCTCCGGCACGTCATTTACCATTACGCTGAGCAGCACCGACAAGGCGGCCATCAACCAGATCATCAACAAAAATGGCACCAGTTCTACGGTTGGGACAACTTACAACCTGGCCGCCGCTGAAGATTGGGCAGCGGGTGCCGATGCGGCCGTTACCGTAGCCGATACCACAGGTAATGGTATAACCATATCCAACGTAGCCGTACCCACCATCACCTCAGCTGCTTATGATTACAACAGCAATGTATTAACGGTGACCGGTACCGGCTTTCTACAAAATAGCGGTACTGGCAACGACATTGATGTTTCCAAGCTAATCTTCACCGGCGAAGGCGGCGCAACCTACACGCTGACCAGCACAACGGATGTCGAAATCACATCGGGAACATCGTTCTCGGTCACGCTGACTGGCGACGATCTGATCAACGTAGAAGCATTGTTGAATCAGGACGGCACGACAGCAGTCGGTGGCACCACATACAATCTGGCCGCAGCCGAAGACTGGGCGGTGGGCGCGGATGCCGCGGTCGCCGTGATCGACCTCACCGGCAATGCGATCACGGTCAGCAATTATGCCGCTCCCGAGATTACTTCCGCCACTTTTGACGCCAGCACCAACATCCTGACGGTAACCGGCACAAATCTGGTTTCCAGCAGTGGTGCAACCAACGATGTTGCAGTTTCCCTGCTCACGTTAACAGGAGAAGGCGGCAGTTATACCTTGACTTCAGCGAATGCGGAAATTACTTCGGCGACTTCCTTCAGTGTGACGCTTAATGCTGCTGACCAGTTGGTGGTACATGGCTTGTTGAACAAGAATGGCACCGCTTCTTCCGGCGCAACTACTTATAATATTGCGGCTGCTGAAGACTGGATGACCGGTACCGCTTCTTCCACTACTGTTGCTGATCTCACCGGTAACGGAATAACGGTGAGTAATGTTCAGACACCCACCATTACCTCGGCAACTTACGATGCTGAAACTGGCCTATTGGTTGTTACGGGCACTAATCTCTTTAACAAGGCTGGCGCGGATAACGACATTGATATTTCCACATTGACTTTGACCGGCGGTACTGCAAATGCCACTTATATGATCACCAGCGCCTCGGATGTCGAAATCACTTCGGCGACTTCCTTTAGCGTTACATTATCTGGGATAGACAAAACGAATGTAGATGCACTATTGGATCAGACTGGCACCACGTCATCGGACAGTTCCACCTATAACCTGGCTGCAGCCGACAACTGGCTGGCAGGCGCGGATATAGACAGCGACATCAGCGACGCCACCAATGCCATGACGGTTTCAGTCAATCCGAGAATTACTTCAGCCACCTATGATGCCTCAACGGGCTCCTTGACCGTCACCGCTACCAATCTGCAAGCCAATGGCGGCGGTGCTGACATCGATATATCCCGCTTTACGTTCACCGGTGAAAGCGGCACTACCTATACGCTGACTGATACCGCCGATGTTGAAATTACCTCCAGCACGGCATTTACCATCACTTTGAGCAGTACCGACAAGGCGGCCGTTAACCAGATCATCAATAAAGATGGCACCAGCTCTACTGGTGACACGGCTTACGATCTGGCCGCCGCCGATGGCTGGAATACGAATGTAACTACCGGCGATACCACAGATGCCAGCGGCAACGGCATCACCGTTTCAAATGTCGCTCTACCTGCCATTACCTCGGCAACGTATGATGCCAGCACTGGTACGCTGGTAATCAGCGGCACCAGTTTTCTGAAAAGCGATGGCGCAGCCAATGATATCGATGCCTCCAAGTTTACTTTCACCGGTGAAGGCGGCGCTACCTACACCCTGACCGATACCGCCAGTGTCGAAATCACTTCCGGCACGGCATTCACGATTACTTTAGGCAATACCGACACAGCTGCTGTCAATCAGATTGTCAACAAAGATGGCACAACCTCCACCGATGCAACAACCTACAACCTGGCTGCAGCCGAAGACTGGGCCACAGGCGCGGATGCGGCTGTCAATGTGATTGATGCTATTGGTAATGGCATTACCGTTTCCAATGTCGCCGCACCTGCCATCACCTCGGCAACCTATGACGCCAGCACTGGCGTACTGGTGGTTACCGGTACTGATTTTCTGAAAAGCGCCGCCAACGACATCGATGCCTCCAAATTCACCTTCACCGGTGAAGGTGGCGCCACCTATACCCTGACCGATTCCGCGGATGTCGAGATTACCTCCGGCACGGCATTTACCATCACCTTAAGTGCAACTGACAAGACAGCGATCAATCAGATCATCAACAAAAGTGGCACAGCCTCCAGCGATGCAACAACTTATAACTTGGCTGCAGCCGAAGACTGGGCAGCAGGCGCGGATGCTACAGTTACCGGAGCCGATCTGGTCGATAACGGGATTACTGCGACCGTTCCAAGTACTTCATCAAGCGGCTCAGGTGGCGGAGGCAATACTTCCCCTATCACTACGACCGTCGACGGCGTAACCATCAGTGCAACAACGCAATCGAACGGTACAGTGGTAACTACAGTTCCGCCTGTCGGTATTAACCGGCAAGATGATTCAAACAGTTTATTCAGAGCGTATGCTGATATTCCAGTCATCACTCATTCAAACGGTGACGTCACACTGACCGTCAGCTTGCCTGCTGGTGTAGGCTTGAATGTGGCAGGAAAACCTCAATCGCTGAATTTGCAAGATGCTACCGAGGATCTCATCCGGCAGATTGAACAAAAGACCCATTCGGATAGCCATCTAAATCAGGAAATGATTAGCCAGACCAGGGGTTTTCTATCGACACTGGGCAGTGACGAGCGCATTACGGTTCAAGCCATTACGCCATCAGTCAATAATAGCCAGGTACCGAATATCCCCATCATTATTTCTGGATCAAATAGCGATAACAATGGCAAGCAAGTCTTGATAGTTGATGTCAGAAACCTCCCATCCGGCACCATTATTCAATTAGACGATGTTGCTTTTGCATCGATTATCGGAGCTACGCGGGTTGTCGGCGGTAATGGCGAAAATTTCGTTGTCGGCGATGATCAGAATCAGTTTATTGTGCTCGGTGCTGACGACGATATTTTGCTGGGTGGTGGCGGTAAGGATACGGTCGGCAGCCTGAGTGGCAACGATCAAACCTCCGGTGATGCAGGCGATGATATTGTTTTCGGTGGTACCGGTAATGATCGATTAAGTGGTGGCACTGATAATGATCAGCTCAATGGCGGCCTGGGTTTCGATAGCGCATCCCAGGACGGGCAATTATCAGATTATCAGATTACGGTGCATGGCGATGTGATTACGCTGACACACACGAATGGTGATATGGATACCTTCACCGATGTTGAGCTAATCCGATTTACTGCTGGCCCCAGCCTGGCCATAGCCCATTCTGCTACTGAAGCGGTCGCGCATCATTTAGTTAAAACCTGGCTGGGGCGTGATTTAACAGGTACTGAAGGCGATGCGGTACAAAATTGGATAAGTGCTACGACAGACGATATTTTAACTGCTTTTTACAACCTTCCCGAAGCTGTCAATCTGCAAGACGTCAGCCAGGATGAATTACTGGCCGGTCTGGAAACCAATCCAGCCATTATCCAGCTGGATGCTACCCGCACCGTGAATACCGATGATGGTGACGATCAGGGCTATTTGCCGTTGGGATTGGCCTTGAATGCCGATGGCGGCGCCGGTCATGACGTACTGTATATGGCAGGCAGGCGAGATGATGTTCACCTGGAGTTTGTCAATGATCACCTGGAATTAACCCGCTTCAATGATGGCGCCATGCTGAGTCTCAAAAATGCCGAAATGATCGCTTTTGATCGTAGCGAAACGGTGGCGATTGCGCATGATCAGATAGAAGCTATTTTAGCGCGCCTGGTACATAGCTTTTTTAACCGCGATGCTACTGTGGAAGAATGGCAATCAGGACGGGAAGCATTGAGTGCTCAGGTAAGCCATGATGCTATTCTGGATTGGTTTCAGCAACGCGCTGGTTTGAATGCACTATCCAATACTGATTATGTGCAAACGATGTATACCCGGACATTGGGACGTTCAGCAACGGGCGAAGAACTCAGTCAACAATTATCCCGCCTGGACAGTCATCAAATTGACCGTGAATGGCTGGCTGTTGAAATTGCCCAGAGCGCCGAGGCTACCGCTTATCTGGTAGGTAATGTCATGCTACAGGAAGGCTGGATATGAGTCATTTTGCGTACAAACCAAGTCTGCTGACTGAACCTGAAATGACCCCATGCCTCTAACCCTTTATGCTTTTAACATTAATGATAAGACTCACTGTATTCTCGATAAAGAATTTGCAGCAGCAGGAGATTCATTGCGTGCTATCTCATTCCCTTAAATCCTTCTCACTGACTCTCCGGTTTTTTTGTTGTGCCGTGTTGCTGGTAAACGCATACGCTGCTGATGCCCGGCTGATTGACGCAAAAGTATTACAGCATCACTTGTCAAAACCCGCTTCAGCGACTTTTACCAAGGCTGAAATCGCCCATTTGCAGCGATTTTATACTGCCCGGAATTATCAGCCCGCCTGGATAACCGCAAACCCTGAATCATCTTCGCTTGAGATCGCGTTCAATTTCCTCGCCAGCGCAGAAGATGAAGGATTGGACAGCCGCGATTATCCATTGCAACCATTACGGCAATTGCAGCAGCAAGCCGATCAATCTTTGCCTGCAGCCATTGAGCTGGAGTTGCGCACCACCCACGCCGTGCTGATGCTGGCGCAGCATCTCTTCCGTGGCCGATTTTCAGCTACTGAAGCTGATCCGGATTGGCACATTGCGCAACCGATCTTTGATGCGGTGGCTTTCTTGCAGCAAGCGATCAAATCTCATCGCCTGCAGCAATCATTGGATAACTTATCACCCAAAGAGCCTGGCTATCAGCAACTCAAACAGACGTTGATGCGTTATCAGCAACATATCAGCAGTTATCCAAACTGGATTCATATCCCCAACACATCCGCCATTCATCCGGGTGCAATACATGACTCCATTCCATTGATCCGCCAGCGCATTGCACAAGCTTATGCCGTTGATGGCATGGCTGAATATGATATCGATCAAAACAAAAGTCTTCTGTATTACGACGATGAGCTGGTTAACGCAATCAAGGCATTTCAAATCCAGCACGGCCTGAATGCTGACGGCATTATCGGGAGAAATACCATACGGGCATTGAATATTCCGCTCGCCTGGAAAATACGCCAATTGCGCATCAACATGGAACGTCTGCGCTGGCTGCCACGCAATCTGGGCAAACGCTATGCGCTGGTGAATACAGCCGGCTTCCGGCTCACTGCTGCAGAACAAGGCGAACATGTCCTCAGCATGCGGATCATCGTTGGGCGCGACTATCGTTCAACACCCAGTTTCAAGGGTACACTGTCGCATATGGTCCTGAATCCATACTGGACTATTCCCACCATGATTGCGCACCAGGATTTGTTACCAAAACAGCAGAAAGATCCGGCTTTTTTTACCACAGCCAATATCAGGGTTTTTCCCAACCACACCCGTGATGCTGCAGCGATTGATCCAGGCACGATCGATTGGCATGCCATCAAAAAAGGATTTCCCTACGTATTACGCCAAGATCCGGGTACGAATAATGCATTAGGCAGGATTAAATTCATGCTTTCTAATCCTTTCAACATCTATTTGCATGATACGCCATCCAAGTCCTTATTCCACAAGGATATTCGCACATTCAGTTCTGGCTGTATCCGGCTGGAAAAACCGCTGGAACTCGCCGCTTTCTCACTCGGCGAGAAGAATTTATCGACTGAATTCCTGGATGAAATGGAGAGGGGTGAGACGATGACCATGCATTTACGCAAACCACTGCCGGTTTACTTGGTGTATATTACGGCCTGGGTGGATGAGCAGAAAAAAGTACATTTCTCACCCGACATCTATGGCCGGGATCTGCGCGCGTTGCAGCATGCCGGCTGGTAAGGCGTTATTTCCACACAATCATTTCCACACAATCCTTCGCAGAATTTTCTGGAGAAAAATATGATACTGATACGAAAGTTCCTGAATCAAAGTTATCTATCAGAAACTGAACCGGTGCCTAGCCGCCGCCGCTTTTTGAAGACCGGACTAAGCGCTTGCGCTTTGCTTGCATTGCCAATGGCCGCATCCGCTCATGCAGCGATAAAAAAACGACCGTTTGAAAAGAAACTGAGTTTTCTTAATTTACATACTGGAGAACGCGTTCGATCCGTATATTGGGCGAATGGGCGTTATGTACCCGGCGCACTACAAGATATTTATAACGTACTGCGCGATCATCGCACGGGGGATCAGTATGAAATCGATACTGACCTGTTTGATTTGCTGCATTTATTGCAGCGTAAACTGGGTTCAAAGCAGGAATTTCATGTCATTTCTGCCTATCGCTCGCCGGCCACCAACGAAATGCTCGCTGCCCACAATAATGGTGTAGCCAAAACCAGCTTGCACACTTTTGGCAAAGCGATCGACATCCGGTTGCCGGGACGCAAACTATCCGATCTGCGCAAAGCTGCCTTATCGCTGCAAATGGGTGGCGTCGGCTATTACCCATCCTCCGATTTTGTTCACGTGGATACCGGCCGTGTCCGCTTTTGGGGCGGATAAATTTAAGGAAACGCTGATTAATTCGGCGAACGTGATGAAGCGCGAGGCGCACGGAACGCAGCAACCGAGACATATCAATCAGATAGGCGAGAAGCGAGTACCGCGCAACGAAGCGATTCGCCCGTGCAGTCAATTAATCAGTGTTTCCTTAAATCTGGCGATCAGCTATCCGTCAACTAACGCCATATTGCTCACGATAACGTTGTACCGCATGCAAATGATGAGACAGCTTGCTGTTGTCTTGTAAATATTCAACCAAATCGTTCAAGTCAATAATCGCAGTGACAGAAATCGCATGCATTTTTTTTACTTCCTGCACTGCGGATAACTGCTCGACGCCGCGCTCCATGCGGTCAAGTGCAATCACGACACCGCAGGGCGATGCACCCAAGGCTTTGATCAGATCGACCGATTCACGTACCGAGGTGCCCGCCGAAATTACGTCATCGACAATCAGCACTTGTCCTTTCAATGGTGCACCGACCAGCATTCCGCCTTCGCCATGGTCTTTCGCTTCCTTGCGATTAAAGCAGAAAGGATAGTTATGCCCCATTTCGGCCAAGGCGATAGCAATCGCGCTGACCAACGGAATACCTTTGTAGGCGGGACCAAACAACATATCAAACGGAAGCGCTGCAGCGGCAATCGCTTTGGCGTAAAATTGCCCCAGTTGGCGCAGCGAATCGCCATCGTTAAATAAGCCCGCATTGAAAAAATACGGCGACATGCGGCCCGCCTTGGTCTTAAATTCACCAAAGCACAGCACATTGCGTTCAATCGCGAACTGGATAAATGCCTGCCGAAAATCGGACATAAACTCAACCCAACCAGAAGTAAAAAGATGCAGATTATAACGCTTAACCTGAACGGCATTCGTGCGGCAGCAAAAAAAGGCTTTTTTACGTGGCTGGCGGCACAATCGGCGGAAATTGTGTGTGTACAGGAATTAAAAGCCCAGTTAGCCGATTTTTCCAGCGAAATGCGGTCACCCGGTCCTTATCACGGCTATTTCCATTGTGCAACCCAGAAAGGTTATAGCGGTGTCGGGATCTATTGCCGCAGCCAGCCCGACAAAGTCATCGAAGGGATCGGTATCCCAGAAATCGACAAGGAAGGCCGCTTCCTCCAAGTCGATTTCGGCAATTTAAGCATCATTTCAATCTACTTGCCATCGGGGTCCAGTGGGGAACATCGACAAGCTTCCAAATTCTTTTTTATGGAAAAATTCGCTCCGATACTGAGGGTCCTGATGGCCAGCGGTCGGCAAATGATTTTGTGCGGTGACTGGAATATTGCGCATAAGGAAATTGACCTGAAAAACTGGCGCTCAAACCAGAAAAATTCCGGCTTCCTGCCTGAAGAACGCAGCTGGTTATCCGATGTTTTTGACGACATCGGTTTTGTCGACGTATTCCGGCTGCTTAATTGCGAGCCTGATCAATACACCTGGTGGTCGAACCGCGGTCAAGCCTGGGCTAAAAACGTAGGCTGGCGGATCGATTATCAGATCGCCACCCCGCTTATCGCACAAAAAGCACGTCATGCCTCGATTTATAAAGCCGAGCGCTTCTCAGATCACGCACCTTTAATGATCGACTACGATCTCACGCTATGAGATCCACAGGAAGCTGGTCGCATGCGCTGCGTGTTTATACCCATCCCCGGGTACTGGGCATGCTGTCACTGGGATTTTCCGCCGGCCTGCCGTTGTTGCTGATACTGGGCACGCTGTCATTCTGGCTGCGCGAAGCAGGCATCGACCGCACGACGATTGGTCATCTCAGCTGGATTGGCTTGGCGTACAGTTTTAAATGGCTGTGGTCGCCACTGGTCGATCGCCTGTCGCTACCGCTGTTGACGCAATGGCTGGGACGCCGCCGCGCCTGGCTGTTACTGTCACAAATCATCATCGCCGTCGCATTGGCAGGCATGGCTGTTACCGATCCGGTGGTGAATCTGACGCATTTGGTATTTTTCGCACTCGCGGTGGCTTTCGCTTCCGCCACGCAGGATATCGCACTTGATGCCTACCGCATCGAAGCGGTTGCCGTCGAATTGCAAGGCGCGATGGCCGCCACTTATCAGGCGGGTTATCGCGTTGCCATGATTCTGGCTTCAGCCGGTGTGCTATGGATCGCAGCAGCCGTTGATCCTTCCGCAATTACCTATGACCATGCTCCGTGGCGCTTCGCCTATCTGGTGATGGCCGTCAGTATGATCGTCGGCATTATCACCACGCTGATCATTCAAGAACCGGATGTTCCGTACAGTCGGCTGATCTCCGAAAATGAAAAAATCGCCCAGCAGGCCATCGCACATTGGCATCTACCGCCGTGCATTAGCAGCTTGCTGGTATGGCTGTATGGTGCTTTGATTGCGCCTTTCCGCGATTTTATTGTGCGCCATGGGCGGCAAGCATTATTGATTTTGTCTCTGATCGCGGTTTACCGCATTTCCGATGTCGTGATGGGTGTAATGAGCAACCCGTTTTATGTGGACATGGGCTACAGCAAAGACGAAGTCGCCACCATTTCAAAAGTGTACGGTGTCATCATGACGATTGCCGGTGCGGCAATCGGCGGCATACTGACCGTTAAGCTCGGTATCATGCGCACCCTGCTTTTGGGAGCGATATTATCGGCCATGACGAATTTGTTATTTGTCTGGCTCGCGGGCCGCGGCCATGATGTCAGCGGACTGATTTTTACCATTTCGGCAGATAATCTTTCTGCCGGCATCGCATCGAGCGCATTTATTGCCTACTTGTCCGGCTTGACCAATTCCGCCTATTCAGCCACTCAGTACGCCCTATTCAGCTCGGTGATGTTGCTGCTACCTAAATTCATCGCCGGTTTCAGCGGGCAATTTGTCGATGCCTACGGTTATGAAAATTTCTTTATTGCCACTGCTCTATTGGGTCTGCCGGTGCTGGTACTGGTCTGGCTTGCCGGGCAAGCAAAGTTTGAAACTTCTGCCAGATAATCTCTTCTATCCAATATGCAACCAATCCAAATAACCGGACCTGAAGCTGAATACCACACGCTGCTACTGAGCGGTGAACTCAAGCCGGATATCGATCAGGCCAAGGCAGTCGCCGCGTTAGAGCGATTACACCGCGAATTGATCGATTATCCCGTGATCAAAAACAACAATAGTGGATTCCATTTTAGATGGCCTGCCGGCTTATTTCGCTGGCTGGGCAGTGGTAAGCCTGCCCCGCAAGGCATCTATCTCCATGGCGGCGTGGGGCGCGGCAAATCCATGTTGATGGATCTGTTTTATGCTGTGGCGCCCATTCCCTCCAAGCGGCGCGTACACTTCCATGAATTCATGCTGGATATCCATGCCCGGCTGAAGGAATGGCATGATCTTTCCGTTCAGAAACGAGCGCAACGCGGCAGTCGCGCGGGCGATGATGATCCTATGCCGTCCATTGCGCGCAAAATTGCCAATGAGGCAACGCTGCTATGTTTTGATGAATTACAGGTTACTGATATTGCCGATGCCATGGTATTGACCCGGCTGTTCAACGAACTGTTCGCTCAAGGCGTGATTGTGGTTGCCACCTCCAATCGGCCGCCCGATGATCTTTACAAGCACGGATTGAACCGTCAGCGTTTTCTACCTTTTATTGCACAAATCAAGGAAAAACTCGAAATCATCCCACTCAATGGCCCAATAGATTATCGCTACAATCGTTTGAAAGGCGCACAAACTTACTATTTTCCAGTCGATGAACACACCACCGCGCAATTAGCAGCAATTTTCTTCCGTTTGACTGATCGCAGCATCGAGGATCGGGCCAAGGTTCCCAGTGAGGAATTGGATGTACAGGGACGCATGCTGTTTGTCCCCAAGGCAGCGCGGGGCGTTGCCGTGTTTTCGTTTAAACGCTTGTGCGCCAATCCACTGGGTCCGGCGGATTATCTCGCCATCGCCAGAGCCTATCACACCATCATCGTGGTCGCGATTCCGCAATTTAGCAAGGAAAACAGCGATCAAGCCAGACGTTTCATCACGTTGATCGACGCACTTTACGAACATGGCGTCAAATTCCTGTGCTCAGCTTCAGTGCCACTTCAGTCCCTGTATGTGGCCAGAGATGCCAACTTTGAGTTTGAACGCACGCTTTCTCGCTTAATGGAAATGCAGTCAGAAGATTATCTGGCGAGAGGTCATGGTAAGGTAATTGCGGATTAGTTAGCTTCCTGTTTCAGTTACATAATCCCACAATCATATTTGAACCATAAAAAGGAAACGCAATCCGCATGACAGGGCACTTTTTTTCATCTAGATATCCCGCCTTTCACTTGAGAAGTGTAACTTTGCCGCCTCTCGAAGAGATGGTTAGGACAGAACTGACGCTTATCGTGCCTACTTATCACTACCCCGATTATTTCCTTCTCTACTACCGAATACATAGCCTAAGATCGCGGTTAGTACGGGAAGTAGGAGATTGAGTAAAACCAATTGAGTGAATTGCAACCAGAATTCTCGAAACGCCTTTCTCTGAGTTTCGAGTTGTACAATCAACTCTTTCATTGCAGTTACCGTTTCGGTATTTCCTCCTGATTTAAGTAATTGAGAGTAATTGGCATCTATAAGAGACAGGCTTCTGAATTCGCTCCATGCCAATACAGCTACAGCAACAACAACGAACACGGACACTATCACAAGGACCCACTTGGCCAAATCAACGCCCGCCTTTGCGATTTCGGACATTGGCGTAACCGGTATATTTGCCGGAACGCTTGCAGGGAGTATGTCAACGTCGAACACAGTCGGAACGCTCGGAGGGATTTTTTTGAGGTCGATTTCTGGCGGACTGGCCGAGTCGGTCATGTTAATCTCAGGTGGTTTTGTCGTTGGAGTCACTCATACGGACGCAAATCGACGCCTGCTTCATTTTGTCACCTTATTAAGTGCTGGCATTGCAAGCCGGTGCATATCCGTACCGTCCCGCTGCGCTGAGAGGATTACCCGACCATTCTCTATTTCCGAAACAGCCCAATTGAGCAAGGTCAGAGCATCTTTTGTCACATCGGTTGCCCTTTTTTCATTTAAACGGTCCTTTAAGGATTCCATGAAGTTGTCGTCAACGTTGATCCGAATTTCCATAGTTAATCTCCAAGTTAAAGGCTGGGAACCCCAGCAAGATTCCAAATTTTAGCCGTTATTTGTCCATTTATCAACCATAATATAGCCTTTAATTATCCGAATTAACAACGACTCGTACAAGAAGTGACAGAGTTAACGCCTAACCCCATATTCATAACCTTCAAGTCAGCTGCGCCGACAGGAGCACAAACACCATACCCGAACATCCCCCGCGCACGGTGCGCGGCTAGACGCTTCCATGGGGATTTACAGGATTATATTCACGCGAATCAGGCTAGGATTTGTGGTTTGCTGCTCCGACTGAACTATAAAAGCGGCGATCCAGCTCGTGCACCTGCTCCGCGAGACCAGGAACCGGGCCTTCTACCACAAGAACAGGGACGACCTCGCCGATTGCCAAGGCGCGCACGGGCGATGCAGGAACGCCAAGCTCGGCAAGCCAGTTCGCGAGCTGTTCGGAAGAGCTCACATACACGATGCGGCCACCCAACCCAACCGTGGGCAGCAGAACACATCGGGCAGTGCTCACCGGAGGTAAAAACAGTGGCTGCGGCGCGTTCCTCAGCAGTCATGTTTGCCACAGCCCAGCGCGCCAGCTCGAACTCCGGATGACGGCTGCGATCACCGGCGGAAACCACACGATTGCGATCCTCGGCGAAAATAGCTCCATCCGCGGCGACAAGCATAGAGCCGAACGGCTCATCACCCGCCTCCAAAGCCTCAGTCGCCAGTTCCACGCAGCGGTGCAGGTGCTGTAACTCGTCTGCTGTTGAATCAAATGCTGTTGTCATAGAAATGCTCCTAGGAATCAGATGCAAAGCTAACGTCACGCATACGCACCTGATGACTGATAAAAAATTCAGATTGCTGCTTCGAAGCCCAAATTGCTGGCTGAAAGTTACCGAAAATCAGTTTCGCTATTTATTATCTATCTCGGCACTTCGCTAGATACAATACCCAGTTCCTTTGCAATACCGGTACCATAAGCAGGGTCCGCCTTGAAACAGTTACTAATGTGACGAATCTGAATTTCCCGCGGCACGCCGCTCATTGCACGCGCGGTATTTTCAAACAGAGCCTGCTGTTGCAATGGCGTCATCAAACGAAATAGCGCCCCGGGCTGAGAGTAATAATCCGTATCTTCCCGATGATTCCAATGATCAGCCGCGTGGGTCACACTCAGTGGAGGTTCAGCAAAATCAGGTTGCTCTTGCCATTCGCCCTGGCTATTGGGCTCGTAACCGACCGTGCTGCCGAAGTTACCATCCACACGCATGGCGCCATCGCGATGATAATTATGCATCGGGCAACGGGGCGCATTGACCGGAATCAAATGATGATTCACCCCCAGGCGGTAACGCTGGGCATCACCGTATGAAAACAATCGTCCCTGCAACATTCTGTCGGGAGAAAAACCAATTCCAGGCACGATATTGGCGGGACTGAAAGCCGCCTGTTCCACTTCTGCAAAGAAATTCTCCGGATTACGGTTCAGTTCGATAACCCCGACCTGGATCAACGGATAATCTTTATGCGGCCAAACCTTGGTGAGATCGAACGGCTGATAGGCAACTTTAGCAGCATCCTCTTCCGGCATGATCTGCACGTACATCGTCCATCTGGGAAAATCGCCTTTTTCCAGGCTTTCATACAGATCGCGCTGATGGCTATCACGATCTTTTCCGATAATCGCTTCGGCTTCCTTATCGGTAAGATTACGAATACCTTGCTGCGATTTCAGATGAAACTTGACCCAGTAGCGCACATTTTTGGCATTAATGAAACTGAAGGTATGACTGCCAAAACCATGCATATGCCGGTATGTCGCTGGAATACCGCGATCACTCATGAGAATGGTGATTTGATGCAGTGCTTCCGGTAATAATGTTAGAAAATCCCAAAAATTTTTTGCGCTGCGCATGTGGCTGCGCGGATCGCGTTTCACTGCATGATTCAAATCGGGAAATTTCAATGGATCGCGCAGAAAAAAAACCGGTGTGTTATTGCCGACCAAATCCCAGTTGCCTTCTTCGGTGTAGAATTTCACGGCAAAACCACGAATATCCCGTTCCGCATCGGCTGCGCCTCGCTCACCCGACATAATAGAAAAACGCGCAAATAAATCCGTTTTCTTACCGATTGCAGAGAAAATTCTAGCCCGTGTGTAATCGGTAATGTCATGAGTTACCGTAAAGGTTCCATAGGCGCCCGAGCCCTTCGCATGGATACGCCGCTCAGGAATAACTTCACGGTCAAAATGTGCAAGTTTCTCAAGAAACCATACATCCTGTAACAGCTGCGGACCACAGGGTCCAGCAGTCATCACATTTTGATTGTGGGCAACCGGGCATCCGGCATTGGTAGTTAACTTTTTTTTGTCACTCATGGCGCACTCCTTCTCAGTGGCAGGTTGGCCTGTTACAGCAGAATATTTTTAACTATCTGATAGCATTGGCAACTACTGCCACGACTCTGTTTGAAAAGCACATATCTCGTACCCGTTTATTCAGAAATTATGATTTCGACGGTGCGATAAGAAACTTGTTTTATATAGTATATATGAGTGCAAAGGATAAAAAATTTAACTTATTCACCCATCAATAACGGGAAAACGTTCACTGGTACAGATCAACGCGGTTTTACCAACTGCTAACCCATAAAGACGACGTAGATCTGCAAGCCAAACTAGCTGAACGGAAAGTTTCCTACCATTCCACAGACCGTAAGTTATGAGGGAAACCCCATAGAACGTTTAGTCAAAAAAATGTAATAATTTTTTTAGTCAGCCGAGATTGTTTCTATCACAACCCATTCAGTAAAGGAAAAGCTGGATGATTGACCCGATACATACACAAAAAGAACCCGACTTGGCATTTGCTGGGCTGGCACTGCTCATCTTGTTTGGATTCTTGATTTGGCATGATAACCCTATCAGGAGCTCCCGTCCTCTCGATTCTTCAGTTATGCAGTCACCCTATACGCATATTATAGACAATACTTACGAGAGCTGGCTATGGCAGGATCCTTTTGGCCAAAACCATAGCGCTGAAGAGAATTTTGAAAATAAAAAAGTAAATTCTGTGGTTGATAAAAAGAGTCAATGTTATTCGAAAATTGAGGAAGCGATTGAATCCATTACAAAGACAAAGGAAAAAAAGCCCGTAGAGTTGCTGGCATCAATAGTAAAAGTCCGGCCCAATACCATAGAAAATAAAGAATTTCGCATCAGGCATCGTTATGCTGTAATTGCGGGGCTGATTGAATCCGGCTACAAAGCCTCAGAGCCTAACAGCCTGCATTTTTGCTCAATCCAGAATCTGGGTAAAGACAATAAAAAAAATCAAGGTAAAGACAATAAAAAAAATCAAGATAATGACAATAAAGTATATCGTTTGCGTTGGGAGCGTTTCGTCTATGAAGGTACAGATAGAGACCCAAATAAACCAGACGACATCATCTTGATTTGGGTGGATAGTAATGCAGTTACTGCTAGCAAATCTTTTCAAATATTTGCGGAGGATCTGAATAAGAAAGCTGCTGCATGGGTAAAGAATTTATATGTTTTTGATTGGGTTAGTTCGATAACTAAAGAAGATATCGAAAAAGAATATAAAAAATATGAGAAAGTAAAAATTAAAAAGCCGATTGACGAAAAGGATGGGATAAAGGATGGGATAACTGAAAAACTAATTACTGATCTGGTTAAAGAACTTGACTGGCGTGGTATCAAAAAATCATCTGAAATAGCCATCATTACTGAACAGGGTTCAGAAAAGACGCACAGCCTGTTGGAAAAATTTTGTAAATCATTTTTTAATCAAATAGAACGTCGTGACCCGAATGCTCAAGATGACTTATGTGAGAAACAAAATTTTTACTATCTAAAGGGTCTGGATGCCTATCAGCAGGTAATTGATAAACACCACAAAGCTGAAGATCATCAAACAGCCAAGAAATTGAATGATCGCTTTTCTAAGGATGATTTGCATAATCCACCCGTTGGTCCGACGCAATATGACTACTTACATCGCCTGGCCAAGCAAATTAAAGAAACCCGTGACGGTATCGATTTGAAAGAACGCGTCAAAGGCGTAAAAGCGGTAGTCATTTTCGGCAGTGATATCTATGACAAGCTGGTCATTCTTCAAGCTCTACGCACGGAAATGCCGCATATACCAGTATTCACAACGAATCTAGATGCGCAGATGTTTCATCCGCAGCGTTGGCGCTGGACTCGGAACCTGGTTGTTGCTTCGCATTTTGACCTGCGACTTAATAAAGATTATCAGAAGCACATTCCAGCCTTCCGGGATAGCCGGCAGACAGACATTTATTATAATACAATCAATACCTTAAAAAAGTTACCAGAAAATGCAGATATTCCGTCTTTGGTTTTTGAAGTTGGCCGAAAAGGCTCTGTCCGCATGGAGCCTTTGACTGAAAGTGAAAAGATTCATCCTGAAGACGACAGACAGCAGCAAGATAAAGAGAAAAAGAGTATTCATCCTGAAGACGACAGACAGCAGCAAGATAAAGAGAAAAAGAGTATTCACCCTGAAGACGACAGACAGGAGCAAGTTAAAAAGAAATATTGGCTCTTATTGGGAATTATAGTGGTGCTGATATTACTACCTTTTCAATTCCACCCACATTCGCTCATTTTAATTTTGTGGTTATGCCTTACTGCCGGTGTAGTATTTTCTCTTGCGTGGCTTGCTATAAGTTCTGGTGAACCACTCAGTTTCACAGAGGGCATCAGTCTTTGGCCCGCCATATTGGTACGTATCATTGCAATCTCACTAGCAGTTTTTTTAATTCTGATTGCAGTATGTATATTGGAAAAGAATTTTGATCGCTTGAACAAAAAGCACTTTACGAAGCATGAGCATTTAAAAACATTAATTCCCTACCGTGAGCCTTTGACCATAAAAGAAGGCTTTGAAAAGATAGTCAGCTTCATTAAAAATACTTTGAGTAAACCTAAACCTGTTAATAACAACACCAAAGATGATCCTTTTTTCTTAAAAAAGTTACTCATTTTTGTTTTTTTTATTATCAGTAGCTGCGTTTATATAGTAAATGATAAAAATCCTGTTGATTTCCCTATTGAGCAGTGCCTTGCAGCTCTTTTCCTCATTACAGTTTTATATATTTTAATAGAACGTACAGGAATAGCTAATGATTGGGCAGTTTCACATTGGATAGAGAAAGATAATTGCTACCACGATGGAAAAAATCCAACTAAAGATTCATGCCGCAAACTCATTAAGCTAGAGAGCCGCAATTATAAAAAAGGATTGTGGGAAGAATATTTCGACCTTGGCCGGCTGAAGTGGCGTTCGGCTCGAGTGCTCATGATGTGGCTGTTCTTTGCGATCATTGAAACGATCCTTTTTTATCTGTTACCTTCAGGGCCACAGCCATGCCGTGGCGAATTCACATGTTTTTTAGATTGGCTTGCAGGGATAATGAGTTTTATAGTCATCATGCTGCTGATATTTCTTGTGTTGGACGCTGTGAGGCTTAACTTTTATTGGATAAGAAAGCTGCGCAAAAAACATCCCTTGCTCGTTTATAAGTCACTCCCACTTCTACTTCTAAATGACCAGGAAAAGAATGAGCTAAAACCGCTCGTATTACTCGAAAAAATGATTATTTTAGTTGCAGAAAGAACAAGGGCAGTGGACAAACTTATTTATTATCCAATGCTTTGTATTCTATTGGTGCTGATTGCTGGAACAACTTATTTTGACAACCAGGACTTCCCACTGAGCAAAAGTATCACGTTTGCTGCAAGTATCTCCATGCTTATTTTTTCCGGGTTTATGATCAGAAATGAAGCAAAAAGGCTTAAATCTGCCATCATTGAGAGGGCTGAAAACTTGGTTAATTATGGCTTTAGTAAAACAGAAGTGGAGGCAGTGATTGAAAAAATAAATAACAACGATCAGGGCGCTTTTCAGCCCATGCTGGAGCAGCCTGTAATGAGGGTATTTTTATTGATCGTAGCTTCCGTGGGTCTTACCGCAGGAGAATATCTGAAAATGTTTGAGTAAACCAGAGAGTAGGCGTTATTGGATTGGCTGCCTGTTGGGATTAAGAAGATTAGAGGAAAGACAGTGCGCAAAATACGATACGTTATTTTGAGTTCCCCAAACTGGTATATAGATTCGATTTCAGAGTCCAAATTGCCCCACAGGCTTAGCAAATAGCTAAAGCCCGTGGTAAACAAGTTTAATTTTTTGAGCCTATTACCTTCATTTAATTGAAAGATATACACATCTGCATTAGTTCATAGCAGGTCACGATTAATTAAGGAAGCTCTGAATAAGTGTCTGCGCAAGTGAGTTGCTGCGTTAGGCGGTGCTCGGAAATTCGTCTATCTATCTGATATGCCTTATTTCCTGCGCTCCGTCTGCCTTGCACCTCATCTCGCTCGACGGCTTATTCAGAGCTTCCTTCGTGACCTTGAGCGTCCGAGAAATGATGATTTCGGAATCAGAAATCACCCGGAAAACGTCCGGGACTTTCTCTTTCTACTGGTTCGAATGGAGCCACAGTGAGAATAATATTCTTTCTGTTAATTGATGATTTATCAGTTTCTTTTGTTTCCACATTGCCTGTTTCTGTAGCAAACAGATGTCTTCCCCATAAGAAGCATCCAATAATGAAAAAGACCGTCCAGCAGGTAATTTGAACATTCTTCCAATTCATACGATTACCTCTTCCTTTATGATTGGGTTCATATAATTCCAGATAGGTTATTAAGCCTTTCTCAATACTACTAGAGAATAGAAAGCAACAATATTCGTGTGGATACGTAAGAACAAGCCTTTAATATCAATAGATTTGTAATCCGGAATTCAGTTTGATCTTTAGAATTAGATTACTTCAGGCTTGTTCCCTATTCACCCAGTTCAGTAGGAAACTGCCGGTCCTAAGATCCACTGACAATCGGACATCAAGCACATTCCTCCAAAATCCTTCAGCTTGGGATGAAGCGTCATGATAATCTTCTCAGCCTGATTTTCTTCGCAGGCGATAACCATTACAGCATTAGGTTGCTCAAAAACGTAGTCATCCGGGTCACGCTCACCGGTTGATCCGAGGCCGCCCGCCCTTTTGATGACCGTGTAGCCACGCACATTGGCATGTCGAAACAGTTCGATCAGAGTATCTAGTGACTCTTCGTTAATAACGATCTCAATCCGTTTCATTGATTTTAAGATTTCTGGTCCTAGTGCCATGATTTTCTCCAAAATATTTATATCTAATCAGGATAAACACTCCAGTAAGTATTAGAAGCTATCCTGAGAAATTTCAATAAGTGGTACACATTTAAATAAGTAAGCTTCTCACTTTTATTGCTGCTATCAGGCGAGTATCGCGGCTGCACTTCTTCTGGCACCACACTTGATATTTCGCAGCATTACATTCATAACAAAAGATCTAATAAATGCTAGGCAGCCGCGTAATCAATCACCATGGATAATAAGTTGCGTGCAAGTACTGGGCAGCCGCGTAATACATGGGAATACCCACCACCACGTTAAACGGGAAAGTAACCCCGAGCGATAAAGTCAGATAGAACGACGGATTAGCCTCAGGCACCGCAAGACGCATCGCTGGTGGAACCGCGATATAGGAGCAACTGGCCGCCAGTACTGTTACCAACGTGATACCACCTATGGAATATCCCAAGAGAAAGTGGCCCACGAATAGCCCGGATATCGCGCCAATTAAAGGCATAACGATGCCAAAAGTAACTAGGAAAACGCCTACAGACTTGAACTCCGACAATCTTTTACCGGCTTCCATCCCCATATCACACAGGAATATACATAATGCGCCCATAAAAATGAGTTCAAAGAAAGGCTCAATTTTTTTGTAGCTTGGCTCAGAAATAACCCAACCAATTACCATAGAACCAAACAGCAACAAAATACTGCCGTTGGTAAAGGCATCAATTATCAGATGCTTCATCATCCCTTTGTCAGCTTTGGACGCCCCACCCAGGATTCTTCGGGAATAGCCGGCAAGCACCAGGCCAATCATGATTGCAGGTGATTCCATGATCGCCAGCATGATCACGGGATAAGCCTCATACGTCACGCCGATGCCCCCTAGGAATGCAACCGCAGTCATATAGGTGCCTGCGCTCACCGAGCCGTAGTGCGCGGAAATGGCTGCGGCATTCAGAGGATCTATTTTCCCGAGCGCCCGCAAGATGATGTAAGCAATGATGGGCAGTACAACGCCAAACGCTAGCGCTGCCCATACGGCGGAGAGAGCATCTCCCATGTTTGCTGCGGCAAGCTCCTTGCCGCCATGGAGCCCGATACCAACCAGCAAGTAGATAACAATCATCTTATGCATGTCGGGCGGGAATTTCAGATCTGACTTGATGAGACAGGCAAGCATACCCAGTGCGAAGAATAGTATCGCCGGTACGAGAAGGCTGGACAATGACATGGTGATATTCCTCTTAAAATAGATAAACAGGAAGAACCTTACGTGGCATCTCTTCGAACGCCGTATTGTGACTTGCTTTAACTTCGGTCAGAATATATCCGTAAGCTAATGTTTTTTTGTTCATTTCATTTCTCCAAACTGTTGAAAGTTTTAACGTAACATAGCGAAGACAACACATCAGATATCGTAAGTAGGTAATAAATAATCAAATAAAAAAGATAGATAAGCTTGTGTCATATTCCCTACCTTGCAAATCCTACAAGAGAATAGCGTGTGGCAATATTCGTGTTGACACGTAAGTGCAACCCCTTATTTATCAACACACTTGTAGAAAATAATTTGTTTTTATCGTAAGCTTTACCATGTTACCTATCCAGTTCAGCAGCAGGAAAAATCACTTGATCGATGCCCTCAAAAAATTAAATTTTCGAACATTATTCGATGTGGCAGCGGAGGCAATGCTGTTGACTGAAGATTCTGGTCAGATCATAGTGACAAATCCAGCTGCGCAACAATTGCTTGGTTATTCTGCAGATGAGCTAAATGGATTAGCGATTGAAATGCTTATAATGCCCCGGTATCGGAAGCAATATCGGTACCATCAAGAGCTTTTTTTAAACAGACCGAAAAAAAGCTCCAAAAGTGTTGTCAATGAACTTGTGGCCCTAAGCCGCGATGGCAAGGAAATATTGTTGGATATCAGCTTTAGCTTCCTAAAAGCGGGGCAACAACTCTATGTTCTTGTTATATTTAATATAGCTCATCGGCATCTCGACGCGGAGGAAGCACTTCGGGCCAGTGAAGAGCGCCTGCGTTTGGCCAAGCAGGCAGCAGGCTTAGGGATTTTTGACTACGACTTCAAACGAAATATCGTTTATTGGGATGAACAGATGCGTATATTGTGGGGTAAGCATTCTGGGAAAACCATCAGTTATGAAGAATTCGTAGCCTCAATACATCCGGAAGATCGTACGGCGAGACAAGCTGCTATCGATACAGCAATGGATCCCAGCAGTAACGGAGAATTTAAAGCGGAATATCGCATTATCAACCCTGCCAATGGTACTGAATGTTGGATATCTGCAAGGGGACGGGTATATTTCGAAGCCGGACGTCCCAATCGATTGATAGGCGTTACACGGGATGTCACAGAACAGAAAAATCTCCAGAAAAAGCTGCAAGCGCAGCGTGATGAAACAGAAAAGATTTTTAAACAACAAGTAGCAGCAATCACAGCCTCTGCAATTGCCCATGAGCTTAATCAACCACTGGCCGCAATTTCTGCTTATGGAGAAGTGGTATTGCATGCAATCGACAGTGATAATGTTTTTCCTGATCACTTAAAAAGAGCACTACAAGGCTGTGTAGAACAAGCACAGCGCGCTGGCCGCAGCCTGCACGAATTGCTTGCTTTTCTACAGAAAGGTGAATTGGTAACCGAGCAGTTAAATCTTAACGATATCATATGCGAAACACTGAACATTGTGCGCAATGACAGCTATCAAGGATTTTATCCAGTGCTCCATTTGGAGAAGGATCTCCCTGCTGTTCAATGTAATTACACTCAAATACAAAAAGCTTTGCTAAATCTATTCAGGAATGCTGCTGAAGCCATGCATACAGCAGATTCACCTACTTTAACGATTACAACCATGGTACAAACCCTGGCCGAAACTAACGCAGCCCTAGTGACAATACAGGATAATGGGCCGGGTCTCGACCAAATCATGGCTGAGCGCATCTTTGACCCTTTTTTTACAACCAAGCCGACGGGTATCGGTATGGGACTTGCAATCAGTCGCGCACTGATTGAAGTCAACGGTGGTCAACTCTGGTTAGATTCTGATGCCAAGCCAGGTGCTAAGTTTCATTTTTCTCTACCCTTTGCGCAAGATCATGCGTGAGCCAGTCGTTTTTATTGTGGATGACGATGCAGCAGTGCGCGACTCCCTTACTTTGATGATCGAGCAGGCAGGCATCCGTGTGCAGTCTTTCGAGAATGCACAAGCTTTTCTGAGCGCCTACCGGTCACACTTCTTCGGCTGTATTATCATCGACGTGCGAATGCCGGGAATGGATGGACTGCGACTCCAGGAAGAACTTGCCTGGCGCAAGATCGTATTACCCGTCATTTTTCTTACAGGGCACGGGGATATTCCCATGAGTGTTCGAGCTATTAAGGGCGGCGCAGTGGATTTTCTAACTAAACCAGTCGTACGAGAAAAGCTCTTGGTTTGCGTGCGCGCCGCTTTTGCTGAAGCGAAAGAGAGGATGAGTGACATTGCTCGCAGCCGAGGGATAAAATCATGCTTGGCAAAGCTTACTGGTCGCGAACGAGAGGTAATGATACTGGTTGTTCAAGGATACTCCAATAAGGAAGTTGCATCTCGCCTGGGCATCAGTCATCGCACAGTAGAGGTTCACAAATCCAAGATCATGTACAAAACCGGTGCAATCAATTTGATTGATCTTGCACGCATTGCCCGCGAAAGTGATTTGATCGAATAATAATTCTGTCTCCATTGATCAGACTCTTTAGCTTCCAATTCATCAGGAATCGGATTTCAATTTAAATCCGGCAAATTCAGCACTAAATGGCCTCATAAATATTTGCTGGTTGTCACATAAACTCCAGAACTATGCCTATTAACAAGTTTCTAATTATTTAAGAAAAACAAAAGAAAGCAAGATTTTCTTTTAAGAGGATTATTAAAATGGCTACTAATCAATTTCATTTCAGCATGTCCAGTTACTTGGCGCAAAAACTTTGTCTCAATTTAGGGCTGATAGCTATCATGGTATTGGTTTTACTGCCTGCAGTGTTACAAGCCAAGGTACCGGCAGGATTTAAGCAAGCCATTGTCGTGCAGAATTTGGTTAATCCCACGCGTATGGCGATTGCACCTGATGGACGTATTTTTATTACAGAACAAGCTGGACGGATACGAATTGTCGAGCTAGGAAATCTGCTATCCCAATCGTTTCTAAACATTGCAACCCGAGTTGATAGCCGTGGGGAGCGGGGATTATTAGGAATTGCTTTTGATCCCGATTTTTTAGTTAATCAATGGGTGTATATTTATTACACCAGCAAAACACCCGTTATTCACAATCGGGTGAGTCGTTTTAAAGCAAATGGCGATACTGTATTACCAGGCAGTGAAGATGTGTTACTTGATATTCAGCCGCTGGGAACTTCAACATTTCATAACGGGGGAGCAATTGGTTTTGGAATCGATGGCAAGCTTTATATAGCAGTAGGCGATGGTGGTAATCCCGACAATGCGCAGTCTCTGGGAAATTTGAAAGGAAAAATCCTTCGCATCAATAAGGATGGCAGTATCCCCGCCGACAATCCGTTTTATCAAACTGCTACGGGTATCAACCGAGCCATCTGGGCCAAAGGTTTTCGTAACCCCTACAACTTTGCAGTACAACCTGAGACAGGTCGTATATACATTAATGATGTCGGAGAAGATGCCTGGGAAGAAGTCAATCACGGGATTAAAGGATCTAATTATGGCTGGCCGTTTGTAGAAGGGAAAGGCAGCAATCCTCAGTTTCGCAATCCAATTATAGTTTACCCACATAAACCTGATGCCTTCTGTACTGCAATAGTCGGCAGTGCATTTTATAATCCAATCAAAGATCGATTTCCAGCTGATTATGTAGGGGATTATTTTTATGGTGATTTGTGTGCTGGCTGGATCCGTCGATATGATATTGCAACTAAAACTAACTCTACTTTTGCCACTGGCATGGGTCAGATAGTTGATATTCAGGTGGGCTTGGGCGGTACCATGTACGTTTTGAGGAGAGACGGCGGTATATTGTACTCGATACGCTACGGTAATTAGTCCCCTGAAAAGGCATTCAATAATGTTTCACTTATTACGCCGCGTGACCCTGCCGATCATCACAAAGAACAGGGGTACAAAGAAAATAGCCAGAAATGTAGCTGCCAGCATGCCTCCAAACACGCCAGTACCAATGGAATGACGGCTGGCCGCACCTGCGCCGGAAGCCATCACCAATGGCAGCACACCCAGAATAAATGCCATTGACGTCATGATAATAGGTCGAAAACGAAGGCGTGCTGCATCAATTGCCGCCTCAGTCAAGGACATGCCGGATGCGAGCCGCTGATTGGCAAATTCAACGATCAGAATCGCATTCTTAGCTGCCAATCCGATCAATGTCACCAAGCCAATCTGGAAATAAATATCATTGGCCAAATCCCGTGCCCAAATAGCCAGGAAAGCACCCAGCACGCCGAAAGGTATTGCCAGAATGACAGCAAATGGAATAGACCAGCTTTCGTACAAAGCGGCCAATACCAGAAATACCATTAGCAAGGCAAAGGCAAACACAAAAATGGACTGCCCGCTCGCCTTGCGCTCTTGTAGCGATATGCCACTCCAGTCGATCGTATAACCCCTCGGTGTCAAAATTTCATTGGCCACTTGCTCCAGCGCTTCGAGCGCCTGCCCTGAACTATAGCCAGGTGCTGCTCCCCCCAGTATGAGCGCTGAATTGAAACCATTGAAATGAGTCACCGGATCAGGGCCGCTATTGAACTCGGTGGTCACGACGGAACTCAGCGGAATCATGGAATGTGTTGCTCCGTTCTGGGCACGTATATAGATTTTGCTGATATCGTCCGGGTTAGAGCGGTATTCAGGCAAGGCCTCCGTCTGCACCCGATAAATACGGCCGAACTTCACAAAATCATTCACATACAGATTGCCAAAATAAGCCTGCATGGTATCGAATACCTCAGAAATGGGCACACCCAGCGCTTTCGCGCGCTCCCGGTCAACCTGAGCATACAACCGCGGAGCGCTGACACGGAAATTGGTGCTGGCAACTGCAATGGCTGGATGTTCCATTGCTTTGGCGACAAATTCCTGAGCGACGGCAGCAAATTCGGCAAAGTTACCACCCCCGGGATCTTGCAATTGCGCTGTGAAGCCACCCGTGGAACCCAGGCCAGGGATCGAAGGCGCATTAAAAGCCAGAATCAACGCCTCCGGAATTTTGGCAAATTCCTCAAAAGCGCCCGCGATAAGGCCAGGAACCTGCTCACTGGCATGACTACGATCATCCCAGTGATGTAATGGGATGAACATCGTTGCCTGATTGGGGCCACGGGTACCAAAAACAAAATTCTGACCGGCCAGGGTATCGGTTGAATGAACAGCCGGAATCGACTGGAAGTAGCCTTCAATTTTCTCCAAAACTTCAATGGTGCGCGTCAGTGAAGCTCCATCCGGCAATTGCACGACCGTAATAAAATAGCCCTGATCCTCTTCCGGCAGAAAACTTCCGGGAATGGTTCTGAACAAGCCAGCAATGACCAATAACAAGATCAGGAAAATAGCCAGCGCGATTGCAGAGCGTTTAATGACAATGCCGACCGTTCCAACATAGCGTGCCTGCGCCCAGTCAAACGACCGGTTAAATAGCTTCCAGAATCGATTAGGGTTGCCATGACCCGGCTTGAGTACCAACGCGCACAGCGCTGGACTTAGCGTCAGTGCAACAAACCCCGAAATAGCCACCGACAATGCAATGGTAATGGCAAATTGCTTATACAATTCGCCAGTAATGCCCCCCAAAAAAGCCACCGGCACAAACACGGCAGCCAACACCAGAACAATCGCAATCACTGGCCCCGTCACCTCGCTCATCGCTTTCTTTGCCGCATCTTTAGGCGATAATCCCTGACTCATATGTCGCTCTACATTCTCCACCACCACAATTGCATCATCCACCACGATACCGATAGCCAGAACCATGCCAAAAAGCGTCAGCGTATTGATCGAAAATCCCAACGCCTCCATACCTGCAAGTGTTCCGATCAACGAAATCGGTACGGCAATGGTTGGAATCAGCGTGGCACGCCAGCTTTGCAGAAACAAAAACACAACCAGAATCACCAGCAACATGGCTTCACCGAGGGTCTTTACTACCTCCCGGATGGAAACATCAATGAATGCCGTGGTGTCGTAGGGAATATCGTACGATACGCCAGCCGGAAAACTCTTGGCGAGCTTCTCCACTTCTTCGCGCACGCGCCGGACGGTGTCAAGCGCATTCGCACCTGGAGCCAAAAAAGTCAGCAGGAATGTATTGGGTTTTCCGTTCCATCGGCCTTGCAAATCGTAAGATTGCGCCCCCAGCTCCACCCGCGCGACATCCCGCATCCGCACCATCGAACCATCGGGATAAGCGCGCACAATCATGTCTTCGAATTCCCTGACTTCACTCATGCGACCGCGTGTGATCACCGGAATAGTCAGTTCGGTGCCTTTCGGGGTAGGTTCACGGCCGATTCTGCCGGCCGGAAAATCACGATTCTGCTCGCGCACGACAGTCGCAATTTCAGTGGGCGTAATATTAAGTTGTGCCATGCGGATAGGATCGAGGATTAACCGCATGGAATAGTTCTGCCCGCCAAAAATAATTGCATCCCCGACACCGGGTAGCCGCTTGACATTATCGAGAATTCGCAATAACGCATAATTCGACAGGAAAACCGTGTCATGCTTGGGATCGGTTGAGCTCAACGCAATCACCGCCAGCAGATCCGGCGAGGTTTTCTTGACAGTAATGCCCTGCCGTACCACTTCATCCGGCAGTTGCGGTTCGGCAAGACGTTGCCGGTTTTGCGTCTGGACCTGCGCGATATCCACGTCGGTGCCAATCTCGAACGTCAGTTTCATCGTCATATGGCCATCGTTCGTACTGGTCGATTCATAGTACAGCAGGTTATCAATGCCCGGCAGTTGCACTTCGATCGGGCGTGCCACAGCTTCCGCCACCACTTCTGCGCTGGCGCCCGGATAATCCGCATCGATCTGCACCATGGGAGGCGTAATTTGCGGAAATTGTGCAATCGGTAATTTCTGTAAGGCAACCAGGCCGACGACGACAATGATGATCGATAACACCGACGCAAAAATAGGCCGATCAATAAAGAAATATGAATTCATGGCACATTCTGCATGGTGGATTCCTCAACATGAGAAGCTGAGGGGTTTTTTTCTTGCTGATGAGAAATGGCGTTGACCTGAACCCCCGGCAAGATGCGATAAAACCCTTCCACAACCACGCGCTCTCCCGGATGCAGGCCCTCTTCAATCAGCCATTCTTTGCCACGCCAAACACTTGCGCGGATCGGTCGCGATTCCGCCCTTTGCTCCTTATCAATCACGTACACAAATGAGCCGCTCGGCCCCTGCTGAACGGCACGTTGAGGAATCAAAATCGCGCTGGTGCGGGTGTATCCCTTGACACGGATTTTGACGAACTGGCCGGGATAGAAATACGATTGCCCGGGAGAAAAACTTCCTTCCGGATTAGGAAATACAAACCGCCCCTGCAAGGTACCGGTCTCAGGCCGCAAGGCAACATCCGCGAAATCCAGTACCCCTTCCTCCGGATACACGCTCCCATCCGAGAAAGTCATCACGCCGCGTAATTGAAAAATATCCGGCCTTTCGACCTTATGTTCGGCAATTTCACGGCGGCGGCGCAACAAATAGCTTTCAGGAACGCTTACATTGACATACATCGGATCGAGCTGATCGATCGTAGTCAGCAAAGTAGTCTGAGCTGAAATCAACCGGCCTTCATAAAAATGGCTGCGGCCAATGCGGCCATTCACCGGCGCGGTAATCAGCGTATTGTCCAGGTCAAATTTGGCTTTAATCAGATCATTTTGTGCCGCCTCCAGAGCTGCTTTAGCGCTCAGCAATTCTGCCTGCGCATCGTCCACATTCTTTTTACTGACCGCTTGTTGCTCAAGCAGCGGCCGCACGCGTGCCAAATCTTGCTTGGCCAGATCAAGCCGGGCCTGAGCCTGCGCTACTCTGGCTTTGCTGCTGAGATAAATCGCTCTAAATGGTACCGGATCAATCAGGTAGAGCTGATCGCCTTTTTTGACATTGCGCCCTTCAGTAAAGAAGACCTTTTTAATGATCCCGCTGACTTGCGAACGAATCTCCACCGGACGAAACGCTTCTGTCTGCCCAATGAATTCTGGCTCATCCTGAATCATTTGCGTGGTTACGGTGATGACTTCCACTTCAGGAAGCGGTGGCGAAGGAGGGGTTGGCGATTTCCCCGAGCAGCCAGTCAGCAGAATCAGAAACAGCCCGGCATTCATGCCAATAATGATCATTTTGATGTGCCTGGCTAGTCTAACCAAGTAAGGCTTGTTATTAATCATTTATTCCATTACTTCATTGATTCACAGGTATACAGCATCATGTATCAGCCAGCGTGTCTGCCTATCCAGACAACATACCGATCCATCCACTTTTGCAGAAAATTCTTGCTAGCTGCACCGATATTGCCGTCGGCATCGAACAATTCGTCTTTTGCCTGAATAAACGCTTCAGGCTGCCCCATGGTTGGTACATCCAGATAAGCCAGCATATTGCGCAAATGCTGCTGCGCCATCGCTGTACCCGCAGCGCCCGGTGAGATGCCTATGATCCCGGCCGGTTTGTCTGCCCACGCGCTTTGTCCATACGGCCGGGAAGCATGATCAATTGCATTTTTGAGTACGCCAGGTATAGAGCGATTGTATTCCGGCGTGACAAATAAAAGACCTTGCGATGCCACGATTTCAGCTTTCAATCGCTTCACCGGTTCGGCCGGATTCGCATCGTCGTCCTGGTTGTAGAGCGGTAAATCGCCGATCTGCATGTGTTTGAACGAAAACTCGGGCGGCGCCAGTTTCACGAGCGCGTTAGCTAACTTGCGATTATATGAATCCTTGCGAAGGCTGCCGACGATTACAGCAATTTGATATTGGCTCATGATGATCTCCTATAAGTATCGTATTTTGATTCAGTATAGCTTTACTTATCACCCTGATTGTTGTTTTTTCTACCTACAGGTAGCTGTAGTAATTGACAAAAGCAGCAATCAGTTACGGCATCCACCCCCCACCTAACGCCTTGTAGAGTTGAACGACGGACACCAGATGGAAGCGATGCGCAGCGCTCAGAGAAAATTCGGCATCAAACAGGTTACGTTTGGCAAGCAGCACATCCACGTAACTGGTAATACCTCCCTCGTAACGCAGATTGGCCACCCTTAAAGCCGAGTACAACGCCTCGACCTGCTGTTGCTTCGCCTTGAGCTGGTCGCTGACGGTACGGATAGCTATCAATGCATCTTCCACTTCCTTGAATGCTACCAGAATGGTTTGCTCATATTGCGCCAGCGCCTGCCGCGCTTGCGCTTCCGCAGCGCGTTGCTCGAACCCTAAGCTTTGCGCATTCAGCAGTGGACCTGCCAGGCCTAGCCCGCCCACCCCAAACTCGCTGCCCGATAACAAAAGATTGGATAAAGCCGGGCTGGCCACACCGAGAAAACCGGTAATCGAAAATTTGGGAAACCGCGCTGCCTTAGCCACGCCGATTCTGGCAGTAGCAGCCGCCAGGGCTTGCTCGGCCTGAAGAATATCCGGGCGCCGCTGCAACAATTCGGAAGGCAAGCCTGCGGGCACCTGCAGCGGAATCAATTGCTCAGTCAGTGGGCGCCCGCGCGTGATCGATGCCGGATTGGTTCCCAACAATACGCTGAGCTCATTCTCCTTCTGCACCACTTGCCGCTCCAGTTCAGCCAGCCGGGCCGCCGCATTGGCACGTTCCGCCTCAAACTGATCCAAATCCAGGCGGGAAATCACGCCACCTTGTAACTGCGCTTGCGAAATGGCGACTGATTCTTCCCATGAAGCTAATGCACGATGCGCAATATCCCGCTGGATATCAAATTGCAAAAGGTCAAAATAGGATTGCGCCACAGCACTGATCAGCGACAGAATGATGGCCCGGCGGTTTTCCTCACGCGCCATCAAGTCAGCCCAGGCGGCTTGATTGGAGCGGCGAATTCTGCCCCAGACATCAATTTCCCAATTCAGGGTAGTTTGTCCGAAATAATTAAAAGGTGTTGGAAAGCCAGGAACCTGGAATCCGCCGAGCGTGCCGAACACTGGCGCATTGGCGTTGATCTGCATATTGGGTACAAAATCCATCGCCGCAATGCGTGAACGAGCCTGAAACTCTTCAATACTGGCTATCGCCTGCTTGAGATCCTTATTCTCGAGCAAAGCGTGGTTAATCAATCGTTGCAGCTGCTCATCACGCAGAAGCTCCCACCAAGGGAGATTGGCAATGGATTGCCCTTCCGTCTGGGAGACACGAAACTGTTCGGCAGTGTCAACATGGGGCCGCAAATAATCGGGGCCCATCGCACAACCGCTTACCAGCAAACTCGAAACTAACAGTATCCGGTAAGCCCAGTGGTTGCAAAATTTCTTACTGGATCGCTTACTGGAGCGGATAGCATGCGCACTGACGCCTAGCGCTTTACGCTGCGCCACCCAGTCGACTATGCCCAGCCAGTGAGAAAATGTTAAATGGAGCCACATGCCATTTCCTTTTTGCACATCTTGAAATGCATAAAAAAATTCTTAAAAATCAGACGAGGCCCTTCAACTAAGATTCTGATCGTTCAATATTACACGCATTGCTAATATTTTTATCAACCTATCTTCTATCAAGCTACTTTGCGAAATGTCAGATTAATCCGATGCGAACCGGTTAACGGATGATATTCTTGCTTGACCGGCAAGATGCCATGGTAGCGGAGTCTCGCCGGGCCGCCCCATACCATTACATCCCCATGCAACAAGGGCACTCGTGAAGGCCTAACTTCGCGGCGCAAGCCGCCCCATAGGAAAATGACAGGAACGCCGAGCGAAACGGACACGATCGGTGCGTTCAAATCGCGTTCGTTCTTGTCCTGATGCAAGGACAGCCGTGTACCTGAAGCATACCGATTGATAAGGCAGGCATCCGGCGTAAAATCTTCAAAACCGGCACTGGCTGCAGCATCCTGTGCCAGTTTCAGAAACACACCGGGCATTTTCGGCCACGGTTGGCCGCTTTCAGGATCGGTCGCGTCATAACGATAACCGGTGTGATCGGTTACCCAGCCATAGGAGCCACAATTGGTCATCGCAACAGACATACGGAATCCGCCTGGTGTCACCATGTGGCGAAATGGCGCTGTAATGATGATATGGCCCAGTGCCTCCAAAAGCGTTGTTGCACCAGCGAGTGCGAAACCACGTAATACAATCGCACCAGGGCATAATTCTTCGCGCCCTGTCTGAGACAGTTCCGCTTCGTCGAATAAATGCACAGCGAGCCTCCCTTTAACCAATCCATTAATCGTCCGGATTTACATTCTGCCTGGAAGCATACAGATAACCGCCGATTGCTCCCATCACAACACCTAATGGCGTTGCAATAAATATTCCGATCAAAGGGCCTTGACTGGTATCTTTGGCAAAAGCCATGGGTCCTAAAAAACCAATGATAAAAAATAATCCGCCGAGTATTAATGCACCGCTGATGACTGCGACACCCGCACCCGTTCTTTCCCCGGAAACCAGTTTCCACGCAAACCAGCCTGCCAATAATGCGCAGGCCAGTGAGAAAACGGCACAAAGCCACATGGGATAGCTGGTCGTGATCGATAAGATGGTGCTAATAAAAAACAATACAATCAGAAACATCAAGAAAGAAACAATCGGTTTAAGTATTTGAATCATTGCAATGCACTTCCGTTCTAATGGTCATTCAACAGCACAACATTGTAAACTATCTTTAACTGCAAAACGGAAACCCATTTTATTGCTCATTGAGGTGATATTTTAAATGCAAGTATTTGACAGACAACGACGTAAGCTATTGCAATACGGTTTTATCGGACTGGGCACTTTTGTTGGCAATGCTTTGTTACCGAATTCCATTAAAGCCGCACTTTTACCACTGGCATCAATAGGCGAGCTTCTGCCACCCGACCAAAACGGTGTACGTTTGCCTGCAGGTTTTACTTCCCGCATCGTAGCCCGCTCGGGTCAAAAGCTTTTTGGCTATCACTGGCATGCAGCACCTGATGGCGGCGCTGTCTTTGCCGCTGCTGATGGTGGCTGGATTTATGTCTCTAATAGCGAACTGGTAGACTATACAGGCGGCGCCGGGGCATTACGCTTCAATGCGCAGGGAGAAATTATTGATGCTTACCCTATTCTGCGCCATACCAGCCGCAACTGTGCAGGTGGACATACCCCTTGGCAAACATGGCTATCGTGTGAGGAAACTGAAAACGGCCAGGTGTGGGAATGCGATCCGTTTGGACAAAAAGCAGCGCGTGTCAGAAATGCCCTGGGCTTATTCAGACACGAAGCCGTTGCCGTGGATATTGGCAACAAACAGCTTTACTTGACCGAAGATGAACCGGATGGTTGTTTATATCGCTATACCGCTCGCACATTCGATGCTGCAGGAAACCCCGATCTGGATGATGGTATTCTGGAAGTGGCTGAAGTCGTTAAAGGTTCTGTCGGCACAGTGCGCTGGCATGCCTTGCCTGACCCACTGGCAACCAAAATTCCGACACGTAAACAGATCGCCAACAGCACCCGCTTTAAAGGCGGGGAAGACATCTGGTATCACGGCGGTATTGTTTACTTTTCCACCAAAGGCGATGATCGCATCTGGGCGTATGATGTGCAGCAGCAACGACTCACCATCGTTTATAACGCTGCCTTATATCTGCGGCCGATATTGACTGGGGTTGATAATATCACGACCAATGCTGCGGGCGAATTACTGGTTGCTGAGGATGATGGCGATATGCAGATTGTTGTTCTTACCGCCGGTAAGGTGCTGCCGTTGCTGCAAGTAGTCGGGCATGACCACTCAGAAATAGTCGGCCCAGCCTTCAGTCCCGACGGCTCGCGCCTGTACTTCAGCTCCCAGCGTGGCAAAAGCGGGCGCATCGAGGATGGTGTTACCTTTGAAATAACAGGACCATTTTGATATCAATTATTTTCTAATAATTGATCAATTGGTTAAACGAACCCTCTTATCCATAAAACTGCGGAAAGTTTTATGCTGATAATGAAACTTCACTATTTGATCTAATGCGACAATAATGCAGATGTGACAGCGTGACAAACAGGGAGGATTGACTTGGAATTCAAGGATTATTACCAGACACTCGGCGTCACGCGTGATGCCACGGCAGAAGAAATCAAAAAAGCTTTTCGCCGTCTGGCGCGCAAATATCATCCGGATGTCTCAAAAGAGGCTGGCGCCGAACACAAAATGAAAGAAGTGAATGAAGCGTATACCGTGCTTTCTGATCCGGAAAAACGCGCTGCCTATGACCAACTGGGACAAGGACGCGGATTCCAGGCTGGTAGCGATTTTCAGCCACCTCCCGGTTGGGATGCGGGTTTTGAATTCAGCGGACGGGGATCTAGTAGTGCACAGGCAGCGGATTTCAGTGATTTCTTTACGGAATTATTTGGCAGACAAATGGGTGGCATGGGCGATGGTGCTCGATATACCCACCGGATGCGGGGCGAAGATCATCACGCCAAAATCATGCTGGACCTGGAAGATAGCTATCATGGCAGCACTCGTGGCTTGACACTGCGCATGCCCAAGCTCGACCGTCATGGACGCACTGTGCTCGCCGAACATACTCTCGATGTCCGTATCCCGAAGGGCGTGTATGCGGGACAAGTCATCCGGCTTGCCGGACAGGGTGGCCCAGGTCATGCCGGAGAACCAGCCGGAGATTTATTTCTGGAAGTGCATTTCAAACCTCATAGCCGTTACCGGATTGAAAACAAGGATGTCTATGCCACTTTACCAGTTGCTCCGTGGGAAGCAGCATTGGGTGCAATGATTAAAATACCAGTGCCGGATGGTCTGGTTGAAGTGCGGGTGCCGGAAAACTCCCAAGCAGGCCGTAAGCTGCGTTTGAAAGGACGCGGTATTCCTGCTGCCACGCCCGGCGATCTGTATCTGGTGCTGGAAGTGGTATTACCCCCTGCCACTACCGCCAAAGCACGTGAATTTTATCAAACCATGGCGCGGGAACTCGCATTCAATCCACGCCAGAATCTTGGAGTGTAAATCATGTCGCACGAAATTGATGCCATTTCACTTGAGGACACCAAGCTCAATCTGGATGAATTGGCAAAAAGCTGCCAGGTCAGCCGTGAATGGATCATTGAGCACGTCCAATGCGGCTTGTTGCTGAATGAAGAGTTAAGCAGTACCGATCCTGCCTCATGGATATTCGATAGTCGCAGTTTTATGCGTGTCAAAAGAATCATCACAATTGAAAGAGATTTCGAATGCAATCCGGAACTGGCTGGCCTGGTTGCCGATATGATCGAAGAAATTGAATTTCTCCGCACCCGCCTCAAAGCAATCCAGCGAGATGAAAATGCAAAAAATGTTTTCAAATAATTTAAAGGAAAACTACTGATGTCCTTACATATTGTGTGCCCGCATTGCCATGCGACCAATCGAGTTCCCGCAGACCGTCTGACTGCGTCGCCCAAATGTGGCGCCTGCCATCAAGCGTTATTTATTGCGCAACCAGTCGAACTTACAGAACAGCATTTCAATCGGCACCTTTCTCACAATGATATTCCGCTGCTGGTTGACTTTTGGGCACCATGGTGCGGTCCGTGCCGCATGATGGCACCCGCATTTGCCAAGGCAGCGGCTGCCTTGGAACCCAGGATGCGTCTGGTTAAAATTAACACTGAAGATGAGCAGGGATTAGCCGCCCGTTACAATATCCGCAGTATTCCAACCTTGGCGGTGTTTAAAGGGAGCCGGGAAATTGCCAGACAATCAGGCGCTATGGGCGAACAGGATCTGGTGCGATGGGCACAGGCAGCCAGCCAATAAGATAAGATAAATAAGAAAAATAGGAATAAACATTCATGCCCAATAATAATGGATTTCTATCCCGGCTGATCTGGATCACACTGGTTGGCATATTGCTGGCGCTGTTTTTTCACAGCTTTCTGTACCCATACTTTCCGTATGCGCTTCGCTTAGATTATTTTACAAGTAAAGACAGGCAGGAAGAAATCGAACCGCGGCTGGTTCAACCGCGTGGCAATCTGGCTGAAGACGAGAAAACCACCATTGAACTCTTTGAAAATTCGCGCGATTCCGTCGTATTCATTACCACCCGCCAGCGCGTCATGGATGCCTGGACACGCAATATTTTTTCTGTTCCCAGCGGCACCGGTTCAGGCTTTATCTGGGATGATCTCGGGCATATTATTACCAATTTCCATGTCATTAAAGGTGCCAGTGAAGCTACTGTGCGCCTTGCAAATGGACGCGATTATAGGGCTTCATTAGTGGGCGCCAGCCCGGCGCATGATATTGCCGTGCTGAAAATAAGTACCGGCTTCCAGCGGCCCACGCCGGTTCCTCTAGGCAGCAGTTACGATCTCAAGGTCGGACAGAAAGTATTTGCCATCGGCAATCCTTTCGGTCTTGACTGGACACTGACCACCGGTATTGTTTCAGCACTGGATCGGTCACTGCCAAGCAGTGACGGACGCATCATCAATAATCTGATCCAAACCGATGCGGCCATCAACCCGGGCAATTCCGGCGGTCCATTGCTGGATTCGGCAGGCCGATTGATCGGCATCAATACCGCCATTTACAGCCCCAGCGGTGTCAGTGCCGGGATAGGATTTTCTGTACCGGTCGATACCGTCAATCGCGTCGTTCCGCAACTGATCAGTCGCGGCAAATATATTCGTCCGGCGGTAGGTATTACGGTTGACGAAAAACTTAATAACCGTTTGACTGAGCGCTTGAAAATAACCGGCGTCGTGATATTGAGCATCAGTCCCGGATCAGCGGCAGAGGAAGCCGGCCTTCAAGGTGCGACGATCACATCAGAAGGAAACGTGGTCGCTAACGACATCATCATTGCCGTTGAGGGTAAGTCCATCGATTCAGTAGAAAAATTACTCGCACGCATTGATGGCTACAAAGTGGGCGATACCATCAAGATTACTGTGCTGCGGAAAGGTGAAACCATCGAAGTACCTATTAGACTGCAACCCGGTGAGTAAATATAAATCTGCATTCAGCTACCCTCAGCGCGTCAGGTAATCGTTAATACGCTTCCAAACTGCTTCGCGTTTAGCGCGAGCACGCCATGATAACGAATAAGGTTGAGCCTTGGCCAGGGAACCAGCGCAACCAGCCGTTGCATGAATTCCAGTGGCGACAGGACGATGGGTCGTACCATCCCGATAAGCGGAGCCCCTTAGGCAAAATCCGTCGTCACATGAACGCCAACCAGCAGCACCGCCGCCCCCTGGATGTAGGTGTGGTAGCCGCCATTAACACCGCCATCCGTCCAGCCGTGACTCAATCCAACAATGCTATTCTCCGCATTGCCATTCACTTTCAAGGTATTTCTGGTATCCGACAGATTCAGCAAATCCAATGCGTTTACAGTCAACGTATTGTTACCGCTACCGGTCAAGTTGATTGTTTCAATATCACTGATTCTGCCGCGCACACCGGCTAGATCCAGATTCAAGCTGTTGCCAGTCAAAGCTAGTGTGTCATCACCAGGGCCGCCATCCACTAACTGAAAGCCAAGATCGGCTACCTCGATAGTGTCGCTGCCCGCACCACCATAAAATACATCCGCTCCGCCACCACCGACCATCGTGTCGTTGCCATTGCCGGCCACAAAGCGCTCCGCCAATGAGGTACCAGCAACAAAACTATCATTCTCGGTTCTGCCGAGAAAGGTCACCGCAGCGGTGAAGTTATTGCCAAATACCACGTAACTGGAGCCAGAAGAACTGCCGCTCGGGTCGGCATAGGGGGCACTGATAATCAAATCAGCAAAGCCGTCGCCGTTGAAGTCTCCTGCACCGCTGACTGAATAACCCGACAAATCATCCGCGGCCGTCCCATTCACGCGGAAACCATTGCTGCCATCGAGACTGGATAGATTCAGTGTGGCAGTAAATCCCGCAGCCTTGCCAAAAACCACGTAACTGGAGCCAGAGTAGCTACCGTTCGGATCAGCTCCTTCAGCACCGACCAACAAATCAGCAAAGCCGTCGCCATTGATGTCCCCGGCGCCGCTGACCGAAAAACCTGAATAATCATTCGCTGCCGCTCCATCCAAGCGAAAACCATTGCTGCCATCGAGACTGGATAGGTTGATGACAGAAATATCAATCGCAGCCTTGGCAATAACAACCGTAGTAACATCTGCGCTGATTCCTGCCAAGATATTTTGCAGGATTGCCAAGTCTGTGGCAGTACCTGCCTTATCTATAGAGTAATATCTGGAGACTTCAATGCGATTATCAAACAACGCCGCCGCATCACCCCAAACAGGATCAGCGTGATCCACGCTGTCCAGCGCAGTTATTGCCTGTTCGACCATGACACCGAAAGTCTGTCCGGCAGCTATTTGAGCAACGATATAGTCCACTGCAAAAGCTTTGTTGGCCTCTGCTACTGAATTATCCACCAGATTATCTACAATTTTTGTCGCAATGCTGATGTTGTAGTGCGTTGCGGCTTCTCCCCAATGGGGGTCTGAAGCAGGAACAGCAGAAAGAGTTTGCGCCAGCTCTGCAATCAATTCGGCTTGTGTAGCTCCGGCAGCCATTTTGCTAATGATATAGTTGATTGCCCAAGTTTTATCATCGGTAGATGCACGATTACTTACCAAATCATCTACAAAGGCAACAGCAAACTGACTAGGTGTAAGATTGGCAGAATAATTTCTGCCAAAAAAAAGATCGCTGCCAGACAAAGATTGTGCCAGATCAGCCAAAGATTTCCCAGCTGCCATTTGGGCACGGAGAGCCTCCAGATGAATTGCACCGGGAGTGGCATTGAACATTGCTTGAGTAAGTTGAAGGATTGAAGTCTGTTGTTGATCGGTAAGTGCCATACTATTAATCTCCTCGACTTAGCCCATCTTTAATGCTTAGAAGCTACTTATTTCATATAGCGAAATCGGAATTATTCCTCTCTCGCAATACAATATCGCCCTCATGATTTAGAAACAGGCCTAATTTAAGACAGCGGCTTCCCGAATTCTATCCTGGGGTCAAAGATAAACACACTTTTTCACCCGAGCTGAATACACCTGGGAAAGATTTGATCGTCAATCTGACCTATAACTAATACTAATCCGAAATTCACAAAATTCTTGTCTAGCCAGCAGTAAAAAGTGTTGGTTTTGGGTCATTTTTCGCTATGCACGCGAAAGACGGCCAGGCGGAGAGATCAGCTCAATCAGGAAGAGAGCTGAAAAATCCGAATTACGATTCAGATAGGTCGAAAGTATCAAAGACTTGCGCAGATGATCGTGGCAGTGCGCGGGCAGGTAAGCCGAGGAATGCGGCACAGCGTCATTCGTATCGGATACATTCCTTTTGTTTTTCTTGCTGCCGGGAATAATCTCAGAACGAAGCTTCGCGTTTGGCGCGAGATCACCGTTTCGGTATTGCGCGAGTTGATGGCGCAAATCGGTCAATCGAAAAGTGTTGCGGTATCTTTCCTGGGGTAAAATCAAAACCACCTCACAAATGATCGCAATACCTTTGCTGCTTTATCATAAGAATGTCAGTAAACACTTCAATCCACAGAAAATCGGCACATGGCTTATATCGCTGCCTTTTTAACGCTGCGGTCCATGTTCTACTATCCGAAAGCCGCTATACCGCACGTACTAAAGGAAGAAAAAAGAACGCCTAGCTACTAATCCAGGTAACAAATAACGAAAATCTGAATGAATGAATGCCGCTGCATGCCTGTAACAACCCAACGAATCCTGTTCAGAGCTGCCGAGAGAACTAAACGGCTTTGATAGCGCATGCAGTGCGTTCAATGCTCAGCTTTCGTTCAGCTTTAAAATAACAACTTTCGCAAGCGATAAATTTTAAATCATCAGTATTGTCCAATGATTGGATGAGTTAAAAATTGATTTTGATGGAGTTCGTATGACAAAGTGCGGATGGATATATTTGATGATTATTCTATTGGCATTGGCATTAAGCGATGGTGTTTGGGCACGCGGCGGGCGCGGGGGGCATGGGCATGGGCATGGGCATGGGCATGGGCATGGGCATGGGCATTTTAGTTTAGGTGTTGGTATAGGTGGGTTTTATCCTGGTTTTTACGGTCCCGGATTCTATGGCTATCGTTCTTTTGGTTACCCTTTTTATGGTTACTACGATCCATTCTTCTATAGACCGTTTTATAGCTATCCGCCGACAGTGGTAACACCGCCTGTTTATATCCAGCGAGAAGCGCCTAGGCCGGTGCAACCACAAACTAATTACTGGTACTACTGCCAGAATCCTGGAGGTTACTATCCCTATGTCAAAAGTTGTCCAGATGGCTGGCTGCAAGTTGCTCCTCAACCACCTGCACAATAATACAAAGAGATAAAACATGTTAACGATAAGAAATTTCTCCATTTTACTGATCGCTTGCCTACTGACCGCATGTGTACACATACTATCCGGTCCAAGTGTGATGACATTACCGGGTTCTGGCAAAAGCTTTGAGGTGGCGCAATCCGCGCCCTGCTCGATCTGGCACCCAAAACAGCCCGCCGGATTAACACAAACGGTGGAGAAGAAGATGTGCCACTGGAACATATCCATATAGGTGATCTGCTGCGTGTTCGGCCGGGTGAAAAAGTGCCTGTGGATGGCATTGTCGTCGAAGGGCGCAGCGCAGTGGACGAATCGATGGTGACTGGTGAATCCATGCCAGTGAAAAAAGAACCGGACAGCAAAGTGATCGGCGGCACGATGAATCAGACCGGCAGTTTTGTGATGAAAGCCGAGCACGTAGGCAAGGATACGATGCTCGCGCAAATTGTTTACATGGTTGCCGAAGCGCAACGCAGCCGCGCCCCGATTCAAAGGCTAGCCGATACCGTTGCTTCCTGGTTTGTGCCTGCGGTGATCCTCATTGCGCTATTGGCCTTCATAGTCTGGGCCATCTATGGGCCTGTACCTGCGTTCAGCTATGCGCTCATTGCCGCGGTCAGTGTTCTGATCATCGCCTGCCCCTGCGCGCTGGGACTGGCCACGCCCATGTCGATCATGGTCGGTGTCGGTAAGGGTGCCCAAGTTGGCGTACTCATTAAAAATGCTGAGGCGCTGGAGCGTATGGAAAAAATCGATACGCTGGTCATTGATAAAACCGGAACACTCACTGAAGGCAAACCGACAGTAACCAATATTGTTACGACAGAAGGACTTACCGAATACGCGCTTTTGTCTCTGGCTGCCTCGCTGGAACAAAGCAGCGAACATCCTTTGGCACACGCCATTGTCACTGCAGCGAAAGAAAAATCGCTCGACCTGTCCACGGCAGATGGATTTGACGCACCAAGTGGTAAAGGCGTCACCGGAAAAATAAAAGAGCAAACTGTGTTACTTGGAAATATAGTGCTGATGCAAGAACATGCCGTCGATATTTCGTCACTCACCACACAGGCCGATGCATTGCGTGCAGATGGCGCCACGGTCATCTTTATTGCCGTGGACGGTAAGGCTGCCGGTCTTTTGGCAATAGTCGACCCGATCAAGGCGACAACAGCGGCGGCTATCAGGGCGCTGCAGCAACAGGGCATTCATATTGTCATGTTAACCGGCGATAACCGCCGCACCGCCGAGGCTGTGGCCAAGAAATTAGCGATCGAGGAAGTCGAAGCAGAAATTCTTCCCGAGAACAAAGGCAAAATTGTCAAAAAGCTGCGCGAAGCGGGACGAATTGTTGCGATGGCCGGCGACGGCACCAACGATGCGCCGGCACTGGCAGCGGCTGATGTGGGCATCGCCATGGGAACCGGCACGGATGTTGCCATGGAAAGCGCCAGCATCACACTCCTCAAAGGCGACCTGATCGGCATCGTTCGCGCCCGTAAGCTGTCCATGGCAACCATGCGCAACATCCGGCAAAACTTGTTTTTTGCGTTTATTTACAACGCTGCCGGAGTACCGGTGGCAGCAGGTATTCTCTACCCATTCTTCGGCACGCTGCTGTCTCCGATTATCGCCGCTGCCGCGATGTCACTTTCTTCGGTCAGTGTCATTGGAAACGCTCTGAGATTACGACTCACTACGCTGAAGTGATCGATTGACAATTTTGACGAAATAAGTGATTCATGAGATCGAGAGCAACTCACACAACATAGGAATTTTCATAATCAGGCGTGAGTACAATCACAGTAAAATCATCGCTGCCGCCCGCATGGCGCGCAGCTTGGGAAACTCAGTACCTGGGAGCTAGAAGCGAAATTATCACTCCAAACGCTATCCCTAAATAACGTGAGTTCGACATAAGAAAAGCTGTAACAGGAATCCGAATTCCTTACGATGAAACGATTATGAGAAAGAGCTTCATCACTGGAGGAGTCAGATTCCGATGGATACTATAGCGATTTTTTGTGCAATTGACGACTTTTGTAAAGGATTTGAGTCATGTGGGGAGCAGCACTTGCTGGAATCCTCGCTGAAGCTGCGTTGGCGGCGAGGGGAGCTGTGTCTTGGTGAAATCATGACGATCGTGGTGGGATTTCATCTGTCGGGCTACCGGACGTTTAAGTACTATTACCTGAATCAGGTATTGAGGCATGAGCGACCTTCTTTTCCAGGGTTGGTGAGTTACAATCGCTTTGTTGAGCTGTTGCAAGGTAACGCTGGTGCCCTTGAGCTGTTTTCTGATTAGCCGCTTTGGGCGC
>NZ_FONE01000047.1 GCF_900112825.1 Nitrosomonas sp. Nm166 | reverse complement strand
GATGATTCTGAGGAAGCTGAGGCTTCTTCTCGCCCTCATTCTCGTGCAATTGCATTGGCCATTAATGAATGATGACGGAGCCAACCATCGTCTTACACTCGCCTACGCCTGAAAATAGAATTGTTCAGGGGTGACTACTTACAAGACCTGATCCTTATACGCTCACTTTTATGAAGAAATATATTTACTTCATTTTCTCTGCTATTTTTCGATGAGAAGCAGCCATTTCCATGTTGCGTTCTACTGCTTTCGTATATTTTCGCAGCAATGCTTCATGATGTGATTGGAAATCCTGCCCTTCCCGACCATAATATTCGCTGTGATTTTTATACTCCTCCAGCAGCTTTCTTTGTTCTTCTACTTTTTCGTTCAATGCCTTAGCCTCCTTTTCGTAATACTCAGCTAATCCTATATGATCGAACTTGGTTTTAGCTTTCGCTTCAACATCGCTTATACTTGCTGATCCAGCAGCTATTGATAAACTTGAAGCTACGAAGCTGAGGATAACCATAATTGTGAGAAATATTTTTGCTTGCATGGTGAATCTCCTTAATTAGATAGATGAAAAGGAATTCCATTGCTCTTACAAACATTCAATAGCTTAAAACATTCTTACTTTTTTACAGAGCCTTAACTGGTAACTATACTTTATTACATTTTTGCTCATCATAACAAATTGTATAAGGTTTATAAAAGCCAGATTGACTTATCAGTGCAGATGTGGATTGCTAGCTTAAGAAGAGCTGAAGCAGCAAGTTACAAAAACATAGAGAAAAATGAGTTGTTGGCATTCTCACATTTTAAATTTCACCTTCATCTCAATAGCATTTAGAATTGAGTCTGTTAAATGGAAATCTCCCTATGAGGGTAATATTCTTACTTATTTTGCTTAGTTGTATTGGCCTGTTGGGCTATGCACAATATCTTCAGCATAGCCATGGACTACTCCCTTGCCCACTATGTGTAGCACAACGAGTCGCTTACTGGCTGTTAGGATTCTCTGCACTAGCGGCGTTTTTACACAATCCTGGCATCATCGGACGCCGCTTGTATGGTTTTTGGATGAGTGCCTTCGCACTGGCAGGTGCTGTGATTGCTGCGAGACATGCCTGGTTGATACGTTTTCCCGAATCATTTGAATGTGGTATCAGCTCTGAAGAAGCATTTCTAAATGCTTTACCGATTGCTAAGTGGTGGCCAGGAATGTTTGAAGCAAATGGGGATTGTGCTAACGTAGACTGGAAATTTTTATCGTTAACTATTCCTGATTGGTCATTGATCGCTTTTGTTAGTTTAGGAGGTTTAGCGCTGTATGCCCTATTGGTCAGAAATTAGTTAGACCGTCCTCGCGGATGATGCTTTGCGTGCAATTGTTTTAGGCGCTCCCTGGCAATATGCGTGTAAATCTGCGTGGTTGAGATATCGGCATGCCCCAATAAAAGTTGTACCACCCGCAAATCAGCCCCATGATTCAGCAAATGAGTAGCAAATGCATGACGCAAGGTGTGCGGGGATAACTGCTTATCAATGCCGATTCCGACCATTTGCGCATAGCGCTTGATGAGATACCAGAATGCTTGACGTGTCATTGCTGCACCGCGCATGGTTACAAAAATGGTATCCGTGACAATGCCATTCAGCAGAGTGGGTCTGGTTTCTTTAGTATAGCGGCTCAACCATGCAAGAGATTCTTCTCCCAATGGGGCAAGGCGTTCTTTTCTACCCTTGCCCATCACACGCAACACACCCATATCCATGCTTACTTGTGAGTACCTTAGGTTGATCAATTCAGATACTCTCAATCCACTGGCATATAATACTTCTAGCATGGCGCGGTCACGCAAGCCGAGCGGGTGTTTAAGATCAGGCGCACTCAACAGCAACTCGACCTCTTTTTCTGTCAGGCTTTCTGGCAAGCTGCGCATCAGTTTGGGTGTTTCAATGTTTAGACTGGGATCTGTCGTGATTTTGCCTTGACGCAATAAGAAACGGTAGAAACGTTTTAAACTGGACAATTCACGACTGGTGGTGCTGGCTTTGATTTTGGCGGAAACTCTGGATGCCAGAAATTCGAGCAAGTCAGAGTGCGTTGCGTCAGTTAATACCTTATCCTTTTGACTCTTTTTTCTCAACCATTCACTAAAAAGCCGTAAATCATTGCGGTAGCTATCGAGCGTGTTACGTGATAAACCATCTTCCAACCATAAAGCATCAGAAAATTCGTCCAGTAAATTCGCGTCTAACTCAAGTACTCTCATGGCGCAATAACCAACGCTTAATCTCTAGAGGACTTCCCTCGCTTGCATTCATAAAACCTCCTAATCCACCATTCTTAGAGATAACGCGGTGACATGGTATGACGATCGGAATTCTATTGGCACCACATGCACGACCTACTGCCCTTGGTGCAGAATGCAGCTGTGCTGCGATATCAGCATAACTACTCGTTTTCCCACTTGGAATATTTTGAATGACTTGCCACACCCGACGCTGATGCGTTGTTCCACCGATATACAAACTTAAATCAAACCTAAAATCTGGTTCATCTAAGTATGTTTGTAATTGCCTACAGACTTCTTTGGCCAGATCGCTTTGTGGCGCCAGAGACTGGGTATTTAAAGGCAAGTATTCAATATCTGTAAGCCAGTCTTCTTCAGTAACAATTCCTAAAACAGCAAATGGAGTAGCTATTTTAGCCTGATAAACTTTAACTGATTGAGTCATGTAATTATTTTTCGATCTTTCCACTACTTACTGAATCTTTATTTGGGAAATTATGGAATGCTTCCGGCTCAGCCACATTGTAGACATTCAAAATAAGTAGAAGTTTCAAATCACGATGCCTCTTCAGGAATGATGAAATTATGCCAAAAATTTCCCAAATCATAAGGTTTAGGCTCAAGATCTCAATAATAATAATTCATTAAGTCTTTTTACAAATGCTACCGGATCCTCAAGCTGACCCCCTTCTGCCAGTAAAGCTTGATCAAATAAAATATGACTCCAGTCTTCAAAATTGGCTGTCTCTGTTTTTAATCGCTGCACCATCGGATGATGGGGATTGATCTCAAGAATTGGCTTAGCATGCTTTACCTTCTGTCCGGCTGATTTCAATAATCTCTCCAGATTGCCCCCCATGTCATAAGTATCTGCAACTAAGCAAGCCGGAGATTCTGTTAAACGAAAAGTAATACGCACATCTTTTACTTGCTCGTCGAGCGTTGCTTTCATTTTCTCTGTCAGTTCCTGGTAAGCAGTGGTTTCTTTTTCACGCTCTTCTTTTTCAGATTCGTCTTCCAAGCTGCCGAGATCTAATCCGCCTTTAGCAACTGACTGCAGGGGTTTTCCTTCAAATTCAGTTAAATTGGTCACTAGCCATTCGTCAATCCGATCTGATAACAGCAAGACTTCTATTCCTTTTTTGCGGAAGACTTCGAGATGAGGGCTATTCTTTGCGGCCTTGCGACTATCAGCTGTTACATAGTAGATCTTTTCCTGCCCTTCTTTCATGCGCTGCACATACGTTTCTAATGAAACAGCCGGCTCATCTACATCGCTTTGGGTCGTCACAAAACGCAATAGCTTGGCGATACGTTCACGATTCGCATAATCTTCACCCACGCCTTCCTTAAGGACCTGGCCGAACTCTCGATAGAAGATTCTGAATTTCTCTTTGCTCTCGTCATCTGCGCTCTTGGATAAATCTTCTATCAACCCAAGAACTTTTTTAACTACACCTGCTCTGATCGTGTCAATATCTTTAGACTCCTGTAATATTTCACGCGATACATTCAAAGGCAGGCTATTTGAATCGATCACTCCGCGTACAAAGCGCAAATAGCTAGGCAACAGTTTCTCAGCATCATCCATGATAAACACCCGTTGCACATATAACTTGATACCATGGCGATGTTCACGATCAAACAAGTCAAAAGGTGCTCGCGCAGGGATATAGAGTAACTGTGTGTATTCTTGTTTGCCTTCTACCCGCGCGTGCAGATAAGCAAGTGGTGGCTCAAAATCATGCGCTACATGTTTATAAAATTCATGATATTGCTCAACGGTAATTTCGTTTTTCGGACGCGCCCACAAAGCGCTTGCCTGATTAATTGTTTCATCTTCATCAGTAATCTTATTTTTCTTTTCTTCCTCCGACCATTCCTCTTTTTTCATCACGATGGGTAAAGTGATGTGATCGGAATATTTGCGGATAATATTACGAATTCTCATACTACTAAGAAACTCATCCTCATCCTTACGCATGTGCAGGATTATTTCAGTACCGCGGGTTGATTTCTCTATAGTTTCTAATGTGTAATCACCTTCACCACTTGATTCCCAGCGAACACCATGTTCGGCGGTTAATCCGGCACGTCTGGTGTTTAAAGTCACTTTGTCAGCAACAATAAAAGCTGAATAAAATCCAACACCAAACTGGCCTATCAAATGAGCATCTTTAGCCTGATCTCCAGTTAGCGAATTAAAGAACTCCCGTGTACCAGATTTGGCAATGGTACCGATATGATCAATGACCTCTTGCCTGGACATACCAATTCCGTTATCAGAAATGGTAATGGTTCTTTCATCATTATCATAACTCACACGAATTTTAAGATCGGAATCTGATTCATACAATGCAGCATCGGTTAGACCTTCAAAGCGAAGCTTATCCGCAGCATCAGAAGCATTCGAAATCAGTTCACGTAAAAAAATTTCCTTGTTGCTGTATAAGGAATGAATCATCAGCTTTAGCAGTTGTTTAGCTTCAGCTTGAAAACTTAAATGCTCTTTAGTGGTTTCAGCTTGCACATTTGCCTCCTTAAAAATTTTGCTTTTTATATAGGAATAATGCAGAAGAATTCAAGTTAATTTGTAATGAGTTATTTATCTCAAATAAAAATATCCAGTACCTATAGCGCTACCAACAAAAAAACTGTTCCGGGGAATCAAATACTAGGAAATCTCAGGCATACCGCTAGAAAAGATGATTTTATGTTGTGAAAATTGACCGAACATCTTTGTTAATATAATCATGACAAAGATATCCAAAAATATCCCTGTCAATGATTATTGATTACATTGAATTTTGAATAGCGTAAAGACTCAATCCCATCAGCGCTTGGGGAAATATACCAAGCGCCAGTACTGCAAAACCATTCGCACTCAACAAGATTTTTACATCACTATTAGGCAATATAGGCTCGTTGGTATCGGGTTCGTCAAAGTACATTAATTTAATAATGCGCAAATAATAGAAGGCGCCAATAAGCGATAACAACACAGCTGCAACCGCTAACCAGACATAACCTGCGTTGACAACTGCCTGCAATACGGCCAACTTAGCATAAAATCCGATCATTGGTGGAATGCCTGCTAGCGAAAACATTAATAGCAAAGTAATAAATGCATACCAGGAATTTCTTTTACTTAATCCTTTGAAGTCGACAATATTCTCAGCTTCAAACCCGCTACGGCACAGTAACATGATCATTGCAAATGTACCCAGCGTCATCAGGATATAAGCAATGACATAGAATAAAGCAGAACTATAACCATTTGAGTCTGCGCTTATAAAACCAAGCAATAAGAATCCCATATGGGAAATGGTGGAATAAGCTAACATGCGCTTGATATTTGTCTGTGCAATGGCTGCGATATTACCTATCGCCATCGACATAACAGCCAGAATCACTAGCATTCCTTGCCAATCCGCAACCATCTCTCCCATACCTTCAACCAGCAAGCGCATAACAAAACCAAAGGCTGCCAGTTTTGGCGCAGAACCAAGAAATAAAGTGACTGCAGTAGGTGCGCCTTGATAAACATCAGGTGCCCACATATGAAAAGGTGCTGCGCTTAATTTGAAACTGATTCCAGCTACAATAAATACCAACCCTACCACTAAAACTTCTTTACTGCTCGCTTCGCTTTGAATAATCTGAGCAAGTTGAGAAATATGCAATGTTCCGGTTGCCCCATACACCATCGACATACCATAAAGCAAGAATCCGGATGCCAGCGCACCCAGTACAAAAAATTTCATAGCTGCTTCGGTCGCTATGACTGAATCTCGACGCAGCGCAATCAATGCATACAAGGAAAGTGAAAGTAACTCCAGGCCAATGTAAAGTGTCAGAAAATGACTGGCAGAAATCATCACCATCATTCCCAATGTTGCAAACAGTATCAGGCTAAAAAATTCACCTCTCAGCATACCACGATCACTGATATAAGCATGGGAATAAATCAGTACTGCAGATACCGTACCATATACCATCATTTTTAATATGTCCGCCATCGTATCATCGACGAACATACCGGAGAATGTTTGATGAGTTGCCGTCGAGAACGATAAAAAAGTAAGAAATGCACAACCCAACAATGTAATTTGTGTGAGCAGATACGCAAGATAACGTTTATTTTCGCCTGCGGTAAGATCAGCCAGCATTACTATGCATACCATGATGAGCATAAATATTTCAGAAGAAGCCGGCGCAAAATCTGGTGGTATGAAATTCATTAATTCTCCATCCTCATTATCAAGGAAATATTCTATTCAGAATCCCTTCATTACAGCTTACTATTGCTAACATGTATCAGCAGATGATCTACCGTTGTATGCATGACTTCAGTTAATGGATATGGATAAACACCTATCCATAAAACTGAAATCGCTAAAATTGCCAATAATGCAAATTCACGCTTTGATATATCCTCTAATCCTCCAACTGCCGGGTTTGCTACAGCACCAAATATAACCCGCTTATACATCCACAACGTATAGGCTGCACCAAAAATGAGTGTGGTCGCGGCTAAAAATGCATACCAGAAATTAACTTTTATACTACCCATAATCACCATGAATTCACCTACAAAGCCACTCGTACCTGGCAATCCAGCATTTGCCATCGCAAATAACATGAAGAAAGCAGCAAACGCAGGCATTTTATTGACGACTCCCCCATAATCAGCAATCTGGCGCGAATGTAATCTGTCATATAGCACACCTACACACAGGAACATGGCACCAGAAATAAATCCATGTGAAATCATCTGAACCATCGCTCCCTCGATACCATAAGCATTGAGCAGAAAAAAGCCTAGTGTAACGAACCCCATATGTGCTACTGAGGAATAAGCAATCAATTTTTTCATATCGGCTTGCATGAGTGCAATTAATCCAATATAAACCACTGCTATCAACGAAAGTACAACCATTGTATTGGCTAGATAATGACTAGCATCTGGCGCAATAGGCAGGGAGAAACGCAGAAATCCATACCCCCCTAATTTAAGTAGAATAGCTGCCAGAACCACTGACCCTCCTGTAGGCGCCTCTACGTGCGCATCAGGCAGCCACGTATGGACTGGCCACATCGGTACCTTGACTGCAAAAGCCAGCAAGAATGCGATAAAAATCAAAATCTGCGGTGTCAGCGGAATCGTCAATCGATGATAATCTTGTATCGAGAAACTGCCTCCAGATGATTGATATAAATAAATAAAAGCAATCAACATCAACAAGGAACCAAGCAATGTATAAAGAAAAAACTTGATCGCTGCATAAACTCGATTGGGGCCGCCCCACATACCAATGATCAGAAACATCGGTATCAATGATGCTTCCCAGAATGCATAGAACAAAACTGCATCAAGCGCAGCAAAGACACCATTAATAATGCCCGACATAACTAAAAAAGCACCCATATATTGGGATACACGTTCTTTGATAACTTCCCAGCCTGCTATAACGACTAATGGCGTAATAAAACAATTCAACAATATCAATGGCATTGATATGCCATCCACACCAATATGATAATTGACGTTAAAGCGTTCAAACCAGACATGATTCTCAACAAATTGCATCGCACTCGTTGCAGAGTCAAAGCTCGTATAAAGAGGGATCGCTACTAGTAACCCCAAAACCGATCCTGCGAGTGAAATCCAGCGAGCTAGCTGTGCATTGCGATCATTTCCGGTTGCAAACACGGCAATGCCAAACACAATTGGCAGCCAAATAATTAAACTCAATAGTGGGAACTCAAACGACATGTTTATTCCGTTTTATTTATTAGTGTTTATTATCTTAATTATTCTTCAGCAATCTATATCCAATGTCAGTTTTTTAGTCTCTTGTTCAGATCTAATAAAGCCATAGTGTCAAGATAACAAATATGCCAACAATCATTGTAAACGCGTAGTGATAAATATAGCCTGTTTGATAACGCCGTACTAATGTAGCCGCCAATGCTACGACACGGGCTGTACCATTCACAAAGAATCCATCAATCACTTTTATATCGCCATGTTTCCACAGGGCGATACCTAAAGCACGTGTGCCACCAGCAAATAACCATGAATAAAATTCATCGATATAATACTTACGATCCAGTAAGTTATATAAAGTACCGCACTGTGCTTTAATTTTTGCAGGTATATCGGTTCTTGCACTGTACAGATACCAAGCAGTAAAGATACCTGCTACTGATAACCAGAAAGGTATCGTAGATAATGCATGCACCATCATTCCTTGAATGCCTGTAAACTCTGCGCCCAACTTTTCTATGGCATTATGATGTGGTAATACATGAATCGCATTATTAAAATAATCCCCAAAAACGATAGGACCGATAAACCATCCCGCAGCAATTGTTGGTATCGCAAGAATTACCAGCGGCAAAGTCACTACCCATGGTGATTCATGAAGATGTTCTCTGGTATGCGTATCCATCCGCTCTTGTCCATGAAAAGTCATAAATATCAACCGGAAGGTATACAAAGCTGTAACAAAGACAGTAGCTAATACGCAGAAATAAGCAAAACTGACGCCTGGAATATCTGCAAAATGAACAGCCTCGATAATGGCATCTTTAGAAAAGAAACCGGAAAAACCAGGTACGCCAGCACTAGCTAGTGCAGCAATAAACATTGTCCAATAAGTAATGGGCATATAACTTTTAAGCCCTCCCATTTTCTGCATATCTTGTTCATGATGCATGGCAATGATGACAGAGCCTGCACCTAAAAATAAAACTGCCTTAAAGAAAGCATGTGTCATCAAATGAAAAATTGCTGCGGAATAAGCCGATGCACCTAACGCGACAGTCATATAGCCTAATTGGGATAAAGTAGAATAAGCTACTACCCGCTTGATATCATTTTGTACTACGGCGACGAGCGCCATAAATAAGGTAGTAATTCCACCAATTACCAGTATGAAAGATAGCGCTGTATCTGATAATTCAAATAATGGCGACATACGGGCCACCATAAAAATACCTGCCGTTACCATAGTAGCAGCATGAATCAATGCTGAAATGGGTGTAGGTCCTTCCATTGAATCAGGTAGCCATACATGCAATGGAAATTGCGCTGATTTACCCATTGCTCCAACGAATAACAAAATACAAATGAGTGTAATTACTAGCCACGATATGCCTGGTATTAATTCAATCTTCTCGTCAACTAGGCCAGGCGCTTTTGCAAATACTGCGGTGTAATCGAGCGTGCCAAAATACATCAATACCACCGCAATACCGAGAAGGAAACCAAAATCGCCGACTCGGTTGACTAGAAAAGCTTTCATATTGGCATAGATGGCAGTTGGACGGGTATACCAGAATCCAATTAACAAGTAGGATACAAGCCCTACCGCTTCCCAGCCGAAAAATAACTGCAAGAAATTATTCGACATCACCAGCATCATCATCGAAAAGGTGAATAGCGAAATATAGCTGAAAAAACGCTGATAGCCTGGATCGCCATGCATATAACCAATGGTATAAATATGTACCATCAGTGAAACTAAGCTGACAACAACCATCATAGTTGCTGACAACTGATCAATTAAAAATCCGATCTCGAATCGGGTATCGCCTGTTACCAGCCAAGTGTAGACACTACCGTTATAACTGTTGCCTTTCAGTACATCCAGAAAAATAATGATGGATGCAAGCAAGGAAACAAAAACAAGTGTAATTGTGGTACGATGGCTCCAAACAGGTCCAATAAAACGTCCCAATAAACCAGCTACAAGTGCTCCTATCAGAGGCGCTACTGGCACCAACAAATAAAGTTTCTGCATCTCAGTTAATAATTCTTATGTCAGTTGTACTTAAAGTTTCTTGTTTTTTGTATTAACCTTTGAGTTTATCCAAGTCATCAACATTAATTGTTTGCTGATTTCGGAATAACACAACAAGTATTGCCAAACCTATGGCTGATTCTGCCGCTGCAACTGTTAAAATAAAAAATACAAAAATCTGCCCAGATATGTCCTGTAAATAATGTGAGAACACCACAAAATTCATATTTACAGCCAGCAACATTAATTCAATGGACATCAATATAATGATGACATTTTTTCTGTTGAGAAAAATACCGACGATACCTATAGCAAATAAAATCGCACCAAGTACCAGATAATGGGATAACGATACCAAGTTAACTACCTCTTATTATATTTAAATCGCCAAAACAATTTTTGAATGACCTCTTATTCCTTCTTCTCTGAAGGTATAGCCACTATACGTAATCGATCCTCTTTCTTTACTTGAATTTGTTTGGATGGATTAGGTGATTTCTTATCCTCACGATGACGTAGAGTTAGTGCTATTGCAGCTACCATTGCAACTAATAGAAGCACTGCTGCTAGCTCAAAAGCATAAACATAGTCGGTATAAATCAAACGACCTAATTCTCTGGTATTGCTGTAATCAGCATCTTGTGGACTCGGGGTCGGCATTTCTTCAAGTCCAAAATACCTGCCCATCAAAACCATCGACATTTCGCCCACCATAATTAATGCAATAAGTGCACCAAAAGGAAACCACTTCCAAAATCCTTCACGCAAACGATCTAGATTAATATCTAGCATCATCACGACAAATAAAAACAACACCATCACAGCGCCGACATATACGAGCACTAAAGTAATTGCAAGAAATTCTGCTTCCAACAACAACCATAAGCCTGCACAAGTGATAAATGCCACTACTAATAATAACGCTGAATAAACTGGATTACGAACCGTAATTACCCCGAGTGCCGATACTACTAAGATAGCGGCAAAAGTATAAAATATGATGTCCTGAAAATTCATGTGTGTTTATGTGTGTTTACCAGTAAGATTCAACGATAACGTGCATCGGCTTCTCGATCTTTGGCTATTTGCTCTTCATACCGATCTCCAATGGCCAATAACATTTCTTTGGTATAGATCAGATCACCTCTTTTCTCGCCGTGATATTCCAGAATGCGTGTCTCTACAATTGAATCAACGGGACAGGATTCTTCGCAGAATCCGCAGAATATACATTTATATAAATCAATATCATAACGTGTGGTCCGTCGTGTACCATCTTCACGCTCTTCTGAATCTATAGTAATAGCCAACGCAGGGCAAACTGCTTCACATAATTTGCAAGCGATACAGCGCTCCTCTCCATTTGGATAGCGGCGCAATGCGTGTAAGCCGCGAAAACGCGGCGATTGAGGAGTTTTTTCTTCCGGGAAATGCACAGTTATCTTTGGTTTGAATAGATAACGCCCGGTAACTGCCATACCTTTTAATAATTCAAATAAGAAAAAGGTACTAAAAAATTTTTTGATACGTTCCATCATATTTTCTCTTTTTTAAAACCAGACATTTAATGGAAATGAATCCCTTATTGACTCAGGTAATTGCATTATCACACCTAATAGAACAATCCATACGAGCGTAATCGGGATAAATATTTTCCAACCCAGCCTCATGATCTGATCATAGCGATATCGCGGGAAAGTTGCGCGGAACCAAAGAAAAAAGAATAAGATAAATGCAATCTTTAGTAATAGCCAGACAAAACCAGGTATCCAGGTAAATGGTGCCATATCTATTGGTGGCAGCCATCCACCCAGAAACATGATGGATGTCAAAGCTGCAACTAATATCATATTAGAGTATTCAGCTAGGAAAAATACAGTAAAAGCCATGCCTGAATAATCAACATGAAAGCCCGCAACAATTTCGGATTCGCCTTCTGCCACATCAAACGGTGCACGGTTCGTTTCCGCAACACCAGAAATTAAGTAAACTAAGAACATAGGAAAGAGCGGAATCAGATACCAATTCAATAAGCTGCCACCCTGTTGGCCATTCACGATATCACCAAGATTCAAACTTTGCGACATCATTAGTACACACACCAAAGCAAACCCCATTGCTAGCTCATAGGAAACTACTTGAGCTGCAGAGCGCATAGCGCCTAAAAATGCATATTTGGAGTTCGATGCCCATCCAGCAATAACTATGCCGTATATACCCATCGACGTCATCGCCAAAATATATAATAAACCAGCATTAATGTCCGCAAGAACAAGTTCAGGAGAAAAGGGAATCACTGCCCACGCTGCAAGCGCCGGCATAATTGTAAGCACTGGTGCCAAAATAAACAAGAACTTATTTGCACCGGTCGGGATAACGATTTCTTTCATGATTGCCTTAACCGCATCAGCAATCGGTTGTCCCCATCCCCGTAACCATGGAATGCCAAAGAAAGTTACTCGATTGGGGCCAACCCGAATTTGCATATAAGCAATAATTTTACGTTCAGCAAAGGTCAGATAAGCAACACACAATAACAATGGAACGACAATGGCAAGAATAAACATCATATTTGTCGTTAATGAAAACAGCGAAGAACCCCACTCTGTTCCAAAAATCTGTATAAATTGTTGTTGAATATATTCCATTAATACACCCCGGCCCTTATCATTACAGTTTTTTTACCCATATTTCCTCAAATAGGCCACCTAGCGCTATGGTTTTTGGGTGGGCACAGGCAACGCGCGCGCAATTGGCAGGTAATCTTTCATCACAGGCGGCTTCTAATTGCACAAATTCATCCCCCTGTCCAACTCTTACTTGAGCTCCTGCATCAATACCCAAATTTTCCAGCATTACGGCTGACATCCATGCCTTGGGCGGTAAGGCATCATGGGTAGCTTGTAGAGATTCCGCACGCCGAACAATCGGATCAGCCTGATAAATTGGCACTTCTCCAATACGCTGCACACCCTGCTTTTCAACTATATTGATCTCAAGATCAAAATCTTTCAAAGTATTATTTAAATATTGATTAATCTCTAGCCCGTCAGGAAATATTTCTGCACGGATTTGTTCTGGGGTTTCATAATCAAACTTTTCAAGTTGCAGTAAATTGGACAATACTCGCAGCACTTTCCATGCAGGCCGAGTTTCTCCTAGTGGAGACACGACACCATTGAAGCTCTGCACACGCCCTTCTGTATTGACATAAGTACCTGATGTTTCAGTAAATGGTGCGATAGGCAGTAGTACATCAGCATAATCTCCGGCGCTTCCTTTATAAGCACTCATCGATACAACAAACTCACTTGATTTTATTGTTTTTAGTGCTTGCTTAGAATTATAGGTATCAAACTCTGGCTCCACATTCATCAATATAAATGCTCGGCATTTCTCTTCAGCTTCATCAGCGCTGAATCCTAGCATTTGTGCAGCATTTAATCCGACTATTTCTGCGTGATCCAATTTCACAGAAGTAGGCAATGTTCTGATTTCAGGCACTGCGCCTGCGAGGTAAGCACCTACACTATTTGCTGCTTCGCCTAATACGCCAAAGCTTGCACCTGTAACTTGCGCAATCAAACCAGCTAATAAATTGATTCTTGAGTAATCTGGATGATGCTGAGATAAATTGCCAAGATAAATCGCGGCCGGTGCATTTTCAATGAGGCTAGAAGCAATAGCAAATGCGCTGGCTGTGCTTGAAATATTGATTGAGTTAATTAATTTTTGTAATTCAGGGGCTTGCTTTACTCCTTTAATTTCAATCGCTGCTTTTAGTATTTCCGCCAGCGTTTTAACTATCGCATCGGGTGCCGTAATAACTTTATTCACAACATTGACCAGTAAATCATCATCGATAGGGTTTACAATGTTCAATTGCATGCCATTTTTCACAGCTTGACGCATACGCTGTGCAATAAGCGGATGATCTTTACGTAGGGTGCTACCAATAATTAAAGCCGATTTCAATTGCGCTATATCAGCAATACTGGTGCCCAGCCATGGTGTTCCCTGCAGTTGTTTATCTGCACGAAAATCTGATTGACGCAGACGATGATCAATATTGTCACTTCCCATAGCCCGCAATAATTTTTGCAATAAATACAATTCCTCAGATGTACTATGCGCAGAACCCAACGCCCCGATACTTTTAGCACCATATTTATGCTTGATGGTTTGCAATGCATGTGCTGTAAACTCTAATGCTTCTTGCCAATCACATTCATACCATTGACCGTCGCGCTTAATCATTGGCCGTGTCAGTCTGTCGCCTGAGTTTAATCCTTCATAAGAGAAGCGATCTTTATCAGATAGCCAACACTCATTGATCGCTTCATTTTCCCTCGGCAAAACACGCATTACACGATTTTGTTTGACTTGTACAACCAGATTCGAACCCAAGCCACAATGCGGACTTATCGATTTTCTACGTGATAATTCCCAAGTACGTGCGGAATAACGAAATGGCTTACTGACCAATGCACCAACGGGACAGAGATCTATCACATTACCCGATATCTCCGAATCCACTGTTTTGCCAACAAATGACAGTATTTCGGAATGTTCGCCACGCCCAGCCATGCCAAGTTCCATGATTCCTGCAATCTCCTGACCAAAACGCACGCAACGCGTACAGTGAATGCAACGCGTCATATCGGTGGATATCAATGGGCCCAAATTCTTATTAACCACAACGCGTTTTGCTTCAGTGTAACGGGATCCACTCGCACCATACCCAACAGCCAGATCTTGCAGCTGACACTCACCACCTTGATCACAAATAGGACAATCAAGCGGATGATTAATCAGTAGAAATTCCATTACACCTTTCTGTGCCGTAATTGCCTGCTGAGAATGTGTAAAAACTTTCATTCCCTCCATAACAGGTGTAGCACAAGCAGGTAATGGCTTAGGTGCTTTTTCCACTTGTACTAAACACATGCGGCAATTGGCTGCAATGGATAATTTTTTGTGATAGCAAAAATGAGGTATATAAACACCGATCTGTTTGGCACCATCCATGATAGTGCTTCCTTTAGGTACAGATATCTGTTTACCGTCGATTTCTATATTGATCATCGGCTAAAATTCTTGGGTTAATCGCGAATTATTAAATTGACGTGTTTTACTTCTTGAAGGAGTTAAACCATACATTTCTTGTGCTCGATATGGTAAGCAAACTCGTCCCGGAAATGTTGAATCATTGCACGAACAGGCATAGCAGCTGCATCGCCTAAAGCACAAATTGTTCGTCCCTGTATGTTGTCAGCTATATTATCTAATAGATCAAGATCCTCTGACCGTCCTTTACCATGCTCAATGCGATTGACGATACGATAAAGCCATCCCGTTCCCTCACGACAAGGTGTACATTGCCCACAGGACTCTTCATAATAAAAATAAGATAAACGTTCCAGTGCTCTTACCATGCATGTGGTTTCATCCATAATAATGACAGCACCCGATCCCAGCATAGACCCTGCTTTGGCAATGGAATCATAATCCATATCTACTTGCATCATAATATCACCCGGTAATACAGGCATGGATGATCCACCGGGAATGCAACCTTTTAATTTTCTGCCACCTCGTATGCCGCCAGCCAGTTCTAGTAACTCGGCAAATGGGGTTCCGAGCGGTATTTCATAGTTACCCGGCTTGTTAACATGGCCTGATACTGAAAATATCTTTGTGCCGCCATTATTGGGTTTGCCTAACTGAAGATAATTTTCCCCTCCATTACGAATAATCCAGGGAACTGAAGCAAAAGTTTCAGTATTATTGATGGTAGTTGGTTTTCCATAAAGACCATAATTTGCCGGAAAAGGTGGTTTAAAGCGCGGCTGACCTTTCTTGCCTTCTATGGATTCCAGCAAGGCAGTTTCTTCCCCGCAAATATAAGCACCATACCCATGGTGGTTGTATAGATGAAAGCTAAACGATGAACCAAGGATATTATCTCCCAGATAGCCAGCAGCCCGCGCTTCTTCAACAGCTTCTTCCATCCGCTCGTAGGTTTCCCATATCTCACCATGGACATAATTGTAGCCTGTTTTAACATCCATGGCGTATGCCGCAATGATCATTCCCTCAATCAAAAGATGGGGATTGAATCGCATAATATCACGATCTTTAAATGTTCCGGGCTCACCCTCATCTGAGTTACAAACAATATATTTATGCCCTTCGTAACCCTTTGGCATAAAGCTCCATTTCAGACCTGTTGGAAAACCAGCGCCTCCTCGCCCTCGAAGTGCTGATTTTTTAACCTCTTCAATAATTTCTTCAGGCTTAATTTTTTTTGCCAATATTTTTCTAAGCGCTGCATATCCTTCACGTTTTTCATAGCTTCTAAGCCGCCAATTTTCAGGATTAGATGAGTCAACTCCATTCATGAGTGTTTGCGGATACTGATTCATTTGCTCAGTTCCTCTAACAATTTATCGATCATTTCATTAGACATAAAACTACACATGCGCTTGTTATTAACCAGTAATACAGGTGCATCACCACATGCACCAAAACACTCACCTTCCTTAAGAGTAAATTTTCCATCTGGTGTTGTCTGGTTAAATTCAATGCCTAATTTCTTTTTTAAGTAAGCAGCAGTTTCCTTGCTGCCCGATAAAGCACAAGGTAAATTAGTACATATTGTAATCTTATGTTCACCCACCGGCTCCAGGTTATACATATTATAAAATGTTGCCACTTCATAGACAGCAATGGAAGGCATATCTAAATACTCAGCAACAAAATTGATTGTCTCATTAGCCAACCAACCTTTTTCTTCTTGCGCTATTGCAAGTGCTGACATAACAGCCGACTGCTTCTTACCCGTTGGATATTTAGCGATCTCTCGATCTATTTTTTTAAGGGATTCAGTGCTTAACATCGTTATCTATCTATTTCACCAAATACAATATCTTGTGTGCCAATGATCGTAACCACGTCAGCAATCATATGCCCTCGCGACATCTCATCCATTGCTGCCAGATGTGCGAATCCGGGCGCACGTATTTTCAAGCGATAAGGCTTGTTAGCCCCATTCGATACCAAGTAGATACCAAATTCGCCTTTGGGGTGCTCCACCGCCGCATAAGTTTCACCTGGTGGTACGTGAAAACCTTCTGAGAATAACTTGAAATGATGAATCATTTCTTCCATATTCTGTTTCATACTCACTCGGGAAGGTGGAGCAACCTTATGATTATCGGTAATGACTGGCCCTGGGTTATTACGCAGCCAATCAACACATTGCTTAATGATGCGATTGGATTGACGAAACTCTTCCATACGTACCAGATACCGATCATAGCAATCGCCATTCACACCGACTGGTATATCAAAGTCAAGTCGATCATAAACTTCGTAAGGTTGTTTCTTCCTTAAATCCCATTCCACTCCTGAGCCCCGCAACATTGGGCCAGTAAAGCCCAGCGCTTTAGCGCGCTCTGGAGAAACAACACCAATATCAACCAACCGTTGTTTCCAAATTCTATTGTCAGTTAGCAATGTTTCGTATTCATCGACATATTGTGGAAAGCGATTTGTAAAATCTTCAATGAAATCTAATAAGGAGCCTTCTCTGTTAGCGTTGCGTAAGCGGGTTTGTTTTTCATTATGGATTTTTGAAGGTTGATACTTAGGCATAGTATCCGGTAAATCACGATATACCCCGCCAGGCCTGTAGTAAGCAGCATGCATTCGAGCCCCTGACACGGCTTCATAGCAATCCATCAAGTCTTCCCTCTCCCGAAATGCATACAGAAACATTGTCATGGCGCCTACATCAAGCGCATGCGCACCGATCCACAGCAAATGATTTAGTATACGAGTAATTTCATCAAACATTACACGTATATATTGCGCTCGTAATGGCACTTCAATTCCCAACAGCTTTTCAATAGCCATTACATAGGCGTGCTCGTTAACCATCATCGAAACATAATCCAATCGATCCATATACGGAACCGATTGAATATATGTTTTATTCTCCGCCAATTTCTCAGTTGCACGGTGCAATAATCCTATGTGTGGATCCGCACGTCGCACAACTTCTCCATCTAATTCCAACACCAATCGCAGTACACCATGCGCTGCTGGGTGTTGCGGTCCAAAATTCATGGTGTAATTACGTATTTCGGCCATAAGTTACTTCAAAGAATTCTTATCTAAAAAACAATTAATACAGTGAACCATCGTGGAAATTAAGATTCAAAATTTCCATAATGCTCTTCTCGTATCACATGTGGCGTTATTTCTCGCGGCTCGATACTCACAGGTTGATAAATGACACGCTTCTGCTCCTCGTCATACCGCATTTCAACATAGCCTGACAACGGGAAATCTTTACGAAATGGATTGCCTACAAAACCATAATCAGTCAATATTCGACGCAAATCTGGATGACCGGTGAAGACAATACCATACAGGTCAAAGGCTTCTCTCTCAAACCAATTTGCAACAGGCCATATTTCAGTTACCGAATCAATGACTGGAAACTCATCATTCTCAGCCAACACTCGAATGCGCAATCTGTGATTCAGCTTCACCGAAAGCAAATGATAAATTACTGCAAAACGTTTATCGCGCAAGCCATGCTTTGCTGACAAACTTTCACCATAAGTTGAATAATCAATCCCGCATAAATCAATTAGCGTATCAAAGCTAAGTCCGGAGCTATCGCGCAACATTTGACTCACATTGACAATATCTTCTGCACGCACAACAATTGTTAATTCACCACGCTGAGTCTGTAAACTGACCAGTTTATCTGCCAATATACTTTGTAGCGTTCCTGCAAGATTTTCTTGTTGAATACTTCTGGACATACTTAATTTTTATAATTAGCGTGCAATAGTATTAGTACGTTTAATTTTGTTTTGCAACTGAATAATGCCATACAACAGGGCTTCTGCCGTAGGCGGACACCCCGGCACATAAATATCAACTGGCACAATGCGATCACATCCACGTACTACAGAATATGCATAATGATAATATCCTCCACCATTCGCACATGAACCCATTGATATTACCCACCGTGGCTCAGCCATCTGATCATAAACCTTACGTAAGGCAGGGGCCATCTTATTACAAAGTGTTCCTGCCACAATCATTACATCGGATTGCCGAGGACTTGGTCGAAATACGATACCAAAACGATCCAGATCATAACGCGATGCTCCTGTTTCCATCATTTCAACAGCACAGCAAGCTAATCCAAAAGTCATGGGCCACATCGATCCCGTCCGACCCCAATTAATAACTGAATCCAGACTGGTAGTGATAAAACCTTTCTCAAGGGTTCCTTCGATACTCATAACACTAATCCCATTCCAATGCTCCTTTCATCCATTCGTAAATAAAACCTACTACGAGGATGCCCAGGAATGCCATCATAGCAATAAATCCAAATAATCCAATTTCGTCTAGCACAATCGCCCACGGGAAGAGAAATGCAATTTCCAAATCAAACAAGATAAATAAAATTGCAACCAAATAATAACGCACGTCGAACTTCATACGCGCGTCTTCAAAAGCTTCAAAACCGCATTCATAAGGCGATAATTTCTCACTATCCGGACGGTTAGGTGCAAGCAGCCAACCACTTAACATAGATGCCGCTCCCACTAAAAATCCAACTATGAGAAATAACAAAATTGGAAAATAATTCTCGAGCATTTTATTTTATATAAATCAACACAGAAATATTTTAATCTAAAAACTTATTAATATAATTACACTGGTGCCGACGGCGAGACTCGAACTCGCACAGCTTGCGCCACCGCCCCCTCAAGACGGCGTGTCTACCAATTCCACCACGTCGGCAGCTAAACCATGCGCTTCAGTTTCAAAAGCTGCCAGATCATTTTTCCCAATATTATTCGGGTATCTGATTAACTTTTGAGTTACTCTGGGCAGGAACATCTACATCACTTTCGACAGCAGACTTTTTCTCCAAATCTGCGGATGCTTGATCAGTTTCTTCAGCTTGATCCATGATACTCATTACACTTACATCTTTAGTTTGATTTGCTGAAAAATAGGTTAAGCTCATGCTAGTAGCGAAAAACATGGCTGCAATCAGACTTGTCGCTCGGCTCAGAAAATTGGCCGAACCGCTTGCTCCAAATAAGCTACCAGCTGAACCGCTACCAAACGCAGCTCCCATATCCGCACCCTTCCCGTGCTGTAATAATACTAATGCTATTAATACAATCGCTAGCAGAACATGCACTGTCCAAACTAAGATTTCCAATGTAACACTCCAAAAGTTAATTACTTAATGCACGACAAATTGCAATAAAATCATCCGCAATTAGCGATGCACCACCAATTAAACCACCATCAATATCTGGCATTGCAAACAGCTCAGATGCATTATTGGCCTTAACACTTCCACCATACAGAATTGTTAACTCCCGAGCTATATTTATATTTTGTGCTTCAATACCACTTCTTATAAAAGCATGCACATCTTGAGCCTGCTGTGGCGATGCTGTTTTGCCTGTGCCAATCGCCCAAACTGGCTCATAAGCGATTACTGCTTTACCGACAGATTCAACTCCCGCTACGTTGATAACTGCCGCTAACTGTTCCTTAATGATTTGCTCAGTTGTACCTGCTTCACGCTGTTCAAGCGTCTCTCCTACGCACAAAATTGGCATTAAGCCTGCACGTTGAGCTGCTATATATTTCTGTGCAACAGTATGATTATCCTCTCCAAATAGCGACCTTCGCTCCGAATGCCCCACAATTACAAACGTACAACCAAAGTCATTAAGCATGGAAGCCGATACTTCTCCTGTATAAGCTCCTTTTTCATATTGACTCACATTCTGGGCGCCCCAGATTATATTTGTAGGCTTTAATGCACTCTGTACTGACGGTAAATAAGGGAAAGGCACACAAACTGCAAATTGGGCATTACGTAATTCATCGAGACTTGTAACAATCGCATTGAGTAACTGTTCATTTTCGACTAAATTACCATGCATTTTCCAGTTACCTGCAACTAACTTTCTACGCATTTCTACTCTTACCCTCTGTTCCAAAAGAGGCGATGCTACCCTTGATTTTTTATCTAGTCAATCGGAGATCTGTTTTACATTTAATTTACATTTGATTTCACATTTAATTCACATTGAATTATCTCATATTTCAAACACAGAAATTATGATTTGCCATCTTCTTCTAACTAGCCAAAACGACCTGTAATGTAATCTTCTGTTTGCTTATTTTTAGGTTTTATAAAGATAGTATCTGTTACATTAAATTCTATTAACTCACCTAGATACATATAAGCTGTATAATCGGAAACTCTAGCAGCCTGCTGCATATTATGCGTTACTATTAAAATGGTAACCTTATTCTTTAAATCTGTTATTAATTCTTCAATACTGGCTGTTGCAATTGGATCAAGTGCGGAGGTTGGCTCATCAAATAATAATATTTCTGGATCAGTCGCCAATGCGCGTGCAATACAAAGCCTCTGTTGCTGGCCACCTGATAGATTAAAGGCCAGATCATGCTGTCGATCCTTAACTTCATCCCACAATGCAGAATTACGCAAAGCTAATTCAACCCGCTCGTCTAAAACAGCCCGCTGCTTAATGCCCCTAACTCGCAACCCATAAGCCACATTCTCATAAATCGATTTTGGAAAAGGATTCGGTTTCTGAAACACCATGCTTATTCGCATTCTCACTTCGATCGGGTCGACGTTCGAAGCCAAAATATTTACATTATCTGGATGGAGAATTATTTCACCTTCATAGCGGTTACCTGGGTAAAGGTCATGCATACGATTAAAACATCGTAGAAATGTGGACTTACCGCATCCCGATGGTCCTATCAATGCTGTAATTTTTTTATCATGCAAAGCCATGTCAATATTCTTTAGCGCACTAAATTCACCGTAATAAAAACTGAGATTTTTAACCTCAGACTTGTACTGAATTGGCTTCGCAACCTTTTCTTGATTAATCTGCATTATTTTTACCACTTAATATTTTTTCGCATGCGATAGCGTAAATAAATTGCTAATCCGTTCATGGCAAGTGTCATCACAACCAGTACCAACCCAGCTGCAGCAGCATTTAACTGAAAAGCCTCTTCAGGTCGTGAAACCCAATTAAACATCTGAATCGGCATTACTGTGAAGGGTGCCATTAACCATTCAAATGATATATAAGGAAATTCACTCTTCATTGGAGAAGGGGGTAGAAAAGCTATAAAAGTCAATGCACCGATAGTGATAATCGGTGCAGTTTCACCGATTGCTCGTGCTAGACCAATAATGATACCGGTTAATATACCAGCGGATGAATAAGGTAATAAATGATCTGACACTGTTTGCCATTTAGTGGCACCCAACGCATAAGCACCCTCACGTATAGTAACAGGAATGGATCGTATCGCTTCCCGCGTGGCAACAATCACTACCGGCAAAATCAACAATGCCAAAGCTAATCCCGCTGCCAAAATACTTTGGCCAAAACCTAATTGATATACAAATAAACCCAATGCAAGTAAACCATAAATAATAGAAGGCACACCTGCTAAATTAGTTACATTAATTTCAATAATCTCTGTTATTAAATTCTTTGGAGCATATTCCTCGAGATAAATACCTGATCCAATACCTAATGGCACCGCAGATACCGCAGTCACAAACATCACTAAAGTAGTTCCTACCCAGGCTGATAAAATTCCTGCAGATTCTGGTCGGCGAGACGGAAAAGAAGTAAAGAAATCCCAAGATAGGCGTGGCATACCATCAAACAGCATGTGCGCAAATAATGCCATAAAAGTTAATACAGCAATCATTAATGCAAAAATACCGGCAATCATAAAGGCCAAATCCCATCTTTTGTGCTTGCCGATAATTTTTCTGATTTCTTCTAGATTATTTATGCTTTTCATCATAAATCATTGCTTGATAGCACTGGAGAAACTTTCAAAGTCTAGACAATGAGATATTTTTACTATTCAATAACTTTTATTGATCATTTAATAAATCTCGCGATAGCGCTTGCGCATTATATGCCCGATGACATTAAATACTAGTGTTAGTATCAATAAGGTTAAACCTGCAGCAAATATTGTTTGGTAACCAATACTTCCATGAGGTAAATCGCCCAAGCTCACCTGTACGATATATGCTGTAATTGTGGCTGCAGGTTCCATTGGATTCCATGTTAAATTTGGCTGCATTCCTGCCGCAATAGCAACCACCATCGTTTCTCCTACAGCACGGGATATGCCAAGTATATAAGCCGCAGCTATTCCAGAAAACGCTGCTGGCATAACTACACGAATAGCTGTCTGAAAACGGGTCGCTCCCATTGCATATGATCCTTCACGCAAATTCATAGGAACTGCTCGCATAGCATCTTCAGTCATTGAACTTACGTATGGTATGATCATAATTCCCATAACTAATCCGGCAGATAACAGACTAAACCCTGGTAACTCAGGAAAAATAATTTGTAGTATAGGGGTTATAAATAGCAAAGCAAAGTAACCGTATACAACTGTTGGTATGCCTCCTAGCAATTCAAGAAATGGCTTTGCTATTTCGCGTATAGTAAATGGTGCAAATTCAGAAAGATAAATAGCAATGATAGTTCCCAGAGGAAGTGCAACTAGCAAAGCAATGAATGAGCTTACCAGTGTACCTGAAACAAGCGGCAAAATCCCATAGTGAGCATCATCAAATAAAGGCGTCCATTGTGTATCGGTTAGAAATTCCCAAATTGACACGTGTTGAAAAAAGATAATTGATTCTTTCACTAACATCACAATAATTGCTAGCATAATTGCAACTGAAAATACTGCTGATAGAAATAAAAATACTTCTATTAATCTTTCATGCAAATTACGGCGAAAACTATACCCAAGTTTCCCAGCATGAGCTGCTTTACTGTGTGACTCTTCTGCCACTATGATAGCCCTTCTATAAATTAGAGTACTATAGTACAAGAGCCGGCTAATTAAGGATAAGAGCCAATCTCAGATTTAGAACGATTGAAATCAGCTTAGGCTTTGATTACTTGAAAAATTCAGAGATACTAGTACTCATACTATCAAAGCTAGCTAACGTTTTACGTTTTAAATGCGTTTTGCGTTTTACATGCAAATTCTATCAAGAGGTACTCTTTCTCTTTATAACGCTCTTTCATAAAAATTCTGGAGATAGCAAATCCCCAGAATTTTATTTTACTCTGTCTAATGTTGTCTTAAGTTGCTTTTTTTATCGCTTCAAAAGCATTCTCCAAGCATCGATGATTACTCTTCATCTTCCTCCTCATCGTCATCTTCACCCTGAGCTTCACTTTCTACGGCTGGACTAGCGCCTTCGCTCTCGTCTTCTTCGTCCTCTTC
>NZ_FONE01000068.1 GCF_900112825.1 Nitrosomonas sp. Nm166 | reverse complement strand
CTGGAAATTTACTTCAACAGTACGCTTTTTTACACCTGGAAAATTAAATGATTTATGGGTACACTTTGTCACTGGCAATTCCTTTTCTTTATTCGACGTAGGTAACTGAATTATAAAGAATTATTTGGGAATTGCCACTTACCTTCGTGCAATATTGGGGCTAACCGTCTAACGCACATCGGCTTATACGCTTATGCGTCCCTAGCCGCCAGGGCGATTAAACTACTGTCTTTAATTGTCTGAACAATGCCTTTGGCTGTATTGTGTAGAAACCAGCTCGCATATAGGCACAAAGCAAATGAGTTGCTGATCCGGGCTTCTGCCAGCGTACGACTTCAAGCCTTAACTCCTGCCGCATTGCAAGCAATAATCCTTTTTCAAAGTCTCCAAGAATCGCTTTTCCTGCGGTCATTGCATTGGTGAACAAATCAAACGTTTTAATCATATTAGGTGGCGCACCTAACCAGTGACCATCACCTCCCACTTGTCTTACACGTAATACATAATCACTAGCATTCGATATCACTGCTTTCGGCCAGTCACCATTCAATGCTATATGTGATCCGGCTGCAGCAAGTAAGCCGCTCCATTCTTCAGTGCTTTGATTTACCGAAGACTCCTCTATATTGGTGTCAGCGAGTAATGCTGTGATACCTAGAGTATCTAATTTCTTAGCTACTGCCGCCGCGATACTGGTTCTTAGCAGAAGGTCAAGGTTTGCTGAGTCAGCCACCAGTTCAACCGATAAGGGGACTTGAACGGCAATCATTGACGGATCCAGCTCCACTGGTGAGAATACAGGTAAAGATTCCAAAATATCGTCAGTACCTTCGCTATGGAGATAGGCGATTGGGTCAGTATCTATTCTAGCAATCGCTGTCTTGCCCTCTATCGGCAGGGTTAACGCTCCTGATTGGATGAGTGCCGTTCTTGATCGCACATCATCAATGATCTGGCTTGTAAGAAACTCAGGGGTTGTTGCTGTGCCACGTTCTAAAACAGCATTGCTGCGTTGATTAGACAGCCCCATGCTGTTCTTAACAAAATCACCCAGATTCCATTCTGGCTCATCGTAAGAAGCCGGTGGGCGGAAATGATTAGATAGCTTATCCTCACGTCCAAGCACAGGGATTTTCTTTCCTTGAACCGTTACAGCATAACGATTAGGCTTCACTGCATTTGCTTGAGAACTTACACCATTAAATGGCCGGTTTAGTAATTCCTCAACGCGGTCAAAACTTGATTGCACCTCATCGATCTTGCTATTAATAGCTTTATCACGATTATTCAGTCTTTCATCGTTCGCGTTTTTAAATTCAGTGAATGCATCCATGAGAGTTTGTACCGCTTCACTATTTTTTCTTGGTGCTTCAAATTGTGTTTGACTCATTTCAAATTGCTCCAATTAAATTAATTAAAAGTTTTTCAAAATGAAAATAATCTTGTTTTTGAACGCCACGTCTCGTTAAGCCATATTCAGCACTCGATATTTCATTCTTTTTCGATAGCATTACCAACCTCTCGTTAGCTTATGCCATCGTCACTCGACCAACCTCGCGCTAGTCGAGAATTTTGTTCATTATAACATATAACATATTGATTTAAAATATTAATATAATTTTTTCATGCTACTGATCAACTCGTTTCTATCTGCATGATTTTTTCTCACAAAACAAAATTAGCGAAAAATGCAGCACTTCCGACACATCAAGCATTGGTGCGGGTTTCAAGCAACATAAAGCAGAATAGAACCAGCATTTTTGAGATAATCCAGCACTAATCATGATTTGATCCTTATTCCAGAAATGCCGCGTCCGCTGCTGCGCCTTGATTCATAGACGCTTCTGTTTAAGGTTTCGCAGGTTTGAATCAATAATTCTCTGAAACGGCGAATTGCAAGCGCTGTTTTGTGAGAGCGTAAGCACCACTGAAGATAATTTGCATACAGCCAGGAATCTGTGTTCTGGTAGGTAGTTTCATAGCCAGGCTCTCTAATTTCCCGCTTATCACCTATTTGTGTCCAAGCATTCGGATCTGCTTCGGTGCATTCCAATAACCAATCTGCAATAGGATTAGTGGCCGTCATTGCTTCAAGGTCAGCCCCGCGTATTCGCTCGGGCGGATTGCGAATAATTTTGGATATTTCTTCTTGCGACAATTCAAGCAACCAGTTGACCAAACCCGGCAATTCACTGTGCAAAACAGCTTCTTCACCGCCTTGACGCTCCCAAGCTTGTTTTTCTTCATTAGTTGCGCTGCGGTCAAATATTACCGTTATGCGCCTTCTATCAAGGCCGCTGGTATGATCTGTTACTTGCAGGGATTCATTGCTTGCCATAACAACCCAACCCTGAAAAACAAAACTGCCTAATTGTTGCTGGTGTTTACGCTCTAATCTAATCCGGTCTTGCCCTGTAATCGCTTTTAGATTGTTGATTGAACCACCGTATTTATCGGATTCTGTTATTAAAGCAAGCCTTTTGTTATAAAGCATGGCTGCTTCAAAGCGGTTTTGCTCTAATTGATCCAGTTTTGTTTCAACAGTATTTTTCTCACCAATTAACGCTGTAAGTAATCGCATTAACACACCTTTGCCAGTGCCGCCTCTGCCTTTTAGGTGTAGAAACTTTTGAAGATCATTACGGCCATGCAGAACCGCCGCCATAATCGCTCTAATAAACTCAACAGTTTCGCTATCGTTATCTACTGCAATAAGTAGCCATGCTTTGATATTCGGGCAATCAGCACCAGCTTTGTATTCATAAGGCAAGCACCAAGTTTGCGCGTTTTCCGGTGTTATGGATTCCAGCCTTTTAGTTTTTAAATCCAATAATCCGTTGATGAATGGAAGCTTCCCAGAGGTGGTTTTTGGTAAGGACAACATGTCGCCATCTACCAATAAGGACTTGATACCATTCTTATATGCTGTTTTAAATCCAATACTGCCAGCACCTTTATAAAGCAGGTCAACTAAAATTTTATCGGCCTGTTGCGCTGTTTCCAGCGGCTCCCAATGCGTACCTATGAATTCGTGCCAAGTTTGAGATTTAGTATCGTGAGCAAGAAATCCTGTCAGTGATTCTTGCAATATTTCTGCTGCCTTTGATTCAATGAGCAGTGATTTTCTAGTCCCGCCTTTCTCACCTTCAATAACAACAATCAAGGAATCATTACCTATCTTGGGCTTGGTGCTTGATAGATGCTGGATTAGTGCTGTATTAGTTTCGCTGAAATCCTTACCAGTGTTAGAAGTGCTGTTTGTGCTGGATTTTTTAATATTGCTGAAATATTTTTTATCTAGAAATTCAGCCCCTATTTCTGCGCTTTGATCTCTAAAATTATTCATATGCCCTCCAATTCTTGAGGCTGCCAGTACAAGCCGCTGCAAATCTTCATTAGATAGCGTCACGCCATTAGCAATGTTGCACGCCGCCGTGACAACTATAAGTGCTTCAGTTTGAATACAGCGGAGTACGCTAGCTGCTGGGAATGGATTTTTTATCGGGCTTGAGTAGGTTGATTCTTTAGGGAATAAGTCAGATAAAGACAAGCCAACCGCGCTAACGATTTCATGAGCTGAGCAGCCAGCAAAGCACTTAATTAAGATTTTGCTATCGTCTGGTTGACGAATTGCAAGACTTGGGTGCTTATCAGCATGGCTCGGACAGATCGCAATGTATTGATCACGACCGGTTTGTTTAACTTTATGCAGTTGGTTTAAAAGCCGATCAAGGTTATTAGTGGTATAATTCGAACTGGTTGTTGTTCCAAATGCGCCCTGTCCGGAAAGCAGGGCGTTTTCTTTTGTGGTTGGCATGGTTACACCTCTGCATCTTGACTAGCAGCAATGCGATCTTGTGCCCATGCCTCTACATCTGCTGCTTTCCATGCAGTGCAGTTTTCAGATAATTTAATTGGCTTCGGGAATTTACCGGCTTTGACCCATCCCCATATTGTGGACGATGCTACTCCACCAGCAATTTCGCGAACTTTAGGTAAACGTAAAAAAGTTGTTGTTCTTGTTTGAATGTTTAATTGCATTCCATTGTCTCCGAATAGACTGCAAGTTGCAGTGGAATGCAAGATAAACAAAAGCTAGGTATTTGAATAACGAAACTACGCAGCTATTCTTCTTTAAGTTTTCGTAAGCGGGAATAATAGCTTGTCATTGAATCATAACGATCTCGTGCTTTTTTCAACCAATAATCCACCCGATCAATATCTAACTCGGCCAATGTATAAACAGCCCGCAAACACTCAGCAGCAAGGCCACTATTTGATATAGTAAAATTTAATCCCCTCTCTAAAAAAAGACGCTCGACCATCACTGCTGCTGACAATTCTTTGGATAATGCATATAAGGGTGTATCTTTTCCTTCATTCCTTGACGGCAGCAGTGGAAGCTCAGCAATCGCTTTTCTTATTCCTAGGGCAAAATTGGTCATTGCGGAAATATTGCTTTCACGCCAAAGTTCGGCGTTCATAACGGCTTCCATTCCGCTTGGAAATTCATTTGGCACCCCCTCAGCTTTGGAAATTTCCTCAAACCCACGCCATGCTATAAAACCAAGTGCGGCAGTATCTATTTGTTTCAATTGCTCAATGGCACCTTCAATATGTATAGCTAGTGATTCAACGCGCTCACGCCTGCGCTGCTGGTTTTCGATCCTAAGCTCTATTTCTTGAGACCACAGAATACCCTCTGCTGTTCTTTCCAAAATCCCCACCATTACCAATACCTCAAAATCATAATCAACGGGGAGTTCCTCTGAAAATGTAGCTTGCATTGCCTCCTTTAACTTTCTCGAGAGAATTTTGCGAGTTTTGCTATCAAGTCTTAAATCGATATCATCGTCTATCTCTTCCATATGCACTCCTTCAAGCACATCCTTCAAGAAATACCACCCCAGGCGGTGAAGGACTCCGCTGTTCGCCCCGTCGGGCTAGGGGTGGTGTGCCGCTAAATCTTATTTAACTGCTTTGATCGCATCTGATTCCCGATAAAGTTCAGGGTACTTTAATCTATGGTCTGCTGAGCTTCCAATATGGATAAGTCCCTGAATAGTGTCCAGTGAATTAGCAATAGAATAAAGTAATTCTGGTACATCGTTATGTGATTGAAAATTACCGGAACGTACACTACCATCCCACCCATCACCTGAAACCAAGCAACCAACCCCTTCTATAGTGTCATGTAATGAAATAATCATGTGTTCAGCATGTTCAGTAGCCGCAGAAAACCACTCCAATTCCTTTTTAGTCAGTGTGTGACTTGTGCGCTCCCATAACTTAATCATGATATTGCTGGATCTGCATTGATCAATTCTGCTTGTTTTTGTTTCTGGTACTGTAGAATCATTATTAGCCATGATGCAAACTCCTATTTAGTTTGTGTTGTGGTTAGGGGCTCAAGTGCTCTTACACTTGATAACCCCGCTTTTACCTGATTCCGTCAGGTGGCGGTTATTGCTCATTTATACTTTATTGCGCATTGGTATTACTTGTGCTGTTCGATAATCAAGGGCGTGCGGTTCATAGTCCATCCACTTAGGCAGTTTTATACCTGTTTCCATAGCATCAAGAGTATCTGCCCAGAATTGCATCATTGCGGTTCTATATTCCATATAATCGGCTCGATTGTATGCAGCTCGCGTTGCATTGCCATCCACGTGAGCTAGCTGTGCCTCGATCACATCAGGTCGGATCATGCCTACACCATTTAGATAAGTAGAAGCAATAGTACGGAAGCCATGCCCGGTCATGCGCCCTTTGTAGCCCAAACGTTCTATAACTTTCAGAACAGTGTTTTCACTAATTACCTTGCCATTTCCTGTTCTGCTAGGGAATAAATACTCGCCATGACCCGTTAATGGATGTAACACTAATAAAGTATCAATTGCTTGCCTTGATAACGGTACTCTATGCGGCTCTCTTGATTTCATACGTTCGGCAGGTATGAGCCATAATTTGGCCTCAAAATCAAATTCGCTCCACTTTGCGCTCCTTACTTCACCAGTGCGAACGAAAGTTAGCATCAATAAGCGCGTTGCAGCTTTGGTGAGAGGGTAACAAGGATATGCAGCAACAGCACGAAGGAAATAGGGCAGTTCTTTTTCAGTCAATGCTGCAAAGTGTTGTACCTTGGGTTGAGGTGCAAGCGCACCTTTAATTTCTGACGCTGGATTATGCCTTGCACGTCCGGTTGCAATCGCATAAGCACATACTGACCGTACTCGCTGCAATGTGCGTGCAGCTACTTCATAAGCTCCTCGTCCTTCAATTGATCTGATGGCATCTAATACAGAAGGAGCGTCAATTTCTGAAATAGGCATATCACCAAATTGAGGAAAGATTTCACGCTCAAGAGTTTTAATCCAATCTGTTGAATGGCTTGCTGACCACATGGGAGCTTTTAATTTATGAAATTCGCGGGCAATTAGCTCAAATGAATTGGCTGCTGCGATCTTGGCTTGTCTTTTCTGAGTTTTTTTTATTGCGCCCGGGTCGGCGCCATTAGTCAGTAACTTTCGGGCTTCATCTCGTCGCCTTCTCGCATCGGCTAGGGTTATCTCGGGATATACACCAAGTGCCAGTGTCTTTTGCTTGTCTGCAAAGCGATATGCCATACGCCAATATTTTGAGCCGTTAGGCGTTATCTCAATATACATACCGCCACCATCAGCCATTCTATATGGTTTTGCTTGTGGTTTTGCTTTTCTTACGGCTGTATCAGTGAGTTTCACAGCATCGCTTCACAATGTTGGTATATTTTCTTGAATGTTGGTATTTATGCCAAAATAATACCAACAAAATATAGTAGATTGCAATAGATGGGAATGTACTGCATGAAACAAAAAAAACCGCCAATTACTAATAATTATGCGGGTTTCTTGTATGTCTTTGGATGGTATAAAACAGATTTCTGGCGGAGGCGGTGAGATTCGAACTCACGGTAGAGTCACCCCTACGGCAGTTTTCAAGACTGCTGCCTTAAACCGCTCGGCCACACCTCCTTTCCACGTATGAATCATACCTTTTAGTATGCTTTTTGGCTAGAGCCTGCTGACATTTCATATCTAACGTGAGTTCGACATAAGAAAAGCTGTAACAGGAATCCGAATTCCTTATGATGAAACGATTATGAGAAAGAGCTTCATCACTGGAGGAGTCAGATTCCGATGGATACTATAGCGATTTTTTGTGCAATTGACGAC
>NZ_FONE01000015.1 GCF_900112825.1 Nitrosomonas sp. Nm166 | reverse complement strand
CAAGTTGCTCCGTTCCACTTGCCTTCCGTGCCATGATGACCTCTACCAAAGGTAAAGGCTTATATTATTACTGTTTCTATCTGTAATTGGAATTAGGAGATAACATGCAAGAATTTACTATAGACCGTGATAACGGCGCGTCTTTATTTTTTACTGGTGAATTACTCGTCAAAGTATCAAGCTCTGACAATAACGCTTCGGGATCGTCGTATTCAGGTCAAACAGGACGCTGGCAAGTTCTGGCGTTATATAAAACTGAAGGCGGGAAGCTTATCTGTGAACGGATCGACCGCACACGCTCGCAAGGCGAAAGAGATTCACATCATGCGAAGGTATGCGCCAATAGCAATGAAGTAATTGATTTCTTCGGTCATGGATGGCTGGCCAAAGATTTGTATGATGAAGCAGAGATTAACGCTTGTGAAATAGTGGATTAAGACGCAACAAAAAAGCCTAGGGTTAAGCCTAGGCTGTTCAAAAATAATCGGTTGTGGTTGATTCTGGCGTGTCTGTTTTTTGCTTAAAACTGGTTTAAACGCTCATTTTTGACTTGAATCCGCGCCTGCATCAAAGCTACCCGGTACTCTTTCGTTTTATATGGATTCAGATTCCTTTTACGCCACTGTTTAGCTGACTCTACAGAATCAATCGGCATACCTTTTTCAATTAACCTGTATATCGCCTGACGAGAAACGCCAAGTGCACGCGCCAATTCAGTTTTGTTCATGGTGTAACCCTATAGAATTTTAAAATGCTCAGAAAATTTAAAATCGCCTGGTAAAACAAGTTCAAAGTTCACCTAATATCGTAAGTTGTAAGGCTGTATGGATTTTTCATTTCTAGATTTCAATCGGGCCTCGAATTACGCCCATGACATCAAGTCGTCAAAGTACCTTAAACATTTATAAACAATAACTTATTCATTGCAATGATCCTTTGTTTATCAATTCAAGCAACGTGAAAGGATCATACTTAGCCTTGGGAATCATCATTTCAAAAGTATATTGGTTACGAATAACTATAGTTATGATCACATTATCAGGATCACTATCCATATCGGTAATGATTGCCCGTTTCGTTTCTGGATTATCCGTAAGTATTGCCAATACCTTAGCGTACCTTCCTTGGCGTTTCAGCTCTGCAAGGATCGCCGGTTTGTGCTTCTTTAACCGTTCTATCAGCTCTTTGGTTATTTTTTCGGCTGGTGATAATTCCAGAAAATCACCATCGGCTCTAATTGTCACACCTTCAGCTTTTAAAGCTTCAATTATTCCTATTATCATTCTCAAACCCTCACGGATTCAGAGACATTATTTTTTCTAGAGGAAAGTTCTGAAACAACGTTCCCAATGTTCCCAATGTTCCCGGGCAGATTCTTAACGGTCACAGTGATACCTCGCTCATTACCAATGCGCTGTCGACTTGAGCTAATTTCTACGGATATACCCACCAGGGCGAGTGCGGGCATTTGCCGCCTAAGCGCATCAGCAAGACCTTTTGCGGATCGCGGCCAATTCTCGGAATCATGACGATAATCAATCAGTTTAGTAAGTAAGCTTTGAACAGTCCCATGAAATACAGTTGATCCTTCAGGGTATTTTTTTGCAAACTCACACAAAGCAATTGCTGCAGGCGAAGATTCCATTGCCCGGCTAACACCTTCATTTAAATTGGCACGATAAAGCCTTGTAAATTCCCCTTCTTCAAACCCCTGTGCCTGCATCATCGCTTCCCCCAGCCGGGTAAAGTCTGCCATTCTTGGTGGATTAATTAGCTTCACCTTGGGCATTTGTTTTAAAGTATCAACAAGAAGATCCAGCAACCCCCCAAATATCAAAGGCAGCGCCGCTTGCCATTCCTTCTCAAGCTCTAATTCTTCTTTGTAATTGATTCGTGGCAACTCCAGGCATATTGCTCTGTCTGTCAAATCCTGCGCAGTGATCACATTAGGTATGCTATTGATAATGATTGGCTGCTTAGCATCTATTACCGTTTCCTCGTCATCAGAATAAAGCGTTCGTGCTGCAAAACCGCCACCGGTTGCAAGTGTGCAGAAAGCATCCTGAAGCGGTGCGCTTAAATGAGATAAGTTTTCATAACTGATTAACCAGTTACAACCAGCGCCGACAAAAATATCCTGTACTGATTTCGGGGCGGATCGAAGATTGACTGCGCTATTGTCGATAAGCTGCCTAATTCGGTCTTGCGTGCTTGATTTCGCGCTTCCCTGTGTACCGGATAGGGATAAGACAGGCTTTGGCGTTTCACAGCGGAATGATTCAACAATCCAGGCAAGGGCAAGTGGCCTATCATCTTCTTTCACGTTAATGAACTTCCAAATCAAATCAAGATTACCGCCGTGCTTTGGTGTCGGTAAGGGCTGCATTGAAGAAGGCTTCCAGAATTTAACAGGTGGATCGTCAACAATACGCCAGCCACTTGGTAATACTTCAATCGTTCGCATTTGATCGTCAGCCAGAAAGATATAATGCCCGCCGTTGTATTCTGCAACACGCAAATAAATCTGCTGCTGTTTCCCTTCAAACTTTGCAATGCCAGACAAGGCGAAACGCGCTTGTTTAATCGATGCCTCATTGGCTGATTGACCTGTTGTCGAGTAATACTGAAAACTGATCCACTCAATGAACTGCTTGCCATTAATCGCCATGGTTGAATCAATCCCATCAATGGCTGCTGTAACATAGGCACGTTCTGTTTTAGGGTCATAAAACAGTTCACCTTTTTCTATAACCATCTGGATTAATTCAGCCGCTGCGCTGTCGCTGTTGCTGCTACCTTCCGTTGGGCTTGATGATTCATCGATATCAGACATCAGAATACCGCTTGGCTTTGCATGCTTGATTCTTACTCGGTACTCTGCCGCCAGCCCAGGGTCGGATTTGCGTATCTGCTTATAAGCATCCAGAAATTTAGGTGACATCAATTCACCCGGCTGATCCTTACAGATAAGTAACACCTCATCAATAACCTGGCGAGCGTTTTTTAATGTTTCATCTTGCACAATTTCCGCATCGTCAAGGTTGAGGGTGGGAACATTGGGAACGTTGGGAACATTGTTTGAAAGTATTTCGTCCGGAAAAATATTTTGTAAATTATCCATATTGACGCCCCCCAGTCAGATAATCATTCCAATCCTGGCCGGGTACAGGTGGAATCATCACTTTCCCGCCTATTGCTAATGCTGCTTCTCTTGCCTTTTTTTTTCCAACGCCTGATAGATCGTTATCGCCACAGATGATGATTTCACTATCTGGTGATAGCTCTCTGATATTCTTAGTGACAGATAACAGGTTGCCAGCATCAAATGCGATAACTACACGCTGCCCACAATCTTCATAAAGACTTGCGCCCGTGGCAAACCCTTCACAGATCAGAATGCGCTTTGTAAGATCGCCAATGATATGAAAGCAGCCGCGCTTCCTTCCACCATATAGAAAGCGCTTATCACCTTGGGGACTAATGAATTGAAGGTTAACCAATTGATCTGATTCGTTATAGATTGGGATAACCAAAGATTCATGATAAAGCCTCGCGCTATGTTGCTGAATCTGTTTAGTAATCAGATATTGGTGATTTTCTCTTCTGGCGATTGGCTTTGATTTGCGCCAGATAGAAACAGCCTTGTTTGCTGCTTCCTTATGCTTTTGACGTATCTCTGCTTCACGCTGAGCCTTGGCTTCCTTGATCTTTTTAACAACAGTATAGGGAATACGAGAACTGCTTGAACTGTTCCACGTTTGGGATAAACCCGTTGTAAAATCCATAAACCAGCCAGCCGGGCAACCGTCAATGTGTAGCGTATAAGCGCCATTTAAACTGCCGCGCTTATGGCCTTCAATATGGAATCGATGCAATCTACCATCAGCAATGATTTCGCCAGAATAAGCTATTCCAGCGTCTCGCATTACTTGGCGGAATTGTTCAACTACTGAATATGATTGGTGTATAACAGGTTCAGAAATGTTAAAATAACACTTGTTATTTGCATTATCTAAACCCGCATCTTGCCTTTGCGGGTTTGTCATTTATGCCACCTCCGCTCTGTAATTAACGGGGTCAGCAAGCCATTTATGCAGTTCCTGATTGTCGTAGTAAGTACAACGAATACCCATGCGCTCAGGTTGTGGGGCACGGCCTTTTATAGATAACTTTCTGAATGTTTCTCTCGAAACGGGTGAGAATTTGGCTACTTTTGACCAGCGGGATTTGCCGGTTAATGGAAGTACTTCGGGTGAAACTCGTTTTTCTTTTTCTGACATAGGCACCTCTATGATTAATGAAAATTCACCAATCAGGTGGCTATCAGCGTATTTCTATTGCCTTGAATTTATTATCATCAATAAATGATATCGATTTATCTCTTGCGATATCGCTTTATCTCTATTGCAATAAGTACAGCATAGCTGTACTATGGCTTTAATAGAAAAAAGTATTGTGTTTTTTCATAATAAAAATAAATATTCAAATATATTCAATAGTTTAATAACGCAAATATCCACCATAGTGCGTTATTACATCATGAAGGTCTTGAAGTCCGCCATGACATAATTTGGCACAAACCCGTTACGGATTGCCGTCCTTGGCGGGTTTTCTCATTTTTGGTGTACTGAGATTCGCGCATCTTACCACACGTTTACAAATACACAAGATAACTTTATTTTCTGCTGTTGCATACTATATGTTGTGGATAACTTTTACTAAGAACTACCTATTGCGTTAAATTGTAATATCGTTGCACCCGTCTTTATCGCTTCCAAATAATCCGCCCAGTCCTGCATCATTCGTGCTCGTGGTTCAAGGTACAGCGCATGGTTATAGGCTGCTGAGACTGCATCACGTTTGCTATGCGCAAGCTGTAATTCAATATGCTCATGGTTATAGCCTTGTTCGTGAAGGATCGTTGAAGCTATGCTTCTGAAGCCGTGGCCTGTCATGCGTGAGTGATAGCCCATCCGGTAGATTGCATACAGGATTGTATTATTGCTCATTGTCTTGCCGTCTCGGCGTTCACTAGGAAACAGTAAAGTTTCATCAGTAGATAATGCCTTGATTTCTTCCAATACTGTTATAGCTTGAAGGGATAAGGGCACGATATGCGGTGTTTTCATCTTCATGCGTTCAGCCGGTATGCGCCATTCTTTCTTATCCAGGTCGATTTCTTGCCATCTTGCACCGATCAATTCACCTGTTCTAACGAAAGTATAGGCCATCAATTGCAGCGCCAGCTTGGTTAATGGCTGGCCGTCATATGCGTCGATTCTGCGAAGTAGTTCGGGAAGTTCTTTTTCATTCAAGCTGGCATAGTTAGTTTTCTTTGTCGATTTCAGTACATCAGAAGGCTTGATATCAGCGGCCGGGTTACGTTCTGCTAGTCCGTGCGCCACTGCATAACGGAATACTTGACCGCACATGGTTAAAGCGCGTTTCGCGATATCCAAGGCGCCCCGGGCTTCAATTTTCTTGATAACCGTTAGAAGTGTGGCTGCAGTAATTTCATTAATCGGTTTATTACCGATCCCAGGGAATACGTCCGCTTCCAGCCGCCGGATCGTATAGCCTGCATGTCGTTCGGTTCTGCCATGCTTCCAATGATTCCACCATTGACGCGCTACTGATTCAAAGCTGTTTTCGGCTGCTATGGCTTCTTGCTGCTTTTGTTCTTTGCGATTCTCTGAAGGGTCTATGCCTTGCGTGAGTAAATCACTGGCAGTTACCCGCGAATCACGTGCTTTTTTAAGGGTAACTTCTGGGTAAGTCCCAATAGATAGCATTTTTTCTTTACCGTTAAACCGGTAACGATACCGCCACCATTTGGAACCGTTGGGATTGATCAACAAAACAAGTCCATCGCCATCTGATAGCTTGTAAGGTTTATCCTTGGGCTTTGCTGCTTTTATAATAGGATCGTTAAGCTTCATTTGTGGGTAACTTTTTTAGATAATTGAAGTTACCCGCAATGTTACCCGCATTTTAGATTTGTTACCCACATTTTCTACTGTTGCCCAGCATTACCTAAAATCTGTTGAACTTGTTTATTTATAAGGGTATTTGGCAACTGTGGGTAACGTTTGGAATATTTGTGGCGGAGAGAGAGGGATTCGAACCCTCGATAAGCTTTTTGAGCCTATACTCCCTTAGCAGGGGAGCGCCTTCGACCACTCGGCCATCTCTCCAGTTTTTAATACGACAGAATAACAAGCTCAATCATCCCCGTAAACTGCTTTAGAATGCTATAAATAATCAAAGTGCCTGTTCTAAATCAAACGCTTTGTGAAGTACTCTAACAGCTAATTCCATGTATTTTTCATCGACAATAACTGATACTTTTATTTCGGAAGTAGCAATCATCTGAATATTAATGCCTTCCTCTGCCAATACACGAAACATTTTGCTGGCGATACCTGCATGTGAGCGCATACCAACACCAACAACAGAAACTTTTGCGATTCTATCACCTCCGAGCACATCGCGTGCACCAATATGCGGTTGAATTTTTTCTTTTAAGATATTCATCGTATTTTTGAATTCATTACGATGAACTGTAAATGAAAAATCCGTCAAGCCATCATGCCCTACGTTCTGGATGATCATATCCACATCAATATTTGCATCAGCGACTGGACCCAGAATTTGGTAAGCGATACCTGGATGATCGGGAACTCCTAGAACAGTAATTTTTGCCTCATCCCGGTTAAATGCAATACCTGAAATGACTGCTTGCTCCATATTTTCATCTTCCTCAAAAGTAATCAGGGTACCCTGCCCTTCATCTTCAAAGCTGGATAAAACTCTCAGCTTTACTTTATATTTTCCTGCAAACTCAACAGATCTTGATTGTAAAACCTTGGAGCCAAGGCTTGCCATTTCAAGCATTTCTTCAAAGGTTATGGTATTTAGCCGTCTGGCCTCAGCGACTACTCGTGGGTCTGTTGTATAGATTCCATCCACATCAGTATAAATTTGGCATTCATCGGCCTTCAAAGCTGCTGCCAATGCGACGCCTGTCGTGTCAGATCCGCCACGGCCGAGCGTAGTGATATTACCTTGTTCATCTACGCCTTGGAATCCCGCAACAACGACTACATATCCAGTATCCAGATCTACTCGAATTTTTTCTTCATCGATACTTAATATGCGTGCTTTGGTGTAGGTGCTATCGGTGAGAATTCTAACCTGTGATCCAGTATAACTTTTGGCTTTGACATTAAGTTCCATTAATGCCATAGAGAGCAGTGCAATCGATACTTGCTCGCCTGTTGAAACCATCACATCCAATTCACGTGGATCAGGATTTTCCTGAACCTCATGTGCCAGTGCAATAAGCCGGTTCGTTTCACCGCTCATCGCAGAAACAACAACGATAAGCCGGTGTCCTTGCGAATGAAATTTAGCCACCCTCCGAGCTACATTTTTTATTCGTTCGGTACTTCCAACCGATGTACCACCATATTTTTGTACGTAGAATGCCACGAATTACTGATCCACAAAGTATCGGAATAGAAAAAAGTCGGTTATTTTACACGATTTTCTAATAAAGATTAGATTTAAGTGATACTAAAAATATTGTTGACAATTCTGCCCAGAATCTTAATGTGAGTCAGCAATTAAGTAATTGGCTTATAAATTTAGGAAATTTGTGATAGTAACAAAATTTTCTACCGTCAAATTCTCGGCACGCAGTCCGGAATCAATACCTAAAGTCCTAAAATCATCCGCTTTAAGATAATGATGCAGTGTATTACGCAATGTTTTACGTCGTTGTGAAAATGCTGCTGAAACAACTTGTGAAAATAACGCCTCATCTTTGGCATTTCTAGATGGTTGATGACGCGGAATCATACGTACGATAGCCGACTCAACTTTAGGCATGGGATGAAAGGACTCTGCGGGGACACTAAAAAGATGCTCAATCTCAAAGCGGTACTGCAGCATAACTGAGAGGCGTCCATAATCGGCTGTTGCAGGTTTTCCTACCATGCGTTCAACAACTTCTTTTTGCAGCATAAAGTGCATATCCAGAATTTGTTCCGCGGATTGACCTAAATGAAACAGCAGCGGCGTTGAAATGTTATACGGTAAATTGCCGACTATCCGTAATTTGCCGCCGAATGCAGAAAAATCAAACTTCAGTGCGTCGGTTGCATGAATAGTCAATTTTTCTGGTGGAAATGCCTTGCTGAGCTTATCAACAATATCCCGATCAATTTCTATGACATCCAGATGGTCAACTACTTGAAGTAGTGGGTAGGTGAGCGCGCCGAGGCCTGGCCCAATTTCAATGACCTGGTCATGCTTGTGTGGATGAATTGCTGCAATAACTTGAGAGATGACATGTTGATCCACCAAAAAATTCTGACCAAAACGTTTGCGTGGCTTATGGCGCATGATGGGATAACGCTTGGTTTTTAGCCAATTGTATGGCCATTTCAATAGCCGCTAGCAAACTGCTTTCATGCGCACGTCCGGTTGCAGCAAGCTCCAGTGCGGTGCCATGATCAACCGAAGTACGGATAATCGGTAATCCTAAAGTAACATTGATACCACCGCCAAAACTTGCGTGTTTCAATACCGGTAATCCCTGGTCATGATACATGGTAAATATACAGTCATATTGCTTAAGTTGTGAAGGATTAAACAATGTGTCCGCTGGAATAGGACCGATCAGATGCATTCCTTCTTTTCGTAATTTGTTGAGCACGGGAATGATAATATCAATTTCTTCACGACCCAGATGACCCGATTCACCGGCGTGGGGATTGAGTCCTGCAACGGCAATACATGGTTTACCCACCATGAAGCGGGTGATTAAATCTCGTTGAATAATACGTAACTTATTTTCTATCTTATCCGCTGTGATCGCCGCCGCAACGTCTTTGAGCGGCAAATGGGTCGTGGCCAGGGTTATCCGCATATTCCCGCCCACCAACATCATTACTACCGAACTCTGGGTCAGTTCTGATAAATATTCAGTATGCCCGGTAAAAGGAATATTTGCATCATTAATGACTCCTTTATGCACCGGTGCAGTGACCATGCCATCAAATTGACCTGTTTTACAAGCTTCAGCGGCATGACGAAGCGTTGCCAGAACATAAGATGCATTGGCAGGATTTAATACACCAGGCATGGCCGGTTCGGCTAGTGGAATATGCAAAACTTGCAAGCTGCCCGGTTGATGCTGGTTTGCTGCTGTTGTAGAGACATCGATGAGCCTGAGTGGAAGTTTGAGTTGATGAGCACGTGCCAACAATAATTCAGCATCTGCGATGGCCACAAGCCTGCAGAGCAGTGATTGCTGCGCTACCTTTACACACAAATCAGGGCCAATTCCGGCAGGTTCGCCAGCAGTCAATGCGAGTGTTGGAATAAAATTATACCCATTAATCATCATCTAAACGTAGCTCAACATAGGCTTGATCACGCAATTGCCGTAGCCATTCCTCGACAACCACATCCGCTTTACGCGTTCGTATTGCCTGACGTGCCAACTGTCTGCGCCGATCCAGACTGATGTCTTGCGAGCGACGTTCTAGGACCTGGATTAGATGCCATCCGAATTGGGATTGCACCGGTTCGCTGACTTGGCCGGACAATAATTTATTCATGGCTTGTTCAAAAGCAGGCACGGTATCCCCTGGCGAAAGCCAGCCCAAATCACCACCTGATGTGGCACTGGTATCTTCAGAATAAAGCCTCGCGAGTTCCTCAAAATTTTCTCCTCGATCCAACCGTTCCTTGAGCTGGGTAATTTTGAGCCTGGCATCATTTTCAGAAGTTAACTCGTTAATTTTAATTAATATATGGCGGACGTGTGTCTGATCAATGATAACTGTTGGCACCTCCTGGGCGCGTCTACCAAGTAACTTGAAAATATGAAAACCCGATGGGCTTTGTATGATAGGTGTTAGTTCTCCGGGTTGAAGTGGAGCCAACAATTCAGCAAATCTCGGCCCCATTTGAGTGATAGGACGCCAATCTATAATTCCACCTTTTGAAGCATCGGCAGCATCTGAGAATTCAGCCACTACTTGCGCAAATTCTACACCTTCTTTGAGCTTCGCTAATGCCATATTGGCGCGTTCGCTTCTTTGTTGAATCTGACTTGAATCCATGCTTTCAGTTACCAGTATCAGTATATGAGCAAGACGATATTCATCATTTCCCACGGCAGACGTTTCCTGTGTACGAAGAAAATTATCCACTTCCCCTTCCGTTACGTTGACTTGATGTTTAATTTCACGTTCTTTGAGCCTGGCCATGATCATTTCATCACGGATTTCCTCGCGAAATTTGTTATAGCTAATGCCATCTCTCTCAAGTACCGCATAAAATTCTGGTAAAGATAATTTGTTTTCCTCAGCAATACGGCCAATCGTTTCATCGACTTCGCTTTCGCTGACTGAGAGGCCCACTTCCTTGGCATGTTGCAATTGGATACGCTTAGTCACAATTGATTCGAGCACCTGGTTTTGCAAGACGTATTTATCAGGTAATTGAATTCCTTGTGATTGGAGCCGACCAACGGCTGTTTTGATTGCTTCATCAAGTTCCTGCCGGGTAATGACGTCTTCGTTCACAATAGCGACAATATGATCAATCGGTTCTGCAATGGGTATAAATTCCGCTTCTTGTTCTTGTGCTGGGATATGAGCCGACATGAATGCCAAGAGCAGTAGAAGAATGCAGGAATAGTTTCTTTTATGCATAAATCGTTGACGATCCTTCATGGATACGAATGAGAGCCAATGATCAATGAACACTGGTATATCCTGGAATACTTTGCTGCAGCACCTGTAATGGGTTGTTGCCAATACCCATCAATCCTTTCAGTTCCAATTGTACAAAGACTGCGGTAGTGGTGGCTTGCGTTGCTGTTGTCAGCCGTTGCATGACAAACCGTAAAGCCCAACAGCACGAGTTATATTCAAACCCCGCCAGCCCGGCCAGGATTTTGTCATCTTTCAGAGAATAATTAACTCGCGCTACGCCATGCCAGTTTCCATGGATTGGCCATTGCACTGAAGTATCTACTTGCTCTAAAACGTCTCTCGTAAACCGATAACCGAGATTCAGCACCTTACCCACATCCGGCTGGTAACTGATGCCGGAACGAACCTTTTCAATCCCCAGTTTGGATTCATCCATTTGAATGTTGGAGTCTGTACTGATATGCGGCGTTAAGCGTCCTGCTATGGCGGCAACAAAATCGGATTTTCCGCTGGTAACTTGAGGAGGGAGCAACAGCACTCTAGGATCGGTAAAATTGATCTGCTGACCTACGGCAAGCCGCAAACGTTCAATACCAGTCTCCTGTTCAACAAATCGCGATGTTAATGCGGCTGTGAGACGGTTGGCATCATTAATGCGATCACCGCCGCTGAATCGATTTTCAGTGAGCATTTGTGCAAAACTGAAGTCATTTACGGCAGAATCAAAGTTGGGTAAATAATCCTGATTCCGGTAGGGCGCATAAACGTAAAACAGCCGCGGTTCGAGGGTCTGGATAAATTTTCTGTCGCTTAATTCCACCTGGCGGTCAAATGCGATACCGCTATCCAGACTGAAAATCGGAACAGTGCGGTCAACGTTTTCTCCCTTGCTGTCTACGGACGCGGCCAGGTTATAGTGCGTGTAGTGCAAGCCGAATTTAGGCGTAATATAACCATATTCATTCCGTAATGGCGCACTGACACTAGGATAAAATACCGTGCGGTTGCCATCAACAAGGGTAGGATGGTAAAAATTTGTCCAACTGCTATTCAGTTCAAAATCGAGTTTACCTACATTGTATTTAACAGCATTTAAAGCTAAATGAGGTAACCGTTCATAAGGTGAAATAAATAGCGCCAGCGGATCTTGAATAGTCTGAAAACGTTGCGCAAATCCGGTAAAATTCAATGATCCATTGGTACCTAGTCTGCCTGTATAAGAAAGGCCGCCTTGCTGTGATAGATTGGTCAAACTTATCTGGGCAAGATTGGGAGTGAGTTCACGAAAATAGCGATCGTCGGAAACCTGATTGTAATTCAGAAAACCTTGCCAGCCTTTGCCGATATTTTGCGTATGGGTGTATAAAATACCCCAGCGAGTTTGATTGGTGTTGATATCGTAAGGGAGAATATCGAGTAACAAATGGCCCTTTATATCGTTAGGCCCGATATATCGCACCTCGTTACTCAGCAAGAAACCACGCATCGTCATAATGCGCGGTGCGATGGTGGCGTCAATATGGGGTGCAATATTTAAATAAACCGGAAGTGCAACGTCGAATCCAGTGTTTACGTTATACCCGGCAACGGGTGCCAATAATCCTGTTTTACGTTTACCACTATAGGAAAAATCAATCCATGGCGAATATAGGATTGGTGTATCTTTAAATACTATACTGACATGCCGTGCGGTACCCACTTCTTTTTTATTATCTATTTCCAACTCTCTGGCGCGAATATACCAATCATGGTTACCTTCGGGGCAGGTAGTGTAGCTGGTTTTTTTCAGCCGATAGTGGTCTTTGCCTTCAAATAACAAAAGACTGCCGGCGCCGCGTCCTTTACCCTCTTTGATATAGTAGCGAGGCTCCGACATACGGCCTTCTTCAGTTTGCAAATTGAGCTGCAGATCCTTTCCTTTCAAAATGTCTCTAGGTCTTTCTAGGCATACATTACCTTCAACTTCAGTGTCTTCGGTCAATTGAAAGTACTTCATGCGGTCAGCGGTTAATACATTGTCTCCATAGCGTAATTCTGCGTTACCAGTTGCCTCTATTTCCTGCTTGTAATAGCCTGTAATACGGTCAGCTTCGATGAATATCGGTTTCTTTTGCGGCCTAATAGTTGATTTTTGTTCACTTTCTGATTGAGTAGATGCCTCCTTACTTAATCCAGTTAATGGCAAAACCAGCAATAAGAAAGAAATGAATATATTTAGAGCGATATTCATTATGTGATTATTTTGGAACTGGGAAACTTAAACAAAATGTACTTTTTTAGTATTTTTCAAATCGACGATTTAATTAATCGGATAGGATGATCGAATTAAAACCAGTGTGAATCGGCCTATGAAGGAAGATCTATACGGTAATTCAACTATTGGTACTTCTTTTTCTCTTATCGATAATTATAAGATCATATTAACACTTGGTAAGTGTTATTTAAGCTAATCAAACATTGTACTATTTCTTTTAGCAAGTTATCTATCGAGAAAAAAATATCAAACAAATTTATGCTGACGATTGAAATGCTTAACAATATAGTTTGTGTTATGTATGAACTGACAGATGAAATCTGGTAAATTTTGAAGGTCAGCGTTATTTCCCAACTTGATAGAGAGCGAGCATTCCCTTGGAAGCAGTATAATCACAAGAATTGTTATTTTACTGGAATGCGATTAATGAACTATCTGGTTAATTCCGGTCAACGTTGCAGAGTTAAGTACAGGCTCTGATCAAGAACATTGGGTTTTCTTATTCTATGCCTGATCTTAAGTCAATTTTTTCTTCCGATGGTATTCTTTCCTGCCATATTACAGGATTTCGCATGCGCTCTCAGCAGATGGAAATGGCGCAAGCAATTGCCGATACCATAGCAAAATATCAGATTTTGGTCGCTGAAGCAGGCACTGGAACAGGTAAAACGTTGGCTTATTTAGTACCAGCTTTGCTGGCCGGTGGCAAAGTCATTATTTCCACCGGAACAAAAACATTACAGGATCAACTCTTCAAGCGCGATATTCCGAATGTGCGAGCAGCGCTCAAAGTACCAGTGACTGTTGCTTTGTTAAAAGGCCGCGCTAATTATATCTGTCATTATCATTTGGAAAGAAGCTTGCAGAATACGCACCTGAGTTTTATCAATCGAGACGAAATCCAGTATTTGCAGCAGATAGAACGATACGCCAGCATCAGTAAAAACGGTGATAAAAGCGGACTCAGCGAAGTTCCTGAGAATGCGGCAATTTGGCAGCAGGTTACTTCAACACGCGATAGCTGCTTAGGTTCGGAATGCCCCAGCTTCAAGAAATGTTTTGTAATGGAAGCACGCAAACAAGCATTGCTAGCCGATGTAGTGGTAGTAAATCATCATTTATTTTTTGCAGATGTGATGCTGCGCGATGAAGGTTTGTCAGAGTTACTGCCTGCCTGTAACACGGTCATTTTTGATGAAGCCCATCAATTACCAGAAACAGCCAGTTTGTTTTTTGGTGAATCCATCAGTACCGGCCAGTTGCTGGATCTGGTACGTGATGCCAAGGTGGAGGCGATTCAGGCTGCCGGAGATTTTGTGCAATTGCCAGATGCTATTGCTGCCATGGAAAAAGCCGCACGGGATTTGCGATTGACGGTAGCAGAAGACAATACACGGCTGTCACTGGCGTTGATCAGGCAGAATCCAAATTTTAATGATGCATTGGATAATTTGCTGAAGAAGTTGAGTACGCTGACAGCATTACTGCAGAGTCAGGCAGAAAGATCTGAGGGATTGGGGAATTGCTGGCAGCGTGCCTCCAGTCATTTACATCTTATGCAACGCTGGCGCGATGAAACTGAGATGAAAGACCATGTACGCTGGGTTGAGGTTTATCATCAGGCATTGCAGTTGAATGCGACTCCGTTGTCGATCGCTGAAATTTTCCAAAAACAAATGATTACGTTGCCACGTGCCTGGATTTTTACCTCTGCCACACTGTCGGTTAAAAAGGATTTTACCCATTACAATGCTGAAATGGGATTGACTACAGCGCAGACAGCTTGTTGGGAAAGTCCGTTTAATTTTGCTGAGCAGGCATTGCTATATGTGCCAAGTGGTCTGCCGGAACCGCATCATAGAGGCTATACCGATCATGCTGTACAAGCCGCACTTCCGGTACTGCGCGCGAGCCGGGGACGTGCTTTTTTTCTGTGCACCAGCTTGCGCGCGATGCAGCGTGTCTACGAATTATTGCTGGCAGCGGATGAATTTGACTTTCCATTGTTGCTGCAAGGTCAGGGCTCGCGCTCTTATATGCTGGAACGTTTCCGTGAGCTGGATAATGCCATTCTCATTGGCAGCCAGTCTTTCTGGGAAGGTGTGGATGTGCGCGGTGAAGCATTATCACTGGTTATCATTGATAAACTTCCTTTTGCGCCTCCTGATGATCCAGTGCTTTCAGCACGCATTGAAAAAATTAACGGTGAGGGGCGTAATGCCTTCATGGAGTATCAATTGCCGCGCGCCGTCATTAATCTGAAGCAGGGAGCCGGCCGTTTGATTCGAGATGAAGCGGATCGCGGTGTATTGATGATTTGCGACCCACGTTTGACGACTAAAGCCTACGGCAAGCAAATCTGGCAGAGTTTACCGCCGATGAAGCGGACTCGCGAATTGGCAGAAGTTGAAAACTTCTTTAACACCGGCTATGGAAAATAACACCAATAATAGATGTATATTGCCATAAAGGTTATTCAGCATGGTAAGAGGAATATGAAAATTAGGGTTAAGATAATCGCTGCTGTTTCACCTAAGCATCACCAAGAGGAAAGAATATGCAGCCTATAACTGTGGCAATGGTCGAAATTGATCAGGATCAGCATGTTGCCTTAGAAAAATTTTTGCCACAAAACGAAACCCATGTAGCACTAATAACAGATATTCAATCGAATTATAAGAATATCGAGCGACGATTGGTATCTCGTGACACAGTTACTGCGATTGATAACGCCATAGCCCGGATAAAACGCTTAAATCCAAGAATTCTGTTGGTCAACGCGAATAAACCAACCGATGAGTATTGTGATTTGCTGTTTACTTTGCGGCAACAATGTCCAGATACTCAAGCAATTTTAATCATCAATGAAGCGGTAGAAGAAAATTATCTCCTAAAAACATTAGCTAGTGGTGCCCGAGGTTTTATCACGGATAGTTTTGATTCGCTCAATTTCTCTAAAGTTATCAGAGCGATTGATCGGGGTGAGGCTTGGATATCACGTCAGATGATTAAGAAAATCATGCATTATATCGTGTTTGCATCACAATATGATTCTTCAGAGGGTGATTTTGATTCTTCTCGCTAGTGCCAATAAAGAAATTCTTTCGCGCTGGAAGCAAGGTTTGTCTAATTTTTCTCCTATTTATTTTGCGCATGGTTTTGAATCTTTAACTGAGAAATTAGTGAAATTAAAACCTGAAATTCTTTTGCTTGATTACGAATTGTCAGGTTTAAAAGATCAACAATCTATTTTAAGATTAATAAACCTAAAAAAAGACATCAAAATTGTGGTACTTAGTCCAGGGCTATCCGAAGAAATGGAATGGAATCTATTCAAAGTTGGTGTCAAAGGGTGTTGTCAGCGTGATATTCAACCTGAGCAGATAAAGCGTGTTATCGATGTGATTTTGGAGGGAGAATTATGGATTCGCCGCACGCTGACTAATCAAATGTTGGACGAGCTCGTTAAAATTACTCATAAAAAAAAGCGGGTTGAGCAAGCTACTCATGATCTGCTAGAGAATCTTACTCACCGAGAATACGAAATTGCCATACTGATAGGACATGGAGATAGTAACAAGAAGATTGCACAAAGTTTGGCTATTACTGAACGGACAGTGAAAGCACATTTAACAGAAATCTTCCGTAAGCTTCGTATTTCCGATCGAATCAAACTAGCACTGATTATAAAAGATGTTACCAGCCGTTATGAAGATGAGTAGTCAATATGCAAGCTTGAGTGACTACATTACGGGTTTTTGTAATAATGCTTTGCTTGGCACTTCTTGCATATCAATATCTACTGGATGCTCATCCATGGTAATAGATTTCTCAGCTTTTTCATTCATTACTACGATACTAATACGACGATTAATCGGATTGAGAGGATCATTCTTATCAAATAACACTGCAGAAGATAAGCCAACAACTTTAAGAACTTTGCTGGGATCCATACCTCCTGTAATTAATTCACGTCGTGAAGCATTTGCGCGATCTGCTGATAATTCCCAATTGCTATAGCCCTTATCACCTGATTGATATGCCTTGCTGTCAGTATGTCCAGTGAGGCTTATTTTGTTATTGACATCATTAAGCATTTTGCCAATTTCACGAAGAATAGTTTTTGTATAAGGCTGCAACTCGGCTTTACTAAGCGCAAACATAGGACGATTCTGTTCATCGACAATCTGAATCCTTAACCCGTCAGTTGTGATATCCAGTAACAATTGGTTTTCAAATTTCTTTAATGATGGATTGGCTTGTATGGCTTGCTCTATTTTCTTCTTAAGCCCTTCCAGCCTCATCTGCTCAGCGCGTTCCCGGAGGATTTTCTTAATTTCTTTATCGATTTTTTCTTCTTTAATAACTCCCTTTTGTACTTGGCCATTTTGATGAGTAAAATCCGTTCCCCCGCCTTTAATAATGCTACTGCTGTCTCCGCTTCCTGAGCCGCCCAGCATGGTAATTTTTAGCGGTGTTTTGAAATAATCCGAGATCCCTTCCAGTTGAGTTTTAGTGGACGATCCCAATAACCACATGAGTAAGAAAAAAGCCATCATGGCAGTCACAAAGTCAGCGTAGGCAATTTTCCAAGCGCTGCTATGGTGACCGCCAGCTACCTTTTTAATTCGCTTGATGACTATTGGTCGCTGTGCAAGATCATCAGCCATACTCTTTTCGCAATTTAAATTATTTTGAAATGACTACCTTGCCTTACTTTGTTTAACATGCTCTTCCAATTCAATAAAAGACGGTCTTTCGGTGGTAAATAACACCTTCCGACCAAATTCAACAGAAAGAACAGGTGAATAACCATTCAAATTTGCTAGAAGGGTGATCTTGATGCATTCAAACAATTTGCAGGATTCATGTAAATTATGCTGAAGTTTGCCTGCTAATGGCGTAATGAAGCCATACGCAAGCAATATCCCAAGAAATGTGCCAACTAATGCTGCAGCAATCAAAACACCAAGTTCTGCAGGAGGAAGATGAACTGATTCCATGGTATGCACTACCCCCATTACAGCAGCTACAATTCCGAAAGCAGGTAATCCATCACCAATTTTGGATATGGTATGTATGGGAACTTCGCCTTCCTGATGATGTGTTTCTAGTTCACTATCCATAAGATTCTCAATTTCTAAAGAATTAAGATTACCGCTCACCATTAATCTCAAGTAATCAGTAATGAATTCTGTAATATGGTGGTCTGCTAAGATATCGGGGTATTTTGTAAAAATGGGACTGTTGGCTGGATCATCTACATCTGCCTCAATGGACATTAATCCTTCTCTACGAATTTTTCCAAGTACTTCATAGAGCAAGGTCATTAAATCCATATAGAGTGCTTTGGTATATTTAGAGCCTTTAAAAACACCGGGTAGAGCTTTTAAAGTTGCTTTTATCGCTTTATTTGAGTTACCAACTACAAACGCTCCCACAGCACCACCGCCAATCATAAGAAGTTCTACAGGTTGCCAAAGAGAAGCAAGATGACCGCCAGCCAAAGCAAAACCACCGAAGACCGAAGCGATAATGATAGTGTAACCAACAATAACGAGCATTTTGCTGACTCCCAGGAATGTAATAATGTAATCATTGATGGCAGATTCTGGGTTGAGAAGGTAGCATATCGTTATAAAATCCATTCGTAGAGATGAAACCAGTTTTCATCGTATTTCAATCTCTTTAGTTTAATAATGCACTATTGCGCATATTGAGCCAATAGTCGTTTCAAGCGAGACAGGAGGCAACTGTAAAGAGATAGCAATTCATTAAAAGGAGAGGAATGTACTTGGAAATGTACATCCTCGCGCAGTGGTCATTCAAGAAGTGCTAGTTAGTACAGGAAGCGTAGTTGCTTGGGCAGGTTGGATCCAGTCCGCCTGATAGGATACTTGTTTGGCTTTTTTGGTTTAACATTTGCAGCACGTCATCAAAGTAGCCTGGTGATCGTGTCCAAAAGATGTAATTGACCTTTAGTGTGTCTCGTGCAAAGGTTAATAACTCTTGAACGGTTGGTTGATAACCTTTTCTATCATGTCGAGTATTCTCATAATTTGATTTCTCAACTTGAATCGTTAATGGCATAATTCCCGAAAGTTCTGGATAGTAACTATAAATACCTCTCCGGGAATGTTTGGTTCCTTTAAAGAGCAATCCTGGATCTTCAAGGAAAATATCCGGACAACCTAGTGCTGTTCCTATTTCGTTCAACCCATTAATAAAGGATTCAAGAATTCCACGAGGATAGTTGGTAAATTGATACGTCATCGTATTTGGAAAACTGTTCCGCATCCACTGATTGATACTGAGCAGATTTTTATAATAATCATTTACTTGAGTACTGGTTAGTGGTTTAATCGGTTGCCCCATGGTAGTTTCTTGCAAACCGAAACCTTCAAAGTGAGGGTGAGAGTTATAGCGCTTACCAAGGGCACGAATTAGCGCAGCCAGGCGATCATGCACTGCTTTATTCCACAATTTGATGTTGTATCCTTTAGGGACAGTGCCACCGGAACCGGTAAACGGAAATACTCCCCCTTCATAGATTGCATCTTTTAGATAATCAGGTGCGAGAATTTCATCAGGTTTAAATGATTTTGTTTCTAGTAAAATAATCAGTCGCTTATCGCGTTCGGCAAGTTCAGCAAGATGCTTATCAATCGACGTGAAATTATACACATCTTTTTGGGATTCCAATTCTGACCATCTGTAGCGAATCGTTATTCCGCGTAATGCGGAATAAGTTTCGAGTTCACTGTATACCTTCGCCATGTACCGGGAACTGTCTTTACCTGGATTCACAAGTGTTACATAATGGCCTGGATGCCATTTGATGGGATTCTGCGTTACAGCACCGATAGCATGCTTTCCCAGCATAGCTAAAAGCACACTTATAATTATAGCTAATGCGATGCGCATTTTTTTGGGGGAAATAATATTGATGCGAGATTTGATAATATTTTCAATTTGCATATCAAGGATTCCTTTCTAAAAGTTAGAAAAGCTGCCTGAGAATGGAGTGGTTGCGGCGGTAATCCAAGGTTATATTTTCAAGGCCATTTTGTTAAACAAGAGATGATTTTTCTCAAATGTTCGAGAAATCTATCTTTAATTAAAATGACTGTTTCTCCATTATAGGACTTCTCAGAAAGCCTCGTAGATTTCTATAGTCTGGTTTTACTAGAAGCAATTAATGTAGATATCCTGTGAAGAAAACGCTTTTTAATTAACAAGAAATTCAGCTTGACATTACTTGCTTCTAGAATTGAAGAACGACAAAGCAGTAATAGAACTTTAGAATTTAAAAACGGAGCTTTTGGCGGGTTATTTCTCGATATCAAGTTAACCGTTTAATGATAGATAACTTATGTTGAATATTTTCACAAAGTAACTAGTCGGTCCTGAACAATTCACTTTTCATGCATAGGCAAACGTAAGGCGATGGCTAATTCGCTGATGGCAGGTAATCGCATGAAAATTAGAGCGAGAGGAAGTATTCCGAATTTGTGTAAACGGTATTTCAGTCAGCGTTTAAAAATTTTATCCTCAAACAGGATAGTAAACCGATTCAAATCTTTCCTGTCGGAGACAGGCACACTTTTTACTGATATTGCGTATTGTAAGAAAATAATTTTGTATAGCTTCATCGTACGAAAAGTCCGCAATTCTTGATAATTTTGCGCAAGCTCATGTGAACTGACTCAATTGCATTGGCGGTAAGTGATACGGTATATTTTGTGTAGGAGAGTTGAAGAATGGAGTGATCCGTTCCCAGTTGTTTTGCTAGGATTTAGCGATAGCGGAATAACTTTCTGTAAATGGTAGCAATTGCTTTTCTGCCTCTATGACTGTAGTGACAGCGTAGATGGAGTGGCAGATCAATAGCGACTGACTTGCGCAATTTCCAACTGACGAATCAGGCTGTAACGTACCCGATGAACAATGCAAAGCTGAATGATGGCTGGATATCTTGGTTACCGTTCATCTCGAGAAGATGGCTTTGGTTTTCCGTACCGTCATTCCCCGGGCCAGCAAGCTGTCTAATAATTTGTTTATATCATTTCTTCCTTTATTTATAAAAAATTACTGCCGTTTCTTGCTAAATAACCTTTTACATAAAATTTTATATCTTCAAGAAGGCCATGCTTTTTAAAAACCTTCGATCTTAAAACGTCCATGCCATTTAGGTCCCAGCCCCAGGGCATCACAAATCGTTAAATGGTATCATACTAGTAATCGCAGTTAAGTCTGTTCCGCAAGAAATTGGATATTCATGGATAAAAATATCATTGTTTTCTTAATAAAACTATTTGGCACTTTCGCCTTTCTTATTTTTGTTATCATCCTTGGAAAGGAATTAAAATCTTCAAAGGCTCTGAATGAAAATATTTCCTACGGTTCTCCGCACCTGAAAAATATTGTAACGGTAAATAAAACCCACCAGAAAATAGAGTTACAGATTCAGTTGGAGGAAATCGACGCGAGGATGAGTTGTTGAGGCCCGAAGGCCGAGGGCTCGAGTTCCTTTAGCCATCTCAAAAATCAAGTAATTACAACAAACTAAAAAACAATTTCCTACATCAAATAGAGATTTTGTAAGATGGCTGAGGAAATATTTAACTTCAGTTATTCAAAAGATAAATGATCAATAAAACAAAAGCAGGAACACCGAGCAGCCACGCTATAAAATATTTGCCAAATTTCATTTAATCCTCCATTCATTAAAACAGTCATAAATAAAATAATATGGAGAATACTTATAACTGTATATGCGGTGTCGTACAGAGTATTCTTTGATATTTTCAGTTCTGAAGATCAGTTAATTATCTACTAATAAAATTACCAGCTTCAACAACAATCGCGCATTCTGCTGATTTGCCAAGCCGTGCAATATTTTGCTTCCTGTGTTTGCCAAATATCAACTTCTTTCGCCGCTTTGGCATACCCATGATATTTACAATCCCAGCGCGGATGCTCAAACTTTGATACATCTCTGACTCCCTGTCTCGTGGTTGGACGAGAACGTTACGGCGAGCCTTAACAGTCAAACCTTTGAGAGTTCTCCGGCAAAGCCGGCCGGGGGCTTACCTGTTATTAATGCCAGAGGTTTGAACCGTGGTGGGAAGAGCGCTTGTTGGAGTTGGTGCCGAAGCGACGTTGGCAGCGAGGGGAGCTGTGGCTTAAGTGAAATCATGACAATCGTAATGGGTTTTCATCTGCCGGGTTACCGGACGTTTAAGCATTTTTATCTGGGTCAGGTGTTGAGGTATCAGCGGTCCTATTATCCGGTTGAGCTAGGCGGCCTGATACCCTTGTGCTGTTTTCTGTTTAGTCGCTTTAGGTGCTGGTGGAATCAGCTTTATTGATTCGACCAGGATCAGTGTGTGCCACAATCGCCGCATCTGGTCTCATCAAGTGATGGCAGAGTTTGCTGCTCGGGGAAAGACTCGCGTGGATTGGTTTTATGGGTTCAAGTTGCACTTGGTCATCAAGGACCAAGAGGAATTGCCGGGAGTGAAAATCACGGCAAGCAATGTTGCGATCTTGATTCCCTAAACACTCAATCATTGAGACTGTCAACGACCAATTGAAAAACATCTCGCAAATTGAACATTCCCGCCATCGCAGCCTATTTAACTTCTTTGTTAATCTGATAGCTGGGTTGGTGGCTTACACATTCCGCGAGAAGAAGCCTTCCCCTAATATTAGATTTCTCAGGCTCTTCCAGCCGTGGGATTGTGATCCTCATGTCGAACTCACGTTAATAATAGCAATCTTGACTTGGGCATTCTATTTACATCTCGTAACATAGCCATAGCCCGGATCTTTACTATTCAAAGTAATCTCAAACGTGGTCTACCGAACATACTATTCTTTTAGCAATTATTATTATACGTCGTAATTTCAAAAAGATAATGAGGAATATATATGTGGCACAATAACGATCGTATATTTGATGAGTCCGAAGATAGATTAAATGAAGAATATGGTCAGGAAGAAACAGAAGTAGACTTTGAAGATCTTCCAATGATGCAAAGTTTTTATAAAGAAGCTTAGCTATTACCTAACTTTGGTGGGTTTTTATTTCATATTGCTGACCAGAGTCAATAAGCTTAGTTTATTTTTTAAATGGATAACCTGCTTTTCAGCGATTAAGGAAGAGGTACTATCTATGACAATGCAAAAAAACCTCTCATATTGAAAACCAAAGAACCGAGCAATTCTGATAAAAAAGATGCTGCAGAAAAAGTTCCAACTGGAGAAGTTATGAATAATTCAGCAGCAAAAGATCTTTATGAACTTGATGAAAATTCCGACGATTTGGGACCTAATACCAGTGTGCCTGTTGGCAGTGATCCAGATAAAGCGGCTAGGTAAAATCAGAGCATGGATGTTACATCTTGCGGATCACCTACTGTCACAATGCAGATGCTCGGCAATAATTTGCAAACAAACCCTAAACATCAGTTCGTGTAGGGTTTAATGATAAATATTTTGTTCTAATATCGACGATTAAGCGAGTAACCATACAGAATATCATAGAAATTTGTTTAAAATATGTTAATGTATGAGAGCTCCTCAGTTCAGACGTCATGGAAGCTAGACGGCTGAAATATTCTCCCTCCCAGTGCGCCATCTAATCTCCCTCTCTTCCCTCGCAGGCGCACTGGGATTTCTTTATGGATTGAATATTTGAAGAGCAAGATAAGGTTCAGTGCTAAAGCCAAAGTATAAATGAATGAAAAATCCTAGCCATAGACAACTCATTCCTTAGCAACACCATAAATCAGCAGCTTACACAGCACTAAAATATTCTTAAGTTATGATAAAACGGTAGTTAAATATAGCCAACTGAAAAACACTACCGAGCAATTTTCTCTTTTTCTACCTCTATTATCTTGTACACTACTCCGCGAAATTTTTAACCTAAATATAGAAATAGACTATTTGCTTTAATTAAAAGGTGGTGTTCATGATTTTTTGGCGCGTAAAATCCCTTGATGCCATTTTGGCTACCGCAGAGAAGAAAAAACTTCATCGATCTCTAGGTCCATTGCAGTTAACTCTTTTGGGCATTGGTGCGATTATTGGGACTGGTATCTTTGTTCTGACTGCCGAAGCCGCACAAAAAGCCGGTCCCGGGATGATGCTTTCTTTCGTTATTGCTAGTTTCGTTTGTACCGTGGCAGCTCTGTGCTATTCCGAACTTTCCTCTATGGTGCCGGTTTCCGGATCCGCTTATACTTATTCTTATGCGGTGTTAGGCGAACTGATCGCATGGTTAGTAGGATGGGCGCTAATGCTCGAATATTCTGTCGCAGCCAGTGCAGTGGCTGTTGGTTGGTCAGGTTATTTCGTTGGCCTTTTCCAAAGCTCTCTAGGAGTTGAACTACCTTTTGCCTTGATAAATGGTCCTTTTGCTGGCGGCATCATCAATTTGCCGGCAGTTTTTATCTGCCTATTAGTCATCGGATTATTAGTCATTGGCACACGAGAAAGCGCTACATTTAATGCCATTCTTGTTGCAGTCAAGGTTGCTGCTCTGATGCTCTTTATCGCGCTTACGATACCTGCCGCAAGTATCGATAATTTCCAGCCTTTTTTACCATTAGGAGAGGCAGGGGTAATCGCAGCAGCATCTTCTATTTTCTTTGCCTACGTTGGGTTTGATGCGGTTTCGACTGCCGCAGAGGAAACCAAAAATCCCCAACGGAATGTACCTATCGGACTCATCAGTTCGCTCGGGATTTGCACTGTCTTCTACCTTTTGATTTCGGTGGGGGCGATCGGCGCAGTCGGTGCACAGCCACTCATGGACGCAACTGGCAAGAATCTCGCACCGGGTTCGTTGATGTTAGCCGAGCAATGTCAATCGCTTGCGGCTATCGGTCAGCAGCCACTGGTTTGCTCGCGCGAAGCACTGGCACAAGTACTGCGTGAGATCGGCTGGGAAAAAATCGGTAATCTGCTCGGTCTGACCGCTTTCCTGGCATTGCCTTCGGTGATTCTGATGATGTTATTTGGCCAGACGCGCATTTTTTTTGTTATGTCTCGCGACGGCTTGCTTCCAGAGGCGCTAAGCCGCATTCATCCACGATTCAAGACGCCGCATATTGTCACTTACGTGACAGGTCTCGGCGTAACCATAGCCGCTGCCTTCTTACCCGTGGGGAAGCTGGCAGATATTTCTAATTCCGGCACACTGTTCGCTTTCATGGTTGTGGCATTTGCCGTGATGATATTGCGTATTAAAGACAAAAGCCGCGCTCGTCCATTCAGGACCCCTGGCATTTGGCTCGTAGGCCCGCTTGCCGTAGGGGGATGTATAACGCTCTTTTTATTTCTACCCATGGATGCTAAGCTGGTGTTCCCGATCTGGTCAGGAATCGGGCTGATTTTCTATTTCTTTTATGGTTATCGAAAAAGTCATGTTGGATTAGGTATCGATACACCAGTCGGGGGAGAAAATATCATTAGCCCGGTTCGGCCTCTCGCAGATTACGATCAATCAGAACAACAGCCCGTCATCAAAAGTAAGGGTTGATTGCTTAGTTGTTCTATAAATCCAACCACTGATGCTAATGCTGACTGATTTATAGAAACTTCAGCCTTACTCTAGCAATTTATCATGCTATTTTTGATAGCGGTGCTTGAAGTATTCAATTACAGGCGGTGTTACCGATAGGATGATGATCGCAAAAATGATGAATTTGAAGTTATTCTGTACCAATGGAAGTTGTCCGAAATAAAATCCGGCATAAATGAACAGCCCGACCCATAGCACGGCACCGACTACGTTATAAACAATAAAAATGTGATAAGGCATCGTTCCGACCCCCGCAACAAACGGAGCGAATGTACGTATGATCGGAATGAAGCGTGCGATAATGATGGTTTTAGCCCCGTGTTTGAGGTAGAAGGCACGCGTCTTGTCCAGATATTCGCGCTTGAAAAAGCGAGATTCTTGTGAAGTAAAAACTTTGGGGCCGATTTTTTTTCCTATCCAATAATTCACGGTATCACCCAAAATGCCTGCAATGCATAATCCGGCAAATAAAACATGCGGACTAAGTTGGGAATTTTCCAATGATGCGAGAGAACCTGCAGCGAATAATAGGGAATCTCCAGGCAAAAGAGGCAATACCACAAGTCCAGTCTCACAAAATACGATCAGGAAGAGAATTCCATAAATCCATAATCCGTATTCTGAAGTAAGTTCCTGCAGGTGCTTGTCAATGTGAAGAATGAAATCGATAAGAAACATGAGTATTAAAAAAAGGATCTTTTATGTATTGAATTATCCGTAATTCAGCAACATTACGGTTAAATAAGCTGGTACCTGCCGTTGACAGTTAAAATTCTCTTAAGTACGTGCCATTACTTGAGCAAAATAGTCGCTTCCCTTCAAGAAGAGAATTACAATGATAAATATTCGATCAAACAGTCAATCAGGGATTTGGGGTGCCGTTTTTAGACCCTCTTCTTCTTTCAGACCCTCTTCTTCTTTCGGACCCTCTTTCTTCTTTCTGCTTTTTCCATTTGTCATAACATTCAAGACCGCAATAATACATAATATAATCAGTAGCTCTTACACTCGTAGCTTCGGATATAGGTATTTCTTTAAAACATACCTCACAGGAAATTTTTTCTGGTTCAACCACCTTATCTTGCTCAATCATTTTGGGACCTTTCTAAAAAATTAAAAATCAACTTTAAAACCATTTTACTCGTAGCATTCATCTCAAATCATTTATACCTTTATACCATTTTCAGATTGATTTGCGTACCGACTTCTGATTTTCTTATTTTATATGCAGTCCACATTCCCGTTTTTCGTCAGCCTTCGCTGGATCAAAATAATCCCACTCGTTCGGCAAATGATATTGCTTGAGATAGGCTTCCATGTCAGCGTCTGTCCAGTAGAAAACAGGGCTTATCTTGGTGGTGCCATAAGTTTCATCCCTGGAAAGAATATCCAAGGTAGCGCGATTCGGATTTTGCACCTTGCGTAATGCAGTGAACCAGACGGTCGGTGCAAGCTCTCTCATACCCCGTTGAAATGGTTCCAGTTTCATCATTGCACTGAATTTCTTCAGTTCAACTTCATCATAGATATCTGGAACCGGACCATAAACTGCATCTCTATGAGCTGCAGTTAGCTTTGGCAAATAAGTCTTAAGATTGAGATTGAGTAGACTACAAAGCTGCTCGGCATACCGGTAAGTCGCTGGCCGGTTGTATCCATGATCCACCCAAAGCACTGGAATATCTGGCTGTACTTGAACACAAAGATGAAGAATAACTGCTTCATAAGGGCGAAAATTTGTCGACACAACAGCATGGCCGTCTGCTCGTGCAATGCCCCAGCGTATTATCTCGAGCGCCGGCTTATTTCGCAACACCGCATTATATTCTACGATTTTGTAATTCGTCATTGAACAGGCTGAGCTTGATGAAGAAGACATTGAAAAATAAATCGCTCTGATTTCTAACTGCAAGGTACTAAAAACGCGATAGGTTGTCAAATTTGCTTTAAGATCAAGATCATTCCCTTACCCCAATTATGAGGAATAAAATCTTGTTAAATACTTTTTTCGTTGATGGGTTGCACGATCATGATAATGAGTATAATTTCAAGGAAATGAGGTGAAAATGATTATCTATTCAACTGACTTCATGTATGCTGATTGTGAACCTGATTCAGGAGTCTGTATATAAAATTGTTATACTCGCAAAGCTTGCCCTAGATTCCGATCGGGTAGTATATAGTTTGCTGATCTCCGGTTCTCTTCCGGATTCTTTTGATGGGAACAATGTAACTTACTCAAAGATTTGTTTTTATTTATAACTAAAAGGAGAAATAATGTCTACACTCGTTACTCGACCTGCCCCCGACTTTACTAAACCTGCCGTTCTGCCGAATGGTAGTTTCGATGATAATTTCAACTTTCATAGCCATATTCGTGACAAATATGCCGTATTGTTCTTCTATCCGCTGGATTTCACCTTTGTATGTCCATCGGAAATCATTGCGCATTCGCATCGGGCGAAAGATTTTCAGCAACGTAACGTGGAAGTCATCGGCGTATCGGTAGATTCTCAATTCACGCATTATGCATGGCGTAATACTCCTATCACCAAAGGTGGTCTCGGCCCCATCGACATCACATTGGTATCGGATCTGGGCGGTGAAGTGATGAATGCTTATGGGGTAAGCCATCCCAATCATGTAGCACTGCGAGGCTCTTTCTTGATCGACAGAAAGGGTATCGTGCGTCATCAGGTAGTCAATGACCTACCGCTTGGACGCGATGTCGACGAGATGTTGCGAATGGTGGATGCGCTGAAATTCTTTGAAGAACAAGGTGAACTCTGCCCAGCGGGTTGGAAAAAGGGAGCACCTGGCATGAAAGCAAGTCCTGAAGGGGTTGCAGAATATCTCACCCACCACGCAGAGGAGCTGTAAACGGTAAATTCCAAATAATGGCTTCACTGTTGCTAACACAGCTAAAAGGAGAAATACATGAACTTAGATAAAGATAAAGCGGTAGCATTACTGAATCAGATCATGGAACTCGAGCTTGCTGGCGTAGTTCGTTATACGCACTACGCCTTGATGGTGTATGGTTATAACCGCATTCCCATCGTAGAATGGCTGAACAAACAAGCTCAGGAAGCATTGTTGCATGCTCAAAAGGCAGGTGAACTCGTCACTTTTTTGGAAGGGCATCCCTCACTTGCCATCGGCCCACTGTTAGAGACGCATCAGCATGATGACAACCTGGTCTGCTCGATGCCGATCGGTGATATTCTTGAGGAATCCTTGGCGCATGAAAATGAGGCACTGAAGGCCTATTATCAATTACTGGAACTGGCTGAAGGTAAATCGGTGCTGCTGGAGGATTATGCTCGAAGCCTGATCGTTGAAGAAGAAATGCATGCCGATGAGGTCAAAAAAATGCTACGTCAACCCTGCAAGTAAACATCGGTTGTTAGCTTAAGCGAAAAATCAATAGAGAACAGGTAGATTAAACCTGTTCTCTATGTTTCCTTTTTAGAATCGGCTATTTCTTATTAGAAACCATCTTCAGGTACAGTATCTGGAATGCGCTGAACGTACTCAAGCCACACTGTCGCTTCACTGTCGCTAGGCGCTCGATAGTCTCCCCGCGGCGAAAGTGAACCGCCAGATCCTACTTTTGGCGAATTTGGAATACAGCTGCGCTTGAACTGACTGATTTGAAAGAATCGGTAGGCAAAGACTTGCAGCCAATGCTTGATTTCACCTATCGTATATTGATGTTGCTTGCTCTCGGGTATATGAGGCCAGTGACCTTGAGTTCGGTCATGCCAACTGCAATAAGCAAGAAAGGCTATTTTAGTCGGAAGATAGCCGAATCGGGTAGTGTAATACAAGTTGAAATCCTGCAATTCATAAGGACCGATGATCGCCTCCGTTCGTTGGAAAGGCTGGTCACTATCCGCTTTTCCGGGAATTAATTCAGGACTGATTTCCGTATTCAGAATGGCGTATAGAACGCTGTTTGCTTCATGGTCAAGCTGCTGCGTATCGGCCACCCAGCGAATGAGAAACTGAAGTAGTGTTTTAGGAATGCTGGCATTGATCGCATAATGTGACATCTGATCGCCAACGCCATACGTGCACCAACCTAAAGCCAACTCACTCAGATCACCAGTACCCAACACTAAGGCACGATGGTAGTTCGCAAGACGAAAAAGATGATTTGTTCGCTCACCTGCTTGCACATTCTCAAAGGTAACGTCATACACCAATTTACCGTGGATAAATGGATGGTTGAGATCCCGAAACATTTGTTCACAGCTTGGCCGGATATCGATTTCATGCGCAGTACACCCGATTACTTGCATCAAGGCTCTGGCATTAGTCAAGGTTTGATCGCTGGTGGCAAATCCTGGCAAGGTATAAGCTAAAATTTGTTCACGCGGCAGATGAAGCTCATCCATTGCTCGTGCTGCCACAATCAGTGCATGGGTTGAATCCAGCCCGCCTGAAATGCCGATAACAATTTTCTGAATACCGGTATGTCTGAGTCGTTTGACTAAACCCTGGATCTGAATGTTGTAAATTTCGTCACAGTGCGCATCACGCACGGCTGGATCGGAGGGAACATAAGGAAAGCGATCATATTGTCGTTGGCAGAATAATCGTCCAGTGTCAGGAAAGTTAATTTCAAAGGAAATTTCACGAAATTGACGGATTTCCTCATGAAAGCGCTGCACACTCTGACTGAAGCTATTTTGCCGCATGCGTTCCTGTGCCAAGCGATCCAGATCGAGATCAGCGAGGAGTAGCTGGGAGTCATACTGAAACCGAGCGGATTGCGCCACCAGCATACCATTTTCATAAACCATGGCGTGCCCGTCCCAGGCAAGATCCGTGCTCGATTCGCCCGTGCCAGCAGCTGCATACAGATACGCCGCAAGACAGCGCGCTGACTGATTGGCTATCAGATTATGACGATACTCGTGCTTGCCAATCGTGATATTGGAAGCGGATAGGTTCAGCAGCAGCGTGGCACCGGCCAAAGCTGCATGAGATGAAGGTGGGATGGGCACCCATAAATCCTCGCAAATTTCCGTAAAGAAGCTGAAATGCGGCTTATTCTGTGCTCGGAATAATAATTTCTCACCAAACGGAATCTCATCCTGACCACATAATGTAAGGGTCCGCCGGATAGCTGCAGCAGCCGGTGCAAACTGTCTCAGTTCGTAGAATTCCCGGTAATTGGGCAGGAATGTCTTGGGGACGACCCCAAGAATGCATCCCTGATATACAATTGCTGCACAGTTGTAGAGAAACTGATCGACTTGCAAAGGCAATCCAACAACTATTACCAGATTGAGTTGCTTTGAAGTTGAGAGGACCTGGTGGAGTGCATCAATCGCGCATTCTAAAAGCGCCTGCTGATGAAATAAATCCTCACACGAGTAAGCAGTCAATCCCAATTCAGGAAAAAGGGCAAGGATAGCCCGTTGCTCAGCTGCTTGTTTCATCAGTGAAATAGTTGCAGAAACATTAAACCCCGGATCAGCAACGCGAACGTCGGGTACGCCAATGGCAACACGTACAAAACCGTGATGATATAAATTGAAAAATTCTGTATGGTTTTGCATCAGCGGTATCCTATAAGAACCCAATGGGCCGTGCGTTACTTCAATTCATCAATGATCTTTCTGATTCTGCTAAATGAACGCACAGAATACAGCAAAGCAATGAAGGAAATACAGTATAGTACAGAGAACTGAAGCAAGTTATACAATCACAGTTGACCATTTTGATGAGAAGTACATGCCATGATCAAAAGCAATGTGATTTTCTACCACGGTAAAATTATCATGCTTGACAAAAATAATTCCAAAGTAGCAGCCATTGTGCTGACAGGTGGATTGGTATCAGCCACTGAATCAGAGCAGGATATCCATGCGTTAGCAATATCAGCTATAAAAAGGATCGATCTTAAGCTTAAGGATAAGCATGTCATTCCCGGTCTCAATGATTTCTACTTGCGCCTCATCCGCGACAGCTTAACTCAACACAACGAATCTTCGGAAAAACTGTGGCGACTCAGCTTTAAGAATCCGTGGGCTATCGGCTGCGGCTACTTTGCATATTGACAATGCCAGGCAAAACAGCAAGCTCAGCATTTTCTCCTTTCAAGCATCGCATTTTCGCGATTTTGTGGACGGCTACACTGATTTCAAACATTGGCACATGGATGTTCAATGTGACTTCGGGCTGGGTGATGACAGAGCTGTCGCCCTCACCTTTGATGGTATCGATGGTGCAGGCGGCGACAGCGTTGCCAGTCTTTCTGTTCGCTCTGCCTGCTGGAGCGCTGGGTGATCTTTTGAACCGCCGCCAGCTCTTGTTGTGGACCCAGATCTTTCTGGCATTTGTACTTTTTCTATTTGCCGGCCTGTTATGGCAAGGTGTCGTCAATGCCTGGGTTTTGCTTTTGTTCACCTTCATAACCGGTGCGGGATCAGCTTTCGCCATGCCCGCGTGGCAGGCGATCGTGCCGCGTCTTGTGCCACGGGATGCATTAGGATCGGCCATTGCGTTGAATGGGATAAGTATGAATATCGCCCGAGCCGTCGGTCCGGCTCTAGGTGGCTTTATTTTGGCAGCGGCAGGCGCCGTGGCAACGGCGCTGCTTGATGCCGTTTCCTACCTTGCCGTCGTGGCAGCGCTGTTATGGTGGGGAGCTGCCACCACGCAAGCCGATAAACTGCCGCGCGAACATTTGACTGGCGCTATGCAAGCGGGCATTCGGTTTGCGCTGCATAGCGCACCGCTGCGCCATACCTTGATTCATGCGCTGGCTTTTTTCATTTGTGCATCCGCTTACTGGGCGTTGTTGCCTTTAGTGGCCAAGGATACGCTGCAAGGCGGTCCCAGCCTTTACGGTATTTTGCTAACCGCGCTGGGAATCGGCGCTGTAGCGGGTGCATTTCTGCTCCCGTTCATGAAAAAACATTTGAACGCGAATAAAGTCATGATGCTGGCAATAACAGGAACCGCACTATGTTCGATGATGCTCGCCTATGGTAAGTATGAAATTGTTGGTATTGCTGCTGGATTAATAGGCGGTGTGTCATGGCTCATGGCAGTATCCTCATTGAATATTTCAGCACAAATGGCGTTACCAGATTGGGTTCGCGCCCGTGGGTTGGCCATCTTTCAGATGGTGTTTTTCGGTGCGATGACGACGGGATCGCTGGGTTGGGGACAAGCAGCCGAAGTTGTTGGCTTGCCGTTAGCCTTGGCAGCTTCAGGATTGCTGGCGCTTTTTCTGATTCCTGTAACAGGACGATTCAAGCTTAATCTGGGTGAACATCATGATCATACGCCATCTGGCCACTGGGCTGAACCTGTTCTGATTACGCCAGTTGCGCACGATCACGGCCCTGTTCTTGTCACGCTGGAGTACCGCATCGACGATGCGGATCGTGATGCATTTTGCTCCCTAATGCGGGAACTGGGAATCATCCGTCGCCGCGATGGGGCCATTCAGTGGGGATTCTTTGAGGATGTCGAGGATCATGGGCGATTTATTGAGGTGTTTACGGTTGAATCCTGGCTTGCCCATCTGCGCCAGCATGCGCGTGTCTCAGCCTCTGATAAAATTTTGCAAGATAAAATTCTTGCCCTGCACGGTGGAAATGCCCCGCCGCGGGTGACGCATGCTGTGATGCCGAACGCAGAAAATTCTATGAAAAGAAAAATTCCTAGCACCCATCATGACCTATAAAAAAGAAAAACAAGCAAGCTATCTGCTCGGATATTTTGCCTGAAACAGTATCCGTTAATAAGAATCGGGAGTGAAAGCCGCACAAATGGTGTTGCTCGATCACGTCGGCAAAATCCTACACTCGAAGCTCAAGAGATGTGATGCCGCTCCTGCTCAGCCGCAAATCCATTGATAACTCATTGTTGGACAAGTCCTTTTATAATAATACAACCCACCTACTTAACTCATCTTTACTATAGGAAGGAATACGGTCACTAAGCCAGATTGCTGCCACAGTTGGCGTGATTTGAACCCGAGAGATTCAAAAATTTCACGCCCTTCTTAATAATGCTATCTTAATCTTTCTGAAAATCAGGAGGGAAGCTCGCCGCCCTGAAGCTAATCTGTCATTGAATATGTGCTGGTTAAATCTTGTCCTTGAATGCCTCTTGATTCATTTGCTCTTCCTGCTCATGAGTAAACTCTGCAAATACAGATGTACTAAGAAGAAAATAAATGCCAGTAATAAAAACGACCAAGGCAGTGTATAAGAATGTGGTCATGGTATTACTCCAATTATTAAAAGAGAACGCATAATCCTATGAAAACCAAACTCGATCAGTGCGTTACCAAACATAGAAGAAACTAAGCGATTAATTAAATTAAAACAAAATATTGCTGTAGAAATTCACAGTTTGGATTTTGTTTTGATGAGTCCGATTGCTCCTAATTTTTAGTGCCCCAACCCCTATCCTTTGCTAAATAAAAACAACAGCATACAAAAAAACCCGCTTAATTAAGACGGGTTTTGACTGAGCCTGCCTGGCTTCAAATTACTTCTGGAAAGCGCTTTAAACATTCAGCTTATTTTGAAATTTCTTTATTTTCAGCTTTATGTCCTGATTTAGATTTCCTGGCGTGCTCATCTTCATCATCCGCGTCTTGTCCATTGCTATCTTTTTTAGTTTGCTTGACAGACGATTTCTTTGCAGCATGAATTCTCTTTTTAGCGGAGGAAGTTGAATCATCATTTTTATGTTCCTCTTTGAACTGCGTAACCTCTGCTGCCATCTCCTCGCCGTCTATTTCTGATTTTGCGAGCTTAGGAAACATTTTGCCTTCTTCTTCCTTAACATGATGTTCTATATACTCGCGTAATACGATTACTTTTGCATCATAATGGCTTTCATCGGCATCCATATCTTGTAGCTCTGCAATAAGTTCTTTCGCTACAGCATGCTCTACATCAGCTTCATCCATTAGATCTTCATCTTCAATAGAATCCCGTGCAGCGGGATAAACGATTGATTCTTCAGCCATTGCATGAAGTGTTAATTCATGACAAATCTCTTTAACTATTTCCGACTTTTTATCAGTGTTACCATTTTTACTGCGCAATTTCTCAAATTCATCGAATAGAGATTTTACTTTTTCATGATCCGCCTTTAGTAATTTAATAACATCATTCGAAGTAGCTTTTGTGGTATGTCCTTTTGCATAAGTCATGGTCTATCCTTTATTTTAAATAGCTTAATAATTAACCCTAAAGAGTTATGATCACAATAATTTTTTTACTTACTGATGGTCAGTACGCAAACTAACTTAGTAAAGCTCAACTAAATAAAACCCTGTTGCGGAAGAATGAACTAAGTAAATGCTGATTAATTCGGCGAACGTGATGAAGCGCGAGGCGCACGGAACGCAGCAACCGAGACATATCAATCAAATAAACGAGGAAGCGGGTACCGCGCAACAAAGCGATTCGCCCGTGCAGTCAATTAATCAGCGTTTCCCTAAAGTTGAACAGGGGGTGTTTTATCATCCCCTTCATCATCGGTATCCCGATTTCTCTTATCCAATGGCATCCTTTCCTCGAGATCATCCTTACCAGGCGTTTCTTCTGGTATGTTATTGCGACGCTTTGACCCTTGCGGGCGGTTTCCTTCAAAAGGGATATCTTCTGGTAATTCTTCGTCAAGTAAGTCTTTGTCCGGCCTGTTTAATTCTGGATCAGAGAAATATATGTACTTTGAATTAAATTCTTCAAGCAGTGTGATGTGATTGAATTGCGTCATCATTGTCTCCAAGTAGATGAAATAGAGGCTCACTGTAAAGGAGCTCCTAAGGAGCAGTTCCCGAACTTGTTCCCGAAGGGCTGCTGGGATTTACACTGGCAGGGCTGCTAGGTGCTGAGGGGCTCACACCGGATGGACTTACACCCGAGGGACTTACACCTGAAGGACTTACACCAGATGGGCTTACGCCCGAGGGACTTACACCTGAAGGACTCACACCAGATGGGCTTACGCCCGAGGGACTTACACCTGAAGGACTCACCCCCGAGGGATTCACACCCGATGGGTTGACACCTGTGGAACTCCCGTCTGATGGGATATTAGGATGAACCCTTGGCGTACTTGCCGTAGTACCCGTAGGATCATTAGGATTAACCAACACAGGGTTTTTAGGCTGCGAGCTGGTAGAATAAGTGGGGTTAGTGGGCAAATTCGAATTCGGATTATTGCTGCCTAGAGATTGCTGAGAAGAATCAGCAAAAGTAACCGAATTCCCCATTAACATCATTGCTGCAATAGCAGTTACAAAAATTATTTTCTTCTGTTGATTCATCATGGTTCTCCTGTATAAAAAGCTCCATTGAGCCATGATGCTACTGACGTTACATCACTTAGTCTGTTCGGTTCAGTACTTTGAAGGTAAGAATTAAATCCCTAGATGCAAATTGATGAGGCTTTCTTTATTGATCACTTGGTGCTTGTCCCACGTTGTTGTAATGCCTAACCCTAAGTACCACCTTGATAGCATCACCTCATGTAGATCCCTACATGAGGTTTTTTGGCTATTTGCTACGGATACTCAGCCAATATGCAGAAATTTAGCTATGGAAGGCGTTCCCGAAGCATTCCAAACAAAAAGCAAATAGAAGCCTGGAGGTGCTATATTGGCCGATGCTGGAGATCGTACTGATACAATATTGTCGGTTTGTGAAATGGGTAAATCAAAAAAGCGCTGCTCATTATTAAATGTATGCGTAACTACACCCACACGCACAAGGGTAACTTTGGCAATAGGATCGGTTGCTTCAACTGAAAATTCCTGGTCCCAGCCAATCATATTCGTTGGTGCATCAACGACTTCCGGACGAGGTGCGAGCTCACCGGTGCCATCTGCTTTAAATAAATAAGGTGGGTAGTAAATTTCACCGTTAAGTTGTCTTATTGGGCCTGGATTGCCGCCCCCGCCAGTGAGCACTGTTCCATCCGGAAGCAGAAGTGAAGCCGAGTGATATAGCCGCGCTGTGGCAGCACTTGCTACTGTCGTCCATACCCTTGTTGCAGGGTCCCAAAGTTCAGAATCCAACGCTGCACCCGTCAAATCATTGCCAGTCGATGATCCACCATTAACCCAGACCCGGCCATCGGCAAGCACTGTAGCATTGCTATATTTTCGATCCTTTATCAGATTCCCACCCGAGGACAAGACAGGCTCACCAGTACCATTGATATCGACGACAGTCGCTACACGATTGTTTCGAAGGGAGAGAATACGACCAGGAGCAAACATTACGCTTGGCAAGTTGCTGTTACTACCTGATGTTTTTTTTGTGTACTGCGAAAGTGTACCGGTACCTGAAGTGTCGAGCTTGTACATCAAACCCTGGTAGGTAAGAATAAATACACTCCCCTGCGGGTTTACCCAGGCACGTGGATAGTTCCAAGAATTTCTGCTCGCCCCATAAGCAGAATCGCTAACTGCCGAACTGAGTGTGCGCCAATTGCCGTCCGCGGCACGTACCTCTGGTGTAGAAGAATAAGTGGCACTCGTTCCTGAAGAAGATTCTGTTCTGCGACCACCAAGCGCTACATGCTCGCCATTAGGCAGTGTCACTGCAGTTGCATACCAGCGAGTAAAAGCCATGCTCTGAGTTTGTGGCGTTAGCGTCTCTGTAGCTGGATCAAAGATATTAACATCATCAGAATCATCTCCAGAACTCAAATTAGTCCCACCGATGAGAAGAGCTTGACCAGTTCCTGGGATAAATGCTTGACCACTACAGAAAATATTCGTATCTGTGATATTAGGTAGTGTCTCAAATGCATCGGTACCTATACCGATATAGGGATTCCAAATAGTATATTTCAGTTTCCCCATTTTCGTTCCGAAAGCAAACACTCGTCCATCCGGTAACAATGCCATGTGAATGGGTACGATTGGCCAATTGTGTAGAGGACCAAATTCACCCTTCAGGTGCGCTTCTGATCCTGCCGCCGCTGCAGGAGCAATACTTCCATAACTGATGAGTAACAATATCAAGCCAACAGTTATAAGGTAGAGGAAGCGCTCGATTCTCTCTACCACAATAAAATTCTTTGATTCCATATTAGTACATTCCATAATGTGCCCTTGAATAATCCGAGAAATGAATGTTTATAAGTTAAAAATACAGAAAATCAGATATATCTTCTTCTTTCATCAGCTACTTTCATGTTGCCATCTGCTGCTCTCGTGGTTCACTTAACCCTACCTCAGCAATATCAATATAAGCCATGGATTTATAACTGTCATGGGGCAAACCTACTCATTTTCATAGGCGCAATATCCTATGCAAGTCGGGATAAAACGATTGATTCTCAAAGAACAATCCTGGGGATGAATTGTTTTTTTAAGGCTTAATTATTGATAAATTTATTCTTTCTCATTCTGGAGAGAAAGTATCTAAGAAGCAGAAGATGGAATTAAGTTGAGTTTCAAATAAATCTTCACTCCTCCGGTAGAGATTAGAAGATCATGCGAGCTGAAATGAAGTGAAGCTTCTTGAGTTATTCGATGATGATTCCACCGCCCAAGCATACCTTGCTTTCATAAATGACAACTGATTGCCCGGGTGTAACCGCCCATTGATCCTGTGCAAAATCTACCTGGCAATAATCATCCGTAAAGTTTGCAATCGTACAGGGAGCATCAGTTTGACGATAGCGGGTTTTAGCGGCATAGACCCAGTTGCAATGCGGCCGTTGTCCACTGATCCATGTTAAATCTGTAGCCTTCAAGGAAGGTTTAAGTAGATCAGGATGATCATGGCCTTGCACTGCAATCAGTACATTGCTGGCTATATCCTTGGCAGAGACGAACCACGGCTCATCACTGCCATCACGCTTGCCACCGATCCCTAACCCCTGCCGCTGTCCAATGGTGTAATACATCAATCCAATATGCTGACCAATCACCTTCCCTTCAGGCGTTTGGATTTCTCCAGGTTCATGTGGCAGATAGCGATTGAGAAATTCACGAAATGGACGTTCTCCGATGAAACAGATGCCTGTGCTGTCTTTTTTGGAGAAATTGGGTAACTTTAATTCTTCGGCAATCCTGCGCACTTCACGTTTATAAAGATGCCCAATCGGAAATAAGGTATGAGCAAGCTGTGTTTGATTCAACCGGTACAAGAAATAACTCTGATCCTTGGTACCGTCCTCGCCCTTTAATAGCTGGAATATATCGCCCACTTTCCGCACCTGGGCATAATGGCCTGTTGCAATATAGTCAGCGCCCAATTTATTCGCATGATCCAGGAATGCCTTGAACTTGATTTCAGCATTGCATAGCACGTCTGGATTGGGCGTTCGCCCAGCCTGATATTCGGCAAGAAAGTGTGAAAAAACCCGATCTTTATATTCGGCCGAGAAATTCACTACTTCGATCGGAATGTCAATCACATCCGCAACCGATACCGCATCCAGAAAATCCTGGCGAGAGGAGCAATACTCATCGGTATCATCATCTTCCCAGTTTTTCATGAACAGACCGACAACATCGTAACCTTGCTGTTTCAATAAATAAGCGGCCACGGATGAATCAACGCCGCCAGACATACCAACCACTACCCGGTATTTTTTCATTCCATCACGAGTCATAGTGCATCAATAACTCCAAGGGGTAATGCTTACCGGCAAGATGATCCTGAATACATTGCATCACCAGTGGACTGCGATGACGATGAGCCATTTGATTAATCTCATCCAGATCAAACCAGGCAGCGCGCAGAATCCCCGTATCAAGTATCCGCGCAGGATCATGATGTGTCACATGCCCGCCAAATGCAAATCGAATATAAGTAGCATCCGCGCGCTGCGAATGCCATTGATAAATACCCAGCAAATACTCAGGCACAAAGGTGTAGGCAGTTTCCTCCAGCGTTTCCCGGATGACCCCCTGAATGATGGATTCTCCTGGATCCAGATGCCCTGCAGGCTGATTTAAAAACAGACCTGAACCTGCTTCAGGCTCTTCCTCGACCAGCAAATATTTTCCGTTTTGTTCAACAACGGCCGCAACCGTTACATTAGGTTTCCAGATCATAGTTTTCATGATAGATAAATAGGATGATTGACCAGCGCAGATATTTTGCATCCCCTGCTGTTTCTGCCATTCCTGTTACTTAGCTTGAAATCTGCCTATTATCGCACTGATCGCAGTGACACAAGAATCCGGTTGAATTAAAAAATTTCCTTCAGACTGATCACCTATACACAAGTTTCTAATTAACCGCTGATGCCACTGCTTTCGAATTAGGCCAAACATACATCTTATCCAAATCTGCAAGCTACCTGATAGCAATGAAATGACTGATTGATGAAATGTTCAATGAGAGGCGGCGATATGCGATTGATAAGTCCACGTTAATGAAATTAATTTAAAAAGTAAGATAGAATAAACGCAGGTTTTCGTCTATTCACCCATCAATCGGAGAAAACACATGCGTATTCTTCTTATTTTGATCATGACTTTTCTGGTTAATGCTGCTTTTGCCTGCAACAGCATGTTGCTGGATCAGAATTTCCGCCGACTCGCTGCATCGGAAACTGTGAATTTATGTGAAGCTTACTCTGGCAAAGTACTACTTGTCGTCAACACCGCGAGTAAATGCGGCTACACGCCGCAGTACGAGGGACTAGAACAGCTGTATGAAAAATATGAACAGCGGGGGCTAGTCGTACTGGGCTTCCCATCCAATGACTTTATGGGTCAGGAACCAGGCACCGAAGCGGAAATTCAGAATTTCTGCCGTCTCACCTATGACGTCCAGTTCCCCATGTTCGAAAAAATACCGGTAAAAAAAGAACATGCGCATCCTTTCTATGTACAACTTGCCGAACTCTCGGGCACTTACCCCACCTGGAATTTCCACAAGTACCTGATCGGCCGCGATGGCAAGCTCATCACACAGTTCAGTGCGCATACCAAACCGTTTGACCCAGCCGTTGTAGCCGCCATTGAGCAGGCTTTGCAACAATAAATTGATGAGAAAGTAATGCTTCCAAAAGAATTTTTCTGATTCTCTTACAAATGCAAAAAAAAGCAGCGCCAAAGCTGAGCTTATTACAAATTTTATCTTTCTCGTTGATCCTCGGATTTCTCGCAGGCACCGGCGCAGGCAAGGATGCAATTCTTCCAGTCACATGCCTGGCAGCGATAATTTTCTATGTAAACAGATATAAAATCGCCGCCCAACAAGTTGCGGCACCATCAAAAGGCAACTCGCAACAAAACACCCATTCACCAGGCTATTTTGCCTGGCTAGCATCGGGGAAATTCGCAGTTGAAATGGCAGGAAAGTCCTATCAAGGAGCTATCCAGCAATTGGCACAGGAAAATGACATAGACTTTGATGAGGTTATCGATCCTGATGCTTACATCCTGAAAGCCCACTTGATACCGGACAATGAGAACCCCTACGACAGCCGTGCTGTGCGCGTGGATATCAATAACCGCACAATCGGCCAGTTCAACCGCGAACAGGCCAACATCTTTCGCCGCAGGCTCGATGAGAAGGGGCTTTCGGATCAAACTACTATTTGTGATGCCATCATTACGCGCGAAAACGCGGTGGATGGCAAAACGCCCAGTTACACTGTAAAGCTCGATCTTGAACCGCTTGAATAAATCAGCCAACGGGAGCATAAAGCTCCCGTTACAAACTAACTGCAAATTTCAGCTACTCCTCAATTGGCTTTCTGCGCCACATCACAAATCCCAGCAAGCCTAAACCGGCCAGCAACATCGCATAGGTTTCGGGTTCGGGAATTGGTGGAGGCGGTGGGGACATTGCAGGCGGAATAAATATTGGACTAGGAGTAAATACAGTGTCAGATGTATACGATAGTAGAAACGCTTCCTGAATATCATTTCTATTAGTCCCAACCCCAACAATCTGTCCGTGGTTGTTGATGTCTATTACGTGAAGATCTTTCCAGCCAGCCGCAACCACCGCATCGAGCAGGTTAAGATCAGTTATTCCGCCATGACTGAAAAGGAAGGAATGATTGTGATCATCAGCGGTATAGGCTTTTCCAATTACTTCTCCCAAGTCGTTGATATCGATGGCTTCGCTGTAAAATCCGCCCAAGGTTCCCAAATCCTTCATATCAATTCCATCAGGCCCGGTGATAAAAGCATGCGCAGTGCCATCAACCATAGCAGAAGTCCCTACTACTTGACCGGAATCGTTAATAGCTTCGGCAGTGCTGGATCTTCCGCCCAAGGTACCCAGATCCGTCATGCCATCACCGCTGGGACCCGTCATGAAAGCATGAATATTGTTATGCTCATTATCTACATAGGATGAACCGACTACTTGCCCAAAATCGTTAATGCCATAAGCTTTGCTTTCGCCTCCCCCTAAAGTACCTAAATCGGTTATGCCGATGCCATCAGAGCCTGTGATAAAAGCGTGGTAAGAGCCATTCACTAAATCATACCCGACCACCTGCCCGGAATTATTGAAATCCCGGGCAACACTGCCGTCATCTCCATCAAGGCTGCCCAGCAAGGTCATACCAACACCATCCGGTTCAGTGATAAAAGAATTGTAAGTAAAATCAGCACTATTAAAAGCTCCCCACATTTGTCCGGAATCATTGATTCCAAATGCCCTGAAACTCAGTTCTGTCATGCCAACACCGTCCGGGCCCGTAACGAAAGGATAATAAACAGTATTAAAATCATCAGCATCAGCAGAGGATTCGCCGAGCACCTGACCGGAATCGTTGATGCCATAGACGTAGCTGCTCAATCCATGCAGGTTTAATCCTTTAATTGACCAGTCGGCATGAGCCATTGTGGAGATTGATGCGGTGGAAATTCCGGCAAGAACGATTGCGATGCGTTTGAATCCTGATCGTTGAATATTCATGATACCTCTCAGAAGTGAATGAGTTTATTAATTTAACTACCTGTATGGTAAAAATATCAATATTCCAAAATAGATAATACTTACAAGGTTTTTCATTGTAAAAACGCAAAAGTAAGAGCGTTATCAATGACTTTTAGAATCTTCTGGATATTGGAAAGTATTAAAAAGTAATACTGCGATCTTGCAGACAAAGTACTATGAACTGAATTCCTCCGTTAAATAAAATTAATAAAATCAAGGCACAATCTCTGAAATTCCACGAAATTCAACCTCAATTATAGCCCCATTATCCTTTCTCTCGTTTTCTCTCATGATATCTCTCCACCCATCTCAGCAGCCATTGCGGCACATGTGCACGCTTCCATTCCCCTGCTGCATATTTATTGGCTTCCGGCCAGGTAGGATAGGTATGGATAGTGCTCAGAATTTTGTTCAGGCCCAGGCCGTGCTTCATGGCCAGTACAAATTCAGCCAATAAATCGCTGGCATGCGCGCCGACTATGCAGGCACCAAGAATGCGACCCTTGCCCGGCGCCGTCAGTACCTTTACAAAGCCATGCGCGGCTTCATCGGTAATCGCACGATCCAGATCCGCAAGATTGAAACGCGTCACTTCGAAGGCGATGCCGCGCGCCTTTGCTTCATTTTCCGATAGCCCTACCCGTGCAACTTCCGGATCGGTGAAGGTAGCCCAAGGAATCACTGAATAATCCACTTTGAAATGTTTGATAGCGCCAAACAGTGCATTGACTGCGGCATACCATGCTTGATGCGCGGCTGTGTGGGTGAATTGGTAGGGTCCGGCGGCATCGCCGCAGACATAGATGTTGGGATAAATGGTTTGCAGCCAGTCGTTGGTTTCAATAGTACGCTGGGAGGAAAGTGGAATGCCCAATTCTTCCAGCCCAAACCCTTCCGTGCGTGGCACTCGGCCAACCGCACATAGTAGTGCATCAAACGGTAATTTGATTTCTGCACCGTCTTTGCCACGAACGATCAAATATTGCGCACCATCTTCTGATTCACAACGTAGCGCCTCCGTTTGCATCATCAAAATAATGCCATCCGCTCGCAATGCCGCTTTAACCAGCGCTACCGCATCGGCATCTTCTCGTTGCATCAAGTCGCCGCGCTCCACCTGTGTCACCTGACAACCCAGGCGGACAAATGCTTGCGCCAATTCGCAGCCAAGCGGCCCGCCGCCCAGTACAATCAGGCGTTCCGGCCGCTCAGTCAGCGACCAGATGGTGTCGGAAGTATAATAACGCACCGACTCCAGTCCCGGAATTTGTGGCACGAAGGGACGCGCACCGGTTGCAATGACGATGGCGCGCGTCGTGAGCGTTTGCCCATCCACCGCCACCGACCAGGGTGAAGTAATGTTGGCTTTTCCATGCAATACTTCTACACCCAATTGCGTGTAACGTTCTACTGAGTCGTGCGGCTCGATGGTTCTGATCACGCGCCGCACACGCTCCATCACAGCGGCAAAATCATACTGCACATGCGTTTGTGTGATACCCAAGGATTGGGCGTTCTTTGCCTGTTGTAAGAAAGTAGCGGTACGGATCAATGCCTTGGAAGGTACACAACCATAATTGAGACAATCGCCGCCCATTTTGTGGCTTTCAATCAACGTCACCCTGGCGCGTGTAATCGCCGCGATATACGCGCTGACCAGGCCGGCAGCACCGGCACCAATCACGATCAGATTGCGGTCAAACTGAGCAGGCTTGGTCCAACGTGCATAAAGCCGACGGATTTTGATCAATCCGATACCCCAGCGCGCCAGCCATGGAAACAAAGCTAGTGCAACTAATGAAGCAATTAATGCTGGAGACAAGATATCCGACACGTGGGTAATCGCTGCCAATTGTGTACCCGCATTTACGTACACGGTTGTGCCAGCGAACATACCGGCCAGGCTGGCCCAGAAGAAAGTCGAACTGCGGATGGTGGTCAACCCCATCAACAAATTAAGCAGGAAAAACGGAACAGCCGGCACCATGCGCAGCGTAAATAAATAAAAGGCGCCATCGCGCTCCAGGCCTTTATTAATGGTTTTCAGCCGATCCGAGAAGCGTCGCTGCACGGCGTCGCGCAATACATAACGCGCTGTCCAGAAAGCCAATGTTGCGCCGATCGTGGATGATATTAACACTACCGGCACACCGACCCATAAGCCTAGCATAGCGCCACCCGTCAATGTCATGATGGTAGCGCTGCCTGGAAGCGATAGAGCGGTTAGCACGATATAGGTGAGCGCATAAATACCGATTACTAAAAGTGGCTCTTCCCGGTACGCTTGTTGTAATGCATCGCGCTGGTCTTTGAGCGTATCCAGTGTCAGAAAACGTCCCAAATCAAAACTGAAATACAACCCGATCAGCAGGCCGAACAGAATCAGTACCCACCAGCGGTATTTCATAGGTATCCTTTATCGTTTCATTTCACTACACGAAGCCCCATACCGAAAACAACTATAGCAGCGGTGATGTTTCATGCTGACTGGCACTTGCAAACTCTCGACAAGTGTTTCTCCCAGCACATAATCGTCGTCATCATCCACCAGTGTACACGCATATACCTTGCATTGCCCTTCACTCTTGACCACCATGCGACTGAATGCACACATAAACTTCCGGAGCGTGGCTTCGGTTTGATAATCCACCATGCAACTCTGCGTGATCTGTGGCGCTGTAACGGCTACGCCAGGTGGATGGAATTCAGGAAACTCAATACGCGGCAAGTTCTCCGGCAAGCCGGCGCCGCGAAAAACTTGTGCAAAACACTCAGCCACTTTATAGGCGGGCAATTCTGGAATAGCTTGATTGGCTACCGATATGGTAAATCCCATGTCATATAATGCACGCAAACCATCCAGTGCCATTGAAAAAGTACCTTCACCTCGTGCCTTCTCATGCTGATCGGCTGAGAAGTGATCCAGACTGACGCGAAAGTGCAAAGCATGCGACCGCTCCCGCAGTGGCCTTAACTGCGGCAGACGTTTAAGCAAGGGCTCGGTGGCATTGGTCAACACCATGCAGGGACGATACTGTAATGCATAATCCAGAATGCGCACCAAATCTTTATTCACAAAAGGTTCACCACCGGTAAAAGAAAATTGCTTGACGCCCAGTGTCAGTGCTTCGTCGATAAAGGGCTTAACATCGTCGAAGCGCATCAGCTGCAGACGATCATCGCCGGGTTTGGAACCCTCCAGGCAAAAAGGACAAGCCAGATTGCATGCAGTACCCGTGTGAAACCACAATTCCTCCAACGCATGCGAGCGGATAAAACCACGTGGCTTGCCATCCGGTGTGACACGCCACAGCCTGGAACGCGTACGCTGTGCACCGGGTGTGGGTGCAATGATCGCATTCATGCTTAACAACACCCGCTTTTCTGCTCACCGGTAACGGCATCAGCAAACGGAATCCCCATGCCGCAACCGGGGAAAATACCAAAATGCTGATCAAAATTACCGTAAAAATCAAAATGCTGCATGAAGCGTGTGTCATGCAACATGCGCCAGGTGTTGCCGCACACCGGAAACTGCTTGCCGGTTTCAATAAAATGATGTTTATCGAGCCGGAATGCATGGCGATGGTGCGGAATGGTGCCACGATACACTACGGATTGCCCGTGATCTTCACACGCCAGTTCCAGATCATGCAGCTTGAACAGACGATAGGTCGCCGAATAAAAACGGATATGGCCGGTTTTTTCTGCCAGCGCCGCGTTATCAATCCTGATCGGGTGATCGTCCACCAGACGTGGATCGGTAAACCCCTGTTTACGGGCCAGTTGCAGAAAATCGTTCCAATACAGCGCGCCGCTTAAGCATTCTCCATACAGCACCGGATCGTGCGTCAATGCCGCCGGAATACGCCGGTCACTGTAGACATCAGAAAAATACAATTCCCCGCCGGGTTTCAACACACGAAAAGCTTCACGCAATACCGCCGCCTTATCCGGCGCGAGGTTAATGACACAATTGGATACGATCACATCCACGCTGGCATCCGCCAATTCAAGTTCATGCAAGCGCTCGATATAACCGTGCAGAAAGCGAACGTTGCTGCGCTGGTAGCCAAACGCTTGCTGGTGATATTTTTCATGTTGGCGCGCCACTGCCAATTGTTCCTCGGTCATATCCACTCCAATCACCTGACCCTTCTCACCGACCAGTTGCGCCAGCACATACACATCACGCCCTGCCCCGCAGCCCAGGTCCAGCACTGTCAAACCTTGCAGTAATTCGGGTAAAACCAGGCCGCAGCCGTAATAACGCTTCTGCACTTCCGCATGCACCCGTGCCAGCAACGGTTTGACGAAATGCGGCAGGCCTGCATCGGTGCAACAGGCATTGGTCTGCAAATCCTGACTTCCCGTCAATGTTTCGCCATAATATTTTTGTACAATCTCTTGCATGGTATTCCTCGTCGTTGGATGATAAATGTCATTATGTCACTCAGGAATCGATTTTAGAATGATAATCTGCAGCCAGCTCCTGAGGTGTAATGCCGCGCATAAAATTCAAGGCCAGCTTGCGGTTGTTCCAGGTGCGCCGCCACCAGCCATCGCGTTGCCAGCGCCGCGAATCGACAAAAATAGGCTCAGATAAAGGCAAAAATTTGCCAAACTGGCGTGCGGCGCGTACCAGAGGCACTTCCTCGAATAATGGCCAAGGCGCGTGCCTACCCGCCTGATGATAAGCGGAGCGCGCCATGAAAATCCCCTGATCGCCATACGGCACACCGAAACGGCAGCGTAACGCAATCGCTGGCTCCAGAATGCATGCCGGCCATGCGCGCGGATTGGCAAAACGGAAACGAAAATATCCCCCGATTGCGCCTTGTGTAATCGCTCTTGTCATTGCCCCCAACGGATCTACGGATAATTGCGCATCGGCATGCAAGAACCACAAAACCTCGCCTTTTGCCTGCGCCGCACCCGCCAGCAATTGTTGCCCACGGCAAGGTTCACTGATGAGCCGTCGCACCTGGAATTGCGCGCAAGCCTTTGCACAATCTGCACTCTTGGCAGCGTCTACAACGATGATCTCATCCAACTGGCGGGGAAATTCCTGCAATTGCGCGAGCAAACAAGCCAGCTTTTGCTCATCGCGATAACAAGGAATGATGACGCTGAATTCAAGCATTGCTGATACCCATCGTAGTGATAATAGTGTCTACAAGTCCCCGCAATGCCCGGCGTGCCGGCCGTGAATCCTGCTGCAGGAAGGTGGTCAGTTTGAGAAAATCATCTATTTCATCCACATCGTAACCTTGTCCGAATGTTTTTACCGATTGCCCTGCAACGCGGCAAATATCCATCAGCGCGCTTCCCAATCGATCGCTGCTCCACGGCAGCAGGGATAAATCCGGCCATGCTCGCCGGTTGGCCATCAGCACAACACCGCCATCCCGTGCTGGAATCAGCGCCACATCCGCACGCTGCAATGCGCTACGGGCAGCCGCATAATCTGCGGCACTTAATCCCGGTGCGTCACTACCGATGAATACCAGTTGCTCCATGTCTTGCGCACGCAATGCCTGATCCAATGCATTCAGTCGCTGCCCCAGGTTACCCGTTGCTTGCGGCACAATCGTCACCGCGGAAGGAATCGAAATGGACAGGTCTCGCGCCCATTCCACATCTTCTGCACTGGCGGGTGCAATCACCACCGGGCCGGGCCACTCACAGACATCTTCCAGCGCACAGGCCAGTAATGCAGTGGCAACCTGGTGCGTCATTGCAATGCCCAGATTCGCTGCCAGCCGTTGTTTTCCGATCCCGGCAGCGGGCCGCTTGCACACCAGAACCAGCGTAGCCTCACTCATTTTTCTTCGCGCATTTTTTAAAATTCACCAACCAAACATCCAGCTAAATCCTTAATATCCACAGCTTCAGAGGGGACGGACATCAGCACTTTCCATTTCCTAAAAGCATTATTAATCAATAACAAAGCACATTCATTCCGGATTAAACATGATCTGAAAAGCTTGAGACGTTATAATACCCGCCAAAAAGTGAATAATCCGTTAATTATTAAGCTATGTCACAACCTTTATTTCAAAGAACTCCTTTACTGGATGGCGACGATGTCAATTTAAAGCGTGAAGAGATACGCACTTATTTTCACACCGCGTTGGACCGTTATGAACAGCTTTTCGAAACGCTGCGTAACGATCAAGCTTACTATAAAAAATCCATTTCACTGCGCCATCCGTTGATTTTCTATCTGGGGCATACAGCCACGTTCTTTGTCAACAAACTGATTCTTGCCGGACTCATCACTGAACGCATCAATCCAAGACTGGAATCGACTTTTGCCGTCGGGGTCGATGAGATGAGCTGGGATGATCTGGACAGCACGCATTACGACTGGCCTAGCGTGGAAGAAGTGCGTGCTTATCGCAAAGCCATGCGTAACATGGTCGACAAATTAATCACCACCCTGCCGCTGACCTTGCCGATCACCTGGGAAAGTCCGTGGTGGCCGATTCTGATGGGTGCTGAACATGAACTCATTCATCTGGAAACTTCCTCTGTCTTGATCCGCCAGCATGCACTCGAATTTGTGCAACCGCATCCCGACTGGCAGCCATGCCGTAAAGCTGGTACAGCGCCGGATAATGAACTCATTCCTGTTGCTGCAGGCACGGTTACCATCGGTAAAAATAAAACCGATCAATTGCATTACGGCTGGGATAACGAATACGGCTTGCACACGGCAGATATTCCCGCTTTTCAGGCCAGCAAATATCTGGTCAGCAACCAGGAATTCCTGCCCTTTGTCGAAGCCAATGGTTATCGCACGGAAGGCCATTGGCAGGAAGAAGGCCGCTCCTGGCAGAAATTCACACAAGCGGAATATCCCACTTTCTGGGTTAAAAAAGGTAATGCCTGGTACCTGCGGCTCATGACGGAAGAAATACCGATGCCGTGGGACTGGCCGGTAGAAGTCAACTACCATGAAGCCAAAGCGTTCTGCAACTGGAAAGCTGCCACTACCGGCCAACCGATTCGGTTACCCACAGAGGATGAATGGTACCGCCTGTACGATGTTACCCAGTTATCCGAGGTACCACCGAATGCGAAGGCTTCAGGTAATCTGCATCTGGACTACTATGCCTCCAGTTGTCCGGTAACCGAATTTGCGCACGGAGAGTTTTTCGATATCGTCGGCAATGTATGGCAATGGACTGAAACACCCACCTATCCGTTTCCCGGCTTTGACGTGCATCCGCTGTACGACGACTTCACCACGCCTACTTTTGATAACCAGCACAATCTAATCAAGGGTGGCTCCTGGATTGCCTGCGGTAACGAATCATTGCGCAGTTCACGTTACGCGTTTCGCCGACATTTCTTTCAGCACGCAGGTTTCCGCTATGTCGTATCGGCTGCGCCGGCAACCCAACCAGGCTCCAACTATGAAACTGACAAACTGCTGTCGGAATACGCTGAATTTCATTACGGCGACACCTATTTCGACGTGCCCAATTTCCCCAAAGCACTGGCGGAAATCGCCATCGCGGCGATGGGCAACCGTCCTAAACATACCGCTCTGGATTTGGGCTGCGCCTCCGGCCGCGCCACGTTTGAGCTGGCGCGCGCTTTCGATCACGTCACCGGAGTCGATTTTTCCGCGCGCTTCATCAACCAGGGCGTTCAATTGGCACAACAAGGCCTGCTGCGCTACACATTGACCGATGAGGGCGAGCTGGTTTCCTACAAGGAGCGTACGCTCGCCAGCCTGGAGCTGGATCACGTCAAAAATAAAGTCGAGTTTTACCAAGGCGATGCGTGCAACCTGAAACCCCTGTTCACCGGTTACGACCTGATCCTTGCCGCCAATCTGATTGACCGCCTGTACGATCCAGCCAAGCTGCTCAACAGCATTCACACGCGCATCAATAGCGGTGGCTTGCTGATGATCACATCGCCTTACACCTGGTTGACCGAGCACACCAAAAAAGAAGCCTGGATCGGCGGATTCAAGCGCGATGGCGAGAATTTCACCACGCTGGATGGCCTGAAAGAAATTCTCGGCAAACACTTCCGCCTGATTCAAGGTCCGCAATCAGTGCCGTTTGTGATTCGCGAAACCAGGCGCAAATTCCAGCACACGCTGTCGGAAGTCACCATCTGGGAGAAGATTTCTTGAGCAGTGGTTTTGACTTTGACCACGAAATTAACCGCGAAGGCAGCAATAGCGTCAAGTACGACGGACGGCAAAACATGTTTGGCAACAGTGACGTCATCCCGGTGTGGGTGGCGGACATGGATTTTGCCGCACCCCCCGCAGTCACCCGTACACTGACAGAACGCGCTGCCCATCCCATTTACGGCTACACGCTGTTTCCGGACAGTTTATACGACGCACTGATCGACTGGATGCAGCGGCGCCACGGCTGGAACGTTCAACGTGACTGGATCGTGATGTGCCCCGGCGTAGTGCCGTCTCTGAATGCCGCCGTGATGGCGTTCACGCAACCTGGTGAGTCCGTCATTATTCAACCGCCGGTCTATTTTCCGTTTTTCTCCGCCGTCACCCAAACCGGCAGGAAGCTGATCCAGAATTCACTGTTGCTGCAGAATGGCCGTTATACCATCGATTTTGATCATCTGGAACACTGCATGAGGCAAGCGCGTCTGCTACTGCTTTGTTCGCCGCACAATCCGGTCGGGCGTGTCTGGCAGACCTCAGAATTAGAACGTTTGCTGGAAATTGCCGCAAAACACGAGGTGATGATTTTCTCCGATGAGATTCACGCCGATTTGATCTACCCCGGCAACCGGCACCACACATTGGCCACTTTCTCGGAGCATCCTGCCAACCTCATCACCGCCGTCGCCCCCAGCAAAACATTCAACATCCCCGGATTGAATTTATCGGCGCTGATCATTCCCGACCCATCCACCCGCCATGTCATTACCAAAGTATTCGATACGCTGCACGTCAGCGCATCCAACCCGTTCAGCATCACCGCTTTTGAATCCGCCTACCGCGAAGGCGAAGCCTGGCTGGAAGCCCTGCTGATTTACCTGCAAGATACGCGCGACAGCGTTGAAACATTTCTGAACGAACATTTGCCGGAAATCAAAGTCATCAAATCCGAAGGCACCTATCTGTTATGGCTGGATTGCCGGGCAATGAACATGACCGATGCGCAACTAAAACATTTCTTCATCCACGAAGCAGGCGTTGGTATGAATCCTGGCACGCAGTTTGGGCAGGAAGGCAGCAGGTTTATGCGGTTGAATATCGGTGCACCGCGTCCAACGGTCTTACGGGTGTTGGAAAAAATCCGTCAGGCGCGGAAAATTGAGTAGCTTGTGAGCAACAAAACCTTTATCAGGCCAATGGAATGGACTCCTCCCACTCAACGGCATCGCAATGTGCCAAACTAAAGATTTTAGCAATCAAAAAGCGGGAGGAGATTATGAATATAGCACGTATCGGAGTTGATTTGGCGAAGCAGGTATTCCAGGTTCATGGCGTGGACAGAACGGAGAAGGTACTGGTACGCAGGCAATTGCGCCGATCGCAGATGCTGGATTATTTCAGCAAACTGACACCATGCCTGATTGGCATGGAAGCATGCGGGAGCGCGCATTACTGGGCGCGCGAACTGAGCAAGCTGGGCCATGAAGTTCGATTGATGGCGCCGCAGTTTGTGAAACCTTACGTTAAGAGCGGCAAGAACGACGTCAATGATGCGGAGGCGATCTGTGAAGCTGTTGGCCGGCCGAACATGCGTTTTGTTGCGATCAAGACGGCCGAGCAGCAGGTTATTCAGGCGGAACACCGCATCCGTGCCCGGCTGATCAAATCACGCACGGCGTTAAGCAATGAGATACGGGGTTTACTGGCCGAGTTTGGTATTGTGGTCGCAACATCGATTGGGAGATTGCGCAAGGCGTTGCCTGAGTTATTGGAAGATGGTGAGAATGGATTGTCGGGGAGTTTTCGTGTGTTGCTGGCCGGGCTTGGCGAGGAGTTGCGCGCACTGGATGACAGCATTGCAGCCTTTGACGCCAGAATTGCCCAGACAGCCCGTGAGGATGACCGCATCAGGCGGCTGCTCGAAGTAGAAGGGATCGGCCCGGTCACTGCCAGTGCGCTGGTCACGGCAGTGGGCAACGGCACACAGTTTAACAGTGGCCGGGACATGTCCGCATGGCTGGGTTTGACGCCGCGGCAATATTCCAGCGGCGGCAAGAACAGGCTCGGGGGGATCAGCAAACGCGGCGACAAATATATGCGCATGCTGTTGATACATGGCGCCCGTGCTGCGCTTAATGCCGCCAAAAACAAAGAGGATGGACGAAGCCGCTGGGTAAAAAGTCTGGCTGCGCGGCGCAACAAGAACATTGCAACGGTGGCGTTAGCCAACAAGAATGCGCGTATTGCATGGTCGATATTGAGCCGTGGCGAGTCTTACAAGAAGGCAGCATAGCGCTGTAATGAGAGCAAGTTTTGTTTAGCAGAGGGGAAAACCACTGGTAATTGCGTAGCAAAATGAAATGATGGCAAACAGGTCAGACCGGCGTAAGTCATTCAGTTTTTTCAACAGGCTCCCTGCCTGACACATGACAAGGCAAAGCCGCCAGGCCGATTTGAATCTTACGCGCGAAATCCATCATGGCTCGGATAGTAAAGCTATCCAACGAGAAGCCGGATATACGGAAGCAGTTGCACCTTAAAATCATCACAAATTTTGCTTGCAAAACAGGATGAGTCCATATACGTTGAAAAACGTTTTCGAGGCAGCCGATTCAAGGCAAAAACAGGCGAAAAAGCGCAGTTTATGCGTAATAAATGAGCATTTTGAGCCTGTTTTTAACACCGTAGCAGCAACGCAGATAGTTTTTCAACAGCCTGTTATGCAAAATCCGTCGCCACATTCACACCCACCAGCAGCACTGCCGCATCATTAAAGAAGGTATGGAAGTCACCATGAACACCGCCATCGCCCCAGCCATGGCTTAATCCAACGATGCGATCGCCCTCATTGCCATTCACTTTCAAGGTATTCGTGGTATCTGACAGATTGAGTACATCCGCTGCGGTTAACGTCAAAGTGTTGTCACCGGTGCCAAACAGGCGAATGGTCTCGATGCCGCTGATCTTGCTACCCATATCGGTCAGATTCAGATTCAAATCGCTGCCACCCAAAGCCAGAATATCATTGCCGATGCCGCCATCAACTAAACGGAAGCCAAGATCGGGTACCCGCATATAATCATTGCCTGCTTCACCATGAAACTCATCCGCCCCGCCGCGACCGATCATTCGATCATTGCCGTCACCCGCCTCGAAGCGCTCTGCTGCTGATGTGCCCGTGAGGGTATCATCCCCGGGAGTACCTGATATGACATTGCCATTACCGTTAAAGTCGCTACGACCAAATATCACGTAACTGGAGCCGGAAAAATCACCGTTCCTATCAGAGGGAGCACCGACAATTAAATCGTCAAAACCATCGCTGTTGACATCCCCTGCATTGCTGACCGAGTCCGAAGCATCACCCGCCACGCCATCCAGACGGAAACCGCTATTGCTGTCGAGACTGGATAAATCGATGGTGGCATCAAAACCAGAAGCCTTGCCAAATACCACATAGCTGGAGCCGGATAAAGGCCCGTTCGGGTCAGCTCCAAAAGCACCGACAATCACATCATCAAAACCGTCGCCGTTCACGTCTCCTGCATTGCTGACCGAAGTGCCCGATTGATCACCCGCCGCCTCCCCATCGAGGCGGAAACCGTTGCTGCCGTCGAGGCTGGATAAATCCAGTGCGGCATCAAAACCGGAAGCCTTGCCAAATACCACGTAACTGGCGCCGGAAAAAGCGCCGTTCGGGTCAGCAAAGGCAGCACCAACAATCACATCATCAAAACCATCGCCGTTCACGTCCCCTGCATTACTGACTGAGTAGCCCGACCGATCATTTGCCGTCTCCCCATCTAGGCGGAAGCCGTTGCTGCCATCGAGACTGGCTAGATCCAATGTGGCACCAAAACCGGAAGCCTTGCCAAATACTACATAACTGGAGCCGACATCGTTTATGGTGGGGGCGCCGACAATCACATCATCAAAACCGTCGCCGTTGACATCTCCTGCATTGCTGACCGATCTGCCCGATAAATCACCCGCCGCTTCCCCATCCAAGTGGAAACCATTGCTGCCATCGAGGCTGGATAGGTCCAGCGTAGCGGTAAAACCGGAAGCCTTACCAAACACCACGTAACTGGAGCCGGAGTAATAGCCGTTTGAATCAGTAAGGGGGGCACCGATAATCACATCATCAAAACCGTCTCCGTTGACGTCCCCGGCACTGCTGACCGATCTGCCCGACCGGTCATACGCCGTTTCTCCATCGAGGCGGAAACCATTGCTGCCATCGAGGCTGGATAAATCAATGGTGGCATCAAAACCAGTAGCCTTGCCAAACACCACGTAACTGGAACCGGAGTAATTGCCGTTTGAATCAGTAAGGGGGGCACCGATAATCACATCATCAAAGCCGTCACTATTGACGTCTCCAGCGCTGCTGACCGAAGTGCCCGAAAAATCATTCGCCGCTCCATCTAGGCGAAAACCATTATTGCCATCGAGACTGGATAAATCAATGGTGGCATCAAAACCGGAAGCCTTGCCAAATACCACGTAACTGGCGTCGGGCGAATTGTCATAGGGATTCTCATTATGAGCACCGACAATCACATCATCAAAGCCGTCGCCGTTGACGTCTCCTGCATTGCTGACCGACCTGCCCGAATAATCCCCATCCAGGCGAAAACCATTGCTGCCGTCGAGGCTGGATAAGTTAATCACAGTTGTAGTCATATCAAGAACTCCTTCAAAAAGATTTATCAAAAAACTTACTTGAAAGAAAACCTTATTGCGTTATTTTAAAATAACAAAGGGAATACTACTTCAGAAAAATCCTACTAACAACCTGAGCGGTTTTGTGATGGATAGGGATGAGGCTTCAATAACCCACATTTGTCATTCCGAACGCAGTGATGAATCTTTAGAATCAACAGCACAGATTTCTCGCCGCGCTCGAAATGACAGTTCTTTTAAGCAAAATCCGTCGCTACATTTACACCCACCAGCAGCACTGCTGCGTCATTAAAGAAGGTATGGAAGTCACCATGAACACCGCCATCTCCCCAGCCATGGCTTAATCCAACAATGCGATCGCCTTCATTGCCATTGACTCTCAAGGTATTAGTAGTATCCGACAGGTTGAGCACATCCGCTGCGGTTAACGTCAAGGTATTGTCACCGGTGCCAAACAGGCGAATGGTTTCGATGCCGCTGATCTTACCAGCCATATCGGTCAGATTAAGATTCAAGCCGCTGCCGCCCAAGGCCATCGTATCGTTGCCAATGCCGCCATCCACAGACTCGAAGCCAAGGTCGGATATCCGGATATAATCATTGCCCGCTTCACCCAGAAACACATCCGCCCCGCCGCGGCCGATCATTCGATCATTGCCATCACCCGCCTCGAAGCGCTCCGCTGCTGATGTGCCCGTGAGGACATCATCCCCGGGCGTGCCTCGTATTACACCATCATCAGTAAAACTGCTTCTGCCAAATACTACGTAGCTGGAACCAGAGTCAATACCATCCAGGTCAGCTTCTGGTGCACCGACAATCAGATCATCAAAACCATCATTATTGACATCCCCTGCGCTGCTGACTGATCTACCCGAATTATCAAACTCCGCTTCTCCATCTAGGCGAAAACCATCATCGCTGCCGAGATTGGATAAATTAATTGTGGCATCAAAATCCGAGTTTTTACCAAACACCACATAACTGGAGCCAGAGTGAATGCCATTCGGATCAGCATGGGGGGCACCAACAATCAGATCATCAAAACCGTCGCCGTTGACATCCCCCGCGCCGCTGACCGATCTGCCCGATTGATCATGCGCCATTTCCCCATCCAGGCGAAAACCGTTTCTACCATCGAGGCTGGATAGATCCAGCGTGGGATCAAAACCGGTAGCCTTGCCAAACACCACATAACTGGAGCCAGAGTGAATGCCATTCGGATCAGCAGAGTAAATACCGACAATCACATCATCAAAACCATCGCCGTTAATGTCCCCCGCATTGCTTACCGAAGTATCCGAATAATACAACGACGACTGCGACTCCGACGCCCCATCCAGGCGAAAACCGTTATTACCATCTAGACTGGATAGATTCAATGTGGCACTAAAACCGGAAGCCTTGCCAAACACTACGTAACTGGATCCGGCGTTGTAGTTGCTGTCCAAATCAACAGGCGTATGGGTGCCCACAATCACATCAGCAAAACCGTCGCCATTGACATCGCCGGCACTGCTGACTGAAAACCCAGAAAAGTCATTTGCCGCTTCTCCATCCAGGCGGAAACCATTGCTGCCATCGAGGCTGGATAGATCCAGCGTGGGATCAAAACCGGCAGCCTTGCCAAACACTACGTAACTGGAGCCGGAGTAGTCTCCGTTCGGATCAGCTCCCACGGCACCGATTATCACATCATCAAAACCGTCTCCGTTGACGTCCCCGGCACTGCTGACCGATCTGCCCGACCGGTCATACGCCGTTTCTCCATCCAGGCGGAAACCATTGCTGCCATCAAGGCTGGATAAATCAATTGTGGTACTAAAACCAGAAGCCTTGCCAAATACTACGTAACTGGCACTCTGGTTGCTGTACGGGGCACCGACTATCACATCATCAAAACCGTCACCGTTGACGTCTCCGGCACTGCTGACCGAACCGCCCGAAAAATCACCAGCCGCTACCCCATCCAGGCGAAAACCGTTACTACCATCGAGGCTAGATAAATCAATGGTGGCATCAAAACCCGACGCCTTGCCAAATGCCACGTAACTGGATCCTGCACCGTCGATCCCATCTGGGTCAGCAAAGACGGCGCCGACTATCACATCATCAAAACCGTCGCCGTTGACGTCCCCTGCATTACTCACCGATACGCTTGCTCGATCATCTGCTGCTTCTCCATCCAGGCGAAAACCGTTACTGCCATCGAGACTGGATAAGTTAATCACTGTGGTAGCCATATCAAGAACTCCTTCAAAGAGATTTATCAAAAAAACTTACTTGAAATAAATACTTATTAGGTTACAAACAACTAAGTGGATACTACGCCGGAAAAATCCTACTGACAACCTGAGCGGTTTTGTGATGGATAGAGATGAGGCTTCAATAACCTACATTTATCATTCCGAACGCAGTGAGGAATCTTTGGAATCCACAACATAGATTTCTCGGCTGCGCTCGAAATGGCAGTTCTTTTAAACAAAATCTGTCGCCACATTGACCCCAACCACCAGCACTGCTGCGTCATTAAAGAAGGTATGAAAGCCGTCATGAACACCGCCATCTCCCCAGCCATGGCTTAATCCAACGATGCGATCACCGGCATTGCCATTGACTCTCAAGGTATTCGTGGTATCCGACAGGTTGAGCACATCTGCTGCGGTTAACGTCAAGGTATTGTCACCGGTGCCAAAGAGGCGAATGGTTTCGATGCCGTTGATCTTACCAGCCATATTGGTCAGATTCAGATTCAAGCCATTGCCGCCCAAAGTCAGCGCATCGTTGCCAATGCCGCCGTCCACAGACTCAAAGCCAAGGTCGGATACCCGGATATAATCATTGCCTGCTTCACCCAGAAACACATCCGCACCACCGCGACCGATCATCCGATCATTGCCATCCCCCGCTTCGAAGCGTTCCGCTTCTGATGTGCCCGTGAGGATGTCATCCTCGGGAGTACCTAGTATGACATTGCCACCGCCAAAGTCGCTACGGCCAAACACTACATAGCTGGCGCCAGCGTTGTTACTGCCATCCGGGTCAGCAAGATAGGCACCGATAAGCAAATCATCAAAACCATCGCCGTTGACGTCTCCTGCACTGCTAACCGATCTGCCCGAAGAATCATCTGGTGTCTCCCCATCCAGACGAAAACCGCTATCGCTGTCGAGACTGGATAAATCAATTGTTCCATCAAAACCGGAAGCTTTGCCAAACACAACGTAACTGGAGCCGGAGGAGAGAGTACCGACAATCACATCATCAAAACCGTCGCCGTTGACGTCTCCGGTATTGCTGACCGAGCCGCCCGAAACATCATACGCCGCCCCATCCAGACGGAAACCGTTGCTCCCATCGAGACTGGACAGATCCAATGCGGCATCAAAACCTGAGTTCTTACCAAACACCACGTAACTGGAACCAGCGCCGGGAATGCTATTCGGGTCAGCTCTAGAAGCACCGATAATCACATCATCAAACCCGTCGCCGTTGACGTCTCCGGCATTGCTAACCGAAATGCCCGATGAATCATACTCCGCCACCCCATCCAAGCGAAAGCCGTTGCTGCCATTGAGGCTGGATAAATCCAGCGCAGCATCAAAACCGGAAGCCTTGCCAAACACTACATAACTGGATCCGGAGCCTTCGCCATTCGGGTCAGCATTAAGAGCACCGACAATCAAATCGTCAAAACCGTCGCTATTGATGTCTCCGGCATTGCTAACCGAAATGCCCGATGAATCATACTCCGCCACCCCATCCAGGCGGAAACCGTTAGTGCCGTTGAGGCTGGATAAGTCCAGCACGGCGTCAAAACCTGACGCCTTGCCAAATACCACATAACTGGAGCCGGAAAAATCGCCATTCGGTTCAGCGCCATGGGCACCGATAATCACATCATCAAAACCGTCACCGTTGACATCCCCCGCATTGCTGACCGATCCGCCCGAAGAATCACCATCCGCCACCCCATCCAGGCGGAAACCATTGCTGCCATCGAGGCTGGATAAATCAATTGTGGCATCAAAACCTAACGCCTTGCCAAATACCACATAACTGGAGCCGGAAAAACTGTAACTGTCAGCGACGGAAGCACCAACAATCAAATCATCAAAACCGTCGCCGTTGACATCTCCTGCATTGCTGACCGATCCGCCCGAAGAATCACCCGTCGCCTCCCCATCCAGGCGGAAACCATTGCTGCCATCGAGGCTAGATAGATCCAATGCGGCGTCAAAACCGGTAGCCTTGCCAAATACCACGTAACTGGAGCCGGACAAATTGCCGTTCGGATCAGCTCTAGAGGCACCGATAATCAAATCATCAAAACCATCGCCGTTAACGTCCCCGGCATTGCTGACTGATCTACCTGAATAATCAAACGCCGCCTCTCCATCCAAACGAAAACCGTTAGTACCATTGAGGCTGGATAAGTTAATCACTGTGGTAGCCATATCAAGAACTCCTTCAAAGAGATTTATCAAAAAAACTTACTTGAAATAAATACTTATTGCGTTATTTCAAAGATAACGAAGTGATATTACCTCAGAAAAATCCTACTTACAACCTGAGCAGTTAGCTGACAAATCAAGAGAATAGGCATTTCAATGGAACAACTCACGCTATTTGGCACTGGGCTTTTCAAAGTTTAACAAGTGATTTTGAAAACTTCTAATATTGATCGAAGAGCAGATCAATTGGAGAGAATCCGTCAGACAAGATCAGGCAAGAGAATTAATAAGCTTGTGGATCTTAACAACAGCAGAGTTAAATTACCCCAAACCAGGGGGTAATTTAACTGATAAGTTACTATCCACTAAAACTTGCAAAATCTGTTGTTACATTTACGCCAACCAGCAGCACCGCCGCATCATTAAAGAAGGTATGAAAGCCATCATGAATTCCCCCATCTCCCCAGCCACGGCTTAATCCAACGATGCGATCGCCCTCATTACCGTTGACTTTCAAAGTATTGCTGGTATCCGACAGGTTGAGCACATCCGCTGCGGTTAGTGTTAAGGTATTGTCACCGGTGCCAAACAATCGAATGGTTTCGATGCCGCTGATCTTGCCGGCCATATCGGTCAGATTCAGATTCAAGCCGCTGCCACCCAAGGCCAGCGTATCGTTGCCGACGCCGCCATCCACAGACTCAAAATCAAGATCGCATACCCGCATATAGTCATCACCTGCTTCACCCAGAAACTCATCCGCGCCACCGCGACCGATCATTCGATCATTGCCATCCCCCGCCTCGAAGCGTTCTGCTGCTGATGTGCCCGTGAGGACATCATCCCCGGGAGTGCCACG
>NZ_FONE01000081.1 GCF_900112825.1 Nitrosomonas sp. Nm166 | reverse complement strand
ACAATAAATTCTGAATAGAAACTCGATTTATCCCCCTTGAAAAATGAATCTCTGGCAAATTCGCTCTTATTTTTGATGCTCGTGCAATATCCAGGTTAGGGCAAACTAAACTGAAAATGGTTCATAGGTAGAGCTTACTCAGAAAAGTATAAGTGATTGTTTTTACGTATAAATATATTAAAAATCAATATTTAAGTGCAAGGTTTTTGAATAAATTATGCAAAAACCCTTGCACTTGATTTGAACTCAAGCTCCCCTATGTTCAATCAGTTTTATTAAACCGCATGTTGTTACAAATAATATTCTCTATAGAACAATTGGTTATGAATTATAAATTTTAAACAATTATGAGAAATACTTTTTGAGTAAGCTCTAGGTATATTATTTTTTAATAAACAGTACTCAGAGTATCAGCGGCGTGCACTTAAGTGAAAGACGAAGAAATTGACGTTTTAAACCTAAAAAGGTATAGTGTTGCTCTTTCCGGGGTGTAGCGTAGCCTGGTAGCGCGCCTGGTTTGGGACCAGGATGTCGGGAGTTCAAATCTCTCCACCCCGACCAATTTCAACCCTAAATGTAAGGTACGCTCGACTTGGTGCCCGTAGCTCAATTGGATAGAGCACCAGCCTTCTAAGCTGGGGGTTACAGGTTCGATCCCTGTCGGGCACGCCACAAATATTTCTGTATCATGTGGACTTACATTGCTCAATTCAATTGTAAAAATTATTTTTCTTGTGGTGGCTGTAGCTCAGCTGGTAGAGTCCCGGATTGTGATTCCGGTTGTCGTGGGTTCGAGTCCCATCAGCCACCCCAAAATCAATAAATAAATTATCTCCTCAATGACAAGTAAGATTTTTAGAGTTTCACAGATTTCAGTCAGCTAATCCTGGTCGTCTCCACCCCAGCTTAATCGGGTTTAAGCATAAACTTAATGCATATAAGGTACGGAAAGCGTGAAACAGCTCTCTCGCAAAGAGAAGGCGAAATTAAGTCGAATACTCTTACAATAGAGTGAAAGATACTCCCTTGTAATAATTTCATCGATGCGATCTATACCTGGCCCAAATATCATGGATGGATATTTTATTATAAAAGCGTTAACGTTAACAATTGATCCATAGCTTACGAAGATATAAAGAATGCATTTATCTTATCTCTGCAGCAAGAAAGAAGTTTAATTGAATACAAAAGAAGCTAAAACAGACTCTCAACAAGAAATATATATACAGAACATTATATTACTTTCGCGCACTCTGTGCCAAAAGCGGCTGGGTATCTATTTTTAGCCAACAATTCCCTCATATAGAGATATTATTAGCCTGAGTTTTTTATTTAGTTTAATATCGTACTGAATCTAAGCTATTAACTAATTGGAGCAATACATGGAGATCATCATTATTTTTTTATTAGTGGTGGTTGTTATTATATTTTTATATAAATTAAGGCCTTCTATTCGTAAAGAAAGTAACACTGCGAGTAGGCAGCTTCCTCCTGATGCACAGGCAGAGTCGGAAACTGATAAGCTTATAAGAAAACTCGATGAAAGAGAAAATGCAGAATATAACGCTGAACTAAAAAAACATCGAAATCAAATTAGAGCTAGTAAAAGCACTGTCAGGAACACCACCACTCAAACAACTCATCATAGAAAATCAGATGATGATGAACATATAAAGTAAGGCTCTAGATAGTGTAATGGTCTAATAAATCCGGACACTATTTCAGGTTGTAGTATTACTATCCTTGAGGTAATGGAATGGACGCCCACTACCCTAAACGGCATCAAAGTACCAAAGTAATGGTGTAATGACCACTAAACCAGATAGGAGCGTCTGACATGAAGATTACAACGATAGGCATTGATTTGGCAAAGGAAGTATTTCAGATTCACGGTGTAGATATGCATGGTAAGACTGGGTTGCGCAAGCAATTGCGGCGCAGCGAGATGGTGAAGTATTTTGCCAATTTAGAACCCTGCCTGACTGATATGGAGGCATGCGGTAGTTCACACCCCTGGGCGAGAAAGCTGGGTGAATTTGGGCACACCGCCAAGCTCATGTCACCCCAATTCGTCAAACCCTACGTCAAAACCAATAAGCATGACATGGCGGATGCAGAAGCGATCTGCGAAGCGGTGAGTCGCCCTAACATACGTTTTTTTATTGATCAAGAACATTTAACAACAAGCAATTCTGTCGGTGCATCGTGCCAGACAGGGTTTTGTGAAAGCCAGAACCGCCCAGGCAAACCAGATACGTGGCCTGCTCTCCGAGTTTGGTATCATCATTCCACGAGGCTTCATTCGATTGGCAAACGCATGCCGGACATTCTGGAAGATGCTGAAAACGGTTTGCCAACAACCATGCGTCGGTTGACTTAAAAGGCTAACCGATCACCTCATGGAATTGAGTCGCCAAGTGGAAGAGTTGGAATTGCAGATCAAGCTGTGGCACAAGGAGAACGAAGCCAGTCAAAGACTGGAAGCCATTCCCGGTATTGGCCCGATTGCGGCAAGCGCCATTGTTGCAACAGTTGGGAATGCCACAGAGTTCAAGAACGGCAAGCAACTTTCGGCATGGTTTGGACTGGTACCCAAACAATGCTCTAGCAGTGGCAAGCAGATATTACTTGGTAAAAGTCAAACGTGGCGACACTTATCTGCGCACTTTGCTGATTCATGGAGCACGAGCAGTTAAATCACCTCCGGCAAAGCTGGAGGCTTATATTTGTTAGCCCCTCAAAGGGGCGAAAGCTGGAGCTGCCTAAAGGCAGCATCAGATACCAAGTTTGAGCTGATCATAATGTTCGTCCTCCTTCTCTTGGTTACGGATGTATTCTCTAACCATCTCTTCATCCAATCCGACTGTTAATACAAAATAACCTCGTGCCCAGAAATTCTCGCCCGTAAAGTTTTTTGCTTTCCCCATAAATCGGCGCGCTATCGATATCGCGCTCTTCCCCTTGATGTAACCTATTACATGCGATACCGAATATTTTGGCGGTATACTTATACACATATGTATGTGATCTGGCATCAAGTGCCCTTCCAATATTTGGCACCCCTTTTGCTCTGCCAAATCATGCAGCACTTTTCCCAGATGCTTACGGATTGCTGCAAATATCATCTCTTTCGTTTCTTCGGAATAAAATACTACGTGATACTTATAATCCCATGTCGTATGCGTCAGTCTCTGGTAATCTCTCATCTGATTCTCCTAGCTTTTGGTCAAGCTAAAAGAATCAAGGTGACCGTTTCACTCGGTCAAACCTTTATCAGTCCCCCGGCATAGGCCTGATCTTTACCCAGAATCCAACCTGCTGGGCACGGTATTGTGTACCATATCGTTCATAACTTGCCACATTGCAGTGATGTCGTCCAAGCGTTGTAGTCCAAGCCAGAGCGATTGTGTACCTGGATCGCCATCACTCTTACGACCTGAAGCCACCCAGGCTGGCTACAAGATGAATAGCTTCGCGTAAACTTGGTGGCGTTGATGGAGGAAGAGGATTCTGGGTTGTGAACACCATCAGCGCTTTTCACTCGGCATCCTCAAAATACACCGTGCAAGGTGCTTCTGGGTGATCCGACCAAGTTTGTTCAAATGATAGATTCGCCACGCCACCACCAAGTCAATGGCTAAACATGCTTCGAGTCGATCAACTCGGCCGAATTGGCGCTGTTCTATGCTGCAACCACTCTTTAACATGCGATGTAACACTTCGATACCCCAACGGCGCGTGTACCATAACAACTTCTCTATCGCTTGCTCGAAGTTTATCACTGGCAAAGTAGTGAGCAGGAGCCATTCGAGAGGCTTTGTATCTGCCGGTGCGTCTTGTTCTTGTGCGTAAACAGCCCACAGTGGAATCGTTGGAGCACCTTTATGGCTGCTGGGTGCCAGTAGGGTAACTGCTGCATAACGAATCGCCAAGCGCGCTTCGCGTGCTATACGGCTGCCTTGGCGCGGCAACTGCAATACTTGAATGCCAGCAACTGACCGGGCTTGCAATGTCTGCCATAGCCGCGCCTGTTCACTCTGCAATTGACGGTTATGTTTGGCTCGTACCAGGAGTTTTGGTCCTGCAGGTTGAGTAGTCGCCTCGGCGAATAGCTCGTAGAGATCAGCCTCGCGATCAGCCACATTCACCAGCGTGGTATTTGGACAACGTGTTTGCACAGCCGCCACTGCGCGATAGCCCTTCAGCCATTTGTTACTTTCTTTCTGTTCGATGGGCACCTGATGGCGCAAGGCTTTCTTGCCGAAGGTTAACGGATTGCGCGCCCAGCACTGTACATCGAGAAACCCTAAGGGTGTGCCGTGCACATTGAAGGTAAGCGTACTTTGTAATTGCAATCCTTGCGGTCCCTGCATCCAAGCACCTATCGACCCCAATCCCTCCATAGCCCGATGAGTTGTGTAATCCAGACTAGTAGTATCTTGTATGGTAAGCACTATCGATTCTTTGCTTAGCCGTGCTTCAGTGGCGCGGTAATGCGGTTGTAGCAGAATCTGCATTGTTGTGTCTTTATGCTCCAGAAAACGATAGGCTGCCTTGGTCTTGGCTCTACTGCTACACGCTTGAGGCACACTAGCCGTTGGGCGCGCATAGAAGTCGCGCGCGCGCCAATATTAGCAAACGTTCCTGTAGTCGCGCATCTGGCAGTCTGCAGCTACCGAATTCTTCCTCAGCCCAATCCTCAGGTTCAGAGCATTTAGCAGACGATGTCACCACCTTCGTGCATAACCCTGCGCGCCAATCCGATTGCAACGGATAAGCCCAGATGTCCTTGATCGTTCCCAACGCAGTATGGGTTCGATCCTGCCTCCCACGTCCCTGGGTCTGCCCCAGATAAATCCAATTGGCCGCACAGTAACATGTTCCACGGTAGTGCGTGCTATCTACAAAAGTTTCTAGGGTCTGTTGACGTTTTAAGATAAGTATTTAATAAATAGAGACAAACTCGTAATATTGGGGGTTCCTATACCACCAACAAAACGAGTTTGCGAT
>NZ_FONE01000017.1 GCF_900112825.1 Nitrosomonas sp. Nm166 | reverse complement strand
GAATATGGTCACCGCTGCGTGCAAACAGACCGACTTCCGCTGTACCAAGGGTTTCAGATCCATTCACATGCACCGATCCCTTGAGCACTGCCAGCTTGACAGTATGGCGGAGATAAGTGATCAGTATTGGCTATAGATTGTCCAGTTGCCGCAGGTAATTGCGCCACCCGCCAAAATGGCTGATATCTTTTGCATTGTCGATAGCATAGTATTCGCAGAGAAAACCTTGGACTGTTTCACTGTTGGCCAGCGTAATGGTGCCGATTCCTAACGGTGATGGAATATTGGCCACAAAACTGCCCAATTCGCGTACTGATAGCTCCCAAACTTCCACTTCGATGGCAACGCCTTGCTCATTTTTATTGACCCGAATTAACCCGGGACGTTGCGGCGGTTTGCCTGGCAGCGCGTAGAGCCTGTAATCAGGTGAAGTGGTTGTGCTAGTCACTAACCGACCCTGACGGCTGGTTAACTGATCGTTTAATGGCAAACCGGATAAATGCGCCCCGCAGACGGCGATGCGTACTTGGCCTGACCGGGTTGCAGGGAAGGGCGTATTCTGGGGCAGCGCAATGCCCGTTGCACCCAGCGGAAGCAAGTAGGCTTGCTGCAGCCGCTGAGCCAGATGCAGCAGCGGTTCATCCTGGTGAGCCGGTGCTACTAATGTGATGCCAAAAGGCAGCCCGTCATTCTGAAAACCGGCAGGAACGGCGATTGCGGTATAGTCGAGCAGATTCATGAAATTGGTATAGTAGCCCAGATTGGTATTGAGGCGGATCGGATCCTGCTGCATCGCTTGAATGGAATAAATCGTTCCGGCGGTTGGCGTCAGCAGACAATCAATGTTCGCCCAGGTCTGATCTGCCTGTTGCTTGATGCTGCGCAGTTGATAGATTCCATTGAAGGTATCCGCAGCGGAGTACCGTTTAGCGGTCGCAATAACTTCACGTACTGGTGCGACGATCTGATCGCTATGCAGCTCAAAAAAAGATTGAATGGCTGCATAACGCTCAGCTACCCAAGGGCCTTCATAAAGACGTCGGGCGGCTTCGAGAAAGGGCTCAAAATCGATCTCGATCGCTTCTCCGCCCAGTGCTTGCATGCGGGCTGCTGCCTCGTTGAACAAGCGCTCGCTGTCGCGATTACCGAAAAATTTCAGTTGTTGTTGGCGCGGGATGCCAAAGCGGAAATGCGATGCCACGCCAAAATTGAAACCATGTCCTTGTCTTTCCCGGGAATAGATATCGGCTGCGTCATAGGCAGTGGAAATTGTCATGATATGCGCCGCATCGGCAGCTGTAAAGGAGAAGATGGATACCGTATCGAGGGAACGGCAGGCTGGCACCATACCATGCGCTGAAAGCCAGCCTTTGGTGGGCTTGTAGCCGATCAGATTGTTAAAAGCGGCGGGCACTCTGCCGGAACCTGCGGTATCGGTGCCGAGGCTGAAACATACCTGTCCTTTGGCCACCGCGACAGCCGAACCCGAACTGGAACCGCCGGAGATATACTCGGGATTGAATGCATTGCGGCACGCACCATACGGTGATCGTGTGCCGTTCAGTCCGGTGGCGAACTGATCGAGATTGGTTTTGCCGATCGGAATGGCACCGGCATCGATCAGTCTTTGCACGACCGTTGCGCTGCGCGAGGGCGTGTAGGCAAAAGCCGGGCAGGCGGCCGTGGTCGGTATGCCCGCCAGATCGATATTATCTTTGACGGCGAAAGGTACACCATATAGCGGCAGCGCTGCCATGCCTTGTGCTTCCACTTTATGAGCATAGCTTCTCAATGATTCCAATGAAAGTGTGGCAATCCAGATATGATCCGGATCATTCTGTATCTCGGCATGAATGGCTTCGACCACCTGAACCGGTGATAGCGCACCGCTCGCATAACGTTGCAGCAAAGAGGGTATGTCACCCAATGGGAGAAACTTTTGCATCATCACTGCTGCTCCTGAATGATCAGCAGCACCTGCCCGGCGGATACGTACCCGCCTTGTTTACAGAACAATTGCCGCACCGTGCCGGTAACTGGAGCATCCACTGGAAACTCCATTTTCATCGATTCAATCATGATCACCGGCTTGCCTGCTTCCACAGACTCACCTTCTTTGACCAGTACCTTCCAGACCGTGCCGGTTACTTGGGAACTGATGGCTTGCGCCCCTTCCGGTAAGTCCAGCTCGCTTTGCGTATCCGCTTCCTCCAGCACATCTTCACTGGCGTAATGGGATAAGTTGCTGGCTTCCCAGCGTTGTCGCTCGGCTTCAAATGCAGCCTGTTGCTTGGCCTTGAATGCGCTAATGCTGTCAGCCTGCTGTTGCAGGAAAGCGTTGTACTGTCTCAGGTTTAATAGAGTTTCTTCGATGCGCAGTTTGAAGTGTCCGCTGATGAAATCCTTGCGCAGTTTGAGCAGTTCGCTTTCACTGACCGGATAGAAACGGATTTGATCGAAGAAACGCAACAACCACGGTTGACCGTCCTTGAAATCAGCTGTCTGACGGTAGCGATTCCACATTTGCACAGTACGGCCGACGAACTGATAGCCGCCCGGGCCTTCCATGCCGTACACGCACAAATAGGCGCCGCCGATGCCGACGGCGTTTTCAGGCGTCCAGGTACGTGCCGGATTGTATTTGGTAGTCACTAGGCGATGACGCGGATCGAGCGGGGTCGCCACTGGTGCGCCCAGGTAGACATCGCCCAATCCCATGACCAGATAACTGGCGGCAAATACGATATGCTGAACGTCCTCAACGCTTTCCAGTCCGTTAATGCGGCGGATAAATTCGATATTGCTCGGACACCAGGGAGCGTCGCTACGCACCGATTGCATATATTTCTCGATAGCCAGCCGCGTGGCGGCATCATCCCAGGATAAAGGCAGATGGATGATGCGAGACGGTACCTCCATGTCATCAACGGCAGGCAATTGGCTTTCACCTGCGATCAGAAGTTCCAGTAATGCCTCGCGTGCCAGCCGACGGGAATCAAAATGAATCTGCAGAGAGCGGATGCCAGGTGTCAGATCCAGGATGCCGGAAAGTTTGCCGTCATCGATGCGCTGCTGCAGCCAAGTCATTAATGCATGAGCACGAAAGCGCAGATTCAGATCGAGTACAGGTGGCCCATACTCGATTAATAGATATTTATCGCCGGATTGGCGGTAAGTCACCTGCACCTGGTCTTCGCTCTCGGGAGTGCAATGCAAAACAGGATTGCCTGGTTTTGCGGATGGAGAATAGGCTGGTGAGCTTGCCTCGGCATGAAGCTGCTGAATCAGTAAATTCTGTTGTTTTTCTAGTAGAAGCGCTTGTTCTATCGATATGGGATAGAAATGAATGCTATCACCGGGTTTGAGTTGTCCAGTCTTCCACAATTCTGCCTGAACAATGGTGACTGGACACACGAAACCGCCCAGGCTGGGGCCATCAGGACCCAAGATGATGGGCATATCTCCGGTAAAATCAACCGCACCGATGGCATAAGCGTTATCGTGAATATTGGAGGGATGCAGGCCGGCTTCGCCGCCATCGCTGCGTGCCCATTGCGGCTTCGGACCGATCAGACGTACGCCAGTGCGGCTGGAGTTATGGTGTACTTTCCAGTCAGCGGCAAAAAATTGTTCGATATCAGCTTCGGTAAAAAAATCGGGTGCACCATGCGGTCCATACAATACCGCGATCTCCCAATGATTCATATAACGCGGAATCAATGCCTGCGGTAAATGCTGTGAAAAAGCAGGCTGCGGAGACGGAAGCGACGGGATATGCAACACATCACCGACACGCAGCACGCGTCCCGCATGTCCGCCGAACTGCCCAAGCGTGAAAGTAGATTTACTGCCCAGGTAATCCGGCACCTGGAATCCACCATGTACAGCCAGATAAACCCGGCTGCCGGCTTGCTTGACTTTGCCGAATTGCAATAACGAACCGGCTTTGACGGCATGAGACTGCCATTGCGGCAACGGTTCACTGTCCAATGACACATCGATAGGCGCGCCACAGATGGCGATAATGCTGTCGCAATTAAAACGCAACGTCGGGCCTGCGAGCGTGATTTCCAGGCCGGCGCTATCTTCAGGATTATTGACCAGCCGATTGGCAAGACGAAAGGCGAGGTTATCCATAGGGCCGGAAGGCGGAACACCCACATTCCAGTAGCCGATCCGCCCGGGATAATCCTGTATCATGGTCTGCACACCGGCATTTAGAAAGTCGATACTATGCGGTTGATAATGGAATCCATTGAGGAACTGCGTGTGCGATTGGCCGTTACGGAACACCGTGCTGTGCAGAATCTGCTTGAGATAGGCAAGATTGGTTTCAATCCCATGCAGCGATGTTTGATCCAATGCAGCTAGCAGCCTGATGATGGCTGCTTCGCGCTCTGGTGCATGCACGATGATCTTGGCCAGCATCGGGTCATAAAATGCCGAAACTTCAATGCCGCGCTCAACCCAGGTTTCAACACGCGCGGCAGTGGAAAATTCCGCTGCCGTGAGTGTGCCGCTGGAAGGTTGAAAATCTTTTGCCGGATTTTCGGCGTATACCCGTACCTGAATGGAGGCTCCGCTGGGCTGGATGGTGAAAGAGTCGATAGAAGGCAGATCTCCAGCCGCCTGCCGCACCATCCATTCGACCAGATCAATGCCGGTGGCTTCCTCAGTCACACCATGTTCGACCTGCAGGCGGGTATTGACCTCGAGAAAATAAAATTGGCCATTGGCGGCATCAAAAATATATTCAACCGTACCGGCGGATTGATAGTTGACGGCTTTACCCAGGCGCACCGCGGTATCCAGCAATGCCTGGCGCAGATGCGGTGCCAGGTTGGGGGCGGGCGTTTCCTCGATGACTTTCTGGTTGCGCCGTTGCATGGAACAGTCACGCTCGCCCAGTGCGACGACCTGGCCTTTGCCGTCGCCGAAAATCTGCACTTCGATATGGCGCGCCTGGTCGACATATTTTTCCAGAAATAAACCGGCATCCCTGAAGTTATTTTGTGCCAGTGTTTTGACCGATTCGTAGGCACCGGTCAATTCCTCCTGATTCCAGCACAGGCGCATGCCGATGCCGCCGCCGCCGGCGGTGCTTTTCAGCATCACGGGATAACCGATATGCTTGGCCTGATGGCACGCATCGTTCAGGTTTTCCAGCAAGCCGCTTCCCGGCAGCAGTGGCACCTCATTTTCCAGTGCCAGGGCGCGTGCTGTGTGCTTCAGGCCAAAGGCGCGCATTTGCTGTGGCGTAGGACCGATAAAACAGATGCCATGTGCAGCGCATTGCTCGGCAAAATCGGCCTTTTCGCTGAGAAAGCCATAGCCGGGATGAATCGCCTGGGCACCGGTTTGCTGGGCAACTTCCAGGATTTTGTCAGTGCGCAAATAACTCTCCGCAGCGAGTCCACTGCCAATACAATAAGCTTCATCGGCTTCTGTAACATGCCGCGATAAAGCATCGGCTTCGGTATAAACTGCTACGCTTTTTACCTGCATGCGGCGCAGCGTGCGGATGATACGGCAGGCAATGGCACCGCGGTTGGCAATCAGGATTTTCTCGAACATGGCGTTATCCTCTTTCTAAATGAATGATCAGCCGAATTCAGTGGCCCAAGGTACAGTCATTACTGAGAATCCCAGATCAGCAAGCGGATCGGTGTTGGATTATAGGCATTGCACGGATTGTTGAGTTGTGGACAATTCGAAATCAATACCAACACATCCATTTCAGCACGCATTTCGACGTATTTGCCGGGTGCAGAGACGCCATCGGCAAATTCCAGCCCACCTGCTTCTGTGACTGGCACGTTCATAAAGAAATTGATATTGCTCGGCAAATCGCGCTTGCTCATGCCGAGTTGCTCGCAAGCTGTCTCATGCGCCAATGCATGCAGGAAATTATCCCGGCAACTGTGCATCGGATATTTTTCCAAGGCGTAGCGCACCGTGTTGCTTTCTGCGGCACAGGCACCACCCAGCGTGTCATGACGCCCACATGTATCCGCCACAATCGTGAGCATGACATTGCCAAAATTCGAGTAGAGTTTGCTGTCATTGGTCAGATACAGCTTGTTCTGGGTACGAATGGTATCGGTGACACTATAACGTTCTAATGCGTGATTGGCATTGAAAAACAATGTATCGACGGCTTGGTTGCCTTCCAGATCAACGATACGGAAAATTTGTCCTTGCTTGACGATTCCGACCCAGGGTTCACCGGCCGCACAAATTTCATCAACCACGGCGAGATCAGGATTGAGTCTGCTTTCTGCAAATGCATGCGTGTTCATAGCGCACCTCCACAGGGTTGATATAGCCGGTGAGTATTGTGCAATCCTCTGACATTCTCGGCGATTTGCTGACATGCCGAGGCTGTTGCGGCAGATGTCACAAATGCTGCTAGATCGACAGCACCGGGCTGGTAAGCTGGCTTTGTGTCCAGCGGATGCGGGGCGGCAGAGAGGATGACCAAGGTATCCATCTCAAAACTCAGATCCACATGATCACCTGCCTGGCTGTTGCCGACATGAAATGACAATTCGCCGTCAGCATCCGCAGTGACTTTGCTGAAAAAATTGATGTTGGATACAATGTCGCGCATTCCCAACCCCCATTTGCCCAGTTCGATCAGCATGCCATCCAGGCCGCTGCGAAACATTTGATTACGATGCTCCTGATAGCGCGCAACACCATATTTCTGTTGGATTGATTTGGCGTCGCTTAATCCGCATACCGTATCATTCCAGCCTGCAGTATCTGCCGTAATACAGCAGAAAATCCGCCCCATATCCGAATAGCATGCATGCCCTTTAGTCAAGCGGAAGGTGTGCTGTGCTTTCAATGTATCCGCCATGTTGTAGCGTTCGAGCTTTTCTTCCTGGTTAAAGAACAGAACAGCCGCATTCGCACCGCCCTGTACATCGGTCAAACGGAGTGTGACGCCACAATGCAGGATGCCAGACCAATGACATCCGCCCGGAATAGATTGTTGCCAAAGCAATGCATTTTGTTGATTCATGATAGATCCTTTTGAAAACAAGTTACTTAACGCTTATCCATTTTTTGCAAAGGATATACACTGTGGTGATACCTAGAAGACTTCCGAGTACCAGCGGTGTTGCCCACAACTGCCACCAGGGCGCATCGACTGAAACAGCATAAGGGCGCGGCCAAGCAATATTGATGAGTTCAAATAAGGACCAAGCGAATGCCAGGCTATTGATGATCAAGCCCCATTTCCCCAGTTTTAATTCGCCCAGATCAGGGTTCCAGCGGCCAGATAACCGTGCGAACAACCCGACCCCGGTCGTGAACGTAAACATGGCATATAAACCGCCGGTGCCGAAGGCGATGATGGTAGCTACCGCATCATCATTTAATCCGAATATCAATCCGGAACCGGCCAGCAATACCGTAAACAGAACGGCGTTGCGCGGAATTTTGCTCGCCGTGACCTGACTCAGTATGGCGGGCATATTGCCTTCCCGTGCCATGGAATAAACGATGCGCGAGGTATATTTGACCACCGATGCCCCGCAGGCAAGAAAAGCGGTCATTACAATGGCCAGAAAAGGTTTTTCAAACCAGTCTCCGATGCTGCTGGCGATTAATGGTGTCACGGGATCGGATGTGCTGCTGGAACTCCTCAGCGTATCGGGATCAAAGGCCAGAATCAGAGAAGCTGAATTGAACAAGACTACCGTACCAACCATCAGCAAGGAGAGGAAGACTGCGCGTGGAACCATGCGCTTGGGATTGTGAGTTTCTTCTGCTGTGGTGGAGCAAGCGTCAAAGCCAATAAAAGCCCAGCCAGCGATGGCGAGCGCTGCCAGAAAAGCAGCAGTTTCAGTAGGGGCGGTTCCAGTGCCCATATGTTGGAACAATTCCAGCACTGAATGCTGGCGGAAAAACACAAATAACAGTAAGGCAACACCAGCTGAACCGACGATTTCAGCATAAACTCCCATTTTGATCACAAATTTGAAGATACTGACGGGCGCTATATTGAGCAGTGTACAAACGAGCAGAAATACTACGCCCCAGAGTACCATCATTTCACCCCCCTCAGCAGGCAACCCCAGGAAAGTAGCTAGCCAGAAACCGCCTGTATAAGCCGTTGTCGTTAACATAGCAATGGTGGAGCAAATATAAATAACCCCCGCATATTGCCCGGCTACGACGCCTCCGAGTTGCCGCGCCCACTTATAGGCACCGCCGGCAATCGGAAATTGTGAAGATAATTCTGCGTAGACGGTAGCTACCAATAACTGCATGGCCAGGCAAATCGCCAGAGCGGCAAACCAGCCACCACCGGTCACTACTGTCTGCACACCAATGATGGCATACAGTCCGACTACCGGTGACACAACAGCAAAGCCCAACGTAAAGCTATGCCATACGCTCATGCTGCGATCGAGCGCATCGCCTGTTATTGCATTCACATCTGCAGAGGGGGTGATTGATTTTGTTACTTTTGACATAACGAAGTCTCCTGCACTTAACGGATAATTACCGAGAATAATGTACTAAAAATACATTACTTAACCTCCCGGGCTTTTATCCCTCCGTGGAGCCTCGCTATCACGAGACCGGAAACTCTTGGACCAGCATTTCTCTTAGAAATCGGAACCCTAGTTTCCCTATCATGTACTGCTTTTCTTTTTGAGCAACCATGCTATCAATAATTAGATTGTTTGGTTAGCGTTTTAGAAAGCAAGTATCGGTTAAGATTTTAAGTGTGAATTCTGGAAAAAGCAATTGGATGTTAAGATTTACTCTATTTTTTTATTGTCTTATGTTTGCTTGGATTTGCAACTTGCAAGAATTAGCACTAAAGATGTGGTGAAAAGAATAGAAATTCTTACTTGCAATAGGCAAGCGCTCAATGGCCCACTTCCACTCAAATTCATCACTTTTTAAATTCTCATCCAGTTTAGCATTATTGTTTTCCTGCAAGATATGCTATAAAGAGCATGCGTGTTGTTAGAGCTAGCGATAACTATCAGACAGGCTGACTCTTTCATGACAGTTGCGCGGGCAGCTAGCTAGCACGATCTTTCCAAAGATGTTTGACATTATTTATCTTAAATAAAATAAGGAGTAATGATCATGAAATCGATATCAACGATTCTTGCAACTGGAGTATTAGCATTTTTCTTGAGCACCCAAGTCTTTGCAACGGATGCGCCTGAGAGAATAGAAGCATTGAAACATATTGATGAAGCGATAAAGCATGGGAAAATGGGCCATGCCAAAGAGTTGCTCAAGCACGCCAAGGAAAGCAGGGAGCATGCCAAAGCTGCACTCGCGGCAGGTGCTGATGCTCATATGGATCAAGCTGTTCAGCATTTAGATGAAGCTATCAAGCACGCTGAAATGGACCATGCCGATGAGGCAACGAAGCATGCCGAAGAGGCCCACAGCCATATGCATGAATCGGGTGCCAGATCTGCTAATTGAACGCGGTAGAAAGCAGGTACCCCAGCATCGCTGGGGTTTAATCATGGCCAGGCAATTTTTCTCAGAATCTGTCATACGAATCATTACCTTTCTTGGTTTGGGGTTTATATTTCGATAACTCACTAAACATTTAACCCTTTGCCTAATACAGGCTTGAAGGCCTGTCCGTTTCGTCGTCTCATGCGTCTCATGCAAAAAGGAAAAAGCTATGTCTATGACACGCCGTAATTTTTTGTTGAGTGCCGGATGCACTGCTGTGGCTTGCACTGCTCTTCCATCGGCTGGAAATGCCAGTGACCATACGCACGATGTATTCAATCCCCACGATTGGCATTCTGTGCGTGCGCAATTCAATCTATCGCCGAACTATATCCATCTGACCGGTTTTTATATTGCATCCCATCCGCGTCCGGTGCGCGAAGCCATTGCCCGGTATAGCAAAGCAATCGACGAGAATCCGTTTCTGACCATCGAAAATGGGCTGTTCGGGGAACCGCAGAGCAAGATTTCTACGCGGGTATGTGAAGCGGCAGCCGCCTATGGAGGCGGTAAGTCCAGCGAATATGCCATCACTTCGAATACCACCAGCGGCTTGGCGCTCATCTATCATGGACTGATGCTCAAACCCGGCCAGGACATCCTTACTACTGAGCACGATCATTATGCGCATCAGGAATCTCTCCGGCTTGCGGCGGAGAAAGCCGGCGCTTTCTGGCGACGCATTGCGTTATTTGAACGATCTTCCGATGCAACCGAGGATGAGATCGTTGGCCGCCTGGTAAAGGCCGTGCGATCAAATACGCGCATCATTGGCCTCACTTGGGTACAGTCCAGCACTGGCGTTCGCCTGCCCATTCGCAAAATTGCGAATGCACTTGCCGAAATCAATCGTGGACGCGACGATGCTGATCGAGTCCTGCTGGTTGTTGATGGTGTGCATGGTTTTGGTGCTGTGGATGAATCCTTGCCAAATCTTGGGTGTGACTTTTTTTCAGCCGGTACCCATAAATGGATTTTCGCTCCGCGGGGAACAGGAATCCTCTGGGCACATGATTCCGCATGGGCGCAGATGCGACCGACCATTCCCAGTTTTATTGCCGATGAACCGTTTGATGCCTGGATGAAACGCGAACCGCCCAAGCCTCCCACTCGGGCAGACTGGGTTGCTCCCGGCGGGTTCTATGCCTATGAACACCAATGGGCAATGCAGGATGCCTTCGAGTTTCAGAGGCAGATCGGGCGCACGCGCATTGCCAGGCGTATTGAAGAACTCAACAGCTTGTGCAAGGAGGAGCTTGCGAAAATGCCGCATGTAATGCTGCACACGCCGCTCGATCCTGGACTTTCGGCTGGTATCATTTGCTTCGAAGTTGCTGGCCTTACGCCACAGGCAATTGTCGAAAAGCTTTTGGAACGGCATATCATTGCAAGCACATCTCCTTATGCTACCTCATACGCTCGGCTTTCCTTTGGAATCATGAATACGCCCCAGGAAGTGGATGTCACGCTGAGAGCGATTTGCGGCTTGGCTAGGGGTTAATGTTTGCTTCGTCTGTTCAAAGGCAAATAACTTGATTGCCAGGTTTAATCTGATTCTAGCATCGGCCCGAATATTCACTTTTTGTTTACTTTGTTTAATCGCAGGGATTATTCTGGAGATAAGTTCTTGAAGAATTTCAGTTCCCGGCCATGCTATTCCTTCGGCTTTGCCATGCCGCAAATAGTGTTCCATTCCCCAAGGAAAATCGCCTGCACGCACCGCCTCGGCTACATCACTTCGTTGCTTTAAATACTCTGCATCCAAATGCAACAGCAAAGCATCGAACGATTCTAATGATGCGCTGATTTGACCGGCCAACAGGAGATAATACGCTGCCTTGTGTAGCGATTGCGCACTTTTATCGGAAACATGTGAAAGCTTGAGCGCATATTTATGCATCAGGCTATGTGCATCGTTTTGTTTTTCGAGCACCGCTAAAAGCGACTGATAAAACCATGCCTTGTCAAAATTATTATGGTGACCGGCTTCAAACTCAGAAACAGCTCTTTCCACTTCAGCAAAATTGCTATGCTTTACAGCATTCAATGCATGCAGCAGGAGCCGCATGTTAATGATGCCGGGATTTGAATTGATACTCTGCTTGTCAGCATCAAGTTGCCTCAGCAGTTGACGTGCCAATTTGTCCTGATTCTCTAGTATTAGCAATTTAATCAATGCAACTAGAGTTTCCGGTGCATCGGGATCGCCAATCTTGATTCGTTGCCGATCTATTTCCGGCAATTCGTCATATGTATCTATCTTTATTTTAGCAGAGTCTGTTTGCCGATAAGCAAGTCCATGTGTGAGGACAGCCAATTCAGCTAACGGAGCTGGCAGAAATTCCATAAAAGGCCGAAAACTGCGCATGCGATTTGCAGTTGTGTGAGTAGTACTCAACATGGAGAATCCATTTCGCCGGTACCAGAACAAGGATTCAGGCACGACGCTTATTACCGCACCGCTGAGTACTGCCCGCAGATAAAGCTCAAAATCTTCGTGGCCCAGTCCATACTCTTCAGAAAAGCCGCCTAATTTCTTGAACGAGGATCGCCGTATCAGTGAATTGGCATCGCCAATGCAGTTACTGATCGCCGAAAAAGAAACGATATCACCCAGTGGCAGGAAACGCTCAACGATCGGGGTTCGCAGGGTAGGTGCTTTGTTTCCCGAAAATACATCGAACATTGCCGTTACCAGATCGGCTCCGGAGGTTACCGCTGCTTGAACGAAGCGGCTGATCATATTGGGTTTTGCGACGTTGTCATCGTCCATAAACAGAAGATATTCACCCTGGGCTTGTTTTACTGCCGTATTGCGTGCCTTTCCCAGATAGCCATTTTTCAGATGCAAGATTTTCCAGTTGCGTTTAGTAAATTCCGGCTCCAGCTCAAAAAGCAGTTTTTTGGCAGTTTTGCTGGAACTGCCATCATCAGCAAGAATGACTTCAAAATTCGTGTAATCCTGTGCCATCAGTGAAGCTACTGCCTGTTTCAGAAGTTGCGGGCGGTTATAGTGAACCAGGCAAACTGACACAAGTGGTGGCTTGGCATATTCCCGGTTACGCTTAATTTGGTTGACTGGTGATGAGGCACGGATTTCCCTTACCTGGGCCAGCAGAGTTTCGCACCATGTGCGGCGGTTTTCTTCAAGATCGAAGCCCAATCGAGGGACCAAGGCTCCATCACATAATATCCTGGCGAACATTTGTGCGAGTATTCCGGGGTTATCACTAAACAGGCAGGCTTCCTGATCCTGCGGGTGTATTAGCTCAGCGACTCCGCCTACATCGCGAGCAAGGAAGGGAATAGCAGCTACCAGACATTCGTATACTGTATAGGGTGAGTTATCGGCTACTGATGGCATCACTGCCAGGCGACCAGGTTCAGCCAGATATGCCAATGCTTCGGACTGCCCCAACCGTGCCTGAATCTCGACAGGAAATTTCCATTTTTTTGCACGTCTGGCGATGTATAGACCCGAGTGTTCTTGTCCCATGCGCGAGAATTTGCCGAGAAAGGTTACCTTTTGCGGTGCAATTTTTGTTTCCGCTAATCTATCCAGCGCATCGCAGAATTGCCCGAGCCCCTTGCGATACTCCAGTCGTCCAAAAAAAACGAGTTCATTTACCTGGGTACGAACACAGGATGTTGATTTGCGAGGCTTCTTTACTTCGATCAGATTAGGTAATACAAAAGATCGTTCGGGAGGATTGAATCCATGCTGCCGTAGCCAGTTCAGCATATATGCGCTGGGACTAATCACTACATCCGCCAGTTCTACTGATTTGCGCTCCATGAAATAGGTGATCGATTGCATCGGATCCGAAGCTAAATCGGCATTGTTCAATGCATGCCACAGGCTGGGACTATGGGTTTGAGTAATGAAAATTGTGTCTTGAAAACGCAATCCGGCTCGTTTGGCCTGCAAGGCGTAGAAGCCATGGCCTTGCCATTCCATGAAAAGCACCAAGTCAAAATCGCGCTCGGCCAGCCAGTCGTGAACTGCAAGAGCCATTCCCAGCACTGGATAAGCAGGAAAATATTTATTTTTTCTATTCTTTAGCCACGCCTCTGCGATATCAATACTGATACCGCGTGATCGATAGTTTTTCACCCACGAATCTGTTGATTTTGCAGAAGTAGCACACTGTGAGAATAAAATAGAAACTTGGTAACCAGCCTCAGATAAAGCATGAGCCAGAAACGTGCATGCGGTGCCAATACCGCCGTTGCGTACCGGGCCAAGCAAATCAGGTGTAATAATACCAATTGATAAATTATGAGGTTTTTCGTAATCTTGTCTCATTGTTGTTTCATCAGCGCCGCTTTTTCTGCGCTCTCCGCATCGGTCTCACGCAATGAAAGAATTTTGCTCGGTGCGCAGCAAAACCGATGTTTTCGTAAGCGAACCTGGCTGCCAATTCTGCGGTCATCATAGCTTCCACAAAGCATTTCTGACATAACCGTAATATGCTCAGGTGGTGCTGGCAAACCGCATCATAAGGTGCCTACCGGCCTGCATCCAGCAGAACGGGTTCTGCTTCATCCTCCAAGCGATTGGCATTGATTGAATTCCAGATTGTAGATATAAAAATATTTATATATAGACCCTTGCAAAAGTCCTTTTATGAGTTCTCGACCTATTGATTTTATTAATTAAAATTTTATGAAAATAGACTTTTGCAAAGGTCTCATATAGTAAAAAGTGGTTGGAAACTATATTTCTTTGTTTTGATCTTTTTTACTAAACCCTAATTTTATAATTGCAATACAATCTGTATAGGATAATTTTAAGTATATAATTTAAAAATATAATTTTTGATATTTTTTAAGCTAAGGCAGATTTTTATATAATAAATAATCATCAAAACACGGAGTAAACAATGCGCGTCTAGAAAAAACTGATGCGCACATAAAGCTCGAGAAGCACTTCTTTTTAAAACCTTTTCCTTAAGCATTTGCTATATTTGGGAGATTGTGGAAGATTCCATTTTCATTCAAAAATTTCACAAAACGTTTAAAAAGAATCTTGTAACTATTTTCAAACTGACTGTAGTCTGCTTCAAGAATTGCATTTTGAATATCAGTGATCTTAAAATTATCTTTTTCAATCTTGCTGACATGAAGCGTTGGTACACCGAGAAGAGCACACATCTCCATTGTTCTTGAGTCATGAACAATTGTTAATGCAGGGATACCATTAGTAAGAGCAATGAGATTTCCATGAAACCTACTGCCAATACTTAAATCTACCGATCTTATGTGCTTTGCCCAATCTGATACATTGCAAAAAAATTTGGTTTTCTTTCGGAAGTAATCAATACATATATCAGGATCAATCTGATCAAAATACTTTATTATTTGTGCCTTTATAGTGGCGTTCTCAATACTTGCAAGGATTGATAATTCTTCAACCTCATCTTGAGCAATAAATATACTTTCGTATCCCAATGCATATTTAAGTAACGTATTTTCAATTACTTTCATCCGATCTGGATAAAATGAATGGGTATGTACGCGCCGAGAAAAATTTATAGAAATAGTTTTTAACTGTTTTAGTGGCATTGTATTCACATTTACACTAGGGCACCGGCTAGTATAAATTGAAGGACATCCAATTACGCGTATGTTATGGATTCCATGTGCAGCCAATACTTCAGCTGTGTAATATCCCCTAACACCAAGTGACGCGGATCTTTCACTAATAATATTCATCAGTCTTAAAGTATTAGGGTGAATTTCACTCGTTGTAGTTCTGTCATTAGTTTGAGCGCCAACGCCAGTGATTGTTATTGGCAGATTCGTTTTTTCCAGAAAGTCTGCCATGTAACCAAAGTCAAAATTTTTCCACAAAAAGTTGGCTGCTGGTATTACAACCTGATCACATTTCTCATTTGCCTCTTCAGGGGATTTGAGTGATGATCTGCACACTATCTCGTTTTCAGTCAAGAAAGAATAAACAGCATTTCCGATCAGGATATTTCCATAGTTTTTTCCACTTTGTTCGAAACTTTTCTCAAAAGGCAGATTGCCATCGCAACTTGTTGGTGCGCCCCACAGCAGAATACGCTTAGCCATTAATATTCCTAATTTTTTCTGTTTTAAAGAAATCGGTTGGTTTCTCATATATCCAAATCATCTCTACAAAATCTTTTCCATTTATTACCGATTTAATCGCATCAATCTCCGGTCCCATTATCAGTAACCTCAATCTGGTATCGATCTTGTTTTCCTTACGGCTGATTTCCAATTCTTGGATCACTTCCCTCCATTGTTCAGGAGTTTTGCTTGCTGCTAGCGCTACTTGAACATCTTGGTCGATCTGCAGAGAAAGCTTTTTACCATGTTTTAGGTTTACCTTGGAAAGATCCAATCGATAAATAGGCCGCCGAGAGGCCTGAGCCATGTGAGCAAAAGCATGAGGCGGATATTCCGAGATAAAGCATGCTTCATCACAAATTTTCACGGCGTTGATCAGCGCTTGGAGTGTGATCGTCTTGTCTCCCGGTAAACTACCTAGTAGCGTATCGAATTCCTTGCCGGCAACTAACATCCAGTGCAGACGATTTTGTTTCCATAATGATTCGATCTGAACATGGGAGAACAGGCCATGACTGATGACATTACGATTCTTGGCAAGTAGATCCGGTAAGTTTTCAGTTTGACTGACATGTCCTTTATTGGTGCGCTTGTCGGATAGTTTTGTTGCACTTGTTTTGCACAAGATTGAGACTTGTTTTTTGTCCAATCCAGTGACTTCAATGAAGATTTTCGCTCTGTCGATACTAGCAAGGATAGCGACTTGTAATTTGTATCTGTTTTGCAAGTAGTTTATGAGGCGCATTGAGGCTTCACTATCTGCTAGTGCATCTTCGGAGATGACGAGCAGAATTGGAGAAGGCTGGTTTGCGGTTTTGAGGGCAGCAACAGGATCGAATTGCTCTGTCAGTGCCTGATATTCCATCTTGAAGACTGGATGTTCCTTCAAGCGTACAGCCTGATTCTGCAATTGGGGAAATAGGCGATACATGGCTTCTAGGCGGGTGAAAATGTCCAGTCGCGTTTTGGGGCCGAAGATATGTGGTTTGTATTTTCCTAGCCGACGATAAAAGGCCATGGTTTCCGGTATTAGCTTTTCACTTTCACGCAAAATATTTCCCATCACACTTTGTGAGTGGCGGCGGTGGTAATTGAGAGCTTCGGCACGGTAAGAGACTTTGCCTTTTTCAGCAAGGCTGATCCAGAACCACCAGTCACCGGAAAAATAGTATTGGTTGATCATACTAAGATCAACGTCGACTGCTTTTCGGCGAAATAATGCGGCACTGGCGTTAGGCAGAAGATTGGCTGAGAGCAGGCACTTTTCGATGAGCTTTGGGCCGTCCATTATGAAGTGACTATGCCACCAATCGCCAAATTCTTTGGCGTAATGGGTTTTGTACTCAAAACCATGACTATTACCGAGACTATCGACAATAACAGAGTCACACCATGCCAACACAACACTGGAATCAGTCAATTCTCTAGCCAGGGTTTCAAGTAATGTAGGTTCACAATAGTCATCGGCTTCGGCAATCCATATGAGTTCGCTATTGGCTTTTTCTAATCCTTTGGCCCATTGCATAAAGGGATTACCAGTGTTTTTGTCGTTGGTAATGAGCTTGATGGGGATAGTACTTTGTTCCGCCACGGCACGAATGATGTCCAGGCTATAATCACCGGAAGCATCGTCGAGGATGATAATTTCGTCAGGTGGCAGGGTTTGATCAAGAATAGTTCGCAGCCGTAGCTCCAAGTAGCGTCCATAGTTGTAGTTGGGGACGATGGCGCTGATTGCCGGGCGCGGGGCGTCTTCATACCAAGCCTGGCGCTTGAGTATGCCTTTGTTGACAGCTCTGGCTGGTACTCCGTCGAGCAGGGCCAGCAGCTTTTGCATATAGGCAGAGTAACCGAAGGTGGTGCGGCAGAATTGATGTACGTATTTGCTGATGCGTTGATGACGGCGCTTGTCTTTGAGCAAAGCAGCCAAGGCTTTTGACATGGCGGGGACATCGAGATAAGGGATGAGTGCGCCAGTTCGATCATTCACGATGTCCACATAACCGCCACCACCGTCAAATGCTACAACAGGTAAATTTGCGTCGAAGGCTTCCATTACTACACTTGGGAAGGGATCTTCGCGGCTAGTAAGCGCGAAAGCGTCGGCAGCAATGTAGTAGCGGGCAGTGTCATCAACGCGTCCTGTGATATGTAATCGATCTTCAAGATGTAATCGCTTGATGTCATTCTGAATGTAAGGTGCTAATCCGCTATCTAAATTACCTACCCATACAAAAGTAACATTAACGATCATGCGGCTGACTTCTCCCGCCATTTGCACAAAGAGATCGATGCCTTTGCGAGTATCGCCGTAGCCGCAGCCCATGATAAGTAAGGCGCTGTCCGAAAACCCGAGTTCTTTCCTTATTTGGCGACGCAGCTCGGTACGCTTCGGGTGATAGGGATTGAAAGCAATGCCTTGTGAAGCGATCAGGATTTTTTCGGAATCTGGCCAGAAGCGATCCCGAAATTCCCGGGCGACGATATCTGAAGCGAAAACAATATTGTCTGCATGACCGGCAACATGCCAACAAGCACTCTGCAAGCCGTGCGATTCTACGAGTGAAGGTAATTCATGCACTAAGCTAACGATAGTATAGCCGTGGCTACGAATAATACTTGCTAATTCTCCAGTAACTACAGTATTGCAAATAGCTTTGCGTGTTCCGAGGGCAAAATAGTGTCGCAGCAAATCAGTCAAGGTGGTCTGCCACCCTAGGTCCTGGCCAAGTACGACAGTGGGGCCGACCCGTTCATATTCCTGGACCAGTTTACCCCCATCTTTAAGAAGAATGAGGACGTCCATGCCAAGGTCACGCCGTAGGCAACGGGCCATATGCAGCATATTAATTTGCGCACCGTGAGGATGAGCATCATGACCAACCATGATAATTCGCTCACTAGATTCAAGACGTTTCGCAGGAAATTGGGGTATGTTGTGCTTCCAGTATGTGTTCTGTGTCAATAAGGGAAACATTGCTTTGGTTTGGCGAGTCGCCTCCAGCAAGCCATAACCAAAATGACTGTCTGGCTCCAAAACTGCTCCTTCAGCCCATTCATTCCATGCATTTATGAATACCATGCCGGTATCGGCTTCCTGCGCACAGCGCACAAAATTGTGTGCCAGCCACTGCTGGTACTTGCTGATGGAGAAGTTGTGATAGATGTGTGCGTTTTTTCCGCGCCGGGCGGTATTATCCCAAGCCAGGAAGCAAGCACGATGCAAGTGGTAGGGTTCTCGGGGGCGTTGCATGAAGGCATCGGCTATGCTTGCATAGTTGTAAACACTGCCCGAGAAGTGTTCTACCAAATTTGGTAATCCGGCTAATTTTTGGTAGTAGTTATGCTGTTTATATTTTTCGTGAAGTGAGTGCGGCGGAAACTCAACTGCTGCATCAAAGCCTAATGGGCGCGGGTCATCAAAGCCAAATGCTTGAACTGCGCAGAGATGCAATTCACCAATTCCTTCCTTGCGGCACCAGTCACGCCATGCTTTAACAGTTTTCTTAGGTGTTGCTAACTTATCTGCCCGATATATCAAGAGTACAGGTTTGCCGTCAAAGCGCACATAATTCGAATGCTTGAGCAATGGAGCCACATCCTGGATGAAACGTAAATCAGATTCTGGAGTATGGTTTTGCGCTAGCAAGATTTCGCCTGACATACCATCCCAACTGCGGGTCCAGTCTTCGTTGGCCCAGCAGATACAAAAGGGGAAGGGACCACTCCGGCCTTCCATCAAATCTTGCAGGGGGCGTTCTAGTATCCGTTTACCATTAAACCAGTAGTAGTAATAGCAAAAAGCATCAATACCGTATCTTTTCGCCAGTTCGAATTGAGCATTGGCAGTTTCGGGCAGGCGCAGGTCGTAATATCCAAGTGCTGTAGGGCGGCGCGGTTGTAGATGGCCCGAAAAAAGAGGTGCAGCAGTGGTAACGTTAGTCCATTCAGTGAAGCCCTTTCCCCACCATTGTTCATTTTCTGGGATCGGGTGAAATTGCGGTAAATAGAATGCAATGATCTGTACACGCTTGGTGCGACGCATTGCTTGGAGTTTATCAATACGCTGTAGAATATCTGATGCTTCAGGCAGCTTCCTCATCGCATTGAGCAATAGCTTTTCTGCTTCAGCTTCTTTTCCTATGGAGATCAAGATATCTGCTGATGCTGCATAAGCTTCCGTTCGGGAGTTATCTATTGCGATGGCGCGTTTGAATTGAACCAAAGCTTCGGTTGGCTTATTGTCCTGTTTAAGTAGGTTACCAATTTGGCAAATCAGGGTATAACGAACTTTTAGATCATCTTTCTCTATATTGATGAGTTTTTTTTCTATCGTTTGAATCTGTTGCTCGATTTCCGATTTGGCAGAGGTAGCGGCAAGTCGCGTTTTTTGGGCTTGGATCGCTGACGGTGTCATTTCCCAAATAGAATTATCCAGAAAAGGGTAATGTTCACTATCTTCTACCGGCTCGGGAAGAGGAGTAAGATAGCTACGAGTTTCGATATCCCATTGTAATTCCTTGCAATGAAAGGTAAATCGGTGAATCTCGCCGTCAAGATATTTTTCCGGCATATCGAATGTAAAACGGCCAAGCGCGCCCCCTTCGTCGATCAAACCTTTGGTATCACTTTTACTGATTACTTCATCTTCTTCCATTAATTCTATAGTGAAGTGACTATTGGGGTTAATATGATCATTCAACCACCCAGTCAGCTTGTGGCGATCTACAAAGCCGTCGATGTGATAGCTAAATCTTGATGCTAGAGAAATTTGATGTGGGCCACCAGGCAGGATGTCTTCTGTTCCAGCGATAACTGCTTGCAGTAGTGTCCTGTCTTTCATAAAACACTTGCTTGGTAAACAAATTTCAAATCCGATTCGTAATCCTTTCAGATCGGATCGAGAATTGAATGCATCACCTGTGGCGAGGATATTTCCATCCTGATCCACAATTTGAATACGGACGTGTAGTTTTGGGTTAATTTTACTGATCGCCCATCCAATTGCACGGCCATTGCGCACCATCTCAAAGCGGCCTATTAAATTTTGATTATTCATTGTTTCAGAGTCTCACATCACGGAATATTCTTTTAGTAAATAAGGTTATTGGCAATTCTCGTAAGGCTTTTAAATTTGAGTCTTATTTATAACAAATGATAAATTCATCTGCTGACTCCCACAGTACTTGGTAGCCGCAACATTGTAGAGAATACAGGTGGAAGTTTATTGTCAGGAAACAGTAAGCTGGGTAGAAGTTTGTCACCCGCGGTATCCTGGAGCAGGCCAGATCGATTGATGAGTATTTCATTCTTTCAGCCAGGGCTTCGCTATTGTTCAATTGAATTACTTGATCAAGCATTAATGGCTCTGCAAATAATTTTCCATCAGTAGTTTGCAAACGTTTGATTTCTCTTTTACCGCCCGGGCAGGAAAAAGTAATTTTTCAGGCTTTAAATATGTCATGGGAGATATCAGCATCCTTATTCTCCAGCAATGTGATGAATTAAATGCAATTTTATCAATTACTTATTAAATGAGTTAATTTGGATGTGAAGCCCTTGGTCATGGCATTGCGTTTCTTAATCTGATATCACCAGACTTATCTGATCAATCAGGGTTAGATATTTTGTAATTTTTCATTTTGTTGAATTCATTTGCCTGAAAAAGGTTAAGAGCAGCCATTCTCGCCAATTTTCGCTACAGGAAATCAGCTTTTGCTGTTTTGTTTGTTTTCGGTTTCCTGGTTTTGGGAGTAATAGCTGTTTTTTGTTTCAGCTCTTGTTCGACAGTGGCCAGATTTTCAATGGCATCCTGGTAATCAGGGTGGAGCTTGATGGCCTGTTTCAATTCCTTGCGTGCGCCAGTCAGATCGCCTTGGATGCGCAGAAGGTTGCCGAGATTGTTGTGGGCAGCCGGTGAATTGGGTTGCAGAAGAATAGCCTGGCGGTAGGCCGTTATGGCTTCGTCGAGTTTGCCGATGCGCTTGTAAGCGACGCCCAGGTTGATGAATGCGGGGGTAAAATCTGCTTTGACTTTGAGGGCACGCTTGTGAAAGCTGATGGCTTTTTCCAATTCGCCGCGTTCCTGAAAGAGAATGCCTAGATCGTTGTAATAATCAGGCCGGTCCGGTGCCAGCATAATGGCTTGCTGGATCAGGGGAAGTGCGCCATCGAGGTCTTTCTGGGCACGGAGCACCAGCCCGAGGCCATGAAGGGCTTCCGGATGATCAGGATTAAGCTGTAAAGCAGTATGGTAGAGTTTAGTGGCTTCTTCAAGTTTGCCGCCGTGCTGTAGCTGACCTGCTTTTGCGACTAGCTGCTCGATGGTATAAGGGTTCTCAACGGCATTTCCCAGATTCTGAATGAGCTTGGAAAGTTCTGTCGAGGGTCTTAATTCGTTGGCTCCCCTAAAGCTTTGCAGGGCTTCGATTACCCGTCCGGTTTGCTGTTGTGCCAAACCGATCTGGGCAAGAACGGCTGCTTTGGGGACGATGGTTTTTTTTGTCTTGCTAACAGAAATCGCTTTCCATACATTCTGGAGAATTTTGAGGGCCTCTTCGGGTTGTCCCGTGCGGTTGTGAATCATGGCGATTCCCATGGCGGCGGCCGCATTGCCGGGCTGCAGTTGCATCGCTTTGCGATAGAGGGACTCTGCATTGGTATATTCCCTTTTTTCAAGCAGAGTGCCGGCTTCTTTGAGTGTGGCTGTGAGTGTTGTTTTCGTCATTCATCGATTCCTATGGATTGTATTGGTTTAAGAGTTGAGTGAATGCTGGATAGCAGACGGTTTCGAAATCATAACTGGAAATAATGGTCTGGCGGGCTGCCTTGCGCATATCCAGATAACGATCGGGTTCGCTCAGCGCTTCAATGGCACGGTCGGCCAGTGTGGTTGGCTCATGAAACGAAAATAATAAACCGTTTCTGCCGTCGGTGATAACTTCCTGCACGGATGCAGTGGCTGAGGCGATTAACAGGCAACCGGCTGACATGGCTTCCAGCATGGACCAGGATAGGATAAACGGATAGGTCAGGTATACATGCGCTCTGGATACCTGCAATACTTTGAGGTAGTCATTGTACGGAAGGTGTCCGGTGAAGTGAAGGCGCGATGGGTCGATCTCGTCCGCAATTTCATTCAGATAGCGTTGACGGTAAGTTTGACCGGGAAGAGGTTGCTTGCCATAACTGACACCGTCGCTGCCGACAATAATAACCTGGCAATCGGGGCGAGCTTCCAGAATACGAGGCAGAGCCCGCATGAAAATATGAAAGCCGCGATAGGGTTCAAGATTGCGGCTGACGAAGGTCAGTATCTCTTCTCCGGCACGATGGGTTGATCCATCAGGGAGCGTGATAGTGGCGTTTGCATCGGGCTTTACCGTGGGGGTATCGATGCCGTCGTGTATGACATGAAGCTGCTGCTGGTAATGAAGAGGAAAGCAGCTGCGTTGCCAGGCCGTCGGACAATAGCCGATATCACAAGACTCAAGAGCCAGTAACTGGGTGGCATTGAGGCTGCGGACACGGAAGATGTCATCAAAATTCATCGGGAATTCGGGATCGAAGCCTACATCGGCACCTCTGACGCGGTAGTAATATTCGAATAAGCCGATGATCGTGGCGCCGGGGAAGATATCTTTCAGGTAGAAGGCATCTCCCCAGCCGGGGTGGGCAATGATGATGTCCGGTTCAAGCCCTTGTCTTTTATGGGTGAGCAATGTCTGAACAATTTGCTGTCCGCGCTTGACGGCAGCATCGAAACTGCGGGCATACGGGTGGGTATTTTTGCTGACTTCCTCCGGCGTAGAGTAGGCAATGATGGGAATATCCGGTAGAGGTACGGTTTCCGCCATCCATCCGGCATCACCGGCGCCATACACACGCATGCCTGGTTCACGCGCCAGTGCAGCGGCAAATCGGCGGAATTGCCCAGGAAAATTAGGATGGATGAAAAGTATTTCCAAGTGCTTTCTCTATTTCAGTATGCAGCCATTTGACTTGTGGCATTGAGTTGATAATCATCCATCCTTGCGCATCGTCAGGATGTAACGTTTTGCTGCCATCTGGCGCCCAGAGGATATTCAGGGTATGAAACTGGGGGGCAGGCAGATTTTCGGGCAGGCGTTTGTTGAGGTGAATGGCGATTTGCACATCGGCCAGCCGTTTGGAGCCGCTATCGGAGGAGGGTGAATCCTGCCAGACTATCGCGCCATTCGCCTTTAAGGATTGCTGCAGCTCACTGATACGGGCTTCGTGTCGGGACGTCATTTTTGAGGAGACCAACAGAGCAATGCGTAATGGCGGCAGCCGGGGGTTGAACAGGGGACCGAGCGGGGAAGTTGCGCTTGTTTTTACAATCGGGTTGACGATGGTAGGGGCAAGCTGCCTTACGATGGCCGAATTGGCCGCAAGATAACCGTCAAACTGCGGCCACCATGGTAATTGACACCACAGGTTTGGATTATCCCTGATCCAGGCCAGCGTGATCAGATCTTCCCGGTGCGCTGTCAGATTGTCGATGTCGTATTCCGGATGCCCGACGATGAGGACATGAAGGTTGCGGGCATTGTACCAGCCACGGCTTGGTGGAAGAAAAACGACTTGAGCTTGCGGATAATTCCGGAGCACTTGTCTGGCCAGCTTGTTCGCATCGGCGGATAACGGGGTAGTACCGTCTTTTGCCGGCGCTTCGTCGATAATAAAACCGATGGTCAATTTCTCGGTAGTAAGATTTTTATCGTTGCTGAAAAGGCTTGTCCAGTAATTTCGCTTTAACCATAATCCAACTTGTTTTTGCAGGACATTTGCGTTGTTTACCAGGCGGTCGAAGATATCCACGGCACGGCCCGATAAACGGGTATGCCCATGATAGTGCAACGCCACCAGGTCGTTCCGGCAGACGATTTTCCGATTGAGCTTGTGACCGAGGCGCAGGCAGAATTCAACATCTTCAAAGCCATAAAAATAGCTGGGGTCGAATTGCCCGGCACGGAAAAAATCTTCCTTGCGGCAGAGCATGGCGGCGGCAGTAACAGCCGGAACAACTTGAGCGGAATATTCGGCTTCATTTTTGTCATCGTTGGTAGCTTCATACGGCCAATAAGCGCCGTTGGAGAGCTTAAAGCGCACGCCCAGATGCTGCACGGGTGCCTGCATGAATGCTTGTTCGTGATCATCGGTTGATTTGAGCAGTTTCAGGCCAAGTGCACCGATTTTCTGGTCTTTTTCCAAGGCATCGACTATGGGTGGGAGTGCATCCTGCAGCCACACAATGTCGTTGTTCAGAAACAGCAGGAATCGGCCGCGGGCCTCTGCGGCAGCGCGATTGCACGATGCGGAGAAAGAGTCGTTAAATGAAAGCGGGATGATGTGCAGAGGAAGCTGATACTGCCATTGATTAAGCAATTTAAGGCTTTCGTCTTCGGACGCGTGGTCAACGATGATAAATTCGATATTGGTCAGGCTGTTTTTTGCTTTCCAGCTTTCGAGCAGGGTTGCGAGAGGCGTTTCTCCGTTGCGATTCAGAATGATGACAGAAACCAGCGGCGCCTTGGGCCGCGCAATTTTTGCGGACCGCCGAGCCAGCTTCGGAGGAGGGGCGATTTCATCCAGTGTCAGGTAATTTTTGGGTATTTGGACAAGCTGGTTGCTGCCACGCAGTGGGTGGCTTGAATCGGTGAATTCGACGCTGATGCGGTGTGGTTTGCCATCGAAAAGGATTTCCGGCGGCGTTATCTGGAAACCGACAATGCCTAGTTCTTCATCTGATAATTTTAAATGCCTTGCAATGTCAAAACGGCGGATATTGGGGCGGAAAAAAGAAAAAATCTTGTTATCGATCTTTAAAGTCAGTTCAACCGGGTCAGCCGGTTTATTCATGTCAAAAGCCCAGCCGCGAATAGCTTTTTTATCGAATCTTTCGAGAAAGCCGGCCAGCTTTTTTGAGGGTTCGCAGGGCGATCCAGTCAATTCGGTTCCACCACAATGAATCCACAGGGGAATCGGTAAATTTTTACGGGGTATGCGGAAGTTAGCCAGATATTTACCAGCTTGTCCGGCAGCAGCAGGCAGGGGAATCAAGGGAACTTCCTTGATACAGTTTCCCTGCTGATCACAGAGAGTCAGCTGAGGCAGAGGAGTTGGCCGTTGATTGAAGGCAACCCAACCCTGAAAATGATGATCAACATAGTTGACGTGGCCATGGCGGTCGCCGAATTGAAATGTCAATTTGTTTTCGATGAGCCAGCCCTGTTTCGGGTTACCGGTTGCGGATTTGCCGGTAGATTGTCCAGGTAGGCAGAGTCGGATGGTCAATTCATGGGGAGCGCCATCGAATACTTGTGCCGGTAACGGTACCAGAAAGCCTTTTGCCCGGTCGTCAAGTTTATTTGCCGCATCCTGATAAGTCTTGGGTATGGGGAGTTTGCAAAAAACCTTGGTCAGCGGTTTGCCATTGATGAGAACGTCGACCTGAGGCAGTTCGGTGTCCGAAACAAAGGCGTAGCCTCTGAGCAGCCCATTATGCACAATAATGGGAGCAAGATACGGCGCTTTATAGCTTTTCGGAGAGAGCATCATAAAAAAGCCCACATGGCATGTGGGCTTTCCGTATTTACGGTATATTACAAGTTAAAAATAACCATGTCTGCGGTTACTTCGTCAGCAGTCATGCCCACCAATGTAATGGTTGCTTCACCATCCAGGAACTCATAAGTCACGTTGCCATCTGCTTCGGATACACCCGTTACAAACGGAAGCAGGTCGTCTAATGTATTAATGCCATCGAATTGGAAGGCTAGTTTGTCTGCTCCGCCGATTTCAATGGTATAGTTTCCTAGGGCATTGAATCCAATGACATCATCACCGCTACCACCGATCAGCGTGTCGTTTCCACCGCCACCAACCAGGGTATCGTTTCCGCCACCGCCGGTTACGTGCTGATCTCTGTTGTCGCCTTGCAGATTGACATCATTGTCATCACCAACTTGTACTGTTCCGGAACCGACAAGCATTGCATTTTCGACGCCTTGAAGCTGGAGTATGTCGTTTTGCTGGATGTCACCTAGGAGAAGTGCGAAAACTTCATTGCTTGCAGCATCAGTTGCATCAAATACGATTGTTTCACCCGTTGTATTCGATACTTCAGCAGCAAGAGAGCCTAGAATATGTTTTCCAACTGCATCCGAACCGGAATCACCGGAAAAGCTTACAATCGTTAACACACTCTCACCAATACCTTGATTAATTAAGGCATTAGTAATATTGCTAAGTGCATTTTTCAAGCTGATATTGAGTGCCAGCGCAGAGGGGTCTGTGCTGTCCAGCGGTAGTGCATCATCGATCTGGCTTGCAACGAAAGCTTCGATTTCTTCAGGTGTGGCTAATTCGCTCAGCCCTTCGAAAGCTATGTTCACACCCGGTGGCAGTTGAATCGCGAGTTCCATTACCCCAGCATTAATTTGCGTGGCCACTGCAATATTGCCGGCGACAACTGCACCTTGGGTCTCACCATTAGCGCCTGTGCCAACTAACAATACAGAACCATCGCCTAACTCGGTTAACTCTGTACTGTCTTCAACTGTGTCGGCCAGATACTGATCCAATAGATTTATGGTATCAGCGCTTATTGAATCAGCGAGTCCACCAAGTAAAGATTCTGCTGCCATATACTTCCCCCTTCATTTAATAAAAAATTAAATGCAAAGCCTACAATAATTTGAGCAAGTTGAATTTAAAGAATAGAAAGACTTTTTGCCTTGTCATTGAGAATTCAATAACGATATTGCTCAAAAATCATAGCCCCTTCCTTTAAGGCTCGACGATTGTATAAGAGGTTATAAAGACTTAGTAGAAATAAATAATAGGAGGCAAAAAAACTGCTGAACTTGTAGCATATTTGCAAATGCTGAAAGATTGAGGGAGAGATACAAAACGAAATTCAAATTGAGGCGCTATGACTACCTGCTGCTTTAAGTGATAGTAAAATCCCCATTCCCTTGTTAAAATCCATACTTTTTACTTTATAAAATAAATCAGATTCTCACTATAAATTTAGGATTGTTCATGAATACCGAAGATTTTCGCCCAGAAAAAGAAGTCAAAATATTTTACCCACCGCAGCGTGTATTGATGGGACCAGGACCATCGGATACCCATCCGCGGGTGCTGAATGCGATGGCACGTCCTACGCTAGGCCATCTTGATCCTGTCTTTACCGAGATGATGGAGGAAATAAAAAGCTTGATGCGCTATGCGTTCCAAACCAAAAATCGCATGACTTTTCCGGTTTCCGGGCCTGGATCTGTAGGTATGGAAATGTGTTTTGTAAATATGATTGTTCCAGGTGATAAAGTCATTGTGTGCCGCAACGGAGTCTTTGGCGGACGTATGATTGAGAACGTAGAACGTCATGGCGGTATTGCAGTGGTGGTGGAAGATAAATGGGGCGAGCCCGTCGACCCGCAGAAAGTCGAAGATGCGCTAAAAAAGAACCCTGATGCAAAGATTGTTGCGTTTGTTCATGCTGAAACTTCAACGGGCGCTTCATCGGATGCCAAAACCTTGTGTGAGCTTGCGCGTAAGCATGATTGTTTGACGATTGTGGATACTGTCACCTCCCTGGGCGGTTCTCCCATTAAAGTGGATGAATGGGAAATTGATGCAATTTACTCAGGTAGCCAAAAATGTTTGTCTTGCCCGCCAGGCTTGTCACCAGTGAGTTTTTCCGAGCGCGTGACCGATCTGGTTAAAAATCGTAAGGAAAAAGTGCATAGCTGGTTTATGGATATCAGCTTGCTGCTGAATTATTGGGGGTCATCAACGCGTACTTATCACCATACGGCACCCACTAATGCACTGTATGCATTGCATGAGTCCTTGCTGATGCTGGCTGAAGAAGGATTGGAGCATTCCTGGGCGCGACACCGGCGTAATTATGAAGCATTGAAAGCCGGATTCGCGACATTGGGTATGAATTATGTAGTTCAGGAAGAGTATCGCTTGCCGCAGCTGAATTCTGTTTTTGTGCCCGAAGGCGTGGATGAAAAAGAAGTGCGCCGCCGCTTACTTGATGACTACAATCTTGAAATCGGCGCTGGTTTGGGCGATTTTGCCGGAAAAGTGTGGCGCTTTGGTTTGATGGGTACTTCCAGCCGAGTAGAGAATGTGCTTTTTTGCTTAAATGTACTTGAAAGTGTGCTGTCTGATATGGGTATGAAAGTAGAACGCGGTGCCGCTGCATCAGCAGCGCATCAAAGTTATGCCGCCAATCCCATGTTTTAAGGCACTATCAGAATTAATGGCAGTTTAACGACGCATGCCATTTTCTTGTCACACATGATGAGAAAATGGCGTGTGTTTTTTATTGATCTATATGGATAATCCTGTCACTATGGTTTTGGATTCTCCCTTATCAGTTATTACAGCACCACTGCTATCATTTGTTATCGCTTTCTTCTCAATTTCAGGATTGATAAAGAGCAAAATTGACTGGGTGCTGGATCATCCTAATTCACGTTCACTTCACTCGGTACCCGTTCCTCGCATTGGCGGTTTAGGCTTATTATGCGGGGTGGTCATTACATGGCTGTTGTTCTCCGCGCCAATCCCTATCATGGTTTGGATAGGTATCAGTTTGTTAGTCCTCATCTCACTCATGGATGATATTTGGCATTTACCGATCTGGTGCCGGTTACTGATACAAAGTGTTGTGGCAGCGAGTCTCTCTATCGTTCTTCTACTGGATACCTATGGTTGGATAACTGTATTATGTACGGCTGGTGCAGTGATTTGGATGTCAAATCTTTATAATTTTATGGATGGCTCAGATGGGTTGGCAGGGGGAATGACGGTTATTGGATTTGGATATTACGGCTTATTTGCTTATTGGGTCGGGAATTACGATTTCGCGGTGATCAATTTTTCAATAGCTGCCGCAGCGATGGCTTTTTTGTTGCATAATTTTTATCCGGCACGGATTTTTCTGGGAGATGTCGGGGCTATTCCACTCGGATTTCTGGCAGCTGTGTTCGGCATACTTGGATGGCTCGATAACCTATGGTCATTCTGGCTGCCATTGCTGATATTCTCACCTTTTATTGCAGATGCGACAGTGACAATTATAAAACGCTTGTTGCGTGGGGAAAGAATTTGGCAAGCTCATCGCGAGCATTATTATCAACGCATTGTACAAAGCGGTTTTGGTCATCGTAACACAGCGCTCGCAGCTTATGCATTGATGCTTGCAGTAGGTGGAAGTGCTGTGTGGGCAGGTAAGCAGGATCTAACGGTGCAACATTGGATGACCGCGATTTGGGGAGGTATTTATCTGGTACTAATGTTTATTTCTGATTGGAATCAGAAATATTATTCCGGTCGAGAATAGGAATAGTATGTTTGTAAGCAGATTCGGAATCCGCACACTGATTGCTTTTACTCATGATCTTGTTGCAGTTGCTGTGGCATGGTGGTTTGCTTATTTATTCCGCTTTAATTTTGAAATTCCTTCCACTACGTTGGCATTTTTGCCAAAAGTTCTGCCCTGGATTGTGCTCATCCAGACCAGTTTCTTCTTATGGCTTGGACTCTACCGCGGATTGTGGCGTTACGCCAGCTTACCTGACTTAAAAAGAATCTTTGTTGCCGTCGTTAGCGGCACGGCGACGGTATTGCTGGTATTGTGGTTACTTGACCTATTGGCGAATATTCCCGGCTCCGTTATCTTGCTCGCTCCGTTGCTATTGTTGTTGATCATGGGCGGCAGTCGTTTGGCTTATCGCGCCTGGAAAGAGCACCGCTTGTACGGACTGGAGAGCTACGAGGCAAAGCTGGTTTTGATCATCGGTGCTGGTAACACTGCGATGAATCTGGTTAAGGATTTAGCGAGAAGCCGTGATTGGCATGTGGTTGGCATGCTGGATGATGACCCCAGGAAATGGGGTACTCGTTTACTCGGTGTACGCGTGCTAGGCGGAATCAATGAATTACCGCAATGGGTGCAAAAGCTGAATGTCGGCCATGTCATTATTGCTATCCCATCCGTTCCTCATCGAATACATCGGCACACGTTGGAGATGTGTTCGGAAATCGGTGTAAAAGCAATGACTGTGCCGTCTTATGCTGATCTGATCAGCGGCAAAACAACGGTCTCAAAGATTCGTGAAATAGAGCTGGATGATTTGCTGGGTAGAGCGCCAGTGGTTCTGGATAATGATGGATTACATAGTTTGCTGACAGGTAAAGTGATTCTGGTAACTGGCGCAGGTGGTTCGATTGGCTCAGAATTATGTCGACAGTTGATCATCTTTAATCCTGATCGTATCGTACTTCTTGAACTGAATGAACTGGCCCTGTATAACATTCAGGAAGAATTCTCGCAGCGTTTTCCTGACATCAACATGTCGTTCTTGATTGGTGACATCAAGGATCATGCGCGGATGACGCAGATATTTACACAATTCCGACCCTCGGTGGTTTTTCATGCAGCCGCCTACAAGCATGTACCGCTGATGGAACAGGAAAATGCATGCCAGGCTTTGCTGAATAATGTCTTGGGTACATATGTTTTGGCCCAGGTGGCAATAAATTTTGGCGTGGAAAAATTTGTTTTGATTTCAAGTGATAAAGCCGTCAATCCGATCAGTATTATGGGAGCAAGCAAGCGGCTGGCTGAAATGGTATGCCAAGCTTTGCAACAATCGATTTTAAAACATACAAGATTGGATCAAGCTATTCGGATGCAGCCTACCTGTTTTGTAATGGTGCGTTTTGGTAATGTGTTGGGGAGTACCGGCAGTGTCATTCCAAAATTCCGTGAACAGATTGCCAAGGGTGGTCCAATTACGGTCACTCATCCAGAAATGACGCGCTATTTCATGTCTATTACCGAGGCTGCGCAATTAGTTTTACAGGCTGGGTTGATGGGGGGTACGAAAGGCGGGGGAGAGATATTTGTACTGGATATGGGTAATCCGGTCAAAATTGTTGAACTTGCAAATGATTTAATTCATTTATCCGGGCTGGGAGAAGATGATATTCGAATTGTATTCAGCGGGCTGCGGCCTGGAGAAAAGCTGCATGAAGAGTTACTGGCAACTAATGAGAATACTTTGCCTACCCCGCATGAAAAATTACGGATTGCGCAGGCATGCCAGGTTGATGAACAATGGTTATCTGATCTGATTGCTTGGCTAAGCAAAGTTACCGTATTGAGTGATCAAGAAGTTCGTGACCAGCTTGCAAAGTGGGTTCCTGAATATACTACTAAAGAGCTGGAACACATTAATATACCTTTTAATCTCGAACCAGTTAGAAAGGTGCAAGTAAACTAGGGAAACGCTGATTAATTCGGCGAACGTGATGAAGCGCTAGGCGCACGGAACGCAGCAACCGAGACATATCAATCAGATAGACGAGGAAGCGAGTACCGCGCAACGAAGCGATTCGCCCATGCAGTCAATTAATCAGCGTTTCCCTGGGTGAAGTTCTGTGTAATACAGCCGTTTTTCAGAACAACGACTCGGTCAATTTTTTTTAAATGCGGAACATCTTGATTGAAAATCAACGTAGTACGGTTTTGCATCAGCCTTTCCAAGGCATGGCATAAATCATCAGCATCGAGCTGGTTAGTCGCAGATATCTCATCTAGAATCAGGATGGATGGATTTTTAAGTAATACGCGTGCAATAGCAATTTTCTGACACTGTTCTTTACTTATTCTAGCGCCGTTTCTACCAATCCGCGTCTGTAAGCCTTCCGGCATTTGCCGGATAAATTCCATGGCATGAGAGGCATGGGCTGCGGCGGTAATTTTTGCTTCGCTGGCACATTTCATGGCACCATAAGCAATATTCCCGGCAACCTTTTCATCCAATAAGGCAGCATCTTTTGTAATGATGCCAATATTAGCATGTAAGTTATTTAACTGGATCTCAGTAAGCGGTTGATCATCCACCAATATTTTTCCACTGGTAGGTTGTCGTAAACGCAGAACCAGGTCAATGAGCGCGTTTTTCTCAGCGTCGGTATAGCCTGTGAAAACAATCGCTTCATGGGGTTTTATGGTGAGGTTGAGATGCCTCAGAATGGGTTTTGTTTGCGTATCGTGACAAAACCGTACTTGTTCAAATGTCAATTTTCCAGCAACATGCTCGAGGCTTCGCGTACCTGTATCCTGTTCAGATACTTGATCAAGAAATAAAAATAGAGTTTCTATATTTCTTTGATCTTGCTCAAGTTGCTTGGGAGTGTTCGCGATGCGCTGGATGGGGTTAATAAATAGTAACGCTGCTGCTAAAAATGCACCCGCTTTATCCAAGCTCAATGGATTATCAGGTATTTGTTGCGTGAGAAAGTAGATCATTGCAATCAAAATTAATGCAATGGTTATTTGACCTGCAGGGATGAGCACTGCTCTACTCAGGGCTTGCTGTATTTCCGCATGGTAGATGGGTTCAGCGATTTTACTAAGGCGATGACTTTCATGGTCTTGCCCACCGTTCAAGCGGATTTCTCTGCAATGTTGAATGGATTGCAGTAAATGCTGAATGAGATTGTCAGACGCGCATAAATTTTTCTGGTTGAATTTGTTTAAATGATCATGAGTCATTTGGATAATCAATATCGGTAATGGTGATACCAGCAGCAGTAGTAGTGTAAGTTCATGATTGAGATAGAGAATGCAAATAACGAGTCCAATAATTGTCAAACCATCTTGAACCAGGATAGTGATATGCCGGGTCGTATGGTGAGTAATTTGATTAATGGAGGAAACCAGCCTGTCGACCTCGCTTTTTTTATTAAAATGCGTATAAAAACTGACCGGCAGTGTCAGCAATTTATTAAACATATCCCTGCGTAGATCAATACCTAATTGACCACTGGCTTTAGTAGTCGTATAGATACTGATCGAGCTTGCAACGCTACGTACAATGAACAATGTGATCATTGCGAGCAATGTCGTCTGGAGGAGTGCTGAGTCCTTTTGAATAAAAGTGCTATCGAGTAGCTGTTTGATGAGTATCGGTAATGAGGCTGAAGTTGTTGCTATGATCAGCATGGCAAATAACGCAAGCGAAAGTAATTTCCAATGAGAAACAAGCCTGCTGAGCAAACGGAAGTATGGTTGTGGGTGGATCATAATGAATCATTTTACATGAACATTCATTGGCTCTTACAGCGCGCAGTTATCAGGAATGGGGAACAGATATAGTACAATCCATTTTTAACAGACCGTTGAAAAACTATCTGCGTTGCCGCTACGGTGTTAAAAACAGGCTCAAAATGCTCATTTATTACGCATAAACTGCGCTTTTTCGCCTGTTTTTGCCTTGTATCGGCTGCCTCGAAAACGTTTTTCAACGGTCTGTTAATGGATTAGCGGATGAAAGTATTTATTCATGAGCTTGTGAACCTCGGGATTTTTATTTATGCCAACACTAAGTACCTCATATATAACAAGAGATTCTTTAAAATCCAAGCCTTTCCGGCGAAAAGGAATTGTCCTCGCAGGTGGTTCCGGTACGCGGCTCTATCCAGTTACCCAAACAGTATCCAAACAATTACTGCCAGTATTTGATAAGCCCATGATTTATTACCCGCTGAGTACCTTAATGCTAGCGGGAATTCAGGATATTCTGATTATTTCAACACCGCGTGATGTTGGAAACTATGAAGAACTGCTGCGTGATGGCCATCAGTGGGGAGTGAATATATCTTATGCCGAACAGCCATCACCCGATGGTCTTGCGCAAGCCTTTGTCATTGGTGAATCGTTTATTGGTAATGATTGTTCAGCACTGGTGCTGGGCGATAATATTTTTCATGGACACGACCTTCATCATTTGCTAACCAACGCCATGGAACGTACGGAAGGCGCCAGTGTTTTTGCTTATCATGTCCATGACCCAGAGCGTTATGGCGTGGTTGAATTTGATACAGAGGGGCGTGTGATCAATTTGGAAGAAAAGCCTCAACAACCGAAATCCCACTATGCCGTGACAGGTCTGTATTTTTATGACCAGCATGTGGTTGATTACGCCAGAAGCCTGAAACCATCGGCACGTAATGAATTGGAAATCACTGACTTGAATCGTATTTATCTGGAGCGGTCTGCATTGAGTGTAGAGATTATGGGACGTGGTTATGCTTGGTTGGATACGGGCACTCATGAATCTTTACTGGATGCGGGTCAGTTTATTGCCACGATTGAGCATCGGCAAGGATTGAAAATTGCCTGTCTGGAAGAAATAGCATTCAAGCAGGGATGGATCGATGCGGCACAATTAGAAAAACTAGCGGTCCCATTGGCCAAGAATGGCTATGGGCAATATTTGCTGCAAGTATTAAAACGTGAAGCTTGATTGAAGTCCTAAACTCCATGCTATGAAATCAACTCATTTGGTTATTCCGGAAGTTCTTTTATTGGAACCGCGTGTCTTCAGTGATGAGCGCGGTTTTTTTTTCGAAAGTTTTAATCAGCGTGAATTCGAATCAGCAGTTGGAAAGAAAATAAATTTTGTTCAAAGCAATCATTCGCGCTCCGCTCAACATGTCTTGCGTGGCCTGCATTATCAGATCAAACAAGTGCAGGGAAAGCTAGTGCGGGTGGTGATCGGGGAGGTATTTGATGTGGCGGTGGATATACGCCGCTCGTCGCCCACTTTTGGGCAGTGGGTAGGAGAAATACTCAGTGCGGAGAATAAGAAACAATTATGGGTTCCACCCGGTTTTGCCCATGGCTTCCTGGTACTCTCTGATTATGCTGAGTTTTTATATAACACAACTGATTATTGGGCGCCCGAATATGAGCGCTGCATCGTATGGAACGATGCAACTTTAGCGATTGATTGGCCTCTTACGGGTAAACCGGTTCTTTCCGAGAAAGATGCGCGTGGAGCCGTATTCAGCGCTGCCGAGGTTTATGATTAATGATTAAGGAAACGCTGATTAATTCGATGAACGTGATGAAGCGCGAGGCGCACGGAACGCAGCAACCGAGACATATCGATCAGATAGACGAGGAAGCGAGTACCGCGCAACGAAGCGATTCGCCCGTGCAGCCAATTAATCAGCGTTTCCCTAAATGAATGGCCAAACAGAAATCAATCTATTCCTGTACTGAGTGCGGTGGGCAGACCTTGAAATGGCAGGGTCAATGTCCGCATTGTCAGGCATGGAATACTTTGGTAGAAACTCTCGCAGAGAAGTCGGTATCGCGTTTTAGCCCAGTATCAGAAATCGGTCAGGTGCAAAATTTAAGCGCCATCGAAGCGCGTGAAGAACCGCGCTATCCAACGGGGGTAAATGAACTTGACCGCGTTCTGGGCGGGGGGTTAGTGCACGGTGGTGTGGTATTGCTGGGTGGAGATCCTGGCATCGGTAAGTCAACGCTGTTGCTTCAGGCGCTCTCGTACATGTCTGCCCAGCATCAGGTATTGTACGTAAGCGGTGAAGAATCGGCACAGCAAGTGGCATTACGTGCCAAGCGTCTGGCACTCGATGTGCATACAGTGGATTTGTTCGCGGAAATTCAATTGGAAAAAATCCAGTCGGTGCTGATTGAGCGTAAACCGACTATCGCCGTGATTGACTCAATCCAGACGATCTATTCGGAAACATTGCAATCTGCACCAGGATCAGTCGCCCAGGTGCGCGAATGTGCGGCGCAATTGACTCGCTTGGCGAAATCGAGCGGCACCTGCATCATTCTGGTGGGTCATGTGACCAAAGAAGGAGCGCTGGCGGGACCGCGCGTGCTGGAGCATATGGTAGATACGGTGTTGTATTTCGAGGGTGAGATGCATTCCAGTTTTCGCATGATTCGCGCCTTCAAGAACCGTTTTGGTGCAGTGAATGAACTGGGTGTATTTGCGATGAGCGAGAAGGGCTTGCGCGAAGTCAGAAATCCATCGGCTTTATTCCTCTCGCATCATGGCGAGCAGGTTCCAGGATCCTGTATCATGGTCACACAAGAAGGCACACGTCCGCTATTAGTGGAAATACAGGCGCTGGTCGACGAAGCACGCTCGCCCAATCCACGGCGACTATGTGTTGGACTGGAACAAAACAGACTGGCTATGTTGCTGGCGGTACTCCACCGTCATGCCGGTATTCCCTGCTTTGATCAGGATGTTTTCGTCAATGCCGTGGGTGGTGTGAAAATCACTGAACCCGGGGCTGATCTTGCGATTATGCTGGCGGTTGTTTCTTCCCTTAAGAATAAGCCACTTGCGGAAAAGATGATTGTCATCGGTGAAATTGGTCTGGCCGGTGAAATACGTCCCGTGCAGCGTGGACAGGAGAGATTGAAGGAAGCGGCGAAGCTTGGTTTCAAACAGGCGATTATTCCACTGGCCAATAAACCCAAACAACCTATCCCTGGTATTCATATCATTCCTGTTGGGCGCATCGGGGAAGCGGTTGCCCATATGTATTAATAACTTCCGATCAATCATGATGCAACGACAGCTTTGGATGCTTACTGGATTGTCGATTGCGGTCGTTGTGACAGCGATAGTGCTGCCACCGCTCCCTCAGCCAGTCGATTATCATCAGTTTGCTGATCAGCGAACCTTTCTTGGTATTCCGAATTTTGGAAATGTTGCTTCAAATCTGGCTATTTTGTTAAGCGGCATCGCTGGCCTTAGATTTCTTTTTCTCGCTTATCAATTACCTGCTCACAAGGCATTTTTCAGCAGGATTGAGTATTTACCCTATTGGGTGTTATTTCTGAGCGTTGCTGCGGCGGGATTGGGTTCAATGCTTTATCACTGGATGCCGCATAACGACTATTTAGTGTGGGATCGGCTACCGATAGCCATGGGCGTAACTGCCTTGCTTGCTGCAACATTGGCTGAGCGCGTTAGTCCCATATTGGGGGTACGATCATTGCCGCTGCTGGTTATGTTGGGAGCGCTAAGTGTATTGTATTGGCACTGGACCGAACAACAAGGCAACGGAAATCTGAATTTTTATATCGTTACCCAGTTCTATTCAATCCTGCTTATTCTTTTGTTGAGTGTGTACTATCCATCACGTTATATGCATGCGAAAGATATCTATCAGGTAATTGCTTTGTACGCCGCGGCCAAATTGGCTGAAATGCTGGATCTGAAAATCTATGATGTGACGAATGATTTGATCAGCGGCCATACGATAAAACATTTGCTGGTCGGATTTGCTATTTACCGGCTTGTAGGGATGTTGCAGAAACGGGAATTTATTTCTTAAAACAATAAATTACATAACTAACTGAAGGGAACCTGGAATATCCGGTTCGCAACCATGGAAAATGGATGCGAAAAAGCCTATACTCGAACAGTGATTATGACTGGGGGGTATGCACATGATCAGGCGAGTGCTTATACCATTGGATGGTTCTGAACTGGCAGAACAAGTCATTCCTCATCTGCTGCGCTTTGTTGCGCCGGAGCGGACGGAGCTTCTGTTAATGACGGCATTGTCATCATTCATTCTTCCATCACTCAAAAATGCTATCCGACCGCTTGCGTCAGAGCAGACAGCGATATCCCATGAAGATGAGGTCAGCGAAAGACTACTTGAAGTGGCGCAGCAGCTTAATCAGAACGGTTTTCGAGTAGAGAGCAAATGTTTAGCGGGAATACCTGCTGAAAGTATTTTGCGTCTGGCCGAAGAAGCCTATGTCAATTTGATTGCCATGTCTACGCACGGAAGAACGGGGTTAGGATTGACGTTGCTGGGTAGCGTAGCGGACGAAGTAGTGCGCAATGCACGTCCACCCGTATTTCTGGTTCCTGCCCGGATTGCAGTACAGTCTGATTCTTTGCCTCGTACCATTCTCTTGCCACTTGACGGCACTCCCCTGGCCGAGGCAGCTATACCTGCTGCTCGTCAGTTTGCACAGGATATGGGTGCGATGATCCGCTTGGTTCGTGTCGTCGATCCGTATGATGCCGAGAATGCCGGGGATGGATTGACAACCGGTCAAGTATTCAGCGATCTAGATAATACGGAAGGGCAGCCTATCATCCGCCAGGCAGTATGTTATCTGGAGCGCATACGCCTGAGGCTGCAACTGGCAGGCATCACATGCCGTTATCACGTCACAGCAGGAGGCCCGGCTGATTCCATTGTTCGCATCGCTCATGCAGAAAGTGCTGATCTGATTGTCATGAGTACTCACGGCCGGACAGGTGTGGAGCGCATGGTTTACGGTAGCGTAGTCAGTCAAGTCATCAGTACTACCACCTGCCCATTATTATTAATGCGTGGAAAAGCGTTGGTCGAGGCTTATGAACGTGGCGACAATGCAGTATTTGCCAAGTCTTCTGGCTAGCAGGGATCGATGGGATCCATGCGTTTGCTATTGCTCAAGACGGTTTTGAAGTTGTGGTGAAGGCACTTCATGAGGGGGAATAGGATATGACAATGAGTAAACTGCTATTTATACCGATTCTTGTTTGCCTGTTTGGGACCTTTCCTGTACAGGCCAAGGATACTGATCGGACACGCGAACTACGCGAGAAAATGGTCACTGAGCAGATTGCTGCAAGAGGCGTGCAGGATAAGTATGTTCTGGATGCAATGCGTGCCGTGCCTCGTCATCTGTTTATACCGGAATGGGGAGAACGTTTAGCTTATGAAGACCGTCCGCTGCCGATTGGCTATGGTCAAACGATGTCGCAGCCTTATATTGTCGCCTATATGACAGAAATGGCCAAAGTAAAGCCGGATTCCCGTGTGCTTGAAATCGGTGCGGGTAGCGGTTATCAAGCTGCCGTACTGGCGCAAATTGTCAAACATGCTTACACCATAGAAGTTATTCCGCAACTTGCGCAACAGGCAGAGGTACGTTTGCATAACGCCGGCTATAACAATGTCAGCGTCAAGCAGGCGGATGGCTATTACGGCTGGGCCGAACATGCACCTTTCGATGCGATTATTGTGACTGCAGCTGCACCCCATATTCCGCCGCCGCTGATCGAACAGCTCAAGGATGGCGGGCGAATGATTATTCCCGTCGGCACTTCTTATATGGTTCAGATGCTTGTTCTGGTCACCAAAGTTGGCAGTGAGGTGCGTACGCAAAATCTTTTGCCAGTACGTTTTGTTCCCTTAACGAGGGGGTAGAGTGCATTTTAATTGGCGGCTATCCGGCGTTGATATCGCCCTGTTTGTGTCTTCACTGGCACTGATCGCGTTACAGATCGTGTTGATGCAAGCGCTGGCGCAGGCGCAGGGCCATCATTTCGCCTATGCCGTGATTTCTCTTGCCTTGCTGGGATTCGGCAGCAGTGGCACAGTTCTTGCGCTGGCACGGGACAAATTGCTGCCACGCAGTAACGGCGTGGCGTACTTATGCCTTCTATTCGCCGCAGCAAGCTGCATTCTGGCGCTGCCTTTAGCGCTGCAAGCCGCGGCATTGACGGATTTTCCTTTGTTGTTTATCGATGTGCGCAGCTGGGGGCCGCTGTTAGCCAGTGCCACACTTGTTTTTTTACCCTTTTTTAGCGGGGCGTTATTTCTTGGGCTTATCTTCATGCGCGATACCACATCAATCGGACAGCGTTACGCGGCGAATCTGTTGGGATCGGCAATCGGCGCAGGACTGGGGCTGTTGTTGTTGCTTTATTTCACACCGACGCAGGGTTTTGCGCTATGCGCTGCGGCTTTTGCGTTGGCCGCATGGGTGTTGCAGCGCTCATGGTTCAGCGTGATCTTGCTGCTCTTGGCGTTGGCAAACACCTATTATATTACTGATACCAAGCCTTCTCCCTATAAGGCGATCAGTTATGCCCTGCAATTGCCGCAATCGCAAATCATCAGTGATACTGCTCATCCGATGGGTCGGATTCAAATCGTGCAATCTCCTGCCCTGCGCTATGGGCCGGGCCTTAGTCTACAGTTTCATGGCACGGTACCTGCTGCACCCCATATTTATCGCAATGGTGATGCTTATGGCATTTTGCTGCACGACGCAACCGTACTGAATGAAAGCGTGCAAGCGCTGCCACTCGCGCTGGTGACACCGTCACATGCACTTGTTCTGCATGCAGGAGGGGCAGCAGTGGCGCATCTGCTGATGCAGGACGATATCCTTGTGGATGCGGTGGAGCCTCACCCCGTGGTAGCTCAGTGGCTGCGAGCGCAATACCAGGATGATCGGCTTACTGTCATTACACGCGAAGGCCGTGCTTTTCTAAGTGCACCTTCCCATTATTACGACCTGATTTTGTTACCACCACAAGGCTTGTTTGGTGGCGGTGTCGGCTTACAGGCGATGCAGGAAGATTATCTGCTGACCCGTGAATCGTTTGGTGCTTTGTGGGATGTGTTGCGCGAAGATGGCCTGTTGGCCTTCAGTGTTTATCTTGACCAGCCGCCGCGCCAGAGTTTAAAGCTTCTGGCGCTGGTCGCAGATACTCTCCGCGCGACTGGTCTATCTGATTTGTCGTCCCATATTGCCGCAGTCAGAAGCTGGGATATGCTGTCTGTGGCGGTGTCAAAGCAACCGATGAACAAAGCGATGCGAGAAAAGCTGGCCGCATTCTCGCAAGCCAAAGGGTTTGACCGGCTCTGGTCACCGGGAGAAGGCTCTGTACTTGCTGATCGTTTCCATATCATGGAAGAAGATCGACTGGTAACGGGATTCGCAGCGCTGCTTTCTACGGATAGGGCATCTGCTTTCTATGATGACTATTTGTTTGATGTGCGTGCTCCGCTTGATGATAGGCCCTATTTCCATCAGTTTCTGCGTGGAGATCGCCTTGCAGAAGTGGAGCAGTATTTTGGGAATGGTACTCTTGCTTTTGTTGAAATGGGATCAATTCTAGTGGCTTTGACAGGATTTGTACTGGCTGGGGTTGCCTTTGTTTTGATTCTGGCGCCACTGCTGTGGTTGGGTTGGGCTCCGGGCGGGCGACTGGCTGTGTTGTTTTATTTCGCAGCGATCGGTCTGGGGTTTATGTTTTTGGAAATTTTGTGGATTCAGCGTTTCACCTTATTCTGGGGCCACTCACTCTACAGCGCTGCTGGCGTCGTTGCCGCCCTGTTATGCGGTATGGGAGCAGGCAGCGCTTTTAGTGCCCGGCTTGTGGCCTCCCGCAGAACCGCTGGCCTTGTTCTGGGCGGCATCGTGATCATCATTGTGCTATCTCTGTTTTTAACACCGCCGTTGTTTACGATCGGGTTGGTCTGGCCGGAGCCGCTGAAATGGATTGCCGGGCTCGCGCTTCTGGCTTTGCCAGCTTTTCTGCTGGGCGTACCTCTCCCGCTGGCCCTGCGCGTACTGAACCATACGCGCCCCCAACAAGTACCATGGGCTTGGGGCATTAATGGTTGCTTTTCCGTTATTGCCGCACCGCTGGCCGTTTTTCTGATCATGCAGGGAGGCTTTCCTACTGTCGGCTGGGCTGCCGCCGCTGCTTATGCACTGGCTATGATTGCTTTCCGGGGCTTAGGGCGCTGATTTTAATAAACCGAAGCTTGCTGCCACAACACCAGATGGTTGATTGTTGCGGCAGAAAACCATTCATGGTGATAACACGTTTTTAGAAGTATTTAGGTTGCTTCGCCCTTGCAAGGTGTTGGCCACTATTGGGTTTATTGCCATTATTTCGGAAAGAATTGTTACGGCTTTCGTGACCGAATGAACGACCGCCATAGCTATTTCCGTTGTCCTGCGAATTACTGATCGAATTGAAATTTTGGTGACCCCTGTGTGCTAACGGCGAATGCTTACGTTTCTGAGCGATACCCGGTGCGCTTTTAATACCGTTGTTCTGGAAACGTGGTTTAATGCGGGGTTCAAGGCCAGGAATGGTATGCGACGTAATGCGCTGCCCTGTATAGCGCTCAATTTTCGTTAAATGAACACTATCCCGGATGGATGCAAAGGAAACTGCGATTCCGCTTGCGCCAGCTCGACCGGTACGGCCAATACGGTGAACATAGTCTTCTGCAAATTTGGGTAAGTCAAAATTGATGACATGCGTAATATCGGCAATGTCGATGCCTCTGGCAGCCACATCGGTTGCCACCAGAACACGTAAACCACCCGTGCGAAGTTTGGTAAGTGTACGGTTACGTTCACGCTGATTCATGTCGCCATGCAATGCGGCGGCTGCATAACCTTGCGCATAAAGATTATCAGCCAATGAGTCTGCATCTCGCTTAGTGGCTGTAAAAACAATGGCCTGCTTGAGGGTTTCGTCACGCAATACATGATGTAATAAGCGATTCTTATGCGACATATCATCAACATAATGGAGCCGCTGCTCAATATTCTCAAATCTTGCTTTGTGTGAGGCAACTTGAATTCGCTTCGGAGATTTTAAAAGTTTTGCTGCAACCTTATTGATCGCATCATCCAGAGTGGCAGAGAATAACAGGGTTTGCCGGGTAGCGGGAGTGGCAGATGCAATGCTTTCAACATCATCAATAAAGCCCATATCCAGCATTCGATCTGCTTCATCCAATACCAGCATTTCTAAACGTCTGAAATCAATCCGGCCACGTTGAATATGATCAATAAGCCGACCGGGCGTAGCAACCAAAATATCCACAGGTTGTGATAAAAGTTTATTTTGTAGTGGATAAGGCATGCCGCCCAGTATGCTGATAACTTTGGCACGGGAAAGATATTTACCATATTTCTTAGCGGCATCGGATACTTGCAGTGCCAGTTCGCGTGTAGGGGTTAACACCAAAACGCGGGGTCCACGGCTGTAGATTTTTGCCGGTGTTGCCAGAAGATGAAGAGCTGGCAACATGAAAGCAGCTGTTTTTCCCGTTCCGGTTTGTGCAGATGCCATGACATCGTGACCGGCTAATAATTCAGGAATCGCTTGTTTCTGAATGGGAGTAGGAAGGGTATACCCTGCGTCATGAATGGCTTTGATAATAGAAGGATGTAAGTTTAGATCTTCAAAAGACACGTTGTTTTCCTAAAGAATAAAAATTGGACGCACAAGCAGGCAAATATTGTCTTGTCCAAAAATGCATAGCCCTGCCAGCGCATTAAATAAAGCATCGCCGCTAACCAGGGTTGCTATACATCATTTTCCGGAAATTTGAAAAATTGAAGAGAGGTCAGAACGATGAAACCAGATAAAGATCAATCAGACAATCAAAAGAATAGCCTGAATCAACCAAGCGCGGCAGTATACTGGATTCTATAACGATTTGCAATTATTTATGGCTATTTAATAATAGGCTGGATTCTTGACTACAACGGAAATAATCGATAAGAAATTACAACAATGCAAAAGGGTTACTGGATAATAACTTTGGCGTACTTACGCTTGCCTACTTGTATGATCACGGATTTGCCTCGTGCTATTTGCGCCGATTTATCCTCCACTTTTTCGCCATCCAGTTTGACAGCGCCTTGACTGATCATACGCAAAGCTTCACTGGTGCTGGCAGTTAATTCTGATAATTTTAATAATTGCACCAGCGGGATTTCATTATCTTGTGTTTGGATTATTTTTTGTGGGATTTCATCTGGTAACGCACCATGCTTAAAGCGTGCTTCAAAATCGGCAAGGGCTTGCTCAGCGTCTTGCGGGCTGTGGAAACGCGCGACAATTTCCTGCGCGAACATGACCTTGATGTCCCGTGGATTGCGACCTGCTTCTACTTCTTTGCGCCATGTCTGAATGGTATCAAGCGATTCAAAAGATAGCAGCTCCAAATAACGCCACATGAGCTGATCAGATATCGACATCAGTTTGCCGAAGATTTCTTGCGGACTTTCAGTGATGCCCACATAATTGTTCAAGGACTTGGACATTTTGTTGACACCATCCAATCCTTCCAGCAAAGGCATTGTAAGTATGCATTGCTGTGATTGTCCAAAATGCTTCTGTAGTTCTCGTCCCATCAGAAGATTGAATTTCTGATCGGTGCCGCCTAATTCAAGATCAGCTTTCAGGGCAACAGAATCATAGCCCTGGATCAAAGGGTAGAGGAATTCATGAATGGCGATTGCCTGATTGTTGCGATAGCGTTTATTAAAATCGTCTCGTTCCAGCATACGCGCAACCGTGTGCGTTGCAGCAAGTTTTATGAGATCCGCTGCGTTTAGCTTGTCCATCCAGGATGAGTTAAACACGACTTCCGTGCCTTCAGGTTTGAGTATTTTAAAAACTTGCGTGGTATAAGATTTTGCATTCTCCGCAACTTGCTCGCGAGACAATGGCGGGCGTGTAGTATTTTTACCGCTTGGATCGCCGATCATACCTGTGAAATCCCCAATCAGGAACAGAATGTGATGTCCCATATCTTGTAACTGGCGCAGTTTGTTCAATAGGACGGTATGACCCAGGTGCAAATCGGGTGCAGTTGGATCAAATCCTGCTTTGATGCGCAGTGGACATCCTGAAATAAGCTTACTTTCTAACTCTGCTTCAATTAATAGTTCGTGGCTACCACGTTTTATAATTTCGAGTTGAGATTTGATAGTTTTATTCACAATAACGATAAGCTAAAGATTCTTATTAATATTTCTCTTTCAATAAGCCATTTATTACAATTTCAATTGTACCTTGGTACATGTTTTGATGGTTTTCATGTTAGACTCATCCCTCTTTGCAATGATAAAAATGACTGGAGGTACTTCATAGATGCTATATACACTGCTTAGCAGAAAACAAAGGATTCTAGCTCAAAAATCATCAAAACTAACAAAAAAAACGATTCGCTGGCTGGTCACCTTATCCAGCATACCCCTGTTTGGCATAGTTACTGCATTTGGTATTGCGCCAAATACGACATCTTTTGAAGAGATTCAGGTAGAAGAAGTGGTTCTTGATTTATCGATTCCGGATGTGCTTCCTGAAACTCAAACTAATCAAACTTTCTGGCACCAGGAAAATATTCGTCGTGGCGACACGATTGCGGCAATTTTAAATCGACTGGATATCAGTAACCAGGACTCGATCGATTTTTTACAGGCAGCCCGTGGCAGCCGAGCCATGCGCCAGCTAAAACCCGGTCAAACCATTTATGCACAGACGACAGCTGACGGCGAACTATTGTCACTGCGTTATTTTTTTGGAAACGAAGAACTGTTCTTGATGGAAAAAACCGATGATGAATTCAAAATGACTGAGCAATCAATTGAGCTGGATACTCAAATTCATATGAAATCGGGTGTAATCAATAGCTCTCTATTTGCCGCAACCGATAGTGCTGGCATACCCAACAATATTGCCATGCAGCTAACAGAAATATTTGCATCAGAAATTGATTTTTATCGAGATTTACGTCAGGGAGATCGCTTTACCGTCGTGTATGAAACTTTTTCAAATAATGGTAAGCGTGCTAAAACCGGACGTGTGTTAGCAGTCGAATTCGTCAATAAAGGAAAATCCCATCAAGCTGTCTACTTCAAGGCCTCTAACGGCGCAGATGGTTATTACACACCGGATGGGGAAAGTTTACGCAAAACATTCTTACTTTCACCGCTTACTTTCTCGCGTATCAGCTCCGGTTTTACTAATGCCCGCTTTCATCCCATACTCAAAGAATGGCGTGCGCATCGAGGTATAGATTATGCAGCGCCTACCGGTACACCTGTCAAAGCCACAGCCAATGGAATCGTTGCGTTCTCTGGCTCACAAAAAGGTTATGGTAATTTAGTTGTTCTTAAACATAATGGCAAATATGAGACAGCCTATGGCCATTTGTCACGTTTTGCGAGCGGAATAAGCAAAGGTAAGCGGGTTAATCAGGGCGAAGTGATTGGGTATGTGGGTTCAACGGGTATGGCGACCGGCCCGCATTTACATTATGAATTACGCGTTGATGGCTTGCAGCGCGATCCAACAAAAGTTGCTCTGCCGACTGCGCCTCCCATTGCCAAAAAGGACTTGAATACTTTCCAGAAAGAAACTCAATCCTTGGTGGCGCGTTTAAACATCATGCGTAATATTCATTATGCTGCGCTAGAATAGCATCGTATTGCGGTAAAATGGAGCGTTATCGAAGCTATCCATCCTAAAGATTTTATTTAGGGTTCAGGAATAATGCTTTTTGAAAGGCTGATGCGTCATTGAAATCTGTCTACTATATCGGCATCATGTCGGGTACAAGCTTGGATGGTGTCGATGCTGTTCTGGTTGATTTCAGTGCGTCCGCTCCGGTTCTGATCCAGACTTTCTTTTGTCCCTATAATGATCAATTACGCACACAATTATTGGCCTTACATCGGTCAGACTACAATGAACTGCATCGCGCTGCAGTGCTCAGTAATCAATTATCCGTTCTTTATGCTGAAGCTACCGCAGAATTGCTAAGAAACTCCGGTATCGGGTTTCAACAAGTTGTTGCCATTGGTTGCCATGGTCAAACAATCAGGCACTGTCCCGAGTTGGAAAAAAGCTATACGATTCAGCTTGTGAATGCAGCGCTATTGGCAGAGCTCACCCAGATCACAGTCGTGACAGATTTCAGAAGCCGCGATATAGCCGCAGGCGGTCAGGGCGCGCCACTGGTTCCAGCCTTTCATCATGCTCTTTTTAAAGATTCACTTTGTCATCGGGTCATTGTAAATATTGGTGGCATTGCCAATATCACCAGTCTTGATCCTCATAACGAAATCATCGGTTTTGATTGTGGTCCGGGAAATATTTTGATGGATGCCTGGTGTTTGCGTCATACAGGAAAAAATTATGATAAGGATGGACAATGGGCAATGGCGGGTCAAATTATTCCTGCGCTACTGGAAGAATTATTAGGGGACTGTTTTTTCTCGGTTCAGCCACCTAAAAGCACTGGCAGAGACTTGTTTAATGTTGAGTGGCTGGAGCAAAAATTAGTGGGAAGTGAAGCGCCGGAAGATGTGCAAGCAACATTGCTACAACTGACCGCAGTGACAATTATCAGATCGATACGCGAATATTGTCCAACTGCCACAGAAATCTATATGTGTGGCGGGGGAGCTCATAATACCTTGCTGATGGATCGTCTGTTAAATCTGATGCCAGAAAGAAAAGTAGCCCTGACGGATCAGCTGGGCGTCGTGGCAGACTGGGTGGAAGCTTTCGCATTTGCCTGGCTGGCGCAACGAACGATATCGCGTAAGACAGGCAATTTAACTGCTGTCACCGGTGCGAGAGGAGATAGAATTCTGGGCGCAATTTATCCAGCCTGAATTGCTATTGCATCCCAATGCAGAAACTATATCGAAAATGATGACCCGCAGCCGCAAGTACTGGTAGCGCCAGGGTTTTTGATCACGAACTGAGCACCTTGCAGATTTTCCTGATAATCAATTTCAGCACCGATCAAATACTGGAAACTCATCGGATCAACCAGAAGCTTGACGCCATTCTTCTCCATGACGGTATCATCTTCGTTGACCAGTTCGTCAAAAGTAAATCCATACTGAAAGCCTGAACATCCGCCACCACTGACAAAAACTCTCAAATTGAGATTTTCGTTGCCTTCTTCCTCAATCAATTGCTTAACTTTAGCAGCAGCGTTATCAGTAAATAAGAGTGGAATGTTATTTTCAATGCTCATATCAAATCTCTGTAGTGATGTTTAATTATTATTGGACTCCAAACTGCCAGGATAGTTGTAGCTGTCACTTTCTGTAGTGATATGCTCATCTGGCGTAGATGGAATAAATGTTACTATTTTCTCAGACTGGTGTTTATTTTCAGATTCTAATTGATTCTGGTGGACCATTTTTCCTTCGGCGGAAGCGCCCAGCTGGATTTCTAAAGAGCCGTAATGAATATCACCGTACACTTTAGCCTTTGCTTGCAGTTCCAAGTATTCTTGTGCGTAAATAGGACCTGTCACTGTGCCATTGATAATGATGTGAGTGACTTTTATTTGACCAGCTATGCTACCTTCATCACTAAGCACTAAAGTGCTGTACTCGTCGTCGGCAGCGATAACATTGCCAATGATATGCCCATCGACCCGGAGACCACCGCGAAAATTAATATCCCCGATGATACTCGTGTTGATGCCGATCAACGTATCGAAATGATTGGGAAATTGTTTTTTCTTCTTTCTGCCAAACATGTTTTTTCTCCTTCACAGCGATGGTTGCGTGGTTTGGGTTAATATGGCCTTGCTGTTATTGTGCTCGTAAATCTGTACCTGTAGGCTTTCTACGTGGGTATGGGGGGGTACCTTGAAACTTTCTTCCAGTCTATGAAGAAATTTAAAATTAATTGGAAAATCCTGCTTAGCCTCCTTGCTGGTGAGGGGTATGGTTTTACTCTGATCATCTTGCAGCAGTTTGACTTGGAACCGCAAGTTCCCTTTGAAATCACTGGGTCTTTCCCCACCTTGAATCAAAGTTAGCGCATAGCGATATTGACCGGGGATTTCTGTTTCCTTTAAACTGAACTGATGAATTGAAATCCCGCTTTTTGTATTTCCTGCCATGAGGTGCTGAAAAAATATCAGCTTTTCTTTTAAACGATCATTTTCATTGGTAAGCAGTTTTATTTGTTTGGCAAGGTTTTCATTGGCTATATCGCTGATTTGTAATTGATGAGTCAAATCACCCATCTGAGTGCATAATTTCTGCTTCTTTGTTTGCCTACAGGTTCCTGGGTCATATATATACGCTAATTTTTCGGATCCAGGGTCATATACATATGCTAATTTTTCATCAGTCAAATCATGTTGGGTATTTGCTGATCGCTTACCAGCTTCGTACATACCCCAAGCCAGCAAAACCAGGACGAAGCAGGAAATGATGAAAACTGACAAACGATATTGCCATGATAAACGAGGACGTATTATCACGCGCGAAGACAGAATTTTAGGTTTTTTCTGAGAAAGCTTGTTCAACTGAAGTGCTCTATCGCTTAATAACCAGAACTCATCTAGCTAGGTATTGATTTCTAAGTAGTCAGACACGAGTTATTCGAAAACAACAGAACAAATCATATCAATGTTGTTAATATGGGTAAATATTTCGCTTTCACAGGGGATCAGAAACACTAGAAGATGATTTAATGCAGTGTTTGATTCCGATTCCTATGAGATGTAAAAACTCATGGTAGTAGTGGAACTTGGTCAATACCCAAAGTCTCAGGTAGGTCGAACATGATATTCATATTTTGTATGGCTTGTCCCGCAGCGCCTTTTACGAGGTTATCAGTCACAGACAGTATGACCACAGTATCGCTGTTTTGCGGTTGATGCACGGCAATACGGCAAATGTTGGAGCCCCGTACAGAGCGGGTTTCTGGATGTTTGCCCGTCGGCAGTACATCGACAAAAGCTTCATTTTGATAACGTTTTTCATAGAGTGCCTGCAAGTCAATCTGTTTGGTCAGTCTGGCGTACAGCGTTGCATGGATACCACGTATCATCGGCACCAGATGCGGAACAAATGTCAAACCGATTGGCCGCTTGGCCACGCTGGCAAGGCCTTGTTTAATTTCAGGAAGATGTCGATGTCCCGGAACGCCATAGGCCTTGAAATTATCCGAAGCTTCAGCGTAAAGCGTATGCACCTCAGCTTTGCGCCCTGCACCAGAAACGCCCGATTTAGCATCAGCAATGAGGTGATCCATATCGACGACGTCGGCTTCGATCAGCGGCAAAAAGCCGAGTTGTACTGCCGTTGGGTAGCAGCCAGGGTTGGCTATCAGGTGAGCATCCTTGACGTGTTCACGGTTAATTTCCGGCAGTCCATACACTGCTTCAGCGACCAGATCAGGGCAGGCGTGCTGCATGCCGTACCATTTTTCCCATTCTTGGACATCTTTAATACGAAAATCTGCTGCCAGGTCAATTACCTTAACGCCTGCTTTAAGCAAGGATTCTGCTTGCTGCATGGCAATGCCATTCGGTGTAGCGAAGAAAACAAGGTCGCATTTATTGAGTTTAGCATCGGCTGGATCGCTGAATTTGAGATCGATATATCCTCTCAAATTGGTAAATAATTCAGCGATATTCATCCCTGCCTCGCTACGCGAGGTAATCGCTTTGATTTTTACTTTAGGGTGTTGTGCCAGTAATCGTAGTAACTCCACGCCTGTGTATCCAGTTCCACCCACAATGCCGACATTAATCATTGCCATTCCTATCTTTTCCAGAAAATTTAATTTGCCAACACACCCAATAAAAAAGCCGCCCTCGAGAGGCGGCTTTTTGCATGTTCTAATAAAAAATCATCGCTTGGAGAATTGCTTGCGTCGCCGCGCCTTACGCAAACCAACTTTTTTTCTCTCCACTTCGCGCGCATCTCGAGTAACTAAACCCGCTTTGCTTAATGCAGGCTTCAAGGTTGCATCATAATCAATCAATGCACGGGTAATGCCATGCCGGACTGCCCCAGCCTGACCCGATTCACCACCACCATGAATGTTTACTATGATATCAAATGTATTGGCATTATTTGTCAATTCCAGCGGCTGTTTGACAATCATACGACCGGTCTTGCGGGAAAAAAATTCATCAATTGGCTTATCGTTAATGATAATCGCACCATTACCCGGTTTGATAAAAACACGTGCAACAGCACTTTTACGCCGACCGGTTCCATAATTATATTGAGTGGCCATAGATTAAGCTCTTACTTCAAGTGGTTTGGGTTGTTGTGCGGCATGTGGATGGGTATCACCCGCATATACTTTAAGTTTTTTTAGCATGGCATACCCCAACGGGCCTTTAGGCAACATACCTTTAACGGCTTTTTCAAGCGGACGTCCGGGAAAACGCGCATGCATTTTCTTGAGGGTCGTTGCGTAGATGCCGCCTGGATAACCGGTATGGCGATAGTAGATTTTATCTTCCAGTTTGTTGCCGGTTACGCGCATCTTGTCGACATTGACAACGACGATGTAGTCGCCGGTATCAACATGCGGTGTATAAATGGGTTTGTGTTTACCACGTAAACGATATGCAATCTGCGAAGCAAGGCGACCCAATACTTTATCGGTCGCATCAATGACAAACCAGTCATGATTTACTTCGTGTGGTTTGGCTGAAAATGTTTTCACGAAAACCTGTCCTGCGTATTCAAAAAGAGCCGGGAATTCTAAGTCAGACATCGGTAAAAGTCAAATTTAGAACAAGTTTTTTATGTTTGGTCGAGGTACTGGGCTGTAAGCAAGGGTGATTGGGCAATTTATTGAAGAGATGATGGATTTTAGGTCAATCGTCGTTATAATCTAATTGCACGTAGAGGAAGAGTACCCTTTTCTATCTTAACGAATCCATCATTTGCCGAGAGACAAGCTTTGAAAGAGAAATCTGAAACCAATCTATCCCTTGAATCAACGCCTACCAATTTCATTCGCCATATCATTGATGAAGACAATCGCAACGGTAAATGGAACGGCCGTGTAGAAACGCGCTTTCCGCCCGAGCCGAATGGCTACTTGCACATCGGTCATGCCAAGAGTATCTGCCTGAATTTTGGCATTGCGCTGAATTATGGCGGGGTATGTCATTTGCGCTTTGATGACACCAATCCAGAGAAAGAAGCGCAGGAATACGTCGACTCGATTTGTGCCAGTGTTTCCTGGTTAGGTTTTGATTGGGGCGACCATCTGTATTATGCTTCTGATTATTTTGATCAATTGTATGAGTTTGCCGAGTATCTGATTAAACAAGGTAAGGCCTATATTGAAAGTCTTTCCGCCGATGAAATCCGCGAATTTCGCGGTACGCTCACCAGTCCCGGCAAAAACAGTCCTTATCGGGATCGCCCCATCGAAGAAAACCTGGATTTGTTCCGGCGCATGAAAGCCGGAGAATTTCCAGATGGTCAATATGTGCTGCGGGCCAAGATCGACATGGCTTCGCCCAATATCAACATGCGTGACCCAGTCATTTATCGCATTCGTCATGTACATCACCAGCGTACCGGAGATAAATGGTGCATTTATCCGATGTATGACTACACGCATTGTATTTCCGACGCACTGGAAAGAATTACGCATTCTCTGTGCACCTTGGAATTTGAAGATCACCGGCCGCTGTACGACTGGGTACTGGATCAACTGGTGGATAAAGTACCATGCCATCCGCAGCAAATCGAGTTTGCCCGCCTCAATCTGACCTATACCATAATGAGCAAGCGTAAACTGATTGAACTGGTGGAAAATAAGCTGGTGGACGGCTGGGATGATCCCAGACTGAGCACACTTGCAGGTGTGCGCCGCCGCGGTTTTACGCCGCGTTCCCTTCGCCTGTTTGCCGATCGTATCGGCATCAGCAAGGCGGATTCTTGGATCGACATGAGCATATTGGAAGACTGCCTGCGCGAAGATCTGAATGAATCTGCACCACGCCGCGTTGCCATCTTGAAACCACTGAAACTGATCATCGACAATTATCCGGAGAATCAGCAAGAAGATTGTTTTGCTCCAAATCACCCGCAAAAACCAGAATGGGGCAAGCGCACGATTCCGTTTTCCAAAACGCTGTATATCGAACGCGACGATTTCATGGAAGTGCCAGCCAAAGGCTATTTCCGCCTGTCTCCAGGCGCTGAAGTGCGGTTGCGCTACGCCTTCATCGTCAAATGCGTGCAAGTCGATAAAAACGCGCAGGGCGAAATCGAAGCAGTTCATTGCACTTATGATCCTGATACCAAAAGCGGAACACCGGGGGCAGAGAGCCGCAAAGTCAAAGGTAATATTCACTGGCTATCCGCCCAACATGCGCAAGCGGCGGAAGTGCGCCTGTACGACCGCTTGTTTATCGATCCTTACCCCGACAGTGGAGACAAGAATTACAAAGCATTATTAAATCCGGATTCCAAACAGATCATTACCGCTTATGCGGAGCCAGCATTGTGCGACGCGCAGCCCGAACAAAGATTTCAGTTTGAACGCAATGGCTATTTTGTCGCCGACCGTGTCGATATGAAACCCAGCAAGCCGGTATTCAACCGTGCTGTGACCTTGCGCGATTCCTGGGGAAAGGTTGCGGGTGCTTAGCCGATTAACCGCATTACTATCGCAATACCCACAGATTAAGCTGGCGCTATTGTTTGGCTCAATGGCAACCGGTAACGCGCGCCCGGATAGCGACATCGATCTGGGTATTTTGGCGCAAACACCGCTCAGCGCGGACTTCAAACTGCAACTGATGCAGACTATCGGCGCCGAATTCGGCCGCCCGGTCGATATTGTCGATCTGTACCGCGTGCCAGAACCCATTACCGGTCTGGCATTCAAGGGAGTCCGGCTGATTGGCGACAATACCACCTATGCCAATTTGTTAACCCGGCACTTGCTGAACGTCGCCGACTTTCTTCCACTGCACCAGCGCATACTGACCGAGAGACGTAATCGATGGATCAAGTGATTCTTGTCGAAAAAATGGAATCGTTGCGGCGCTGCTCAGCGCATCGAGGATAAAATGCCGGGCAATATCAATCTCTTGACTCAGGATCAGGATCTGCAGGATATCCTGGTTATCAACCTCACCCGGGCTGTACAACTTTGTGTCGATATCGGCAGCCACATCATCAGTGCTGCCAATAAACCATCCCCACAAACCATGGGAGAAGTTTTCACAATATTGCACGAACTGGGCGCCATTTCGCTGGATACTCGCGAACAGTTAAAAAAGGCGATTGGCTTTAAAAACATTGCAGTGCACAACTATGAAGCCATCAACTGGGAAATTGTGTACGCAATTTGCCATAATTCTTTACAGGATTTCCTCCGGTTTGCGCAAGAAATTAGCCGGTATATATTTTTGTGACAATCTGCAAGATATATGTAGCATAGAGCATAGGGTGCTTTTATTCATTGCAATAAAAATTGCATCTTACATACTTGAACAAAATAAAACTTACTTGGCACGATGTTTACAAACCTGAAGAATAAGATCAAGTTCATTTATCCGCTTCCGGCGAATTTGATCAAGTATTTGATCCAATTCTGCTTGTTCGATACGATCAGCCATTTCCCGGAGAGCGTTTGACTGCATTGTTGCTGGTGAAGGTCGTGAACTGGGATTGTCTCGATAGTACTGTTCCATCCATTGGCGGTTTTCGTGAATCATTCGATCAAGTTGAATACGCAGTTTCTGGTCCCGCTCTGGTTGTGTACGAAGAGTTTCCTGCTCTCGATTGGCAAAGTAGAGTTGATCCTTCCAGAAGGAATCTTTTTGTAGAAATTCGCGAATGTCATTTTGAATTCCAATCAAAGCGCCATCGATTCTGACGACAACTTTGCCAGGAGAGCTAATCCAGAAATATCCGACAATAATGAGTAAAACTACTATCCCAGCAAACCAGCGATGCCGAATGAGCCAAAACATGGTGTTCAGTATGTTTAGTTAAATTTAAAAAGATTATTGATTGAACAGCGCTGCTTATTTCCACTTATAATTTTACTATTATAAATTTTTCTTTTGTTCCCGCGTGAAATAACTCATTCAATCAATATAAAACAATCCCCGCTGCCTGAACATCTGCCAGTCAGAATGACCATTCTGCCGGCACACGCCGTAACGGAAAGAAGGTGGCAATTCCGGGAATTTGAAGCGCAGGTCGTAGAACCAGGCGCATAGATCTTTTTCTGAAATATCCATACGTTCCAATACCGGGAACTGGGCAAAGGTGCGGAACGATGCAAAGGTGGGAGCAAGCCAGGCTTCACGGGCAAGCTGTGTGTTCGCTGGGCTATTACCGAATTGTTGCTGAACTTGCCAGTTATTTTCTGCGATAGGGCGATAGGCGGCAGCCATTCTCGCTAGCCGCCAGGTATCAGTATCGGTTTGCTGTTCAACCCCGGATTGCCGCAGGTTGACGTGCGCGAGGTGGTAGGTTTCATGCTGGCGGATGATGATTTTCCAGTGAAACGGCGACAGTGGTTGCGGCAGTACGCTGATTTGCGCTTGTGGCATGACTTCTGCATCGGCGTGATGAGTGGCGATTTTGACAGCTTGCTGGTGCAAAGTGGATAAAAAGATCACATAACCACATAGTACCGCCAATGCCACGATCGCCGGAATTCTGTATTGTGGATAGCACCAGGAAGCAATCAGGCCGGCGATGATGATCAGGCTGAACCAGGGATCGATAACAAATACAAATGACAAATAAAAACGTTCAGTGGAAAAGGGCGTAAATAGCATCAATCCATATGAAGTAATCAAATCCCCAGCAATATGAATGGTAATGCCCAGACATGCGGGCAAGTAAAATAATTGCCAGGCATAGCGGCCTCGGGTAAGCCATGAAAACAGCCGGGCCAATAGCCATGCCCATAACGGCAACAAAACCAGAGAATGTGTCGGACCTTGGTGCCAGTTCAGATAGGTCAGCGTATCAATCAGGCGCAGGGCAAAATCCACGTCAGGAAACGCTGCAGCGATAAAACCTGCGGCAATTTGCAGTCGTAATGGCAGATCGGTTTTTCCGGCACGCGATTGCGATGACGACGGAGCTGCAGCCCGCGCCAGCAAAGCGCCGCTCAATGCGTGTGTGAGCGGGTCCATGCTTAGTAAGGGTTTATGTGCGTTTCCGATGCGGTGGGCGCAGCCAGTGGAGAAGGTTTAACGGAGGGCGGGATCTCACGAATGGGTCTAGGCTCTGCGCGGGATCCTGTTGCGGCTTCTTTGCGCGAGGTTCCATAAATCATATGATCCAGCGATTCAGCTAATCGCAGGTTGCGATCCAGAAAGTCACGCGTGCGCTGTGAATTTTCTGATTCATCCTGCATCCAGTGCGCAAAGGTAGCCAGATAAATGGTGGTCAGAGCGGTTTCCTCCAGCGCGCGGCGTACAAATGTGGCATCGCGTTGCGCGGCTTCACGTATCCACTGTACGGTGCGACTGATGCGCATGATGGCCGGAATCTGGATATGTATATGGCCGGGTTCCAGTTTGGCGCCGATCATCTGCCGCGCTACTTTGCGATGCGCAGCCAATGCTTCAAGCCAGGTCATGATGAGATGATGTAAACGCTGCCGCGGAGACAATGACAAAAAGTTTACCGTTTCTGTCGCTTTCAGCATTCTGCTGTCAGCCCGATCGAACCAGGCGTCGATCAGATCTTCTTTTTCGCGGAAATAAAGACGGATATCATCCAGAGAAATGTTTAATTCAGCAGCGATATCAAACAGGCGAACCGCTTCCCATGACGAACGTTCAGCAATGGCAATAGCTGTATCTACAATCGCCGCGCGCATCTCAAGCTTGGTTTTTATCATCCTGATCCTCCCACATAGCGTTTAATAGGTGTGGTGTCATGCAAGCCGTTTTTACTATAACATACAGGGACTAACTAGAAAAATGGAAAACTGCTCTTTCTTACATGCCTTTTCTGCTCACTTAAAGTCTCCTAAAACAGCATTTGCTCTAATAATGGTATACTTTTTATACCATGTTTTCTTTTGAATTTGATGAACAGAAAAGCCAAACCAACGTGAAGATGGAGCGTGCCTTTATAAAAAAGTGTGCGACGTATTTCGCGAAGGGGTCGCGGTGAGATACGGTCTGATCGAGTCGATGCTTTGAGCT
>NZ_FONE01000093.1 GCF_900112825.1 Nitrosomonas sp. Nm166 | reverse complement strand
ACCGCCTTGATCAGACGCTTCCTGAGATCATTCGATAAGGGTTTTGGCATATGTCACCTCCTCATAGCAAGATCATCAACTATATCTCATCCTTTGAGAATCCTTATCGACTCTATTTAAGTGCAGAATGCTCTAGTGGACATGGTTGCCTCCCATTAATGCCAAGCGTTTTTGGTTGCCGCGTTTGCCATATGCTGAGAGTAGCGGGTTGATCGTACGGTTGATCACGCCACAGGCGGTCATCTTGTCTAACGACCGGCGCACGGTGCTTTCGCTTTTTCTGATAAGCCTGCCGATTTCCTTTTGTGTTAAGCCCATTTCAAAATAGCGTTTGATTTTCCTCCAGCTTGGGTAAGCTTTGAGCAGGGCTTCTTTCATGCGCTCCATTTGCAGCGTTTCAACCTGGAACGGGCGGGCCTCGCTTTGACGGCGAAATACAGCCGGGATTTCCTGGCGCGCGAGCTTTTCCATCTGGATGAAATAACGGCGGGCTTGACGGCCTTTTTCATTGCCTTCGAGCATGGCGAGTTCTTTGGCCATGTCCAGGGATAGGTGGTAATCAATCCGGTTGCCACCTGGTAGAAAACGCCTAAGTCCTTGATTATTTCCGCTTCGGGAATTTGTGAAGCGGTAATCTTCGTTCTCAATAAAACCGTATTTTTCGATGCGCTCTTTTATCCAATCAGCAAATTTATGACCAGATTCCAGTATACCGTGCAAATCACGGGCATTGACCAGTGGTTGAGTTTCTCCGGCCAGTTCGCCGGTAAAGGTGGGGATAAGTTGATTTGTCATCTTTTGCTCCTTTTGATGGATTTCCTACGCAGGCCATAGGCGGCCAGGTGCTCAAAACCGGCAAAAGGTCGGCGGGCATATTCGCGGCAAGCCGCTATTTTATTAGCCACACACCCGGCCATCAAAAACGATGGGCGTAAAAAAACCACAACTGTCGGGCGCGGTATCCGCCTTTTGCAACTCGTGTTTTGAGCACTTGCGCGAACCATACACCCGATTTGATACTGTTGTCAATAATTCAGTTTTAATTCATAATTATTTTTATGGATCAAAACACTAAAGACGCAATTACTCATATCGTTGAGGCGCAAGCCGCAATTATTCGCGCTTTGCACCTTATTGCCAACATGCCACAAGAACATCAGCCAGAGGGCGTAAAGCCACTTGTTGAAAACGCCATCACCCATTTGGAAGAAACCATGAAGGCGGTTAAAAATGGTTGAGCCAATAAAAATTGATGGCAGGCTGTCAGACCTTGAAATTTCCGCGCGTAATGAGCGTTTATCCAAACGTGGCGGTAATTCAGGCGATGTTCCACCGCCTTCCGGCATAGAGTCGCGCGTTGCTCGACTAGAGGCTTCTGTTTCGCACATTGAATCAGATATCCGGGATATCAAAATCGACATCAAGGATTTGCGCGTTGATATTAAAGATTTGCGCAAAGTTGATGAGTCTAATTTCCGCATCCTATTCTCCGCAATTATCGCCACCGCGCTTGGGCTCGCTGGTTTAATGGCTAAGGGTTTTGGCTGGCTGTAGTTTATTTGTCCCATAAATTTTATTTACATTTCGATGCTCATATGTAAAGGAAAACCGCTTTTCCTTTACATATAACCACCAAGGCGCAGGTTATGCGCCCCTACAAGCTATCTCCTTATTTTTTGGGATCGGCTGCAGCTTCAGTAATTGGTTCTTCCACCTTTACAGTAGTAGTCTGCGGAGTAGTTATTACTCCCGGGCATTTTTTCATTACCGCTGATTGATGTATTGCATCGTATTCGCCCTTCAGTCGCGCATATTCAGCTTCCTGCCCCTTAGTTCCCCCAACTGCAAAAAGGATCGGCCATGCGACCAATACACCAGCAGCGACAAGCCATTTATCATTTGATGCTGCGCTGTCCAGCCGCCCTCCAAGCTGGCTAACACGGGCTTGTATACGTTGTGATTCTGCGGTTAGTTGATCACAGTCGTAATTGTTGTATTGCATCGGCGATGCGTAGGATGCCGCGATGTCCTTGGATGATGTCGCGCAGCCATATTGCGTCATGGCTATGCAGAGCATAGTTGCTATTATTTTTCTTGATCCACCTTTCATTTTATCTCCCTTATTTTTAAAGAAACTGAGAACCGGTTATCTTAAAACGCTGTACCCACGCCCTTGCATACAGCGTACTATCATTTGCCGCACTGTCATCGCCTCGTTGCCAAGACCGCCAATGCCACCGCCAGCCGCACCTGCAGCAGCCATTAATCCGGGGTCTATTCCGAGTATAGCGCCGAATATTGCGCCGGTTGCCGCGCCTACTGCCGCGCCGCCTACAGCATTACCCGTATAATTTGTATTGTGATGCGCGATGTTGTTGCATTGATAAATATCGGTAGCGTAATCGCATTTCTGGCATACCGTCGGATCAACAACTACGTGCTGGTAATTAACTGGCTGCTGAGCGGGGTCAAGCGCGGCGCACCCTGAGATTGCTATGGATACTGCAATTGCGCCCGGAATTAATTTCATTTCAAAAACTCCTGTTGTTTATAAAAAATAAGCTCTCTAAATCGGATACTCATATTCATTATTTACGGTGTGCGCTTCATGGTTTTTCCTTTTGTTAAAAATCGTTAAAGTTTTTTCTGTTTGTGTCCGATATTAAAAACGGCACAGAAATAGTGCCTTTCATACCAACCGATGTCCGGATTAACCCTCCGGACATCTCATAACCGGATGTCCGTGAATTTCCCGCAGTGCTTGCACTTGGTACGGCTTTTCTTTTTAAGCTCTCTCAATAGCGCGATATAGCGTTTTTTCTCCTGCATATACCGACTTTCATCAGTGCACAATTTTTGGAGCACGTACATGGGATTCATTAAAGTTTCACAATCTTTGCATTCAACCTGAACTTTTTTGTCATCAATCAGAAAACTTCGGTGATGGCATTTTTCAGGACTTATAGATTGATATCTGTTATCAATTAATTGTATTAATTTCGTATGTTTCTCGAACCTTGCCACTGAAAGATCAGTTATTTTTTTGTCGTCTGTCATCTTCTTAAAACAATTCCATCTGGTTATCATCCTGGCTTGCTACGATATTGCGCACTTGCCGCTCTGTTATTCCAATTACAGATAGAAGCAGTAATAATATAAGCCTTTACCTTTGGTAGAGGTCATCATGGCACGGAAGGCAAGTGGAACGGAGCAACTTGAGGTAGCGATGGAACGGTTAAA
>NZ_FONE01000087.1 GCF_900112825.1 Nitrosomonas sp. Nm166 | reverse complement strand
AGCATGGGCAAATCATGTCGCATAGAATGGTAACGCCTTGTCATTCAGGATATCAGCTGAGGTTATCGGTGTTCTGGTGGTGTAGAGCTTGCAATCGCGACCTTGGAGTAAGTATCGATGAAAGTTTGCTGATAAATACGCCCGACACCTTTCAGATTTCCCACATAGAAGGTGTCCTGTGCACCCAAGTAACCAGTGCATCATTTCTATTTCACCACTGGCGATATCATCCTGTTTCTTCTTCTCCAATGCTGCGATTTGTGCATCACTCAGAATGATGCCTTCACCGGCGATTTTGGTTTCCAGTGCAGCAAGCTGATGTTTGAAGTTGGCCAGTTGATGCCGTAACCAGATCGAACGCACACCACTGCCTGATACAAAAATACTACGTTACGTAATTCGTTGCTGGTTCAATGTTGTTAATCAACATGCAAAAATTACCAGGGAAAGGGTAAAATCAACATTGAAAAGTTTCCACCCTATGGATGAGAAAATCCGGCGTTTAGTCGGAGAACCTTGGAGTATATCAATAGAGCATATAGCTGAATGAAATCAGACGCCGACATTTTGTGAGTAAAGAAAGCATCAGTGCGATCGCAAATAGTCTGAATCTCTCACGTCAAACGGTTCGCAAGGCATTAAAGAGTGAGGCGGAACCGATATACCAACGTAAAACTCAACCAACACCGAAATTAGGTGCTTTTAAAGCACAATTATCTGATTGGCTGGAGCGGGATGCTAAGTTACCCAAACGTCAACGCAGAACAGCGCAACGATTGTTCGAATGTTTGCAGGTTGAGAATCAGGTCGGCAATGTCAGGGAATGGCTATTTACGCCAACTCCTCGGTTCGAGAGTTTCGCTGAACTCAATGCGTGGCTGGCTGTACGTTGCGAAGAGCTGGCAGGGCGTAAGCACCCGGAACAAACCGGACGCACCATTGCCGATTGTTTTGTTGAAGAAAAAGCGTTACTCATTCCTGTCAAAGCTGTATTTGATGGTTATGTAGAAAAGACCCTGCGGGTTTCCAGTACTTGTTTGATTAAGGTTGACCATAACCGTTAAATGGGCTTTGCCAACACCCATTCGGATAGTCCGGGATCGTATCTTGAAACAAGATAAAGGTGATAGAGCGTTTGTCGAACTGCTGCTGATGGCTAGAGCATTAGGTGATGTCGGCCTTGAAACGCTGGAGGTTGCGTGCGATCTGATCTTGCAAACAGGCAGTATTGCCGCCGCCATTGTCATGAATGAAATGCGTCGCTTAAGTGAAGTGGCACGGCCCAAAACCCTACGAAGTATCACTTACACCAACCTTGCAAATCGAACCTAAAGCCGACTGCAGCCGCTACGACAGTTTGCGGAGGACGCGCTATGACCATTGATCGTCATGCGCAACTCAAGGCGCTTCATCTGCACGGCATGGCTGCCGCCTGGCAGGAATGGCAGGTTGAAGGAAATACACGACAAAAGCCGGTTATGCCAGAAATCTGGCTGGATCGGTTGATCGCTGCTGAACAGGCAGATCGCAAGACACGTAGCCTAAACTACCAATTACATGCTGCCAAGTTTCCACATCATCGCGATTTGATTCATTTTGACTGGGCGGAAAATCCTTTGACCAAGGGGCGCATAGAACAACTAGCTACCGGTGAATTCATGATTCAGGCAAACAATCTTATTTTTGTAGGCGGCGGTACAGGAACCGGCAAAACCCATCTGGCAATTGCTTTGGCTGTTTCAGCGATCCATCAGGGGAAACGCGTGCGTTTCTATAATGCCGTTGATCTGGTCAATCAATTGGAAAAGGAAAAGCAACAAGACAAATCGGGTTCACTGGCCAAGCGACTCATGCAGATCGATGCCGTTATCCTCGATGAACTGGGCTATCTGCCATTCCCGGAATCCGGTGGCGCTTTGCTATTTCATCTCATCAGCCAGCTGTATGAGAAGACCTCTCTGATTATTACCACTAATTCAAATTCTATTTCATAAGTTATTGAATTAACTAATAAATTTCCTGATCTAACAGTTCTTTACCACTCGCTATACGCGCCATCACAACACTTCCTTTCATAAATTACGTCTCTTATTTCACTTATGAAATAGAAATGGAATAACCTCAATTTCGCTGAGTGGATCCAGGTCTTCGGAGATGAAAAAATGACCGCAGCTCTACTCGATCGCATTACCCATCACTGCGACATCCTCGAAACCGGTAACGATTCTTATCGATTCAAACATCGCAAAAAAGCACTCGAAATTTAAGTTGCGCCACTTCTTAACTGGAAACTTTTAGATGTTGATAGGTGATAATTTTTGAATGTTGATTGACACCCTGTTTTTGTTGACTACCTGACGATTCGGCAAGTCCACGACAGCGGCAAGCTTCCAATCATTAACGGTGGCCGGGTACTGCGCATTGATTCTGATGGCGAGATTGAATACACGGTTGATACACGGCAAGGATTGGAAAGAAGTTTTGATAGCAGGGTAGAGGTGCGCTGTGATGGTCGCCAAGTGGAATTTTCCGGCAATATTTCGCGCTATGGTCGACAGGACAACCTTTTCGGCTTCACTTTTGCTGACAGCATCAAGCGTATTAACTCCTTGCTGGAAACCTTAGGTTTGCCGCCTTTTACAGCCAGAAAACTTTATAGGTTTGCTGATTCCGGTTGGACATGGATAGGCGCCAGAGTCAGCCGTATAGACATAACCTGCAATTATGTCACCGGCTCAATGATCGACTCTGAAGCATTACTCCGCAACATGGCAGATCATCACATCGGCCAGCAAAAGGGTTCCTTATCCGTGAATGGCGCAACAGTTGAATATGGCCAAGGCTCCAAGTACGTCTACGGCAAGCTCTACTACAAAACGACTGAACTCAAAAAACACCGTTCCAAAAAATCCGGTCAGCATGTTTCTAATGAAGTTATTCAATTCTGCGAATCACTCGGAGTCATCCGAGAAGAGTTTACGCTCAAATCACGATTTCTTCTACAAAACGGTCTAGCTTTTTTAGGGGCTATCACAGATCAATTATTAATAGAGGTTTATATGAACAGAACCCAATTACAAAGACTGGAAAATGTGAAATATGAGAACTTCAATGACCTACCAAAACATCTTAGAGCGACTTATGTGAGTTGGAAATATGGCTTTCCTATTCAATTAAAGAAATCTCAATTCTATACCCATCGGAAAGCCTTGCTCGCCTACGGCATTGATATCTCTGTTCCAAACAACGTTCAAACGATGCCCATCAAGGTAAAGACTATTGAGCTTGCCGCGCTAACTGCGCCTGACTGGTACATCAAGAAATACGCTTAAAGTGAGGCTACTTAGTTCAGTCTGAACAATCCATAACATTCTGATTCTGTGTGATGAATTGATGAATTAAGGCAATTAAATTCACCAGTTTTTGGTAAAATTGCTGCAATTTCCTGCAAATTTAGCGAGGGTTAGATGGGGCCAAAGCCGTGCACGCAAAAGAGTAATGACCTGTTCCGCCAGCGACTGGACGAACTGGTC